>JAYZDF010000001.1:0-10127 GCA_036337945.1 Myxococcota bacterium
GAAGCATCAGAAATATGGGTGCGTTTGACATTTATTGGGTGCTCCGAAACAAATTTCCGCTCCGTCATGGCGAAGCGTTAGCCGTTTGTCCACCAATTCTGTTGGAAACGCTGTGAATTAATGAACTTCGAGAAAACCCGCCCGGTTGAAAGGACGAGTTCAGAGCCAACGAATCGGCTACAAGGTTGTTTTTTGTGCAGGTTTTGCCGAGGAGATTTTCAATAGCGGTTGGTCGTGGGAGCCTTTTTTGCCTATCGATGACCTTTTGTATAGTTTGTCGAGACGGAAGCTTGGATGGTTCAGGGCGCAAATCGACATTCGAAATTTGGAAAAACAAGAGATGAACTGTCTATAGATTCATGGTTTTCCGAGGGTTATAGTTCATTGAGAGGGAACTGGAGCAAGGTCCTCATAATCTTTCTGGCTCTCACACTTGGTCTCAAATCCGCGAATTCTACGCCTCGAGTTCCGCAGAAGCCGACGGAGCGATTCGTTTCTGCCGTCGAGGCCATTTTGATGCAACGTGATCGAAACAGTCTTATCGAGCTGCAGCGAATAGCGGTGCTCGATCCTGAGTCGATCCCACTGCAACGAACGTTAGGGTTGGCCACACTTTGGGTTGGGAATTTTCGATCCGCAATAAGAATTCTAAATCGGGCTGATCTACCTGCCTACCAAGCCATGGCCCACGTTCATTTTCCTGGGGGCTATGCCAAAGCGAAAACGACCCTAGCCAAAGCCGCAGCTGACAAATCAGCATCCGCGAGAACGTTGTTTCTGGCAGCTTTGGCGTTTGGACAAGCAGACCAGCCCGAAAAAGCAGACCGATTCTTGGTTACCGCAATCCGCAAAGCGGCATCGGCGCTGGACGAGGCCTTTTCTCCTGACCCCGCCGTAGGCCTCGCAAGATATGCTTCCCAGTACGTCACGAATGAAGATGAGTCTGGCGTTTATGTTTCGAGAATTTATTCAGCCCTCAACCAGGCAGGCAGAAGGAATGAAGTGTACCGATGGGCTGAAGAGTCTTTGGGGCAACCAAATCTGAGAAATACAGCACTTCGATTATTGGTACTTCTTGATAACAGCACTGCTTCAAAGAGGGCTCTACGTCGTGTCCAGCGTATCGCTAAGGCGCAGCCAGCGTCCATAGATGCCGCAGTCGCCGAGGTCGTGCTCTTGACTCGACTAAAGAAATTTTCGAAAGCGAAAGCGAAATCTGAAAAATTGACCGAAGTACGAGATGTCTCTTTGAAGCAAGCGCTTCTCCAGGCGCGGCTAATTATAGCTCTTCATTTTGCGGAAGAAGATGACACGTTAGCCGACCTTGCAGGCGAAGCCTTGAAGCAGGCAGATGATCATCCAAAATTACTAGCCCTCGCAATTCGAGCCTTTGTGCAAACCGGAAAATTCGAACAAGCAAAGACCTTAGCTGTTACGCTAGCAAAGAAAGAGCCACTTGAAGTCAATCCATATGAACTGCTCCTCGAAATTCAAAAAAAACGTGGTAAAGTTAAGAACTTGCTGGCTCTACAAGCGAGAAGCGCTCTGTTTCAGAAAACAAGATCAAAGCTTGAGAAATTGACTCACGCCAGAGAGGAGCTTCTGCGTTCTGTACGTGATAGTGAAAAGTCGAAATTAGTGGCGAAGGTCTTGGTCGACATCCGCAAGGCTGAACCCCAACTGGCTTTGCCTGTGGATATTGCACTCGCAAGAAAAGGAACGAAGGGGCATGCTAGTTCGGCTCGCCGACGCATTCTAGCGGCTTGCGCTCCAAAGCTGAAAACGATCCTAAAGCGCCGGACCACTTGGGATCAGTTCGAGATTAACGCTAGCCCATACGGAAAAAACGAGCGACTCCGGATACCACTTTCAGGCCCCGACCCAGCCAGATGTCTGATCCATACCCCGAGGCGAAAGAATTAGTTCTAAACGGCACCGAAATCCTCTGAAATGATGGATTTTAAGCTGTTTTTGACCAAATCTTTACAACGAGCGAGAACCGAGCCAAAGTGGTCTTAACGTGTTTGACGATGACGAAGAATTTGGCGGATCCCAATCGTCGCCTCAAAAAAGGCCCACCAATACGAAACAAAAAATCTCTAGGTTTTTCACAGGAATAGTTGTTTTGGCGCTTCTCGGTGCTGTGCTCTATCTTCTCTCTGAAAAGAATGCGAGGACCTACTTTCTGGTTCCCGAGCAGGGACAACTCATCGTCAAAAAAGGGCGCTTTTTACCCTTGGGTGAAGTTGCGTATGTGCAAAATGATGCCGCTTTAACTGCTGCTTATGCGCCTCTGAAAATTCCGGGATTTTCCGCCAAGCTAGAGCGAGCGAGCTTCTCTGAACGGGCTGATTTAGACCAAGCCCTTGCGGGGCACTTACTCAACTGGTCAAAAACATATGTAAAGAGAAACACCAAGAAATCCATCGCTGCGGCGATACCATTGTTGGAACGAGCCGCCATCTTACCGGTAACAAGCAGCCAACAAAAGGCGGACCTGGATGAGCTATATCGAGAAGTGTCTTTCTTCCAAGGCCGCGAAAGCTTGGTTGCTGCAAAAACCAAACTTGATGAGTCGTTGAACTTTTTCAAACAAGCGCAAGAAGCTAAATCGAAAATTGCCGCTCAGGCAAAGCATGCGGTTGGCGAAATTGGTAGCCTCAGTGAGAACGTCGTTTCTCTGTTGAAGATCATAGACGGTGAGGAAAACATTACCAAGACGGCCTCTGTGGCAACATCAACCCCAGCAAAAGAATAAATCGCACGCTCTTAGCGACGATCGACTAAAACGAACCCGCGAGTCTTTCCTGAGTCAGAGTCGGTTGTGTTCATAGACTTGAAGAGAGCGCTCGTCTTTACCCAAACTGGGGGATACTTATGCTCCGCCACGTCAAGAACCAAGAATCGGTCGCTTTTTTCGTCATAGGCAGCCAGCGGTGAGATATGACCACCAGATTCTTGTTGAATCGCTTTGCGAAGATAATTGATCAAAACAAAGTTGTCCTTTTCGGATAGATTCTTCATAGCCAGTTGACGAAACTCGTCTACGGATGAGTCTTCAGCATGGAATACTTTCGCGGAAACTGTATGTGCTCGCAGCAGTCCGCCCAGCTGCTCAAGCGTCATTCCACCAAAAAAAGTGTCATAACGTGCGTGAATTGATTCTGTTTTCTCAATGAAGAAATTGTCTTGAGTGACGTCCTTTTTACCCAAAGCACGTAAGACGATAACGCTGCTCGCGACGCCACAATAGCTCGCATATTGCTGCGGCTGAAAATTTTTGCGGAGTGGCTCTAAATCGAGTTGTTGCGTAAGACGAGCCTCATAGCTTTTGGCTGTTGTAGATGTGTCGGCGACAAGGATTGACGCGATGGGTAGCTCTTTCTTTTGAGGGTTTGCAATCTTCCAGACAAGCTCCAAGGTTGGAAAGTAGTATATTGTGAGACCTGTAAGGGCTACGGCGATCACTACAAAAGTTTGAACTAGACGGCTTGGTCTTGAAGGTTTGCCAGCACTCATAGCGGGCTATCAATCGCCAAAAGCTCATCTTGAGTCAATACCTCTGCTTTTCTGAGCTTTGATTTTGTCGTGACACTTGACGACAAGCGCTGATTTTCGTTTGTTCAGAAATAGATGTTTCAAACCACTTTAGATAACGGTCTCAAATTAATTGTTCAGGAAAACCACGCGAGCCGAGTTGCTTCAATACAAGTATGGGTACGTGTGGGCTCAGCGGATGAGTTACCCGATGAAGCCGGTCTGGCACACGTTCATGAGCACATGCTGTTCAAAGGGACTGATACAAGGCCCGTAGGGAGCATAGCGACCGAAATCGAATCTGCCGGTGGCAATATCAACGCGTTCACCAGCTTCGATCAAACGGTCTATCATGTGACGATGGCCAGCCAGGAATTTGAGACAGGTTTGGACGTTCTCGCTGATGCTGTCCAAAACTCTTCTTTTCAGGCAGACGAGCTGGAAAAGGAACTGGAGGTTGTCCTCGAAGAGGTGCGACGCGGCAACGATATGCCGGGTCGCGTAGCGTTTCAAAACTTATTCAAAACCGCGTTTTCTAAACATCCTTATTCTCGACCGGTGATTGGGTACGTAGATACCGTCAAGTCATTTACCCGTGACAAAATTCTGAACTTTTACCGAAAGTGGTATCGCCCTGACAATATGTGCTTGGTGGTTGTTGGAGACGTTGAGACGGACAACGTCGTAAGTCGAGCGAATCAGTTATTTCAATCGTCTCCTGAAGGTGATGGCTTACCAGAACGGCCGAGAAGTAAGGAGCCAAGTCAATCTGAGTTTAGATGGAAATATGACACCAAAGATATCCAAGAAACTCATCTAAATATTGGTTGGCATGCAACGTCGCTTCGAGATGAAGACACGCCAGCTCTCGACCTGCTGTCGATAACTCTTGGCGCAGGTGAGAGTTCTAGATTGTTTCGCTCAGTAGTTCGAGAAAAGCAGGTTGCTAATGTTTGTTATTGCTCCTCTTATACGCCGCAAGATCCAGGAATGATCATTTCTGGAGCACAGATTCACGGCGATACCGTTGAAGAAACGTACAGAGCGATCCTAGAAGTTATTTCAGAGATTCGCGCGAACGGAATCACAGAGACGGAGTTACAGAAAGCCAAGACCATCGTTCTTTCAGATGCGGTGTATTCCAAAGAGACCGTTCAAGGGATGGCTCGGCAGATCGGATATTTTGAACTTGTCGGTGGCGACCCTGAATATGCAGAAGCGTATTATGAAAATATCCGGGCTGTAGATCTGAAACAGATTCAAGAGGTGGCCACGAAATATCTACGCGCCGATGGTATGACAGTGACCCTCCTAGCGCCCGAATCGAAAGAACAGTCGATTACTGAGGAGACTGCGAAAAAGATTGCTCAAGAATTGCTGAGCGAAAATTCAGCCCAAAAAAAGTCCATTGAATTGGGGCCTGAACGCGTCGCTAAAGTTATTCTCGAAAACGGTATGACTGCGTTGGTACGAGAAGATAGAGCAGTTCCACTCGTAAGTGTTCGAGTCGCGGCTATGGGCGGACTACTTGCTGAGACCGAGCAGACTAACGGAGTCACTCACCTGGCAGCAGAATTACTCGTTCGAGGTACCTCTCAGTATTCAGCTGAGCAAATCTCCGAATTGATGGATTCGTCAGCCTCAGGCCTAACAGGTGTTGGCGGCAAGAATTCTCTAGGTATGCGTGGCGATTTCCTCGCGGAAAATTTTACCCGCGGAATGGATATTTTCTCGGCGTGCCTCTTTGACTCTCAATTTGAACAGGAAGAAATTGAGCGTGAACGAAAGGTGCAACTTGAAGATATAACTTCAAGACAAGATAATATGTCCGCAGTTGCATTTATGCAGTTTGCGAATGAGATGTGGGCAAAGCACCCTTATCGAATGACAGCTTTGGGAACGCACGAATCCGTGACCAAGTTATCTCGAGAAGATATTTTATCTGCGGTTCATTCTCAATTGAATCCGGAAGGGATGGTTATATCGGTTGTCGGTGCGGTTGATGTCTCATCAACCTTGAATCTACTCAAATCAACTTTTGGTTCTCACAAAGGAGAGAGTAATGCACCGCGATTCGTGATGCCTGAGGAAGAAATTTTTCAAACGAAAACCCGGACGATTCGCTCAAAGCGACAAAGAGAACAAGCTCATTTCGTGATGGGCTTTCCTGGTCTGTCGATGAAAGATTCCAGGCGTTGGGCAATGGATATTCTTTGCTCTGTGATGAGTGGTCAAGGTGGACGGCTTTTCCTCCAACTACGGGATAAGCAATCGCTGTGTTATTCTGTGAGCGCTTTTTCACAAGAAGGCCTAGCTCCTGGCTACTTTGGTGTTTATATGGGAACAGCCCAGTCTAAACTGGAAGAAGCAGAGACGGGCATACGGTCTGAGCTTGATAAACTAGTTCAAAATGGAATTACACCCGAGGAACTCGAACGTGCACAGAGATATCTATCAGGAAGTCACGAGGTATCCTTGCAACGCGCAAGTTCTCGATGCTCAGCGATGGCACTGAGCGAAGCCTATGGTCTAGGCTATGATTCATACTCGAAATTCACGGAAAGAATTATGGCTGTGACAACTCAAGATGTTCATGCGCTGGCTAAAGACATCATCCAATACGATAAATCAGTGATTTCTGTCGTGGAAGCCGAAGAAGCTTCTGAATCGTTATAAAATATGTATTTGGGAGGACTCCTGTTACAATGCTCTCCGTGAAGCGGCTTGTTCTCATCACGTGCTCGATATTAGCGGCCGGATGCTCAAGCCCGGAGAACGGCGAAGGTTTCGTAGAAGGGAGTTTTGCGATTGCTGAATGTCGGCCAAGTGGTGATTTTGAAAAACAGGATTACCGATTTGACGCAGGCTTTCTTGGAACAAGGCGCTTTAAGGATACGCTGACTCTAAATATTCTAGAGTATGCGATTGAATTGGAAGAAACCGACGGCCTCGCAGTCAGGATAGACGAATTATCTGAACTTCGTGAAATAGAAGAGCGACCCTTCTCGAAGGTGATTTCCCAGTCCTCCACCGATATCAATGTAACCCTCAGTCTGTTTCAGACCTGCCCAGATAGACCGACCCTTGTCGCTTCGTCGGGTATAATTATCTTCGATGAGTTTAAAGTGTCAGAGCTCCCGGAAGACACGGGTGTTGAAGAGATTGTTGCAGGGACTTTGACTGCGACGGTTGTAGGTGTCGACGGCGAGACATTTGCAGGCATTATTCGGTCAGAATTCAATTACCGCCCAGGCAAGCTAGCCATTACTGAACCCCGCTGAGTTCCAGGTCGGAAAGCTTAATGCTTTCAAAGAGCAAAAATGATACAGCCCTCCTGTGTCTAATTGGTCCTCGGTTGAAATTTCGCTCGAAAAGGCAACAGAATTAAAAGTCGAACTCTTTACCGCCGCACTTTTTGAAGCGGGTGTGGCCGGCACGGAGCAAAGGGGCGAAGGTACTGAAATGTTGGTTATCGCCTCTTTCCCCCCTGAAATCGATCGGGAAACGATTGGCGAAACGGTGCAGACTTGCGCCGTCTCTACGGGTCTCACAATCGAAAAAGTTCAGATCAATGAGGTGGAGCCCATCGATTGGGAAACGCATTGGCGTACTCATTTTCATCCTCTCGGCTTCGGAAAGTTTTGGATTGTGCCTAGTTGGCTCGAAGCCCCGCCTGAAGCGGAACAAGTTCTTGTTGTTGATCCGGGTATGGCGTTTGGTACGGGACGCCATGAAACCACGAGCTTATGTCTGCGTCGTATCGTCGAAGGAACGGTACCAGCGAGTGTGCTAGATGTTGGCACTGGCACAGCGATTTTGGCGATGGCTGCAATCATGAATGGGGCGACTCGAGTTGTTGGCACCGATAACGACCCAGACGCATTGGTTGTGGCACGCGAAAATGCGCAAAGAAACGGGTTGAGCGACCAATTGGAACTCAGTGGTCACGACCCCGATATCTTGCAAGAGCAGTTCGAGCTGGTCGTGGCAAATATTTTACGAGACCCACTCATTCACTTAGCGCCGAAAATTGTAGCAGCAACTAAGCAAGGAGGCTCTGTCGTCCTGTCGGGAATTCTTGAACGTCAGGTTGCAGATGTTCAAGCAGCCTACGAATCTTGCGGGCTTGAGTACGTTGAGCATGCCGTTGAGGGTGAATGGGCGCGCTTGGAAATGAGGAAGAAGTGATCAGGAGACTCGTCCTTCCTGCGGGAGCGATTGTTCCCGGAAACTATGAGTTATCTACCGAGTTAGCTCACTATGTTCGCCGAGTGCTGCGGTTACGGCCAAACGACAATATGCTTGTGAGCGATGGTGCAGGTGTATCTGCGCACGCTCAAATCATTAACGCAGAGACGATTCATATTTCGAACATCGTCAAAGAGCCTGCTCCAAAAGGCCCGCGGCTCACGCTTATTCAAGGGATCGCCAAAGGAGACAAAATGGATTCGGTGATTCGCCAAGCGACGGAACTTGGGGTTACGTGCATTCACCCCGTGGTTTGTGCGCGTTCCGTCGCTCACCAAAAAGGAAGACTTGAGCGCTGGAAAACCATCGCGGAGGATGCGGTTCGTGTTTCTGGCAGAATGTGGCGACCACAGATTCAGCCTATTGCGCCGCTTGAGGCTGTTTTTCAACTTCCTCGTGAAGAGCATTCTTTTTGCCTGTCGCTCAATGCGGAGCGATTGATGCCGAGTACGGTTCAAAGTGCTGAAATCTTGATTGGTCCAGAGGGCGGACTCACCTCATCGGAAATTGAAGCTGCGAAACAAGCAGGTTTTGAGCCGGTTCAGTTCGGTGCACACACCTTGCGAACGGAAACTGCTGGGCCGGCGTGCCTTTCGGTCCTTATGTATGGCAGTGGCGGTTTTGGTTGACCGGCTCAGGCGGCGACGATAGTCGCTATTTCGACCTTTGACACTGCGTACGCTGAAAAGCGAAAACGAAGAGTCAGAGGGTTTGAGGCCGAGTGAAAGACAGTTCTGATCCGAGACGACAGATCGTCAAAGCAAGTCGCGCAAGCTCAATTGGTCTTGAGTTTGCGATGACGTCCTTGGCGGGTTTAGGCGGCGGATATTGGTTAGATAAAACCTTGGACACTAATCCCGTATTTACCCTTGGTGGTTTTATCTTGGGCGTTTGCGCGGGGTTTTGGTCTCTGTATAAGGCCGTCAAACAGATGAACGACGAGATGGATAAAGAGGAGAGTTCATGAGAAAGATCCTAATGAAAGCCGGGATATCTTCAGTGATTCTCTCAGTGGTTGTCGCAACGGTTTTGGCCACAATGTTCGATGGGGAAGCTGCTGCGTTGGGCGCGATATTCGGGGGAACCCTTGCTGGAACCAGTTTTATCGGCCTGATTTACGTTGTAACGGGCTTGGTTGCTGAACAGACCCAAACTCGGGAGAAGCTATCTATGCTCACCGTGATGCTCGTCAAGCTTGGTCTTGTGGGTTTTGGCTTCTGGTATGGACTCATAAAATTACAGTTATCCCCTAGTGGAACGGCCTTAGGCATTGGTGGGTCCATTTTAGGTTTGACCTTGGGACTAAATAAGGCGACGTCCTCGCCCGAGGCAAAAGAAGTCATGGAACGCGAAGAAGCGCGAATCCTGGCTGAACTCGAAAAGGACGAAAAGAGAGGTTGAGGAAATGCCACCAGGCAAGAGTTGGTTGAGTTACATTCCAGGCTACGCGGACCTAAATACATACGTGGAAAATACATTCCATGGAGTTATGGGCGGTCACGCAATTATTCAGCACTTAGCAGCGGCAATATTCGTGATCTTGTTTTTGACCGTGCTTGCATTGCTGGCGCGAGGCCAAGTTACCGGCAATGATGATATTCTTCCTGATGGTCGCTTCTCAGCGAAAACCATCGTTGAAATCGTCATGAATTTTGTTCTTACGGTCATGCAATTCACGATGCCGTACAAGACAGCGATTCGTCACTTTCCTGTTTTAGGGACGCTTGGTTTCTTCATCTTGTTTTCGAATCTACTCGGTCTGATTCCAGGATTTTTGCCACCCACGGAAAACTGGAACACCACGGTCGCTTGCGCACTTGTCGTTTTCTTTTATTACAATGGATATGCCTTGATGAAACTCGGCGCGGGTCATTTCGCACATAGGGCGAACCCACTCGGTGAGTCTTGGAGCTGGGTTCTGGCTCCGTTGTTTTTGCCGATTGAAGTCATTTCACACTGCATTCGACCTTTCTCACTCTCGGTTCGTTTGCTTTGTAATATCGCTGGTGACCACATGATTATGGCCGTATTCATTTCAATTTTTCCGCTTGCTTTGCCCCTACCGTTTTTAGGTTTGGGTCTATTCGTATCGTGCCTACAAGCATTCGTATTCCTGCTCTTGTCGTCTGTTTACATCGCGGAAGTTGAAGACATCATCGCTCATCATGAGCATGCTCACGAGCATGACCATCATGAAGAAAAATCGCATGCGTCAGGAGCTGAAGCTGCTGCGCATTAAACACCGAATTAGTTTATCGAAGGATTTTGGCTACAGGTAGATGGTAGAGAGAAGGTAGAGGTCAGCCGAAGCCCGAGAGAAACGATTCAAAACTTTGGAGAAA
>JAYZDF010000002.1:0-32783 GCA_036337945.1 Myxococcota bacterium
TCGTCCAAATCCCGCTTGAACCCTGCCTCCGGCCTTGTCATGTAAATTCACCCCAAAAATAGCAAGGTGCGGCGCTTCCTGCGCCCGCCTGAGGTGTTCGGATGCAACCCCTGGTAAACCAGCGACGAGTATGCCCGCAGGGACAAAGATACTGTTGAGCTGAATCCCCTGTGGTTCAAAATCGGACGAATAGGCGCTCTGCATCGCGCCATTCCAACCATCAACTTTCTCGTCGAACTTGGCCATCACCCGGAAAGCCGGATGCAAAGTAAGATTACGACCAAGCTCTCTTGAGCGCCGACCAATGTTACTCTTCTTTAGAATCAAAGGGGTGTAGTACGCACCCGCACTGAGAACGACCCGCCGCGCATTCACCTCAAAAGTATCTCCTGGCTGGCCCGCTTTTCGATTGAGCAACCGACCTCTTACGCCGGCTGCCCGTCCGTTTCTCACAATGACTTTTTCTACAAGACAGTCTGAATAAACTGTAGCGCCGGCTTTCTCCGCTCGGGGGAGATAATTTACGAGTACGCTTAGTTTGGACTCTTGTGGACACCCAAAATTACATGATGACCAGCCTGCGCAGTTCTTCGTGTTTCGACGCATTGGCTTGAGCTCGTAACCAAGCTCTTTTGCGCCCTTGGCAAAGAGGCGCGTTGATCGTGATTGCATTTCTATCGGCACCTGTTCCACGTGAATATTCGATTCTACTTCTTCATAATATGGCTCTAGTTTCTTGGGTGTGAAATCAGTAAGCCCGTGTTTTTGGTTCCACTCTTTGAGAACATTTTCAGGGATTCGAAAACAGACGCCCCCCGTAAGTGTTGAGGACCCTCCGACACATCGCCCCATCATCACATTGATCATCGGTGTCTCACCAAGACCAACCGCCATTGTCAGTCCGGCTTCTCTCCAAACATGACGAAGACTTTGACTGGGTCTCATATCTGCGTGCTCTTTAGAAGACACGTATCCACCTTCTTCCAGGACAACGACGCGTTGTCCTGCTTCGGCCAGGTGTGCCGCGATGACTGAGCCACCAGCTCCGGAACCAACCACTACAACGTCGGCTTCAATCTGTAGTGGGCCGTCATGCTCTCGTCCTATATAAACTTGCCTCATTTACGCCCCAATTGAGTAAGCGGTTGCCGCTCTGTTGCGAGACCGAGTGTCTTCGCTGCCTCAGGATGTTCGTAATAGATGAGGCATAAAATGGCGCGGACAGGTATGAGTATCCTACCAATCTTACGTTGTTCAAACTGTCGAAGGGCACGTATTCGTTGATTAAAACTGAGTGTCGAAAACGGTCCTAGTTTCCAAATAAATAACGGTGATAGAAAAGCAATAACGGTGACCGCAGTTCGAAAAAGAAATCTTTGTTTCGTCGGCGCTCGGCTCATGAAATCACAATACTCTCGCACGAGCCATTCCAGCTGTTTCGAGTCCATCGGAGAAGTGTCTGCGGAGAAAAACGCTTCTGAAATATAGTGAATTTGACGCGCATGAAAATTCGATACGGTTTCGTTTGGCAGACATTCTCCTTGCAAGCTTACGCTTACTATTTTTTCAGAAGCGAGTTCGTTACTCGTTGCAACAAGAGAATGAGTATTCGATGTTTTCATATGCTACTTCGTTCTCAGTGACCACGACGTCACTGTATCAGTTTTTCCTTTGAATCCAGTTCACGCAGCCAATAAGTTCTGATGAGAGATTTATCTTGGGATGCGATTTCTGCGCGCGCTAATTTCGAGACCTCTCTTGCCTCCTTGTGTTGGTTATTCGCGACCAGCAAATCAATTTTGGCTGAGAATAAACGGATACGTCTTGGTCCATATCCGAAGGCAAGCGCTTTGTTGATGGCTGAGATTCCCTCGTCGTATCGGTTCATGTGTCGGTACAGAAGCGCCATTCGCCAAAGAGTATTAAAGTCCTTTGGCAATTGTCTTTGTGTTTCTTGCAGCATGTGCTCCGCTTTCGCGAGCTCACCGAGGCTAAGATAACAAGAGAGTCTATGGGCATCGAAGGTGGCCTTCGCTCTCGGTGACTGCGCCTCCTGAGCCGCTCTTTCAAGCAGTGTCATCTGTTGCACCTTGGTTCGATGTGCAAGTAACTCGTTTCCTGACGCTTTATAGATGGAACTCAATGTCGCAAGAATGCTGGAATGGTCGTCGGCCGAAATGTCGAGATCATTGCTTTGAAGCGCAAGAACAAGTCTGTCTCTTATTTTCGAGAGAATTCGACTCTTCGCATTTGAATCGGGAACCGATTCCGCACAGGAGCCTACGAGCATTACGTAATCAAGACCCTGCGCATTGTTGGCAACCTGATCGAGAAAAGTTTCATTCTTTATCGCGCAAGCCTTGGCGTCTGTTTTCCGAAGTGCTTCCGCATATGCGGACAAAAGTCTCGTTTGTTCGTGCTTGTTCTTCTTTGTTGTGAGATTACTCTCCACTAAATCAATAGCGTCTTTATATTTTTGACTGGCGAGGGCTATTTGGACCTGAGAAAGTAAACTATCTGGGCTTCGTTTTGCAATTCTAAAGAATTGCAGCATTTCATCGGTAGTACCAGAACCAAGCCATCGTCCCACAACATTATCTGTCGTGGGGTCTATGACCATGAATGTTGGAAAAGCATTGATGGTATATTTTTGAAAGAAGTTGGCGTTTTTGGGTTGGTCATAGTCGAGCGCCAACCAAACGTGCTGCGATTGTAGTTCAGCGAATGCTGCTTGCGTAAACACAAAATTCTTCATCGCGAGACAGGTGTGGCACCATGTCGCCCAGACATCGACTGCGACGAGTTTGTTTTCGGTCAACGCTCGAGATTTCGCTATTTGCCAATCATCCTTTATCCATGAAATGGGCCCGGATTCAGCTATGTGAAGTCCGGCGGATAAAGCTGCAATATTGACTAAGGATGCCAGCACAAAAACTGCCTTAGCACAGTTGCGGCCTATTCTGCGACTACTACTCCATCACCGCGAGCATCTGCAGCTCCTCTCTTGCTGCCATCATCCAAAATTTCTATACCCGTCGCATCGCCCCAATAACCGGAATAATGTTTGATTACATGACCTCGCAGTCTAAGTTCTTCTACTATACCGTCGGTCAGTGCTCCTTCTTCCAGCCTAAGTTCGTCAGGCAGCCATTGATGATGAATTCGAGGTGAATTGATGGCTGATCCAACATCAAGTCCGTAGTCGAGAACATGTAATAATATCTGCAAAACGGTCGTTATGATCGTTGATCCTCCAGGAGAGCCTAGAGCGAGCCGGACCTTATCGTTATGCGTAACGATCGTCGGGCTCATCGAACTCAAGGGAATCTTACCGGGCTGTATATTATTCGCTTCGCCGCCAACAAGCCCGAATGAATTTGGTGCACCTGGAGCAGCGGAAAAGTCATCCATTTCATTATTGAGCAAGATACCTGTACCTGAAGCGACGACGCCCGAACCCCAGCTGTAGTTGATCGTTTGGGTCAGTGATGCAACATTTCCTTCTTTGTCTATGATGGTCAGATGCGTTGTTTCGTTTGGTTCTGAGTCATCGCTCTTGCCAGCGGAAACCTCGGAGGAACGTCTCGCTTTGCTGGCATCGATCGACGCGTACCTCTTTTGAACATAGTTTGGGCTCACGAGCATTTCGACAGGTGCGTTGTAGAATTTTGGGTCACCAAGATGTTCGGCTCTATCAGCGTAGGCGAGGCGCATAGATTCAACGAGGATATGAACGTCGTCTGCATCTAGCCAATGTTGCTTTCGGCCTCTCTTCTGCCGGTCAATCTCGAGCATCTGTAGTAGCTGAACAATATGAGTTCCACCAGAGGAGGGCAGTGGCATTGTTTCAATTTTATACCCGCGATATTGTACGCTGATTGGGCTACGCCACCTCGTTTGAAAGTTTTTCAAGTCGTCTATTTCTAATAAGCCGCCAAGTTTTCTGCTTTCATTGACCATGGCGTGTGCAACCCAGCCACTTCGAAACAATTCAGGCCCTTTTGCTTTGAGTGCTCGAAGAGTTTTCGCAAGGTCTTTTTGAATAACGACTTCACCGACTTTATACGGCGATCCTTCGTTGAGGAAAATCTTCGCGCTTTCTGGATGGCTTTGCAGCAACTTTTGCCGATAAACGCTCGTTCTGTAGAATTTTGGGAGCACTTTGAAACCCGACTCTGCGAGATCTATTGCGGCATCCAGAGACTCCGCGAGCTTTTTTTTTCCAAATTTCTTCTGTGCATCAAACAAGCCGGGAACCATTCCCGGAACTGCTACTGCAAAGATGCCTTCCACTGACTTTTTTGAATCGAGTTTTCCATCCACGATATACATGTCCCGATGTGCTCGTTTTGGAGCGACTTCTCGATAATCAATTACAGACGTCTTTTTCGATTTAGCATCGCGGTAAAGAAGAAAGCCGCCGCCGCCAATGCCTGCACTATAAGGTTCCACAACAGACAGTACGTAGGCAGCGACAACGGCAGCGTCCATTGCATTTCCTCCCGAACGTAGCATTTCTACAGCCGCCTTTGATGCTTCGGGATGAGCGGTCGCAACCATACCTAATTGACCGGTGACAGTCTGTGCTCCCGCCGGCGTAGGTGCGAAAAACCCATAGCAAGCTGTAACCAAAAGAAAAATGTAACTCAGATAAAGTTGGAAGAGCGAAAAGTCAGCTTGACGTGGACACGCGTCCACATGAGACTCCAGAGCATCATTGGCTGAACCAGCGCAAGAACGAGAACTTGTATTTATCAACGAAACGGCAAGTGAATCTCTCATAGACGAAACGATCGATAGCCTGAGTGCCTCGGATAAGCTAGCGTTTGATACGGAGTCTGATTCATTTTACCGTTATCAAGAACGCGTTTGTCTCATGCAGTTCTCCGATCAAACCCGAGACTATATCTACGATCCTCTTAGCCACGGTTTGGTTCCAAAGCTTAGGAACATATTGGAATCAAGTCATCGAACTGTTTTACTTCATGGTGGAGATTTCGACGTATTGTCGATGCGGCGCGATTTCGATCTTCAATTCGGTAAGCTCTTCGATACTCTTATCGCCGCTCGGTGTCTCGGTATGACTTCTTTTGGCCTAGCGAGTCTTCTCGAGTCAGTACTTGGTATAAAAATCAGCAAATCAGAACAGCGATCCGACTGGGGGCGACGCCCACTTACTCATAAGCAGATTACCTACGCTCGACAGGATACAGCCCATCTTTTGCGTTTGGCCGAGAACTTGAGCGAGCGGCTTGATAAATTGGGTCGACTCTCCTGGGTGGGCGAAGACTGTGAACTTTTGCGGCAAAGACAGCCTCGCCCCAAACAGTTCGATCCTGAAGGTTGGAGAAAATTACGCGGTGCATCAGGCCTGGAGCCGGTCGCCCGAAAAGTGGTGTACCGCCTCTACCTTTGGAGAGAAAAAGAAGCCAAAAGCCGTAATCGCGCTCCTTTCAGGGTAATTGGCAACGATGTAATCCTCGATATTGGGCGTCTGGCGCAAGAAAATCCAAAAAACTGCCTGGGTCAACTTCGTCGAGTACGGGGTATATCCCCTAAGATGAATGTGGATGGACTGCGGCGAGCCGTCGAGCAAGGTCTTCGAGCTACTGAGATACCCCCGGTTATGCCACCGAGGAAACGATCCGAGTCCAAGCATCGTTCAAAATCAAGAGATCCTGATTTAAAACAAAGACTTAGCAAATTAAAAGAGGCCAGGAAAAAATGTGCGGAGCGCGCAAATCTTGAGCCGTCATTTCTTGTTTCTGGAGCTGTGCTCGAGGAAATCGCACGCCTTCCCCCATCGTCGGTTGGCGAATTGCTCAAACAGGCCAACCTGACGAATTGGAGAAGTGAGCTTTTGAGTACAGAACTTTGGTCAGCGCTGTAGAAATGATCTTTCAAGTCGGGTATTTGCAGTGCAGTGATTGACCATAAAGGTGAACACTGGCAGACCGTCTCTGGCCGTTGTTTAGGTACAATCGAGGTATAAAAAGATATGGGCACTATTCGTACAAAGATCTTATTTATTGGCGCGTCACTACTTGTAGTGGCCGGCAGTGTAAACGCATATGCACAAGAAGCGGGCTCGGCAAAAACCGAAGCTGCTGCTCCGTCGCAAGCACCCTCTCAAAGTGAGGACGATGCTGTTATCAGAATGAGGGGTCTTGAAGAGCGAGTTAATTCTCTCAAAGAAAAGATTTTTCGTAGTAAGGCACGATTAATGCTGCTGCGCGAAACCGTTCTTAATGGTGCATTGGCGGGTGCGAAAGCAAAGATTGTTCACCGAAACGAGATGGGTACTGGATTCGTTCTTGAGAGTGTCAGTTATGCGCTTGATGGCGCACCTATTTTTACGAAGACGGATACCGATGGCGATCTAAATGATGTTGCTGAGATAGAACTCTTCAATGGAAGTATCGTACCAGGCAATCACAACCTGTCCGTCAACATGGTTTATCGAGGGAGTGGGTATGGAGTGTTCAGTTACGTCAAAGGGTACTCATTCAAAATCCGATCAAGCTACGCATTTACAGCGGAAGAAGGAAAGGTCACTTCAGTTCGTATCGTAGGATATGAAAAAGGCGGTATTACCACCGACCTAAAAGATCGCCCAGCGGTTCGTTACGATGTTGAAGTAAAACGAGATCCTAATCAGCCGAATGCTTCAGGTGCATCGCAAAAGTCTGAGTAGTTTCAGGGTTATATAATCCAACGATTCAGCATCTATTTTTACAGGCGACGATATGTATAAGAGGTCTCATAACCAATCTAAAGCGCGGCACTTGGTGTACACTATTGTGCTACCAGCCGCGGTAGCTTTTCATGCGAATTCAGCATCGGCCGAATCATCTCTCAGTGCGAGTGAAGCCCAAGAACAATTGGGAACCCTCATCACGAGTGTAAAGGAACTCCGAGGGGAGCTTGATGAAGTGGCCAAAGGTTACGGTGTTCAACTCACTGGGCTCGAAGAGGCGAGTGTTGAGCGACGTTTACGCGAAGGAAAAGTCCACTTCCTATTGAACGATTTTCTACGTGCTTCGATTGTACTTATGAATGTCGTCGAAAACGAAGAAAACCGAAGTCATCCTCAGTACGACGATTGCGTCTATTACCTTGCGGAATCTCTGCGACGAACGGGGAACTTTTCTGGAGCACGGTCATTCTTTGAAGACCTTTTGTCTCGAGCACGCGGTCAAAGGCTTAAAGAAGTTGTTGTCGCTTTGCTAGGCATCGCGGATTCGACCGGGCGTTACGACGGCGTTGAGGTTTATGTGGATCGATTGATGAGGGTTGGCGATGCCAGTGACCCTCAAGTTAATTACCATTATGGTAAAACATTGTTTCGCTCAGCAGGGACAGATGACATTCGATATTCGAAAGCACTGGAGGTTTTCTCGCGAATTGCTGCCGGTGGTGAAGCATCAGCTAAAGCAAGCTATTACGCTGGTGTCACCCTATTACAAATGCGGAAAATCGATGAAGCGATTCTGAAGTTTCAAGAAGCTGCGCAACGGGCCGGTTCAGCGGTCGAAGCAGATGAGATAAAAGATTTGGCTCAATTGGCTCTTGGTCGAGCTTATTACGAAAAAGGCGACGTTACGAACGCAGTGGATTCGTATCAAGAGATCAATGAGAAATCTCCGCACTTCTCTGACATGCTTTTTGAAGTGGCCTGGGCTTACGTGAAAGCATCAAACCAAAACGTTGGTAACCCCGAAGAGAAAGCGCGTTTTCTTGATATGGCTCTTCGCATGTCTGAGTTGCTGATGGCGTCTGCCCCTGACCATAAGCTATTTCCGGAAGCTAGAATTCTTGAAGGCAACCTGCAGATTCGACTTGGTGCACCTGAAACAGCCTATGATACTTTTCAAACCATAATCGACCGATATGGTGGGGCTCAAACAAAACTAAGAGAGCTTCGACAAACATTGAATAATCCGACCGAGTTTCTGCAGCAACTTGTTGATGATCGTTCTCGTACGTCAGCCGCGGCCGGTATGCTGCCTCCCGTAGCGATTGATTGGGCTATTCAATCTGAAACAGTTCGCGATGCAGTAGATGTCATGAAGGAACTCAGCGAAGGCCAAGCTTTTCTCCGCGAAAGCCGCAATTTGATCAAGACGATGGAAGAATCACTCCGTGGTGAACAAAAATATACGATGTTCACAGGGCTTGGAGATGCGCGTGCGCGTGCCTACGCTGTCGAGAATCAACTTCTGAAAGCGCACCGTAGAATGCTGCAGCTAGAGCGTGGGATTCATTTGCCGTATCTCACCGAAAAGCAGAACGCTCAGCTTAATCTATTTCGGGCTCGCCGCATGTCCCTCGAAAAGGAAGTGAGAAATCTACCTGGTAGCACAAAACAGGTTGGCAAAACTTCGAACGAAATCAATGCGAAATACGATGCGACGAAAAAGCGAGTGTTTAGACAAAATGCTGACCTTTCTGCGATGCGCTCACAGGTCGCGGCCGTAGAGGTCTGGCTGTCTGAAAATCGCTCTAAGCTGACAGACCGAGAGATTGCGCTCATGAGTAAGCGTGCTCGAGACATTCGTAGCGTCCTCATTCAACTCGAGAACGAAGCAGAAGAGCTTGGAGAACGCGTTGAGACTGCGCAAACAATTTCATCTGGTGACGGTGGTCGAGTCCATGCAGCCCGATTGCGAGAAGCATATGCCGCTAATATCGAGAGAGAGTCAGGTTTTTTGAAATCGATTCGTGGCAAGCTGCCTGTTGAGTTTCAGTCAAGCCTTACGGCGATAGATGCTGTTCGTGGGGACCTCCGAGACATCGCTCAAGAATTACAAACTTTACAGCGAGCTCTCGACCGACAAATTCTCTCGAAAGTTGATGGAATTCGAGAACGACTAAAGCTTGAAACTGAGAAGCTCGATCGATTCGAACAAGAACAAGACAACCTGTCTGGAAAGACGAGATCGCTATTAGGTCCGGTCGCTCTAGCCTCGCTCCAAAGCGTCATTGATCAATTCAATGATTTAGTGATGAAAGCTGACGTCGGGATTATTGACGTAGCTTGGGCGCGAAAGCGAGACACGACTGCCAAAGTGAATTCTGCGGTCGACCAAGAACAACAACGTGTCCAAGACCTTACTGTCAAATATCAAGACTTTATTGAGGAGGACTAGAAGGTGCCCATGATGCTGAAATCGATGATAAAAATGACTTCGCTGGGACTCTTTTTAGTGCCAGTCATCGCGATGGCTCAAAGTGGTGATTCGTCCAAGACGGCGAGTTCTACCAAAGCCGATAATCGGCCTAAAATTTCGCAAGAAGAGTACGAGCCGGCTTCACCGCCGACAGCGGAGGAGATCGAGTCTGCGAAGACTCCTGCTGACATACAATCTCTTGCTGAAAAAGAACTCACCAATTTTGCGAACGAGGCCCAATCGTTTGGTGAAGATATAAAGGATGTCATTAAGGTCCGATACGATCAAAAGCGCGAAGAGATTGAATCCCAATTCGACGTTCAAATTGGCGATCTCGAAGGTAAAGAAAGAAACCGTCGCAAAGAAGCCATCGAGCGATTTGAAGCGTTTCTAGACAAATACTCCAATGACCAAAACTACACGCCGGACGCAATGTTTCGGTTAGCGGAACTTTATTTTGAGCGTGCGAGTGACGACTATCTTTCAAACACCGAAGAATATGAAAATGTGCTTGCCGCCTTCGATCGCGGTGAGATTGCTGCTGAACCTGAACCTCCAGCGCCAGATTATTCAGACACGATTGGCATTTACGAAAAATTGATAGAACGCTTTCCTGCTTATCGTCACGCTGATGCTGCCCGTTATTTGCTCGGGTACAGCTACGGAGAAGAGGGCGAGGAAGAAAAATCTCTGGCGATGTATCAGTCTCTTGTAGACTCGCATCCTACGAGTAAGTTCTTGCCCGAGGTCCTTACCCGTATTGGTGAAATTTACTTCGATCAAAACACCCGAGAGGCACTGGAGGGTGCCGTAGATATTTACACCAAGGTTCTCAAGTTCACTGACAGCCCATACTATGACAAGGCTCTCTATAAACTCGCATGGACGCATTATCGACTCGATATGTTTGATGAATCTGTACGTCGTTTTGTTGAGCTGGTTGATTACGCGGATGAGCAAAAACGACTCACTGGTAAAACAGGTTCTGAGCTTCGCGCTGAAGCGTTGCAGTACATCGCCATCTCTCTCGCTGACGAAAAGTGGGGAGGCGTAGCCAAAGCGGAAGACGTTCTCGGTCAGCTTGATGACCGACCTTATGTAGGAGAAATGTGGAAAAGGTTTGGTGAAATCTTGTTTGACCAAACTCGTTTCAAATTGGCTATCGACGTCATGCGCAAGACTCGGGATAAATATCCTGATGCTCCATACAATCCCGAGATTCAATCTCGTATCATCACTGCCTTTGAACGTGTTCGTGACTTTTCAGGCGCTACGAAAGCTCGCGAAGCGCTGGTCGCCAAATACGACGAAGGCAGCGCTTGGTTCAATGCTAATCGCGATGATAAACCAGCCGTCGAGCGAGCTAGAGAGCTTACAGAACGCTCTTTGTATCGCGCAGCTATTTATAACCATCAGCAGGCTCAGGCATACAAACAAAACAATCAATTGGTTCGTGCGCGGGATTCGTACAGTCGGGCTGCGAGTGGATACCAAACGTACTTGAACCGATTTCCTGACTCTAAAAACTCATACGACTTCAATTTCTATCTCGCAGAATGTTTGTATTACGGAGACGATTTTCAAAAAGCAGCGGAACAATACGCTCTTGTTCGCGACAGCAACGCAAACAATCGACATCTCGAAGCGGCGGCACTTTCTGCGGTGATTTCGTACGAACAGTTCGTCGAAAAGCTTGAGAAGTCAGGTCAACTTTCAAAGGAAAAATTCTTAACTGCTGCAGAGCGAAATGGTGCGCCCATCAAACCTAAAGACATCGCTGAAATTCGCCTGCAGCTTGTCTCTGCGTCGGACCGATTCATGAAGATTCTTCCGAAGAGTGATCGCGCACCGGCGGTCGCCTATCGCGTGGCGGAAATTTACTACAATCACGAGCAACTTGAAGAAGCTCGCGGTCGATTCTTGTCGATTACTGAAAAGTTCCCGGGGACAGAGGTCGCTCGATATAGTGCGAACCTAATTATTGAGAGTTACTTGGCCAACAACGACTGGGACAAAGTTCGAGAATGGTCGCAAAAACTCATTGATATTAATGGCGACAAAGCAGTGCTCGCGAAATCTGAAGATAAAAAAGCCCAAGAAAAACTCGTCGATGACCTTCGACGGTTCAAGGTGGGTGCGGTATTTAAGAAGGCCGAACAATTAAACGAAGCCGGTGATTTTGAAAATGCGGCTACGCTCTACGTGCAGTTGGTCGATGAAGCACCACAACACGAATTTGCGGACAAAGCATTGTTCAACGCTGCTATCGCATACGAGAAGGTCAAAAGGTTTGATGCCGCATCGAACGTTTACCAACGCATCGTAGATTCCTATCCTAAGTCTGACCTCGCCAACCGTTCGCTTTTCCGGGTTGGCGTAAATTATGAAAAAGGATTTGAATTTGCTGGCGCGATCAAAGCGTACATGACTTTGGTCGATCGATATCCAAAATCAGAACATCGTGCCGATGCGTTGTTCAATGCGGCAGTTACGCTTGAGAAGCTGCAGCAGTATGACCAAGCTGCCGTAACGTTCAAGCGCTACGCGACGACTTTCCCATCGCGAGAAGATGCTGGAGAGATGTTCTTCCGAAGTGCAATTGTTTACGAAAAGATGAAGGCCTGGCCTGAAATGATTTCAGTCTTGGATGACTTTATAGATAAGTATTCACGTAACGCCGGGCAAAAGCAGAGAATCGTTGAGGCCTACCAAAAGATCGGAGATGCAAATATTCAACGCGGCAAATCAAAGCTTGCAGTCAGAGCGTTTCAGAATTGTGTTTCCGAATATGACAAACGCCGATTCCGATCTAAGGATCGAGCGGCAACTTACGCCGCTCATTGCGCTTTCGAACTAGCGGAAGACAAATTCCGTGGATATGACAGCATTCGTTTGGTTGGAACCGGTAAGAAACAAGTCAAATCTCTAAAACGGAAAGCCCAGCTTCAACGTACCGTCGAGAAGGCGTACAAAGAGGTTTACAAATATAAACGAGTCGAGACGACGCTCGCCTCTCTTTACCGAATTGGTTACACCTACGAGAGATTTGCCGAAGCGATGTTCGGTGCGGAGATTCCTCCTGAATTCAAGAACAACGAGGAGCTTGCTAATGAATACAAGCTGCAGCTGGAGAATCAGGCATCCGTCTTGGAAAGAAAGGCCGAAAGCGCGTACCGTCGTGCCTACAAGGAAGCGCGAAAAACTAAGGTGACTAACCAATGGTCGCAAAAGACACTTGAAGGGCTCAACAAGTATAAGCCCGATGAATTCCCGGTTCAGAAACCTGGTAAGGCAGCTATGCAAAGATTCACGATTTCAGGTCACGGACTGGATACGCTCTCGGGAGAGCCTCGAAATAGTAAGTCCACAAGCCAAGCTGGAGGTGCGCAATGAAACGAGTAGTTGAACAACTCGCGCTCACCGCGAGTGCTTTATGTCTGGTCGTGAGTATCCAGTTTACAGCTCATGCAGAAGGCGAGGCTAAGTCTAATATTAATCCGACGGCGAAACGCTTTTTGCTTGAAGGTAATACTCGGGCTCAAACAGACCTCGAAGCGGCGATCCAAAGCTACCAAAACGCCATTACGGCCGATGCAAAATTTGCTGCTGCCCACTATAATTTGGCGGTTGTTTACGAGCGTCAGTCGAAATACTCAGAAGCGGCAAAAGCGTATGAAGCGGCAATCCAAGCCGACGACGGTTACTTAGCCGCGGTTGAGAATCTAGCGAATCTTGCACTACGTCAAAATCAACCAAAGGCTGCTGAACAAATTCTACTGAATGCAATTCGTCGGCATCCGGCCGATCTCGGCCTTCGAAATCGACTGATTTCAGTCTGGCTTGCGAGTGAAAAAATTAACGCGGCCGAAACGGAAGCGAAAAAGATTCTTAAAGCGGATGAAAAAAATATTGGTGCGTTGGTGAATCTTGCCTCTGTTTTTTATCGTCGTGGTCAATACGAATTGGCAACAAGCGTCTTGATCCGAGCTCGAGAAGTTGATGCGTCGGTTGCAAATATCTGGATCAATCAAGGTTTTGTTTATCTCGCCCAGGGCGACAAAACCAAAGCGGCAGAAACCTTTGCGAAAGCGACTGCTCTTCGCGACGACCTCCCCGAGGCTCACAATAATCTGGGGGCATTGTACGTCGAGGCTCATGATTACGAGGGGGCAATCAAATCCCTTGAACGAGCGGTCGCCTTGTATCCAATGTTCGCCAAAGCGTATGTCAATCTCGGTAATGCGCTCAAAGGGGCAAAACGCTACAAAGAAGCACGCGACGCATACCAGCGTGCCTTGGAACTAGATAGCGAAGAGCATGAAAGTCTCTTTAATCTTGGCCTACTCTTTTTGGATAATGCCATTGATGGGGTGGACAGACTTGAGCGTTGGCAATTTGCAACAGATAACTTCAACAAGTATCTCGCTGCTGTGGGAGATAACGTCACTCCGGAGACTGCAGAGAAAATTGAAGGCTACAAGGTAGAAGTCGAACGTGGCTTGAAACGTGAAAAGCGTAGGATAAAGTCCGAAAAACGTCGTGCGGAGCGAAAAGCTCGTAAAAAAGCCAGAGAAGCCAAGAAAGCTGAAGAGGCAAGAAAAGCGGCAGAACAAGAAACAAAGGCTGGAGCCGAAACGGAGACGAAAGAATAAGGGAAAACTATCGGTCTTACAGTGAATTTCGCGAGCCCTCTGGACGCACTGTTCTAATGGTGCACAGAATAAGGCGGGAGTCGCGGTAGATCGATACGAACCATCATACGTTAGGGAGAAGTAGTGAAACGTTTTCAGGACCAAAAACTTCGAGTGTTCGGAGTGATCTTCGCAGTTGCGACCTTTATGGCAGTGACATTGTACCCGGCCGATTCGGATGCACAACGCCGCCGCCGCCGCCGGTCAAAAGTCATTCGACTGGGTGAATTTAAAATCGAAGGTACCATTCAAAAACCGCAGGCCTTCTATATTCTGCAACGTTCGAACCTAAACTTTGAAGGTCTAGAATTAAAGAACAGTTTTCTTCCCAAGATTGTTGAGTCAGTCAACAAGGCTCCTTTTTGATAGGAATATGGATTTGAAATGACGAATAAGAGCGCATCAAACAGCTCCGCAGCAAAGAAGGTTCTTCGCATTGGCGTCATCCAGAGCGGCAAACTGGTTGAAGAACGTAGGCTTCGCAAGCGTGAAACGGTAACTTTCGGCAAGAAAAACGGAGCAATGTTCCAAATTACTGCAGATCACCTGCCGGATGAAATGAAACTTTTCGAATATACCGGCGGCAAGTACTATCTACGGTTTAGCGAAGATATGGATGGTCAAGTCAAGACCGGTTCAGGCAGCTACGTTAGCCTGCGAAAACTTCGCGAAGACAGTTCAACACAAAAGAAGGGCAACTTCTTCGTGACAGAAATTTCCGATGAGACCCAAGGGAAGATTCTGTTCGGAACAGATCCAAAAGAACAAGTTCGGATTATGTTCAACTTCGTTGCGCCTCCATCGAAACCTGGGCGTGACGACCTGCCTCTCGAACTTCGCGGTTCACTGATTTCGACGTTAGACCTGCAGTTTGCATCGATTCTTATCGCTGTCACTCTGTGTACCGTATCTTTCGTGGCTTACGCCGGACAGCAAACCTATGTTGAGCCCACTTCGATTGAGCAGATCTCAGAGAGATATCAAAAGCTTATCATGCCTGATCGTGAGCCTGAGCCTCCTCGAGATCCAGTGAAGGCTCCTGAAGAGGAAAAGGGCAAAGAGGAAGAGGCGCAGGCCAAAAAGAAAGACAAGCCCAAGAAAGACAAGAAGAAGAAAGACAAAAAGAAAGTCGCCAACAAATCGAAGTCGAAGGGCAAAGCAAAGCCTGTTGACAAGGAAGCAGCTGCCCGAGCTCGTAAAGCTGCGATCACCAAGAAAGTTGCTGGCAAGGGACTTCTTGGGGTTATCGGTGTGAAAAGCAGTGGCGGTCAGGCTGGTGCCCTCGCGGATGTTTTCCGTGATGGTGGTGATGAAGACGGCTCCTTAGGTGATGCGATGTCAGGCATTCAGGGGGTCGATATCGCTGAAGACGGCAGCTCTGCTACTCGCGGTGGTGGCGCTGGAGAAGCAACTGGAATCGGTGATATGGGTACCGCTGGCGGCGGTAGCGTTCAAACAGGAAATAAGGTCGAGACCAAGGTTAGTGGTCGAGTTGATACTCAGGCTCCTGAAGTTGATGGCGAACTCAGCCCTAATAAAGTTCAAAAAGCGATGAAGCGATACATCTCAGGTGTTCGTGACTGCTATGAACGAGCACTCAAGAGGAATCCAAAGCTCTCAGGCAAAATCGTGATCGGTTTTGAAATTCTTGAATCTGGCAAAGTGGCTGAATTTGATTTCCCCACTGATAATGTCGGTAGCGATGAGGTTCGTTCGTGTATTAAGAAGCGCTCTCGAACCTGGCGTTTTCCAAAACCGGACGGTGGTGCGGTTTATGTTGAATTTCCTCTCGTTTTCGAGCCAAGTAATTAGTCGTACGTGCTAACTCACTTCTCACGCCGCGTCTTTCTGGGCGGCGCTCTCACCGGTCCCTTCCTGATTGGCGCAGCAGGGGCGTCTGACCTCCAAGTTGTGCAGTTGCAAACGGAGGGTAACTGGAATTCCCGTCCTTACGGTATGTCCCGGCTACTCTGGGAAACCACGCAAAGGACCAGTATCGAAGTTAAATTAGAAGTGATGCCGATGCAGGCGGAGGCGGAGAATCTCTTTCGTTACCCTTTTTTGTATTGGACCGGTACGGGTGGATTTCCTGAATTATCAGAGGAACAAGTTAGACGTTTGCGCCGTTATATTCGGTATGGTGGCACTATTTTAGTGGATAACTCGGATGCAGAGCCGTCCGGCGCGTTCGACCTCTCTATACGTAGAGCGTTTGAGAGAATCTTGCCTGAGCAAAGCTTTGTGCGATTAGACCCTAAGCATGTGGTCTACAAGTCTTTCTACCTTGTTGATCAACAAGCCGGTCGCACGCTTCGAGTGCCTTATTTGGAAAATATCGAAATCGACAATCGTGCGGCGGTGATTTACAGCCAAAACGATCTCGCTGGCGCCTGGTCTCGAGACCCGTTTGGTCGATGGGAGTTTCAGGTGACACCGGGTGGGCAGCGCCAAAGGGAAATGGCTTTTAGACTTGGAATCAACATAATCATGTACGCCTTGTGTTTGGATTATAAGGCTGACTTGGTACACACGCCCTTCATCCTAAAGCGCCGTCGCTAGAACAATACTGAGAAGGAGAACATTCGTGGCGTTTGTTGAGTTTTTGGTTCGCTATTTTGCTCCGCAAATTCAACCAGAACTATATAATGACTGGAAGCTATCGCTTGCTAGTGCGATATCTACTGAGGCGAGAATTGCTTTTGCAATCTTCGCAATTTTTGCGGTCGTCGCGGCTGCTACCGGTTTATCACGCCTCAAAATCAAACATCGTTTTATTGTACTTACTCTTCGCACTCTCTCTGCGTTGACGATTCTGATTCTCATCTTGATGCCTGTGATCGAGCTCCGTGCTGTTTCAAAAGTTCGGTCACGAATTGCGGTTTATGTTGATGACTCAAAGTCAATGTCTTTAGCCACGCGAAAAGGGACGCGATTGCAGGCCGTTCAGAGCCATCTGTCACAAAATGCTGCTACGCTGAATGAATTATCCCAACGCGCTCTCGTGGAAAAAGCATATTTTTCGGATCGTACTCGTGCTGTTGATACGCTCCTGCAGCCAATTGACCCAAAAGGAAAAGAGACAAACATTGCAGGTCTATTTTCGGACCTAAGTCAAAATTCTAGCGGTCGAGACCTTGGTGCAGTTTTGATTTATTCAGACGGCACTGACACCACTGGACTGACAGTTGAGCGCGCTACGAAGTTAGCGAAGGCGCTGGAAGTGCCTATCTATACCTTTGGTTTCTCAGGAGCGTCATCATCAGCAGACCTCGCAATTAGCCGAATCGTCGGTGATGATTTTGCATTCGTTCACAATACTGTCGCGATTGATGTCGACCTTGAGCAGAGAGGGCTTCGTCTATCGTCTACAATGGTTTCGTTGAAAAAGGACGGTCAAATCGTCGCCACGAAAGAAGCCGTCTTTGATGCAACGGGTAAGTCTCGTGTTTCATTCGAGTTCAAACCTCGAGAAATAGGAAAGCTGGCGTATGAAGTATCAGTCCCTGTCCAGGAAGGGGAAGCCGTTGAGATCAACAATAGTCGTAGTTTAGTCCTCAAGGTCATTCGCGACCGAATTCGAGTCCTACAAGTTGCTGGTCGTCCTTCGTGGGATGAAAGGTTTTTGCGAGAACTCCTGAAGCGTAACCCAAACATCGATCTGATATCGTTCTTTATTTTGCGTACACCGACAGACACGCAACGAGCATCCCAAGATGAGCTTGCCCTAATCCCATTTCCGGTCAACGAGTTATTCACAAAGGAACTTGAGACTTTCGATGTCGTCATTTATCAAAATTTTAACTATCGACCATACCGAATGGCTCACTATCTAAGGAATATTCAAGAATATGTCCTTGGAGGTGGTTCATTTCTTATGATCGGAGGTGACCAATCTTTTGACGATGGATTTTACGCAGGTACTCCGCTCGCTTCTGTTTTGCCGGTCAGGCTGTCGGGAATGCGCTCTTGGGATCCAACGGAATATCGCCCCCGTTTGACGGAGCAAGGCCGCGACCATCCGATTACCCAAATTGGGGAGCCAGGAGAACCAAAGGAATCAGTTTTTGCCCGCCTTCCAAAATTAGCGGGTTCAAACGTGAGCCTGGGGCTAATGCCACAAGCCCAAGCGCTTCTGGCCCACCCCTCGCTTCCTGGAAATCCGCCGATAGTCTCGGTCAGAGATGTTGGCAAAGGAAGAACAATGGCCGTCAATACTGACTCGATGTGGTTCTGGCGTTTCGGCGCAGCTGCGGACGAAGGTTCCGGCCGCGAGTTTGATCGCTTTTGGAGTCAGTCATTACGCTGGCTCATCAAGGACCCTGAATTGGCGCGAGTACGGTTATCTACGGGACGTTCCGTCCATGCTGTTGGTGAGGACGTAAAAGCGGAGGCTACTGTTGTCGGTGTCGACTATCGAGGAACCTCAAATGCTGTCATCGAGACCGAACTTATTAGGCAAGATCCTGGTGAAGAGCGCGTATTGAAAAGAATGACTACGAAAACTAACGACGAAGGCAAAGCCATTGTGAACCTTGGCAGACTTGAAGCGGGCGGATACCGGTTGCGTACTACTGCTTACCAAGAAGGAGTCAAGTTGGGTGAGTCTGAGGAACCACTGGTTGTCGAAGCCGCTGAATCAGAACTGCAGGCTCCGTTTCCTCGTCCGGACATCCTGAAGGCTCTCGCAGAGAGTTCGGGTGGAAAATATCAAGAGGTCAGCGAACGCTTGCCGAAGGTATCCATTAAACAACCAAATCGCATTGAAGTTAATCGAACGGAACAGGTGCCTATCTGGGACACTACTTTGTGTCTTGTTCTTTTGATTGGTCTTCTTGGCGCAGAGTGGTGGTTACGTCGACGATGGGGGCTTCTATAAGTATTACTTATGGAAGTACTGCGGCCATTGAGCTCCTAGGTGTATAGTGAGTTAGGGAAGGATTTTATTCAGCTTGGTTCGCTCAAAAAAAAATTTCGCCTCCGCGCCTGCGATGACTTTTTTTGCTCTTACTCTGACTTCACATGGCTTAGCACAAAAGCCAGCGCCTAAAGATCATGTAAAAAAGACGATAACGTCTTCTCGGGCGCTGCAATCCAAGATTTCTGCTCATGTACCTTACTCTTCCAAGCCTAAGAACGCTGAGCTCGTTCTAGAGGTCGCAATTGTCAGTGACCCAAAATTGCCGAAAATCAATCAGGACTTGATTGCCGCTGCTCTCGAGTCCGCTGCAAAGAGCTTTGAAATTCGGTTTGGTTTGCAAAAACCTTATTTCGTTGTGACTTCTTCTCTGAGTGTTTCTGATTTTATGCAGCAGGCTCCCCTCGAAACCTCGAAATATTGCCTTAGTCAAATATCGAAACGGTATCGAGGAACAGGGCCCAAGGAGTTTGAACCTTACGAGAAAAAAGCGAAGAAGTTTTTGAAGCGATGGTCTCTAAAATCTCTTACGTCCTTTGTCACAGATAAAAAACTAAAACGCTCTCCAACTTATGATGGGGTATATGAACATCTAGTCGATCGATATGTTGCGACCGTTCAAAGACTAGCGGAGACCAAAACACGTTCACAGCAAGCTCTTGTTAGGCCGAAGTATTCCACAGAGCAGTCTTTTGCTGCTTGGAATTGCGCGCTCCGTGAGCAGCGCAATTTTGATGTGGTCATTACAAATGCTTTCATTATGGCGGATGTAATGAGCGAACCTCACCCTCATGCTTTTTTTGGCAAAGCGAAAGTCGGAGGAATCGCTACCCTAAATCCTCACCGAAACGCGTTGGGTAAGGCGGCACTTTTGGTGACAACATTTGCAATCGACACGCCCATCACCTGGCTTTCTGAACTCGACGGTAAGCCCGCGCACTCGGAAGAGCGCGCTGAAATTCTCGGCGATTATCTTCTCGCTCATGAAATTGCGCATGCGATCATCGGGATTCCTGATGTGTACGATCATCCGGAGGAATGTTTGATGACTTCACGACCGAACCAAAGCTACCGCGTCGGACTCCAATTACTCCGTGAGCACCAAAAACCCTGTTCCCGCTGCAGAAAGTGGGTAGACGCCTATCGAGCGTACTCTAAGGCCAGAAAGTTGTTGTCTGTTGATCGCCCGAAGTCCGCTCTTCGATACCTGGCTCGAGCTTCCAAAATAACTCCGAAACATTTCCACGGCGGATACAGAAAAAAAATGAGTGATATTAGCTATTTGGTTGCCAAGGCCTACGCCGAGATTGGTCGTAAAAGTAGGTCGCTCAAGTTTGCCCGCCGAGCTCTTGAGCTCAATCCCCGATCAACCGAGGCTCAAAATTACCTCGAAACACTCACCTCTACGCGCACCAGACCATGACTTTGTATCGCCAACCCAAAGAACCCCGTGCTATTGACAGTACACTCCCATGAAATCCCATCGTAAAACGCTTATTCTCAATATTCCTGAACGCATGGGTTTTCGTAATATTACGTCCGCCGTGCAGCGAGAGGTATCAGCCAGCGGTATTTCCGAGGGCCTGTGTTTAGTAAACGCTATGCATATTACGGCGAGTGTTTTCATAAACGACGATGAATCAGGATTGCACGAAGACTACAAACGCTGGCTTGAATGGCTGGCGCCATTTGATGCCAGCCCGGAAAAGTATCATCATAATCGCACTGGCGAAGATAACGGCGATGCTCATCACAAGCGACAAATTATGGGACGCGAAGTCGTAGTAGCGATAACCAACGGGGAACTCGATTTTGGACCTTGGGAACAGATTTTTTACGGAGAGTTTGATGGACGGCGCGATAAGCGAATCCTCATCAAGATTATAGGCGACTAGCGAAAATGGCCCGAGATGATGAAAAGAATGCTTTGCCGGAGCATCTACAGACCCTCCTGAGTGGGTCTGAGGATCTAGTTCGTGAAAAGCTTTCCAAAACACAGAAAAGAATTGCAACTGGTCGAATCGGTCGCGCTTTTCGATTGTCAAAACTGGCCGCGAGTAGCGGTAGCAAAATTATTGCTCAAAAGGCGCGGAGTAGTCTGACTCAAAAAGCGAAAGACGCTGCCGCGATTGTGACTCAAAAGGCGGTTGCCGCGGAAATGCTCGAGGTGTTTGGTGAAATGCGCGGAGTAACGATGAAGCTTGGGCAAATGCTTAGTTATCTCGATGGTCTCCTCCCCCCTGAAGCACAAAAGGTGTTGGCAATTTTGCAGCGTGATGCCCCGGCCATCGAATATAGCGAGGTCCGCCAACAGTTTATCAATGAAATTGGCAAATCTCCGGAAGAGTGTTTTGCGGAGTTTGATACGGTACCAATAGCGGCAGCGAGTATCGGACAGGTTCATCGAGCTCGATTACACGATGGGCAAGAGGTTGCCGTAAAGATTCAGTACCCCGGTATAGCCGAGGCGATGAAAGCTGACCTCAAAAATGCCAAGGTCATGAGCTTGTTTCAACGCTTATTCTTTTTTCGAACGAATGTGCCTGCCATCATGAAAGAAATTGAAGAACGACTACTTGATGAGTGTGATTATCGAAAAGAGGCGAGTTACCAAAGAGCTTTTCGGAAAAGATATGAGGGCCATCCATTCATTGTCGTGCCAGAGGTTCACCTTGATTACTCCAGTGAAAAAGTACTCACGACTTCGTTTTATCGAGGTTTGACCTTTTATCAATGGTTGGAGACATCTCCTACTCAAGCAGAAAGAAATCGCGTAGCTAACGTATTTTATCGGTTTTACATGGGTTCCTTTTATATGGATGGTCTGTTTAACTGTGACCCGCATCCTGGCAACTACCTGTTCTTAGAAGGCGGAAAAATAGTGTTTTTCGATTACGGCTGCGTGCGGCCGTTTCCTAGCGAGAGACGAAAATTATGGATAGAGATGTGTCGAGCTATTCATGAAGATAACGAAGACCGAATTTGTTCCGTAGCAAAAGATATTGGTTTTGTCCTTGAAGGGGTCGACTTCGACTACGCCGCTTTTCGAGAATTAATGCGATATCTCTACCAAGGGTACCTAGTAGACGACAATTTCGACTTCAAAAACTTTCAGCCGATGACAACATTCAAAGAGATGTTCACTGAAAATCCGAATGTCTTTAAGCTGGATATGCCGCCAGACGCGGTGTTCCTGAATAGAATAACCTTCGGGATGATTTCCTTAGTTGCTGACATGGATGGTCGGGTCAATTGTTATCAAAGTTCGCGAGCATATTTTCATGGTGATGATCCTCATTGGCCGGAAGACCCATACAGAGGAAAGCTAGAGAGTGCACCGCTAGAGTCCATCTGATACGAAAGTCAGGTGTTTAGTAAGGTGTGCTTTGTTTGCACATCTCGTATCATCTCTTGAGAGCCTCCCCATCCCACGAGAAGATCAGAGACCAAACGCAACCCCAGTCTATCTGGATCAAGCATTTCTTTAAGGTTAGTTGGGTGACGTAACAACTTACGAAGCTGGGTAACTCCTTGCAACCCAGCCCAAAAAGAGATCGCTCTTTCCGTCGGGTCTCCCGGAGCGATAGCAGCGCTTTGTATCGCTTCTTCAATTAGCTCCGACAATCCCAATAGGACAGGTACTGTTCGTTCATGAACTAGTTTTGCTTGTGTATCATCAAGCAATTTCCTTGGGTCACCGAGGAGACTTCCCAGTAGACAAAAGGCTGCTGGGTCATCGATGTGAAGGTTGCAATAAAGGTTTGCTAACGTAATTATCCGAGAGATAGTTTTTTCTGGCGCGGTAAGCTCGTCGGACAACTCACTTTGTTTTACCTGTTGAAGTTTAGCGTGAATTCTGTTGATTGCACGGCAGCTAAGCTCGGTCAAAAGAGCCTCTTTTGATTCAAAGTATCGATAAAGGGCACCAGGTGCATAGTCTAGCTTCTTAGCCAAACGATGAATTGTTAGGGAATCCAGGCTTTCCTTAACAATGATTTTCTCCGCCGTGTTGAGGATTTTCTGAGTTCGCTCGTCGCGTTTTCTCTGAGTTCGCGTCGATCGTAAATTAGATTTCTGCAAATGCTTCTCTTGTCAAATTTCGAAAAGCTTTTTCGCTTTCTTCAGGTAGTACGACGATGTTGTCTTCGATTCTAATACCGCCGTAGGGTTTCATCATCTTAATCTTTTTCCAGTCAACCTGGCTTGCTTGTTCACTCTCTCTAAGTTCGTCCAACAAAGTATCGATGAAATACAAGCCAGGCTCGATGGTGAAGACTTGATATGGCGTCATTTTTGTCGTGTTTCTGAGCCATTTGTTTCGTTCTTTTGGTGCTCGCTTTAGGCAGCCAACGTCGTGGACTTGAATCCCGATGGAGTGACCTAGACCATGCGGGAAGAACTTTCGGGTGAGATTCGTCTCTAGAGTTTCTTCAAGTGAGCAGTGAACAATGTCGAGATCGATGAGGATCTGGCCGACTTGTTCGTGTGCATAGTTATGAAGATCTTCAAAATAATCACCTACTTTTACGCGGCTGCATAACTCCTGCTCGAGAGTTTCCATTCGACTAAGAATGTTTTGAAAAAGGCTTGTTTCTTCTGTGTCTTCTTCGATGACATACGTTCTCGTGATGTCTGATGGATATCGGCGAAAGTTTGCTCCAGCATCAACCAAGAGCGTTTTTGCTTCGGGTACATCTCGATAATGCATATGGTGAAGAATTGCTGCGGCGTCTCCGAGGGCGACAATGTTCTTGTATGGCGTTTCACTGTCGTCCTGATGTGATGCTTTCAAGTATTCGAGATGCAGTTGAAGCTCGGAACGTATTCCGCTTCGAAAGGCTTTTTCAATGGCGGCGTGTCCTCTTGCTCCAATCCTGTTAGCTTCGGCCATACATTCGATTTCATAGATTGTTTTGGTTGCACGATAGTCATGAAGTTTTTCAATGAGGCCGGAAGGGTTTAAATGGTCCGCATTTGCGTCGAGCTGTTCGATAACGTCTTCCCCGTGACCAATGTAGGCCGTTTTTCCGCGGCCTTCGATTTTCGTTTTCAGATCGCTTATTGCGGTAACTTCGCTAACCTCTAGACCTGCTCGAACGATTTCCCAGTTCGGTTCTTTTGGCCTTTCCCAAAAACTATTGGACCGAAGTGCGATAAGCTCTGGCTCCCGATTTTTTCCAATAATGATCGCGGAATCTGACCATTGGAGATCCGTCCACCATTCGAACATGGGCACGGTCCTAAGCGGAAAATCTTGGTCATCGAATTGAGACTTCCGGATCAGCCGACCTGAGTGGATGACGAGCTGGTCGTAATCGGTTTCTTGCAAGGCAAGTTGACTATTCTTAGTGAGCGACTCAACATGCGAGCGGTAAAGTTCTTTCCACTGAATCATTAGTGTAAGGAGAATTCGATCAATGATTCGATCTGGTCAATCCTAGAAGCTACCGGTGTCGTACGAAATTGCCTTGTCAGGTAGGGGTTTTTCGTAGATGAAATTGGCGGAACCCCACGGGAATCGAACCCGCCGAGACCCCCACAAGGAGCCCCCATCGGTTTTGAAGACCGAGCCGCGCGCCAGCTACAGACGGGATTCCACGCATTGATGTAGTCTTAGGGCCAAAAAATGACAAGTTTTTTGATGTGCGATTTAGGAATACACGAGCAATAACGGGTAATTCAACGAATCTTCTCTTATCCGTGGCTGACAATCGACGTGGAATGGAAGGTCCGCTAGTCTCTCCCCATCACTATGAATTTCCTCACGATTGCTAAAACCATCATGGTGAGTTTTTGCACTTTGTTAGTCATCGCTCCCACGGCTCAGGCACAGGGCGAAGATCAAGGCAGAGGGCGAGCTGTCATCGCGGTGTTCCCCATAGCTGCTCCTGAACTTCCGAAAATCGAAGATGCCGCTCTGGCTAAGCTGACGGCGGACCTTAACGCCGTCATTGCGACTGAGAGTGGTTTTCTGACTGTGCCTCGATTAGCCATTAATAAAGCCCTTGAGGCGGGAGGGCATGGAGGTCCTGCTGGCAAAAAGTCGGTAGAGGAGCTTGAAGCTCTCGCTCGAATGCTCGAAGAAGAAGCGCGCAAAGCAAAGGCAAGAATTCAAGCCGCTAAAGAAGCACAAGAAGTGTCTTTGGAGTCGCATGATGCTCGTGCAGCGTATGCTGTTTTTCTTGCTGAAGAAACAGCAGCTCGGGCGAACGCAGCCGCACAAAAGGCCCGAGCGCAAGTTGACGATGCCAAAGCGAAAACACGTGCCGCAATTCGTGGAGGTAGTTGTTGGGATGATGATTGTCGCAGCAGAATTGGGCAGCGAGTGGGCGCTTCCAAAACTCTTCGGTCGACCTTTCTGCGCTCAAAGTCAAATAAAGCTGAAGAAGCGTGTTTACTTGAATTAAAGTTTTTCAACATTAGCGCAGGACATGTTGATCTCACGACAGCTTCCAAAACTTCCTGTGACGAAAAAGGACTTTCCAAAGCCATCAAGGACGTCGCTAGCGAGCTAAAGATGCGAGACAAGGCTGGCTACGATGTCTATAAATTAGACCTTGCTGATGGTCAGCTCATTAATAACCCTCCAACCACTAGGACTGGAACTTTGCTTGTGCGGGCCAGCACAGAGGGAAAAGACAAGGAGCCCATCGAAATTTGGCTAAACGGGGACAAGCTTGGATTGCTCTCATCGAAAACTTTCACCAAAGAGATTCCGTTTGGCCGCGGCATTGTTGTCTTGAAATCAACTACAGACTTATTTTCATCGCGTCGATTTGACATCGAGATGAAAGGAGAACCGATTGTTATACCTCAGAAAGGCCAAATTGTTCTTGAGCCAGTATATGGGTCATTAGAGTTCGCACTGGTTGATGGGCCATGGGATCTTCGAAGCGGCAGACAGGCCCTTGTTCCCAAAGAGACAAATACAGTTCGTCCTGGCTCTGTACCCGTTCAAATTTTCCTAGGAGAGGAACCTCTTGGTGAAGTTAATGTTGATGTCGCTCCGAGTAAGACATCCGTTTTAGAAATACTCGCCCGCCCAAAGACACCGGACGAAATAAAAGAAGAAGAAAAAGTTTGGGCCTGGAGAAAATGGGGCTCCGTAGCTGGGGCATCCATTTTTCTTGGCGCAGGAATTGAACGCTTGATTGCTGCTTTCCGCGCAGAGGACCAACGGACTACGGCTTTGAGTTCTCTCGCCGATACCAATCAGAACGCTGCCTATCAGAACTTCCGAAACCAAGCGATAAGCTATGACGAAAATCGATCAAGTGCTCAAGCGGCAGCGAATTCACTATTGGTAACCGCTGGAGCAATTGCAATTTGGTCAGGGATAGAATGGCTATTTATGAAGCCTGCCGCGGGAGAGTTGGTGGTCAAGGATCACGAAGTCAAACCCATTTCAGGAATGCAGGACGACCTAGAAGATGACAAAATCTCGATTGAACCAGGAGCTCCCCGATGATGCTTAGATATCTTGCGTCTTTGCTTTTTTTACTTACGTTGGCTTGTACCTCAAAGATCGACATCCCTCCTCGAGATTGTTCGCGTGACCAATGTTCAATTTGTGGGGATGGTCAAGTAAGCGGCCGCGAGAGCTGTGATGACGCCAATGTTGAAGATGGCGATGGTTGCTCATCTACTTGCGGTGTTGAAGCCGGTTGGGAGTGTAGCCCTGAGACGCCGTCGCTTTGTCGAGAAATTTGTAGCGATGGAATCGTAGTTGGTAACGAAGGCTGCGACGACAACAATCTGTTTGTTCGTGATGGCTGTAATGACAGCTGCCGAGTCGAGAAAGGATACACTTGTTCTGGAGCCGGCCCGGACTCGTGTGATTTGTGCGGCAATGGCGAGAAAAAATCAGGTGAACAATGTGACGACGCAAATACGGTCAACGGAGACGGCTGCTCTGATTTATGCACAGTGGAACTAGGCTGGAGTTGTAATGATGAACTGCCGAGCGTCTGCAGTGCAGTCTGTGGGGATGGAATTTTATCCGGAACGGAACAATGTGATGACGAGAACACCGATGCCGACGACGGTTGTTCTAGCGTTTGCGAGCAAGAAGCTGGTTGGATTTGCGTGGGGGCAGGTATCGGTCGTTGCTTGCCAGAGTGTGGTGATGGATTAGTTCGAGGAACGGAAGGATGCGACGACGGAAACACGATTAGTGGCGACGGTTGCAGCGGTATTTGTGAGGTCGAGCAGCGTTGGATGTGCGATGGTTCCCCAAGCGTCTGTACCGGTGTGTGTGGTGACGGTTTTGTTCGAGGTCAAGAAACATGCGACGACCAAAATACATCGCCCAATGATGGCTGCGCACCAACCTGCCAAATCGAGCGAGGTTACGATTGTGTCAGTGAACCAAGCGTATGCTCCGTGACATGCGGCGACGGAATCAAGTTTGGTAACGAAAGCTGTGATGATGGAAACCTCATTAACCAAGATGGTTGCGACGCTTTATGCACAATCGAAACCGGCTGGATATGCATGGGGAACGATTTGAGTGACTGCCAACCCATCTGCGGTGACGGATTAGTTCTTGGAAGCGAAACATGTGATGATGGCGGCTTGGCCAACGACGATGGATGCAACAGCTCGTGTCAAATCGAAACCGCATGTGGATGTTCCGGGGAGCCTAGTGTTTGTCAGTGCTATCTTGCTCCAATTCGCTCTATCTCTCTTGGTGGTCAACATAGTTGTGCTGTGCTCAATGACAATTCAACGTACTGTTGGGGTGCAAATGATGTTGGCCAGTCTGGAGGTGTAGGCGCCTCTTCCTCGCCTCAGTCTGTTCCCGTTCACGTTGCGACATCCTCGATGGCACGAGGTCTAGGACGAGCCCACAGTTGTGCTCGAAATGGAACTAGCGCTCAGTGCTGGGGGACGAATGAGAATGGGCAACTCGGAAATACAACAGCGGGTGCTTTTACTCGTATCCCGTCTAGTGTGAATGGGCTCACCAGCGTACGAGAAGTCCTAAACGGCGGCCAGCATAGCTGCGCCGTTCATACCGATGGCCAAATGAGTTGCTGGGGTGCGAACGAGTCTGGAAATTTGGGTGACGGTTCGCTGACTGCCCGTTCACAGCCGGTGCCGGTGCAAGGTGTTGGTGGTGTAGTCCAAGCCTCTGCGGGAGCACGTCATACCTGTGCTGTCATGCTTTCCTCCACGACACAAAGCGGTCAAATTAGCTGTTGGGGGGATAACGCATTCGGTCAACTTGGTCTTGGTGAACTCACATCACAGTACCGCAACACAGGCGGCTTTATCGTTGATGGTGTAAGTAGCTTTAGCCAGGTCTCTGCTGGAGGGACTTCATCTTGCGGTGTCTCAGGTGCCTCAGTGTTATGCTGGGGAGACAATACCTTCGGGCAACTAGGATATGCTGTTCAGTCTGGCAGCTCCAGTCCGTTTCCATTCACAGTGACTGGTCTTTTACTCGCTACTCAGGTCTCGGTTGGAGGTCTTCATGCATGTGCGATTGCAGATGGTCTCGTTCATTGTTGGGGTTCAAATAGTCACGGACAATTAGGTGACGGGACAACAGGTGGGTATCGATATGAGGCCCAGCCCGTGAGTGGTTTACCAAACTTACTGCCAGTTGATGTCGTTACCGGCGATCTACACTCGTGCGCCGTATTTATCGACGGCTCAGCTCGTTGTTGGGGTGCGAATGAGCAAGGACAGTTAGGTAATGGTAGCTTTGTTGATAGCGCAGTTCCCTTACCTGTCCTGCGTTAGACGTTGTCTTACGAGAATAGAAAGTCTTCCAGTCTGAAAAGCCTAGTATTTTGTTGCTCCTGAAAGTTCAGAAGCTCACTCAAGCGTAATGGGGCATTTTCTTTAGACATGATACACGGCCACGAAGGCGGGCTTGCACTCCACTCTTGTCTTTCATTTTTCATATGAGACCGGTCTGACCAGAATCGCTCCACGTATTCTTTTCCCTCAATAATTCTAAAGAGCGGCCGAAAGTCTGTTGAAGTCGAATATTTTTCGACGGGAAAACTTTCTGAAAAATAGTGTTTGGCCGGGCAGGGACTGCGCAAAATGCTGTCGAAATCGTAAATGAGACAATCCTGTTGGGTGATGTATTGTGAGAGGTTCTCAAAACGACTTGTTTCTTGTGGGCCGTGCGCGAGCACTACATGGTAATCCCACATAATATAGGCCATGTCGCGACCGAACGACTCTTGTTTTTCTTGCTCTGCGAGTTTCTGTTTCCAAATGGCAAATTGGTTCTGTGAATTGCTGATAAACAGGACGACTCCTGAAATACGTCTGGCGAGATGCCATATATTCTCTTCACAGAAATAGGCTTGATAATGTTCAGTCATTTATTTTCACCGTACATACTCTTCTGATAAAATCGTCACGATCTTGGTCACTTATGACGAATGCGATTGTTTATACCCCCGATGGGCGCAAATTCGAATGTGAGACAAACGACTTTACGCTGAAGAGTCTCTTTTTGAGTACATCGGAGTCTTTCTCTTATGGAACCGTCCTCAAGTTAGACTTGGGTGGGGTTGTTTGCCATGGAGAGGTTGTTTTTGTGTCCGCACAAGCTCCGGTTGGCCTAGGTCTTTCGCTGAGGATCCCCGACGAAAGCATCGAGTCCATAAAAGCGGTGATGGAAGGACGCCCGATCGCATCATCCACTGAACAGAGCAGTTCTTCGTTACCTCAGCCTGCTGCGAGTCCCGTAGTTCATCAACCTTCTCCAGCGCCCCAACCTGCAGGTGCACATGCACCACTTCAATCTCAACCGAGAGCTCCGCAACAACCGATGCCAGGTCTGAGTTCGCCTAGGCCGTCACCTGCGCAACCTCTCCAAGGGAGGCCTATGCATCCCGCGAGCCCTCAAAGAAATATGTCTCCTGCACAGCATCATCAGGCAGGGATGAACCGTCAGCCACCTCGTGCGCCTTTGCCGCAACGTCCAGTAATGAATCCCGGTGTTCCTCGAGGCGTCAATCCTTCTGGGCTGCGTGGACCTTCGATTCCTACGGGACAGGGGGCTCGGCCAATGGTTCGGCAGGGTTCGCCTCAAAATTTTGTTCGTCCAGGACACGTGCCAGGTAATGCACCTGTCGCTAATTCTTTTCGCGCGCCCGCTCCCGTTCGATATCCAAACCAGAATTTACCGGGAAGAACCGCGCCCTTGCCGCAGCCTTCTCCTAGCCCTCAAGCTTCGGTACCGGCTCGTTTACCTAACTTAGACAGTCTCGTTGCTCAAATGAAAGCGACGCTTGCGAGTAGCCCAGGTGCTTTTTCCCGTTTTTCATTGTCTACCGAGAATACTCTAGAGATTGACGACCATCTAGAGATGGCGGGTCTTCTCTTTTTGCTTGTAAGTGGTCGACCGGTATACGTTCATACTTCCCCGCCGGCCAGTGTCCAGATAAAATACCAAGCGCACACTATCGAATGTGAAGCAGTCAAGGTCGGAAGTGATGCCGGTCTCTTGTTCGTTTCCGACTCTTCGAAACTAAATGAAATCGTCACCGAGCTCAGTAAAAGTGTACCCAAGTGGGTAGAAGAAAAATTTTCGATCGAAGTCGTTCCAACCCTTGAAGAAATACCAAGCCTGAATGCCGAAACCGGCGAGGTGTTGTTTCAAAGCTTCCAGCATTTTGTGTTGCAGTTTACGTCTAATATCTCCAAAGGAGCCTTGGTGGTCAAAGAGCAGGCTTTGGCTTCAGGAACCTCGATGAATCTTACTTTGGTGATACCCGGAGTCGAAGAGAGAGTGCAGCTGCAAGGCCGAGTTGCCTTTCAAGGAGAAGGTGGCCTAGGTTTTATGTTGCAAGACCTCAGCTTGGTCCACGAGCAATTAGCTCAAATAGCAGTGCGCCCAGCGCCTTCTAAAGAGGTTCAACAGGCGAGTATGTCGTCAAATTCTTCCTCCTCGAAAACGGCACGAAGAAAAACGCAGATCAAATATAACGGACGTATTTCCTCAAATATTTCGATTGCTGATATTTTTGAATATCAAGACGCCAAGCCAGCAGATATCCGTGCTTGTAAAGATTGGCTCGTAAAGATACTCGACTTTCTTTTTCGCAACGGTGTTGAAGGAGTATGCAAGTTTAGCAATGACGAAAAATGTATTGAACTCTGGGTAAGAGACGGTTCGATAGTCTTTTCGAGAGTCACTCCCGAAGACGAGCACGAGAAAATTGGAAGAAGTCTTGTGCTGCAGAAAAAGATCTCGCGCTCAACTTTACAGTCCGCATTAGAAAAAGCGGGAAAGACAAATCAAGCATTGGGCCGAACACTTGTCTCCATGGGAGAATTGGATTCAGGTTCCCTGAATAATAGTTTACGTCAGCAAGTTACGAAACGAGTTTTCGAACTTGCGCTCTGGCAGAAAGGTCAATTGGATATTTCACTTTGGGAAGAACCTCCAGTTCAAGCAAGTTTAGTGCCTACAAACGGTTCGACACTGATCGTTAGTCTTCTTCGCGAAGCTGTTCGACGAGAACATCTCGATGAGATAGAGGACTTTGTAGATTCTTACCTCGATCGTGTTTTTCAGGTTCAAATCGAGCAAAATGAAGCGACGGGTGGACTCAAGAAAAAAGAGCGAAGGTTCTTCGAAAAAGCAGCGGGCGTGAACGTAAATCTGCGAGATTTGGCGAAAGCGACGGCCTTCACTGCGAACGAAACTTTTCGCTATGTAATCTTGGGAAGAGCTCTTGGCATTATGACCATCGGCAAATCTGCTCTGAAGAAGACTGAGGCTGAACGAACAAGAGATTTATTGCTCCTTGTAAAGGAAAAGGTTTCGATAATGGCCGCTGGGAGCTGCTTTGAAGTTCTCGGACTTCATTGGACTTGCACAGACAGGGAAATTGAACCGGCTTACAAGAAAAAGAAGTTAGAATTTGCCAAATACAGCGAGAGCTCTGAAAGACAAATTCAGCTTAGTGCTAAACAGGGGATTGAGCTGCTTGATAAAGCGAATGAAGTTTTAAGTTCACCCGGACAGCGAAAGAAATATCGAGATGAAAAAGTATCAGAGAACGAGCGCAAACAGGCCAGTACTGCGATGTTAGACCAGGTGCAATTGTTATTGGTCAAAGACGATGTTGTGCAGGCTCAAATTTTACTGAAGACGGCTCAAGAGATTTATCCGACTTCGCGCGCCGAGCGACTGTACTCGGATATTCGAGATGGGTCGTATAAAGTAGACCTTTAGCGAAATTGAAACGTCAGTGTTTCATCCGAAATTGTATAGACATCTTCGTCACGAATTACAGTTGCTTCCGCGATCCGTTGGCCGTTTATCCAGACACCGTTTGCGGAGCCCATATCTTCGATATGCCATTTTCCGTTCCTCTGAAAAATAGAAGCGTGTTGTCGAGATACTTTCGCTGAAGGCAGGATGATATCGCAAGTCCGACTGCGACCAATGATCATGGATTCTTTATCGCACTTAATTCGGTCTCCGTTAGACAGAATACAATAAAGGTTTGTGACGTGCTCCGGCTCGATTGCGGGTGGCGCGGTTGTTGCCTTTGGCATTCTTCGAGGCGGTGGTTGTTCAGAATACCCAGAATCGGGTTGGCTCACTGAAGCTTGCTTAGCGTTTAGGGCTGAGTGGATCGCTGGTTGTCCGGCACATGGTACGATCGGAACAGCAGAGGTCAGGCTTTGCTGCGTTTTTTGTTCAAATTCTTCAAGCGATAGAACGAGGTGTACTTCGTTACCGCAGCATTGAACCGTGGTAGGCACTTCTGAGACCGCACGTTCCAACCAATTTTGTCGGCACGTGGATTCGTCGCCACAATTACTCAACCAGCCTAGACTCTCCCTCATGACTACTTAGAAATAAGCGTAACCCAGTTTTTCCGCAACTTTTCAAACGTATCGAGTCGGGTCTGCTATTCCTGCTTCAAGGAAACCTTTGGCTCGGAGCCGACATGAATCACAGGCACCGCAGGCCGCTCCATTTTCCGCTGGGTCGTAACAAGAGTGCGTTAATGCATAGTCGAC
>JAYZDF010000003.1:0-23352 GCA_036337945.1 Myxococcota bacterium
CGATAAATCTCAATTTCATCGCTGAAGCGAAGCAGGTAAGGAACTGAGACTAGCTCCATGCGGCCTTTGAAGCTGTTCCAGTCGGGATTTTTTTTGAAAGCTTCTAAGTACGTTTCATTCGTTGAAGCGATAAGTAACTCGTCAATTTGAATCTTAAAGTCAGGCAGAGAGACGGTCGCTTCCTCACTCGGTGTCAGCAGATACTTGAGGGCTTCGAGAGGTCGTTTGAGGAAGTCAGAAAACTCCAAAAGACCGCGGTTCGCTTTTACAAGTGGCCCACCAAGTTGATGAAGAGGTATATGGTGAAGAGAGCGTGGAAGATTAGCAATAGAGCGATCTGTCGTAAGCTGTTGAGAAGCTGCGTCAACGGCCATTTGAGGTTCAATAGTTGCAACCCCTTTGCTGTAACTGACACTCATCGCAATTCGCTGAACCTGTATATGTTTCAATACTTCTGAGTGATCGCCGTCGTAAGAGACGAGCAAGGCTTCGTATATTGCTCGGTCGCGTGGAGATAAATCACCTTCGAGAATATATCGTGACGGGATAAATTCCTTATTTAGTTTCCCCTGTTCGAAGAGCTTCTCAACGAGGTTCTGTCTTTGTTCTCGGGGTAAAAGGAAGATTGGATGTTCACACAGTTCACAAGGGAGTCGTGCATCGATTTGTTCTGACCCGATGTGAGCAAAAGACGAGTGAGGTGAATCTGAGCCAGAACTATTCGAACCAAACCCTAGAGAACCTTTATTGATCTTTTCGGAAGGAAATATCCAGGCGTAAGTATAAACAGCGCCATCGGCTGTATGAGAATACTGCTCCATCGCGGATTGGATACAGCGCACGAGCGTGCTTTTTGCTGAGCCGTTCGGGCCATGAAGCAATATGAGCTTTGATACTTTTCCGTCCTTAATGAAGTTCGAAATGAGTCGATAAATTTCCTGCTGCACTTGTTCCTGTCCAGCGACTCGACCTTTTCCGTTATCCCATGGAGAATCGAATAGATTGAATCTCGTTTGGTTGCCTTGTGGTCGTTCGAGCTCAGTCCGCCCGTAGTAATCGAACACATCTCGGATATATTGACTCGATGAACGTAAGTTCTCGCGAGGTTTTTCGAGCACGAGGTCGAACCACTCGTAGTAGCTCAAGATCGTTTTGTCGCTTTTGAATTTCGTTTGAATTTGGTCTGATAAGGACTCAAGTACGGAGCCGCTTGACAGTGATGAACTTGCCACGGTGAGAAATGTAGCGCGGCCGGAGATCTGCGGCTAGGTCCGGAACCCTGATTCCCATCGCTTTCGGTGACTTAGGGCTGGAAGAGGTTGGTGACCAACATAATCAAGAGTAAGAATCCAGCACAGGCGAGCCCGGTTTTGAACGCAGTGGGCTCCGGATTTGTTGCTGCTTCAAGCTCTTTAGCCCGTTGTTTCACATCCGCGCTATGCTTTTCATCATCTGAAGCGACCCGAAACTGTGCACGAGCGCTAATGAAATCTCCAGAACGAAACGGTTTTAAACCATTTTCTAGAGATGCCTCGGCTTTCTCGAGAGCTTCAATCTCAGCCATAGATAGACCTGGATTTGCCTCTGAACTTCGACTTTGCGACGCTTGAGCCTTACGATTTTTATTCTTTTTCTTGGCCTTGGCCATCGGATATGAACCTACAAGAACAAATGTTCGGGAGCAAGGGAGACCGATCTAAGGGCCTCTAAAAACTGACGAATTTGTCGCGTACGTCCTTGACTTGAGGGTCCTATGGGGCGGAAAGTGGGGATAACTGGATCAAAGAGGGGTTATTTGGGTTCAGGGGTTGACCATGCTGAGGGGACGTCACGCGCATACAGTAGATCCTAAGGGGAGGATCGCACTACCTAAACGGTTTAGGGACGTATTATTGAAGAAATACGGCAGCTTAGATGTTGTTATGACCAAGCATCTCACCGATCCATGCTTGGTTGTTTATCCTTTGGCCGAGTGGGAGCGCTTTGAGCAACGTGTTGCAGATTTGCCGCAATTTCAAAAAACGGTGAAACAATTGCGGCGTCTGTATATAGGGTGTGCCCAGGATTGCTCAGCTGACAAGCAAGGTCGACTTCTGATTCCAAATGATTTGCGAACCGATGCAGAGTTATCGGGTGAGGTCTATTGGAAGGGCCAAATTGCCTTTGCAGAGCTGTGGTCGTCGGAGAACTACGTGAAGTACGTAGAGCCCGTTAAAGCACAATTAGCTGTTGGAGACCTCCCAGAACTAGAGGCTGCGCTGGAGGAGCTTGGGATATGATCTCAGAAGCCTCCTCTATACACGTCTCAGTTCTCCTAGAAGAAACGGTGAACGCCTTAGAGCCGCGCCCAGGTGGCTTCTATATCGACGCTACGTGTGGACTAGGAGGACATACCGAAGCGCTACTTGAGGCATGTTCGCCCGATGGTCGTGTTCTGAGCGTGGACCGAGACCCTCGAGCCTTGGCGTTTGCAAGCAGGCGTCTCGAACGATTTGGCTCACGTCTGCAATTGCTGCAAGCGAACTTCTCGGAGCTGCGCGGACTTACATCCCAACCTGTAGACGGTCTCATCGCGGACTTGGGCGTTTCTTCTCTACAGCTGGATGACCCTGAGCGTGGATTTAGCTTTCGCGCCGATGTTCCTCTCGATATGCGCATGAGCGATACCGGTAAGACAGCTATGGATCTCCTGGAAGAGGTCGATGAAAGCGAACTTACACAGATTCTGAAAGAATACGGAGAGCTGCAACGCCCTCGGAAAGTCGCTCGTGCAATTCTTAGGGCTCGACAAAATAACAAACTCACTACGACCAAAGATCTGGTGGAAGCCGTTGAAGGGGTGATGCCCAAGAAACCAGGATTGCATCCCGCTACATTGGTCTTTCAGGCGATAAGAATTGCCGTAAACCGTGAACTCGATGAGCTGGAGACTCTTCTCAAGCAATTGCCAGAGCTAATTACTGAAGGTGGCAAAGTAGCGATTATCAGTTTCCATTCCCTCGAAGACCGCAGAGTGAAGCAGTTCTTCCGAGGTCCGCCCGTCTCGCCTGAATTACGTAATTTGCCGATTCCACCTCCAAAAAATCCATTTAGACCGCTGGTGCGTCGACCCGTGACTCCGTCTGAGGATGAATTGGCCAATAATCCACGTTCAAGAAGTGCAAAATTACGAATCGCTGAGCGGAGGGTCGACTAGTGTCTTCAACGATTGGGAGAGCACAACAGTCGGGAATTCGACGTGACCTTACGTTTATCAGGGAGCGTGCCCAGAACATCGTAGATTCCGCGGCGGAACGTCTATCTCCACTTACGTTGAGTCTACTCTTCGCGATGCCAATCATCGCCGCAGCGCTATTCAACGTCTGGATACACGTTGCAACGATTCAGCTCGGTTATGCTCTATCTGCGGAAGCACAAAAGCATGAAAAGCTTGTCGAAGAAAATCGCGTGCTCCGTATTGATGTTGCAGCATTACGTAGTCCTCAGCGTCTCAAAAAATTGGCTCGAGAGTCTTATAATATGAGTCCGCCGAAAGCTGGCCAAGTACTAGAACTGAAGGTTGAAAAGCAATGACCCGACGTAGACCGAAGACGAAGCCAAGCGTTTCAAGAAAACGCCGTCGCCAATCTGGTGAGAGCCCGCAAAAAGAGAGCGGGTTGCGGATTGCTGCGATCGGCTGTGTATTTGTCCTAGCTGCATCGATTGTCATTGGGCGGGCCTACCATTTGCAAATCAAGAACGGTGCAGAGTACCAAGGCGCTGCGAAAAGACAGTCGAATACTCAACGTCGTGTTGTGGCAAAGCGCGGGACCATTTTGGACCGGAATGGCGATGAACTCGCTCTTACGGTGAATGTAGACACTATTTTTGCAGAACCGCGTAGAATAAAAAATCCGTTAGAGGCCGCAACGAAGCTAGCTCCCATTCTTAAGATCCCGCGAAAACAGTTGGCTTCTCGACTCAATAGTAAACGTTACTTTCGATATATTAAGCGTCGAGTTAGCCCGAAGGTCGCTGCTCGAGTGCGAGAACTAGATATCAAAGGCATAGGAATAGAACAGGAGCCTCGTCGATTTTACAGCAGTCGTAATTTGGCATCTCACATTTTGGGATTCACCAATCATGAAGGTAAGGGCGTAGCAGGGGTGGAACGTACCTATGAAGAGTATTTGAGAGGTCGCACTTACGAAGTTTCTAGTCTACGTGACGCACTAGGAAACAAAGTTCTTCGAAACGGTTTTACACCACATGCTGCCTTAGAGGGGCGTAACGTTCGCCTGAGTATCGACCGAAATATTCAACACGCTGCTCAAACTGAACTAAAGAAAGCTGTCTTAGAGAATGAGGGAAAGAGTGGGGTAGCTATCGTACTACAGCCTCGAACAGGAGATGTGCTTGCTATGGCAAGCTACCCCGACTTCAATCCTAATGACCTTTCGACATCGAACAATAACGCTCATCTTAATCGAGCAGTGAGCATGGTTTACGAGCCAGGTTCAACGATGAAGCTCGTTACAATTTCTGCAGCCCTCGAAGACAAATTGGTGAACTCCAACGAAACCATAAACTGTGAGAACGGGAAATGGAAAATCGGTCGTCGCACGATCAGGGACGGAAATCATAAATACGGTGAACTGAGTCTTTCAGATATTCTAAAGGTCTCATCTAATATTTGCTCTGCCAAGCTGGGCTTCAAGCTTGGTGCAAAACGTTTACATCACTGGCTTACCGAATTTGGGTTCGGGCTGAAAACAGATATTGGGCTCCCTGGAGAGTTGCGAGGACTTATGCGCCCGCCACAAAAGTGGAGAGATATTGCATTAGCCAATATTTCATTTGGGCAAGGGCTCGCGGTCACCCCATTACAGGTGGCTCAAGCAACAGCTGTGATTGCGAATGACGGAGTTCTTGTTCGTCCAAGAATAGTAAAAAGCATCATCAACCCAGAAGGTCATGAAGAGCTCCAGGATTCGGGCATCGGGCCAAAGCGAATAATGAAAGCCGAGGTTGCTCAATTATTGCGTACCATGATGGTTGGAGTCACCGAGGAAGGCGGAACGGCTGAAGCCGCTTCAATCGCCGGTTTTCATGTCGCTGGTAAAACGGGCACGTCCCAAAAAATTGATCCAGTGACACGTGCCTATAGTCGAAGTTTATATGTTGCATCATTTGTTGGATTTGTTCCAGCTGATGATCCCGCAGCGGTGATCCTCGTACTCGTCGATGAACCTCAAAAGTCTATCTACGGTGGGGTTGTAGCGGCTCCGGCCTTCAAGAATATCGCGATCGCAACTCTCAGTAATTTAGGAATTTTTCCTGATGACACGAATGCCAAGCAGGAATTTCGTGCGCAAATGGCAAAAGTCGCACCTTTGCCTCAAGTGGGAGACCCGACAGGGAAGGGTGAAGAGGTGCCATCCGCGCCTTCCCTGTCGGAGTCTGCCAAAGTACTTCTTGGGATAAAATCGAATAATAACAGTGGTTTATCGAAGGGTTGGGAAACCGCATGGGATGGATTGGGTGTCGCAGAAGTCGTCAACGACCATTTGAAGCCAGGCGAGGCTCGAATGCCGAATCTTGCCGGACTATCTCCTAGAGAGGTGTTAGACCGTTCCTCAAAAGTTAGCTGTGATCTCATAGTTAGAGGAACAGGAAAAGTGATAAAGCAAAGCCCTGCACCTGGCGCAATAATTCGCCACGGTGCAAGGTGCGAAGTGAAATTATCACCTCAGGGATGAATGGAGCGATAAAATGACCGGAAAGACGCTGAACAGAATTATCGATGGAATTGCAATCACCGACCGCCGAGGACGGCTTGACCAAAACATAAGCGGGATTACTGCAGACTCGCGCATGGTCGAAAAAGGGAATCTCTTCGTTGCAGTCAGAGGTCACAATTCTGATGGGCACAATTTTGTCGAGGACGCTTTAGAGCGCGGGGCAGCGGCAGTACTCGCTGAAGAGTGGTCGTCTGAGATCGATAAAGGCAGCGCAAATAAAGCTGATGTTGTTCTCGTTCCGAATACCAGAAAAGCTGTAGCTATGACGGCAGCCAATTATTTTGGACAGCCTTCTCGAAAATTACTTTTGGCCGGCGTTACTGGAACCAATGGCAAGACAACGGTTTCATTCATCATCGAAGCCATCATGCGTGCAGCGTCTAGAAAAGTCGGTGTCATTGGAACATTGGGACATCGCTACGGAGACGTATCAGCAACTGGAACTCACACAACACCGGACGCGATTAGCCTCCAAAAAACGCTCTCCGAAATGAAGGAAGATGGAGTTACGCACGTTGTGATGGAAGTTTCGAGTCACGCTCTGGCACAAGACCGCGTGGCTGGTGTTCATTTCAAAGTTGCTGGGTTCACCAATCTATCTCAAGATCATCTAGATTATCACAAAGATTTAGAAGAATACTTTGTCGCAAAATCTCGTTTGTTTTCGGACGTTCTTCGTAAAAGCCGGGCACGTGGGCGTATGGCGATCGTCAACATCGACGACCCAAAAGGAGAAGAGCTTCTCAAAATATGGGGCGGTAAATCTCTTCGTGTCTCGGTAGATGCGAGCTCTGATGCTGACGTTGTTGCACTTGAGAAAAAATTATCGCTAACAGATAGCGAGCTGACCATCAGGACTCCGAAGGGAGTATGGAACTTGGCATATCCTCTGATCGGAGAGCACAATGTGACAAATGTTTTGGTCGGGATTGGTATGGCGCTCGCGATGGGCTTTTCACGGGCACGAATCGAAAAAGGCTTGAAACAACTTGAAGTTATTCCCGGCCGGATGCAGCGAATTGGTGAAGATGACAACAAACATGTCTTTGTGGATTACGCTCATACCCCTGACGCGTTAGCAAAAGTGTTGGAATCACTGAGACCACTTGTTTCGAAACGGATTATCGTCGTCTTTGGATGTGGCGGCGATCGAGACCAAGAGAAACGGCCTCTTATGGGAGCTGCGGTGGCTAAAGGCGCTGATGTAGCGATTGTGACTAACGATAATCCCCGAAGCGAAAAACCAGAGGATATCGCAGAAGCGATTGAAAAAGGCCTAACAGAAAATGCATGGACTGCTTCTGATGAAGCCAAGCTCGAGAATAATACGTTTGTACGAGAACTAGACAGACGAGAAGCGATTCGCAAAGCAATCGATTTGTCGGAAGATGGAGATTTGGTCCTTATTGCTGGTAAAGGCCATGAGAATACTCAAACGTTTGCTGATCGAGTGGAGTATTTTGATGACGCAGAAGAGTCGCTTTGTCTCTTGAAGGGACTACCACCTCCCGCACCAAAGGAAGATATCCCTGGTATCGGTGCACGACAGCCAAGCGAAGCACCACTAGAGCTTGAGGCAGACGATATAGAAGGTTCAAATGCCGATGAGACCGAAGCGGACGGAACCAGACGAACAGGTTTACATGTAACAGCCGAGGTTGAGTTGGCAGCAATAGAATCTGTGGAAGAAATTGAATCGGAGTCGGATAATGTTTTGGACAAGGAAGAACCTCCGGAGGACCCGCCGTCGTGATTTCCAAGTCATCTCTCTGGAGTGCCCCACAGATTTCTAGTTCGGTAAACGGTTTACTTTCCGGAAACGCCAATGTTCAGATTTCTGGTATAGCAACCGACACGAGAGATGATCTCGAGAATTGTCTATTCGTAGCCCTGACGGGAGACCGTTTCGACGCCCATGATTTTGTAGAAAAGGCAATCACCAAAGGGGCAGTAGCCTGTTTGGTCGAAGGCGCGAAAATCTCAAAAGATATAACGGAACGATTCTCGCAAAAATGTGCATTTATCTCTGTTCCCGATACGCTAAAGGCACTCGGCGACTTTGCGAGTGCTCATAGACAAGAATCGAGTGCGTCTATAATCGGCTTGACGGGGTCGAATGGAAAAACAACGACCAAAGAGATGATAGCTTCCATTCTTTCCGAAGAGTTTGAGACACTGAAGACAGAAGGAAATTATAATAATCTGATCGGTCTACCAATGACTCTGCTTCGACTTGAAAAAACTCACGAATGTGCAGTTATCGAAATGGGCATGAACGCAAGGGGTGAAATTCTCCGCCTTGCTGACGTGACGGAGCCCGAAGTTCGATTGATCACGAATATCGGCCCAGCCCACATTGGAGAACTTGGCTCTATTGAACAAATCGCACTGGCAAAAGCTGAGATTTTTGAGGGCGTACGTCCTGATGATACAGCTGTTTATCCCAAAGATGAGGCACTTTTAGCCGATTTGATTCCGAAAACGTGTAAGCTTCTTTCTTTCGGGAGTCAGAAAAATGCTGACGTTTCCGCCGTATCTCTAAGGCATCATGATTCTGGGCAAGACATTCAATTAGTTGGACCTGAATTTAGTTTTGAAGTGACACTGCCTTACCCTGGAATTCATAACGCAACGAATGCTGCGGCTGCTGCTGCTTCTGTTATTGCGTCACGTCCGAATATAAAGACTTCATCTATCAAGTCTGGCCTCGAAAAAGTGACTAACGCTGCACGTCGGTTAGAACTCACGAGAATTGGCTCTTATTTAGTCGTAGATGATTGCTACAATGCAAATGGCGATTCAATGATAGCTGCAATTCAAACAGTGGCTGCGTTGGCAGAAAAAGATAACCGACGTTGGGTAGCGGTTCTCGGAGAGATGCGAGAATTAGGCGAATGGTCAGTGCACGAACATCGACGAGTGGGCGAAGCGTTATCACAGTGTCATGTCGCTTTGGTCTCTACTTTTGGAGCTGATGCGATTGAGATATTGAATGGAATAAGTTCGGAGCCGCTGGAACAAAACCATGAAGACTTAGATATAAACAAACTGTGTGATTGGGTCGTCACACAACTTCAGCCTGGAGATCTTATCTTAGTGAAAGGGTCACGAGGCGCTCGAATGGAGAGATTTATTGAAAGACTCAAAAGCGAGGTAGAGTAGTGCTTTATTGGTTGCTATACGAAGAGCTCGGCATCAACGTCATTCGTTATGCGACGACACGAATTCTCGCTGCGGCTGTTTCTTCGTTATTACTGTCAATTTGGTTAGGCCCATGGTTCATTCAGCGTCTAAAGCAGATGGCCATCGGTCAAGAAGTTCGAGATGACGGACCAGAAACCCACCTTGCTAAGCAGGGGACGCCAACGATGGGTGGTACTCTCATTCTGTTTTGCATCGTAGTACCCACACTCTTGTGGGCAGACCTGACGAACCGTCGCCTTTGGTTCGTCCTTATAATCTTGATTGGCTATGGAATTGTTGGTTTCGTTGATGATTACAGAAAAGTAGCGCTGAAGAATACTGCTGGCCTCTCTGGTCGATACAAGCTTCTCTGGCAGCTTGTGTTTGGAGTAGTTGCGTTACTCTACTTATTCTACACTACAGATTACGACACCAAACTCTATTTGCCATTTGTGAAACCGGACATTTTTAGCCCGGAAATTTCAATGTGGCTTTATATCCCTTTTGCTCTTCTTGTGCTCATGGGTACATCGAATGCCGTAAATCTCACCGATGGTCTAGACGGGCTTGCCATTGTTCCGACCGTCATAAGTGGCAGTGTATTTCTTGCTCTCGCCTATGCGGCAGGAACAACGCTCTCCGGTTTTAATCTTGCTGAGTACCTAAGAATCCCCCCGATTGAAGGTGCAACTGAGCTCGCCGTTTTTTGCGCGGCCTTGTGTGGCGCAGGGCTTGGCTTTCTTTGGTACAATGCACATCCCGCAGACGTTTTCATGGGAGATGTTGGTGCTTTATCACTCGGTGGCGGCCTGGGAGCTTTAGCTGTCGTTACGAAGAATGAATTTGTGAGTGCGATTATTCACGGCCTCTTCTTAGCGGAAGCGGTTTCAGTGATTCTTCAAGTTGGATCATACAAACTAAGAAAAAAACGTATCTTTAAGATGGCGCCTCTGCATCATCACTTTGAAGAATCAGGTTGGCCTGAGCCTAAAGTTATTGTTCGTTTTTGGATTATATCAATCTTACTCGCGCTTACTGGGATAGCGACTCTCAAATTTAGGTAGGTTTCTCGTGAGTACGAATGAATTCCTAGCGACTCCGCAAGTGCGTGAGAAAATAGCGGATGTACGCTATAAAATTAGACAGCGAGAGAAGCTTGGCGTGGCGGTGATTGGCGCGGGCAAGAGTGGCTTGGCCGCCGCGCGCTTGCTGGAATCTCTCGCAATTGAGCACCAAATTTTCGATGATAAGCCGATTTACGAATCTCTATCGTTAGACGCACTGAGAAAATTTGATTTGGTTGTGCTGAGTCCGGGTGTTCCACGAACTCATGAAGCCCTTGAGGATGCTGTCCAGCGAGGCATTGTAGTCGGTGAAATCGAATTTGCTTCTTGGTTCATAGATATTCCAATGGTTGGGATCACTGGAACCAATGGAAAATCAACGACCACTGCTTTGCTCGGCCACATTCTTGAGCAAGGTGGAGTCAAGGCATTCGTCGGCGGTAATTTTGGGCAACCGCTATCGGAGCTCGCTCTGTCCTCCGATGATTTCGATATCGCCGTAGTTGAGCTTTCTTCTTTCCAACTCGAGAGCTTAGTCTTGGCGAAATTTAGTTTAGGATGCTGGTTGAATTTATCTGCAGACCACACCGATAGATACGCTGATTTAGAAGCGTATGCGCGAGCAAAAGCATGCTTACTTCATCACTGCTACGATGCGCCCATCGTCTTAAATGCGGATGATTCTTATTGTCGTGCACATGTTGAGCGATATTGTGCTGATCGCGATGCGAAACATTGGTTTACAACCGAGCAAAAGACTAAATTGCATGGAGAGTCCATGACCTGCGCTAAAGACTCTGAGGCCACTTTTACAAATTCAAGTGGAAATAGGACATTTAGTTTAACCAATCAACGTTTGCCTGGAATTCATAACCACGCCAACATGATTGCGGCAATTGCGTGTGCCATGGCACTCGACGTAGACGTTGATGCTATTCAGAAAGGTGTTGCTTCATTCGAAGGACTCGAACACCGAATTGAATTGGTGGCAGCATATAACGGAGTACATTGGTACAATGACTCTAAAGCGACTAATGTAGAATCAGCCCTAACGGGCGTAAGAGCCATGAAGGGCAGAACGGTACTGATCGCTGGTGGTGTCGACAAGGGTGGCAGTTGGAAACCTTTGACGGATGAGCAAGAGAGACTCAAACATATTCTCGCGATAGGTGCAGCGACTAATATTATCCTCGAAGCATTTCGAACCTCTTCAATCATTTGCGAGCCATGTGAAAACCTGCAGAATGCCGTGACGAGAGCCTTTCAGCTTACGGGTGACGGAGAGAACGTATTATTATCGCCAGCTTGCTCTTCTTTCGATCAATTCGATAATTATATTCACCGAGGCAACGTCTTCAGAGAGCTAGTCAACAAACAATTGGGAGAGAAAGTGGGATGAGTAATTTGATAGCAGCAGCTCCAACAAGGATACCCTTGCCGGCAGACGCGACGGCACGCCGTTTGGTGAATCGAGTAGATCCTTGGATTGTGGTCTCCACTATTGGTCTTCTAGCTGTAGGTATTGTCATGGTGTACAGCGCTACCGCTATTCGGGCGTATAACAATACTGGCGTTTCAACGAACTACCTGATGAAGCACTTGTTCTCTATTGTCGTAGGACTCGCAGGAATGTCATTGGTCACAAGAGTTTCTACAGAGAAATGGAGCAGAAATGCGTATATCCTCTTGGCGATATCATGTGTCTTGGTCCTCTCAGTCTTTTTTCCGGGTATTGGGAAAAGAGTAAATGGCGCGGTGAGATGGATAGCTCTAGGTCCCGCAACCTTCCAGCCCGCCGAACTAGTGAAACTGGCGTTAGTCGTCTATCTCGCCCACTCCTTAGCGAAAAAGCGGGAGATGGTGCGGAACTTTTCGGTAGGCTTTTTACCGCACGTCATAGTTACCGGCCTCATTGTACTTGCTATTCTATTCCAGCCTGATTTTGGAACGAGTGTTATTTTACTCGCAGTCTTGGGTCTGATGCTCTTCGTTGCGGGTGCAAAGATCTCTTACCTTGTTTTGGGGATTCTTGCGGCGTTGCCTGTTGTTGGAGTTTATATCTCTGCCAAGCCGCATGCTTGGAAACGAATAATTGCTTTTGTCGAGCCAGAGCTACACAAACACGGAATCGGCTATCAGGTCTGGGAGTCTCTTGTGTCTTTTGGCGCAGGAGGGATCTGGGGTACTGGCATGGGGCAGGGGCAACAAAAATTGTATTTCCTACCAGAGGCGCATACCGATTTCATATTCGCAGTGATCGGCGAAGAGCTAGGCTTTGTTGGTGTAATCATTGTTGTATCTCTCTTTGCGGTACTGGTGGGTCGGGGATTATACATTGCGAAGGCTGCAAGCTGCCGTTTCAATCAGTATCTTGCCTTTGGGATTTCAACATGGATTGGCATTCAGGCTTTGATAAATATGCTGGTCGCGGTTTCTCTGCTCCCAACAAAAGGTCTAACTCTTCCTCTCATTTCTTTCGGACGTTCGTCTTTACTTATCACTTTGCTGGCCATCGGTATCTTACTAAGAATAAGTGCTGAGGAGTGGGCTATCCAGTCTCGACCAACCCGGAGAAGACGAAAATGAAAGTACTGATCGCTGGAGGAGGCACCGGTGGACATTTATTTCCCGGAATCGCACTCGCGGAAGAAATTACAACTCGCAAAAAAGGGAACGAGGTAACTTTCGTAGGTACAGAGCGTGGTCTTGAAGCAACTGTTGTTCCCAAATTAGGTTTTGAGCTGAAGCTTATTGAAGTTTCAGGCCTAAAGCGTCAAGGTTTCGTGAAGACGCTAAAGAGCCTTTTGCGATTGCCTGTCTCATTCTTTCAGGCCGTAAAAATTTTGCGCGACTTTCAACCTGATATTGCTATTGGTGTGGGAGGTTATGCGTCTGGGCCGGTTATCCTCGTCGCTTCTCTCTTGGGGGTCCCTACCGCGGTTTTAGAGCAAAACACGGTCCCAGGGATCACTAATCGGATACTTTCCAGATTCGTAGATCGTGTCTTTACGACTTTTACTTACTCAGAACGGTTCTTTCCTGCCAAGAAAGTGATGGAGTTAGGAAATCCAATTCGACAAAAGTTACTCGATAACTTTTTGCGTTCACGGAAGCCTACGTCTCCCGATGATGGCTTCAATATTCTGGTTCTGGGAGGTTCTCAAGGGGCTCATTCTGTCAACTTGCGCATGCTTGAGGCTGTAAGTCATCTTGGCGAACTTGATCAAGAGATCCATATTATGCATCAGACAGGTCACAAAGACTTCGAGCTTGTTAAAGATGGATATAGCCAGGTTGGATTTTCGGCCGATGTTGTTGCCTTTATCGACGATATGAGCGCGGCGTACCGCAAAGCAGATCTCATCATAGCGCGGGCTGGCGCGACAACGATTTCAGAGATTCAAATTGCTAAGAAGGCATCGATTCTCATTCCTTTTCCTTACGCAGCTGACAATCATCAAGAATTGAACGCGCAGGCGATGGTTGAAGCGGGTGCATCTATGATGATGGTAGAACGCAATCTCGACGGTCCTGCATTAGCTGATTCCATTCGTGAGCTATACCTCGATGAAGATAAGCTTTCGAAGATGGAAGGAGCGGCTTCGAAGGCTGGTCGTCCGGAAGCAGCTCGTGAAATTATTGATGCGTGTCACGAACTAATTCAGCAGAGAAATTAGGAAATGAATAAGCAAGAGCTACATATTGGAATGTCCCGTCGAACTCGTCTGATCCATTTCGTTGGTATTGGTGGAATCGGCATGAGCGGAATCGCTGAGGTTTTGATCAATTTAGGCTACAAAGTTCGTGGGTCAGATCTTCGTAAATCTGAAACAACCGAAAGGTTATCTAAACTGGGCGGAGACATTCGGTTTGGGCATTCTGAGCAGAATATTGAGGACGTCGATGTTGTTGTTGTGTCGACAGCAGTATCTTCTAGTAACCCTGAGGTCTCTGCGGCTCGAAAGAGAAAGATACCTGTGATCCGTCGTGCCGAAATGCTTGCAGAGCTCATGCGCCTTAAATTTGGTATTGCCATTGGTGGCACCCACGGTAAAACAACAACCACTTCTATCGTTGCATCTCTTCTAACGGCTAGCGGTATGGACCCAACAGTTGTCGTTGGCGGAAAGTTAAATAAATTAGGGTCAAACGCAAAGCTAGGTCAGGGGCCGTATCTAGTTGCTGAAGCAGATGAATCAGATGGCTCATTTCATCATTTGAATCCAACAATCGTCGTGGTGACAAATATTGATGCTGAGCACCTCGATTTTTATACAGGTGGCATAGATCAAATTCGGGAAACGTTTACTCAGTTCATCAACAGAATTCCGTTCTATGGTTTGGCGATTTTATGCTCAGACCACCCCGGTGTGCAGAAAGTCTTACCATTGGTCGAGCGCAGGTTTGTGACTTATGGCCTGAACCCTCAAGCTGAAATTCGAGCGGCAAATCTCAGCTACACGGGCACTACGACATCTTTCGATCTGATCATTCGGGGCGCGAACGTCGGACGTTGCAACCTACCTATGTTAGGAACGCACAATGTCCAAAATGCACTTGCTGCATTTGCGATTGCCGATGAATTAGGCATCGAAACAGATACAGCAATTAGCGGTATTGAGTCTTTCGATGGAGTCCAGCGACGATTCACTTTGAGAGGCACTGTGAATAATGTCAGCGTTATTGACGACTACGGACATCACCCTGAAGAGATTAAGGTGACCCTTGATGGTGCACGTAAAGCATTCGAAGGTCGAAGAATTGTCGTAGGTTTTCAGCCGCACCGGTTCACTCGTACGCGTGATTTTCTAGAAGACTTCTCGACATGTTTCAACGAGGCGGAGCTATTGGTTTTGTCTAAGATTTATGCGGCAGGGGAACAGCCGATTGAAGGGATTACTTCTGAGCACCTTGCGACTTTGATTTCGTCCAAGGGCCACAAAAGTGTGACGAGCGTTGATACGGTGAGTGACGTTGCCCAATGCCTTGCAGAACAGGTTCGCCCAGGAGACTTAGTCATCACTTTTGGCGCGGGAGACATCTGGCGGGCTGGCGAACAGTTATTGTCACTTCTGGCTGAAGAAAGTGAGAACATCTAATGCAGGACTGGAGAGCACAACTTGATGATGCGCTTGGGGAAAAGGTCGATTTTAATGTTCCTCTCGCAAATAAAGTTGCCTTCAAGATCGGAGGTCCCGCTGATGCGTTTGCGAAGCCCGTAACTTCGGATGACTTGGCTCTTATTCTGCGCATTGCTGATGACGCTCGTCAGCCTATTACAATATTAGGTACTGGCTCGAACGTATTGGTCTCGGATAAAGGAATCCGAGGTATTACGATCAGATTGTCTGGTTCATTGACCGAGGTTGTCTTGCTAGAAGAGACAAGCGACTTTGGTGTTATACGCGTGGGTTCAGGCGCTCTGAATCCACCGGTAGTAAGCAAAGCTCTGAAACATGACCTCATTGGAATCGAGTTTCTCGCTACCATCCCCGGTACCTTCGGGGGCGCACTCATCATGAACGCCGGAGCGCATGGTGGAGAAATTGGACCGTTTGTGCAAGAGGTTAGTGTACTCGTGCCAGGCCAAGGTGCAGTGATTCGACCTGGCGCGGAATGCGGATTCACTTATCGAAATAGCAGCTTTTCTCGTACTGAAATCATCACAGAAGCCGTACTGCGGATTCCTAAAGGTGACTCAGACAAAGCCCGCTCGCATCTCAAAGAGATGAGGAGTCGGAGGAAGGCAACTCAGCCTATTCGCGAACCGAATGCAGGTTCAATTTTTAAGAATCCTGAAGGGGATTATGCAGGTCGATTGATTGAGGCTTGTGGACTCAAGGGGCTCCGAAAAGGAGGAGCTTGTATCTCACCCAAGCACGCGAACTTTATTGTCAACGAAAACTCCGCCACGGCGACAGATGTTTCCGAGCTGGCAGAGGTGGCTCGACGAGAGGTGAGAGAGAAGTTTTCTGTCGATTTACACTGGGAAGTGAAGCGAATCGGCGAATGGTAGTCGACTTTTGAGCATGCGCTCTAAAAAGTCGGGATCGTAAAACCAATTTACTCGAAACTCCACGATTCGGAGAGAACGCCTTAGTACGCGCTGAGGCGTCAGAAGTTAAAGTAAAAAGTTAAAGTAAAAAAAAGAGGCGAAAATTATTTTTGAGAAAAAGTCAAGAAACTGAACCAAAGTCACTTGCACGGATAAATGTTGGGGGTTAGGATAGCGTATCTTCTGATGATCACTCGTGTAATACAATTTTCTGCCAAGCGATCGAAGCTTAGCTTGAGCCCGAAGCGTGACATTATTCGTCAACGTAAAGTTCACGTAATTGTAGGACGACTTACTACTTTAGCTTCCGCTGTATGCATCAAGTTGGGAGTGAGAGAGCGGTTTACCATCGATTCACTTTTCTTCAAAAGGATCGCTGTGTCATGAAATCAATAAAGCCCAGCCGAACGTCACCTGCTAGAAAAAAAGTGAATCGCACACGGCGGAGGATAGATACAAGCACCAATCGAGTCGTCCGCAATAGGAAGTCCAAACCGAGAAACACTTCAAAAGTTAAAAAAGCGAGACGGAGCAGCCCAAACATTTCATGGCGCCGAGTAGGGCTTGGTTCGTTGGCTGTGATGGGTGCGCTAGCACTGGGAACAGCGATATCGTTCGGGGCGAATGAAGCGTATCAGTTGATCACTTCCTCAGAGGTTTTTGAGATTGATGAGATCATTGTCGCTGGCACTGAAAAAGCAGATAAAGAAACAATCAAGTCTTTGTCCGGAGCGAGGCTCAACGAAAATATTTTTACTATGAATCTCGACGTTGTTCAAAAGGGAGTCGCGGCTCATCCTTGGGTGCGCTCGGTTCACGTCGAACGAAAACTGCCGCGCAAGCTGCTCATAACAGTCACTGAGTTTGAACCTGTTTTGATGCTTGCTCTTGAAGAATTGTATTATGTGAACTCTTTAGGCCGGATTGTGAAACGATACACTCCTGGCGAAAATCTCTCGTTACCGTTGGTGACCGGATTGACGAGAGATGACTTTGAAAAAGACGAACTCAATGCTCGGAGTCGTTTATCGAAGGCAATTAGCTTTCTTAATGAATATAAGAGAGTGACGGGTGAAGAAGCCCAGACAATAAATGAACTTTATTTGGACCCAGTTCTCGGACTGGAGTTCTTGCCGCTCGGAGAGCAGTGGAGAGTAAAGGTTGGTAACCCTCCGTGGCGGCAAAAAATTAAGCAATGGGAACGGATAAGGAACAACTCAGAACTTAGAGAACTTAATGCCAGGGAGGTCATACTTGGCGGCAAGCGTAGACCAGAAAGGGTGGTCATGCGCATGTCTAGTTCTCGAAGAAATGGGTTGGGAGGGGCTCTGTAATGGCCAAAAAAGATAATATCGTCGTGGGATTGGATATCGGTACGACGAAAGTATGTGCAATTGTTGGCGAAGTGTCAGACGACGGTATCGACATCATTGGATTTGGTTCAGCACCATCGGAAGGTTTGCGAAAAGGTGTTGTTGTTAATATAGCGGCTACGGTCGAATCGATTCGTCAGGCAGTCGCCGAAGCGGAATTGATGGCTGGTTATGACATCACGACTGTGTATCCCGGGATTGCGGGCGGACACATTCGTGGATTCAATAGCCATGGTATTGTCGCGGTTCAAAATGGTGAGGTTTCTTCTCTCGATGTTTCTCGAGTGATTGATGCGGCGAAAGCTGTAGCGATTCCTCAGGATAGAGAAGTCATTCACGTGCTTCCACAGCAATACATCATAGATGATCAGGATGGAATCACAGAGCCTCACGGAATGAGTGCGGTCAGACTCGAAGTTAGAGTGCATATTGTCACCGCTGCGGTTTCTGCCGTCGAGAATATCCTCAAGTGTTGCGCACAAGCGGGGCTTCATGTTCCTCAGGTCGTTCTTGAGCAATTGGCGAGTTCACATGCTGCTTTGACTAGCGATGAGAAAGATTTGGGCGCAGCTTTGATTGATATCGGTGGTGGAACGACTGATATCGCCATTTTCAATGAAGGTGCCATCGTACACACCGCGGTTTTGCCAATAGGCGGCAATCATCTCACTAACGATATAGCGATAGGGATTCGAACACCGAACGACGAAGCAGAGAAGATCAAAAAACGATACGGCTCTGCACTCGCTTCAAATGTGAGTAGTGATGAGACCATTGAAGTGCCATCAGTCGGGGGCCGCAAGCCTCGAGTGCTTTCAAGACAGATTTTGTGCGAGATTATCGAACCACGGGTTGAAGAGATCTTCTCTCTCGTGCGTGAAGAAATTCAGAACACGGGATACGAGGATCTTTTGGCGAGTGGAGTCGTAATTACGGGTGGAGCTGCTCTGCTGTCTGAGATGACATCAATAGCGGATGACGTTCTTGGGCTTCCCGTTCGTCTTGGTGTTCCTCGCGGGATCGGTGGTCTCGTTGATGTTGTAAAAAGCCCGATGTATGCGACCGGCGTTGGTCTTGTTCATTACGGTGCAACCCAAGCAGGTATGGGGTTGTCGGCTAATCGACTAGACTCTCTTGGTCACAATCCAAAAAGAAGAAAAACAGGTTTTCAAAAAATTAAGGACAAATTCGCAGCAATGTTCTAGCGAAAAATGATAAGGGGAAAAACAATGATTGAATTCAGTGAGACAGAACGTAGAGACGCAGTGCTAAAAGTTTTCGGTGTTGGCGGCGGTGGCGGTAACGCTCTCAAGACAATGATCGAATCCGGATTAGACGGTGTAGAATTCGTTATCGCTAATACGGATGTACAAGCATTGCGCGGAAGCAAAGCTGCGAATAAAATTCAACTGGGCCAGAATCTTACCAAAGGACTTGGCGCAGGCGCGAACCCTGAGGTTGGCAGAAGTGCCGCCCTAGAAGACCGTGATCGCATAGCCGATATGATTGGCGACGCAGATATGGTTTTCATTACCGCTGGTATGGGTGGTGGAACTGGTACAGGTGCTGCACCCGTTATCGCCGAGGTTGCGAGGGCCTCAGGAGCTCTCACCGTCGGTGTTGTAACCAAGCCATTTATGTTCGAAGGGAGACGTCGTGCACGTCAGGCAGACGAGGGCATCAAAGAACTTCGGGATGTTGTCGATACACTGATCACCATTCCTAACAATCGTCTATTGGAGATTGCTGGTGAGAGTACCGCGATGGTTGATGCATTCAAGAAAGCAGACGAGGTTTTGTTGAACGCTGTGAAGGGCATCTCTGATGTGATTAACGTACACGGTCTTATCAATGTTGATTTTGCAGATGTTCAGACGATTATGCAGAATCAAGGGATGGCCTTGATGGGTAGCGGCCGTGCCTCTGGCGATAGCCGCGCTGTGGATGCTGCGATGGCAGCCATCAATAGCCCGCTGCTAGACGACATAGACATTGCCGGAGCGATGGGCATCCTTATCAATATTACGGGCGGAAGTAGCCTTACCCTGCATGAAGTCAACGCTGCATCCATGACAATCGCCGATGCGGCCCATGAAGACGCAAATATCATCTTCGGGTCAGTGATTGATGAGAGCTTTGGAGACGACGTAAAGATTACGGTCATTGCAACTGGCTTTGAAGGACCTCGATTGTCGCCTCGTCGCAATGCTTCTTCGCAAGCGAGACGTCACGAATCAGAAATTCCACGAGTAATGAGTTCTCGCCCGCCAGTTCGCGCTGAAAACTTGGATACTCCTACTCACATCAGACAGAGATGGGCAGAGGAAGGGTCACAGGGACCAAAAACTTATGGTTCTTCTCAGGCTTCGATACCTCCGCAAACGGATTATGATGGGAACACTCTTGATATTCCGACCTTTCTCAGGCGTCAAGCGGACTAAGTATTCCATGTCGTCTCTCCAGATGATTTGAGGATAAATTTTTGCTTCGTGTTGAACCTAGCCTCAAACAACTGGCAATAGAACGGGCAAGCATTGTTCGATTATTCGTTTCGCAAAACTCGCCGCTCATCAACCTAGAAGGAATAGGAGTGGGTTCGACCTCAGCAGTTGTTGTTCTGACAATCACCTCTGAGGGGCAATTTCAGGTTTTTGCGCACTTGGGACAAAGTGAAACTGCTGATGCTTACGTATATGTTTGCGAATCAGAGTTTATCGATGAAGCACATACGAGAGCCGAATTCGATGAGGGCGTACGTTTTATGGAGTCTCTTGGTTTAGACATGATGGATACTAAATTTGAAGAACAGTCATTGATTGAGCAAACTCGGCTAATAGGGAGCTTGGCTGCTTTTCAAAATCAGGTTTCGACGAAAACAGATTTTGCAGGAGTGTCGCGAGTTGTCCATCGTTCAGCTCTTCGTGCGACCCGCCGAACAAAACCGTATCCAACCCAAGATTCCTCGCAAACCGAAGCTGTTGCTGCCAAGTCACCGCTGGATGGGGCGCTTTCTAGTGAAGTGTTTTCACTCGAAGAAATTGTTTCCACCAAAGAGTCGATGGCGGCAATTGATCCGACTGAATGCCTTCCTGACGTTGAAGATGAAGCTATGGAACATTGGGACGACGAGGGGACGGGGCAAGACAATGGAGCAATTATGCGGATAGGACGTCTCTTTTCGACCTTTCTATTTCCCCTTCTTATTCTTCTCAGCGTGACGAATTGCGCGCAGGTCACTCAAAAAAACAAAACATTGTCGCCAGCGGCCCAGACTCAAATTGATATAGGCCATGAGCACCTGAAGCACTCTCGATGGCGAGCTGCACTGCAAGTATTCGAAGGAGTTATTCGGGTAAACGGCAGTGCCCGCGATGCCCATTATGGGGCGGCTTTGGCCTATATTCAGCTTGGGCAATTGCCTTTGGCAGAAGAACAGCTCCGTAACGCAATCAAGGCTGACGCAGACTGGTCGGTTGCGAAAAACAGTCTCGCGAGTTTGCTAGTGGACCAAAATCGATGTGATGAAGCGATTGGCCTGCTTGAGAAAGTCCGCGCCGATATCATGTATCCTACTCCGTGGTATGCCGATTTCCACTTTGCTCGGGCTCTGGCTTGTCGAGGACAAAGGGCAGAGGCGGTATTGGCTCTGCAGAAGCTCGTGACCGGACGTCCTGAGTTTTGTGCGGGATATCTAAAATTAGCGGAATTTGCTGTGGTCGAAAAACAGTTTGAAGTAGCATTACGCGGCTGCGAGCAGTTCCAAAGTGTATGCGAAGGCAATAAAAGAATAAAAGCCTACTTGACTGAGGAGCACTCCTGCATGTGTGATTTTTGGGCCGGCCGAGCGCATCTCGGTTTGGGAGATATTGAATCGGGCCGTTCTGAGTTTTTATCGTGTCGGTCCAACGGAGAATATGGGCGACGGGTTCGTCAAGCCTTGGAACTATTGAATGAGTGAAAACGGTGTCACTTCGAATCAGGTTGAATCTGCTGCAGAAGAGCTTTCTCGGGCGATTAGAGCCGGTTTAGAAAATGCCGATATGGACCCGAAAACACTAGTGGATCGGCTTCGACTTTCACCTGATACTTTAACGTACTTTCTTGAAGGCAGAGAACTGAGCTTTATGCCTGCCGTTTACGTACACGGTTACCTTACCCAAATTGCCGAGGTCTTAGCGCTAGACCCCGAAGTATTGTGCGAGTTATACGACCGAGCGTTTCCGCCTCGGGATGCCACAGATGACCTCATGGAGCTTCCTCAGCTCCCATTTAAGCGTGCTTTATTGACTGCTGGGGTAGCCGGTGTAGGCCTTTTAGCAGTACTCGTGGCGGTATTTGGTTCCTAAGTCCGATATCAGTACTCAGGTTTACACTAGGTTTACGGTCAAGAGGTAGGGAGTTCAAACGGTCATGACTGAGAACATGGGCCGTCTGGCGATTGTAGCGGGAGGTCGCAACTTTGGCGAATCAGACCGAATCATCAATTTCGTCACCGCTGAAGGAAGATTGAGTGCATTTGCGCATGGTGCACGAAAAAGCCGCCGTCGATTTCGCGGAGTGTTTGAAAATTTTGCCACTGTTTTGTTGGAGTTTGAGCCCAGACAGCGAGCAGGTATGAACACGATACGCGCCGGGAGCGTGGTCACTTCTCGTTTGGAGCTGCGGGCCGATCTTGAAAAAATTGCTCTAGCTTCCTACCTCGTTGAGCTTTGCTCTGCGGTCGCTCCAGAAGACGACCCCGCGGATGAACTCTTCCTGCTCCTGGAAAAAACCCTAGATTATCTCTGTGAAACTCGAGCCAGCACGGTGATTCGACGAACCTTCGAACTAAAGCTGATTGAGGCACTAGGTTATTCGCCACGTCTTGATCGATGCGTTCATTGTGAAACTGACCTTCCTGCCATCTGCTATCTAGATTTTGTCCGAGGTGGAGCGTTTTGCGAAACACACGCTGAACAGGCTGTAAAAGTAGGTCCTAAAACTCTGGTCTGGCTGGCCAGTATTTGCGAGGTGCCGGTCGCCAAGAGTGCTTGGGATGCTGCGGCAGATGACGAAGGGAATGTGAGAATGAGTGATGATTGGGTCCAAACCGCGGCGCTGAAACTTTCGCCCGTGACGGCTCGTTTTTTTGCCCACCTCATTGGACGTCCTCTAAAATCGGTTGAACTCCTCCAAACCGTCGCAATATAGGCAAAATTTCACTGAAGGCCCATGATCAAAAGGGTGCAACCCGAGTGAGACCGTGGTAACCGAGCGACAAATGGGAGCCACAGAAAAACGACCACCGGCGGAAACATTTCAGGAACTCATTATCCGTCTCCAAGAGTTTTGGGCTGCCTATGGCTGTGTGATTGCGCAACCCATGGACAGCGAGAAAGGGGCGGGAACCTATAACCCGCACACCTTTTTGAGAACTCTCGGACCTGAACCTTGGAAAGTCGCCTACGTCGAGCCTTCTCGAAGACCGACGGATGGCCGTTATGGTGAGAATCCCAATCGTCTATATCGTCATCATCAATATCAAGTCATCCTGAAACCATCCCCTAAAGACGTCCAACAACTATCCTTGGATTCAATGGCTGCAATCGGTATTCACCACGACGACCACGACATTCGCTTTGTTGAAGACAACTGGGAATCGCCCACGCTTGGTGCCTGGGGATTAGGCTGGGAAGTTTGGGTTGATGGTATGGAGTTGACTCAGTTCACTTATTTTCAACAGGTCGGTGGCTTCGAGTGCAATCCTGTCTCCGCCGAATTGACCTATGGCCTGGAACGAATCGCAATGTATCTTCAGGCTGTCGACAATGTGTATGACCTCGCATACGCCCCGGGAATTACTTACGGGGAGGTTTTTCATCAGGATGAAGTTGAATATAGCCGGTTTAGTTTCGAAG
>JAYZDF010000004.1:0-82292 GCA_036337945.1 Myxococcota bacterium
TCAACCAGATCTTTATGATTTCAGCGAACCATTGAATTTCGCGAAAAATGCTATTCAGGATCTTAAGAATCGTGACAAAAGCTATTTTCAGCTTACAGCATTGATCAGCTCTCAGAACGTGAGCGAAGAAGCGAAAGAGAAGGTCTTGTTTGAATTGCTTACAAGTGAAGCTCCGAACGCATCCCCGCTTAACGAAGAACTTATCAAGCCCGATCGTGATGGACGTTTGCCTGTATCCTCCGACGTCATCTACGGCTTACTCAAGAAACTAAATCCGAAGCATCCAGAGGGCGTAAAAAAATTATTTGAGAGTGCAGGCCGTATGCTCTTATCTGGCCTGACTCCGACTCGAATTAAAGAACTCACACCTTTGATTGAATCAGAGTCCTCACTCAAGTCATTCAATGTCTCAGATCGTGCGCTTGTAGCGATCATTCGTGATCACTCCAAAGGCAAAGGTGCGGCGGATCGAAAAGTCGTAAACTGGCTATTAGAAAATTCTGTCGATCGGCTTCTCCCCGAACGGGTGCTCGGTTATGTCGAATTACTCACGGAGTTAGGAGCTTCGCGTGAAAAGGTCGGTAAAGATGTCGCTTGGAGTGTGACATTACTTCAGGGTTTGGTAGCTCGCCAAAAGCGAAATCTTCTTAGAGCGACAACCAATCTGTCAGTTGATCTCTTTCCCGAAACACTTTGGGTTCTCCGCAATGGAAAACAGACCTATGATGAAGCGATTCTCGAAGAAGTGTCGAAAAATATAAATGATTGGGGTTGGGACAAAAAATTGGTCGCGGCCTTGATTGATCGGCTCCCAGATCTAGATGATAAATGGGTCAAGAAATGGCAAAAAGCGGTAAAGATTGATGGCTAAGGTGATTGATTCAGAGGCCACTTACTTCGTCAGGAGTGATACTGATTCGTCTGTACTCCTTGCGCTTGATGTTAAACATCACGATGGAATCATTGAATGGCACGATACGAATCGTGATCGAGCTTTCGAATGCAATCAATTTAGTCCTATGGATGAAGGCTTCTCAGTCCAAACTGAAAACGGCATCTATACGTTCATTTATCTCGAGCTCGACCTTTACAAAGCCGTGGTGCAGCAAATGCTAGTCGGGCAACCAGAGTTTTCATCGACTCCCGAATTACAAAAGTATTTTCAAAAGTTTGTACGTTAATTTTTACGAGCGTCGACATAAGCTTTTGCGGCTTCCATAACCTGATTGGATAAGCGGTCGCTTGATGCAATTTTTGTTATGGCACTGAATGCTTCACTGGTCCCTAAGACCTTCAGGGTGTCAATAATCTGTAAAGCGAGCGATTCTTCAGCTTTTTCAATTGTTCGCGAGAGAAATTCGACTGCCTCTACAATTCCGTGAGTTCCTATAAGTCCAATCGCTAAAGCTTTTTCCGCTTTGTTCCGTGACTCAGCTTTCTCCGTGATCCGTGGGACTACCGTTTTATCTCCGACGGCGTACATAGTGGCGAGCACAGTTAACCGTTCCGGCCACCCTAAGAAGAATTTTCGACTAAGTGGCTCAAGCGTTGATAGTGCACTTTTATCTGCGAGGCGTCGAATTCCTTCTAGGGCATCGATTCTTCTCTTGCTTGAACTCAGGCTATCAAGGAGTAAAGGAAGACCTCGGCTATCTTTCATAGACGCGAGTGCAAAACTGCATTCAAATCGCGTTTGTTCGTCAGGGTCGGATAGGTGTTCGAGTAAAACAGGGATAGCCTTTTTCGCTGAACTATCTCCAAGAGCAGCGGCTGCCTCCTGTCTTACTCTCGGATGTTCGTCGTCCAGAAGTTTTATCAAAACAGAAACCGTTTCTGACGTGGCCGGGTCATCCACAAGGACCAACGCAATCGCAGACTCGCCCCGCACCCGTGGCGTCTCAGACGACTTAGCAAGAAACGTGAGCGCATTGAGAATACGATTTTTCGGAAGCGCTAAAGAGGTTTGTGCGAGATGCTGCATGGTTTCTAAAGCTTGAACGCTCACACTAATATTTTCATGCAAGAGAAAGGTTGTGACGTGCTCAACGACTGCTTGAGAGATCTGCTCTTCGTCAATTTGACAGATATCTCTTAGTGCTTCGATAACAACGGTCTCGTCGTTATCCTGAAGGCGTGTCGTAAGCTCTGGTGCGATCATTTAATCACAGAGCCGATAGGAGCATCGTCCGAAACTTCGAGAAGCCAAATGTCTTTGCCACCTGGTCCGGCGGCCATGACCATTCCTTCACTGATACCAAATCGCATTTTCCGTGGAGCAAGGTTAGCCACGACAGCCACCTTTTTTCCAATAATAGCCTTAGCTTCGTACGCGCTACGTATGCCGGCAAAAATATTGCGAGGTTTTTCTTCTCCCAGGTCAACTGTAAGCTGAAGAAGTTTATCAGCGCCTTCAACAAGCTCAGCATGCCTAATTAGCCCGACGCGTAAGTCTATTTTTATGAAGTCATCGATAGAAATCTCTTCTGCAGGTCCCGTAGGTTTCTTTTCTTTTTTTGACTTCTTAGACTTCTTTTTGTCGTCAGATTTGGCGGCAGCCTTTTTATCTTTGCTTGCTTCGACCATGGCCGCCACTTGTTTACCGGTAATGCGGTCGATAATTCGACCCGAATCTCCACAATTTTGATTGACGAGGTCAAAAGCGACGGCTTCATCAAATGATCCCGGTCTTCCTTCGAGCCCGAGCATACCGTAAACTTTTTCGCACAAAGAAGGATTGATAGGTGCAAGAAGAACCCAAGCAGACCTTGCTATGTTTAGGCACAGAGTCACTAAGTCACGAGTACCTTTTTCGTCCTCCTTTATCTTTTTCCATGGCTGAAAATCTTGAAATAGTTTGTTTCCTAGATTCGCGATTTCGACCGCGGCTCGAGTCGCGGATGCAAGATCAAAGTTCGCGTACGCTTTTTGAGCCTCTTCTACTTTTTGTTTTACAAAAGCGAGATGCTCTTCGCTGCCGTCAGGGAGGTCGCCATATTGACCGCCGAGACGGTCCTTGATGAATGGTACGCCACGAGCTACAAGATTCGCGAAATTGTTTACAAGTTCTGCATTGACGCGATGGACGAACTCTTCAAGAGATAAGTCTACGTCTTCTGCTTTTGGGCCTATTTTCGAGGCAAAGTAATACCGTAAATACGAAGGGTCGAGATGATCACGGAACGTTCTAGCCATGATAAATGTTCCCCGCGACTTCGACATTTTTACACCATCAACGGTGAGCATCCCATGTACGTGAACTCGGCTTGGGAGTTTCAGATTGGCGGCGCTCAGCATGGCGGGCCAAAAGAGCGTGTGAAAATAGATGATATCTTTTCCGATGACATGAATGATTTCTGCGTTTGGATCTCGCCAAAACGACTCCGCAAGGTTTTTATTTCCCTGCTGCTTACCGAATATTTCAGTAGAGGAGATGTAGCCAACGGGTGCGTCAATCCATACGTAGAAAAACTTCCCTGGCATGTCAGGAATTTCAAAACCAAAGTAAGGTGCATCCCTGCTGACGCACCAATCCTGAAGGCCTCCCTCGATCCAGGTTTCGCAAAATTTGCGCGTTTCCGGTTGTAGAACCCCAGGCGTTGATACCCATTCTTTCAGAACGTCCGTGAAATCCTTGAGTGTCACATAGACATGCTCCGATTCCTTTTCGATCGGTGTTGTTCCTGTAATTGCGCTTACGGGGTTTTTTAGCTCCGTCGGCTCGTAGGTTGCCCCGCATGCTTCGCAGACATCACCGTATTGGTCGGGCGTGCCGCACTTTGGGCAGGTTCCTTTAACAAATCTGTCCGGTAAAAATCGTTTGGCTTGCTCGTCGTAAAGCTGATTGAGAGGGCGCTGAACGATGTGTCCATTTTCCCGAAGGGCGGCATAAATATTGTATACCCATTTACGATTTTCTTCAGAATTGGTCGAACCGAAGAAATCAAATTCAATCCCGAAGCTTGTGAAGTCTTCCAGATGCTCCTTCGCGTATCTCGCGATAAATTCTTCCGGTGGAATTCCAGCCTTGCTCGCATTGAGTTCGATGGGTGTACCGTGAGTGTCATCTGCGCAAACGTAGTACGCTTCTTTGCCGTCTAGCTTAAGGCTTCGAACGAATACATCGGTCATGATGTATTCAACCAAGTGGCCTATATGAATACTCCCATTGGCGTAAGGTAAGGCTGCAGTGACGAGGGTCTTCTTGCTCATCTGATACTCCCATTAAGTCCCACTAAGGATAGGCATAATTGTTCAACGATCAGTCCGACGTTGAGGTTGAATGGTTGAGATAATTTAGTTTGAGCTTCTTCAATAAATTTAGCGCGCTGCAACAACTGAGGTAGGCCCCGATCATTCGCTAAAAACTGAAGGTCGTTGTGCCGATCGATATTCGCAACGGTGCTTATATCGGCCTGTGCCGCAAAGAGAATTTGGTCTCGAATCCACACGCCAAGAAGCTGAAGCCGCGCGCTGAGTTCATCCTTTTCACCACTAAGCTCCGTTGCAACTGCGATCGCCGTGGCTGCCTGTCGACGCTCGCGAGTGTTTAGTTTACGATCGATTTCGGCAACATAATCACGACGTTGCATGATTTCTTCCGGGTCCGAACTGAGAGCTTGTGCTGGTGAGCCTTGCGCTAGCGCAGCGATGAGGTGAGCGGATGCTTCATCAAGGTCGGTTTTGGCTTGCAGCAATTTTTGAATATTCTCCAGTGGTACCGGTTTGAAATCGACTCGTTGGCACCGAGATAAGATGGTACCGAGAAACGCTTGAGGTTTCGCACTTGTCAAAATAATCTTCGATTGCCCAGGTGGCTCCTCCAACGTTTTGAGAAGTGCGTTTTGGGCTTGTGGGTTCATGCTATCGGCATCGCGAATGATCATGACCTTGAATGGTGCTTCCAAGGATTGAACATAGAGGACTTGATTGGCCTCGCGAATCTCGTCGACTGTGATTTTCCCTTTTTCGTTGGGCTCAAGATAAACAATGTCCGGGTGATTTGAGTGATGACACTTATAGCACGCACTGCAATCATTACAGGCACTCCCCGATTGTGGATTTTGGCAGACCAAAATCTGAGCAAGATGCTGAGCGGCGAGGAATTTTCCAACACCGTCTGGACCACAGAAAAGCATCGCATGATGGACTCGATCGTTCATAATGGCGTTATGAAGCCTAGACAGTGCTACATCTTGGCCAGTCAAATCTGTGAATGCTTTAATCAAGAGCCCCTCTCTATGCATTAGATCAACGTGGGTCAACTTTCGTCTGGAGCCTGTCGAAGTATTCCTCAGGCGTAAATAACCTTCGCTGAACACATAGCTGGAAAACTGCGCGAACCTGTTCGATAGTTACGCCTGCATTTTTTCTCTGAACCAGGAGTGGGTTTTCTATTAATGCGTTGGTTGGCAGCGGGATTGGCGATGAATTTCGTCGTAAAGTGAGGCCTCGATCGACCAATTTGTCTCCTTGAGGAGTCTCGTAGTCTACACCGTGGAGCTCATTACGCATCTGATCAAGGTTCTGAATCTTGAAATTAGGTTCTGGTGGAGGTTCGAGCGGGACGAGCTGGGAACTTGGAAGCCGGGGTGGGGCGACGGCAGGTTTTGGCTCGTAGTAGTCCGTCAGGAGTTGGTTGAACTCTTCATCAGTAACAAGTTCAGCTCGAATAGATGCAGTTGTGTCCGTTCGAAGAGATTCGACACCGCTGGTCTGAGTTGGGTCGCTCATAACGACGAGAAGCTCTTGGCCTTGCGCACGAAATCGAATGGGGAGAACACGGTACGTTTCTGCCCAATTACGACTTACGAGCTTCGGAGCATCCTCATCGAATTGCGATTCCAACAGTTGGTACCGCGGAACTCCGATACAGGTTGCGAAATCATCGTAGAGCTTCGTTGTATCAAGACCGAAGAGTCCTGTTAGACATACCGTGAATGGTTTTTGCCCACGAGCGCTTTCTTCCAGCGCTTCTTGGGCTTGCTGCGATGTGATCAGCTTGGAGGCGAAAAGTAATTCTGCCAATCGCACCTGAGACATGGCTTGAGCTTAGCGCATAGCGGATGGTTCATGCTACAGTTTAAGCTGTGACTTCACTATTGGCGCTAGATTTCGAAGAAATCCGGTCCATTTTGTCGCTATACCACTTAGATGGTCTGGTTTCTCATAAAACGCTTTATCGGGAGAAGCTTGAAACATTGTATTGGGTTGAGACTAGCCAGCAAAGCTACTTTCTCCGAGTTTGTATCGGTCGCGCTTTCGGACACATGGTGTTCGAAAAAGACCTATTGAAATATCTGTCCCAACAAAGCCTCCCCGTACCTATGATTGAGGAAAATGTAGCGTCGGGAGCATTTACACCGTGGTCTGTCGACGGCCGTTATATCAGTCTTTATCGAGGCGTAGCGGGTCGTTCGATAGGTCGCTTTGAGTTCGGCGAGCAACATTGTCAGAAGGTAGGCGAGTTTTTAGCCCACTTACACAGTCTGTCGGATGGCTTCTCGTCGAGGAGTTCCGCCAAAAACGTTGTTGCTCTTGTGCGCTTTGCCTACCAGTCTGTTCTGGGAAATATCGAACAACATCAAGATTTTGCTCGGCTAAGTTTAGAACTGTCAGAATTAGAGTCCGAGCTTGAGGAACAAGAATGTAGAACCTTCATTGGCCCAAAAGGAATCCATCACGGAGGTATAAAGATTTCGTCTCTATTGTTTCAGCAGACAGAGTTGACTTTAGTTCGCGGTTTTTCTGGATGCGGACACGACCGGTTCTTGTTTGACCTCGCCAAAGCTATATATGACTGTTGCTGGATCCCAGACCCCGCTTCGCAGCAAGGGCCATCTGGAACTTATGACCTGGAACGAATAAATGCGGTGGTTCGTGGATATGTGGATATTACGAATACACCACGAAGTTTTTGGTTAGCCTTATCTGAAGATCTACGCCTCTGCGCTTTGACTTCAGCCATTCGAAGATTGAAAGCGTTTGAACTAGATAATGAGAAAACTATGGTATTTGAGGACTACCGACACGATATTTCGAAGCTTCGTGCTTTACGACGATTGGGTAAATTAGAGCCAGATATTTAGAGTCCGGCAACCATGAGCCATCGCCCATTCGTTTGCTCAAATACGATTCGAGAACGGTCACTATCTGTGCTCCACTTCAGTCCGGTTGGGTACTCACTTTGCGCACGATAAGTGTAGTAGATGTAGGCGTAAGCTTTCTTTTCTTCGATGACGATATTATCGACTCGCATTTCGAGTTGAATTTTTTTTGTCCGCTCAAATTCTTGAGCGAGCTTTTCTTTGAGCTCGCGATAATCATAATCATCCGACTTATCAGAATTGCCATTGTCTTCGTAGTATCTCGGACTCACGAGGCTCAGTACCGCTGCAGAATCTAAATTCTCCATGGCTTTGGTGTAGTCTTCTACAATCGCTAAGATCGTCCGGTTTTCTTCTGTGTCAGCAATTGACGTATTGGGAATCCGGCTGTGCGCACAACCTACGAAAGCGGAAATTAACAGGCAGAGTAAAAATCGCATACAAGTGAGTCCTACCGTTGAAACAATAGGCTGTCGACTTCTATTCCTCCTACATATCCAACTCTTTGCGAATTTTGGCCCTTTGAGACCATTGTAGAGCCTCTAGCCGATCAATTGCGCGAGATGCCGTTTTTGCCATTTTGACAAATTGAAACTCCGCCTCGTCAAATTGTCTGGCAGCGAGCAGTACTCTTCCTAACATTTTGTTTGCTTCCTCGATGAAGTCTGGATGTGGAAGACCGAGAGAGAGTGCTCTGCGGATTTCTATAAGTGCTCGATTCGACATGCCTATCTGAGCAAGACGTCGTGCGTACAGGTAATGAAGTAATCCATTCGAAGAGTGAGAAGCAGTTAGATCGGCCAGTCGGACAAGTCCTTCCTCTTGCGAGTATTCCTGTAAAAGGTAATCACGAAGGACCGCTTGAATTGAAGCTTCCTGCTGCATTGCATATTTTTTTGCTTCGACCAGTCGCCGAAATCCAGCGCTCAAAGACCGAGTATCTGCCATACTAAGAATCTGCAGCGCTACCGTGCTGTTCGAGGTTTTCCATTCTAAGTCTGCGATAGCGAGCTCAACACGAAGGCGTCCTTGTGCTGTATAGTTTTGTGAGTTCCTGACTGCCTTCAGCTCGTCTAAAGCGGATTTTAGATGGCCCTTCTTTGCCATCGAGCGAGAAATCGACAAAGCAACACTCGAGTCCGCGGGACGGTACTCGGCGACTTTTCGAAAAAGCGCTATGCCTTCATTCATTTTTCCCGCGGCTATTTGTGCACGAGCGTCTGATTTCATCTTTGCGGTTTCATGTGCGCAGACTTTTTCGAGAATGCTTGGTCTAGAAAACCTTTGTTCCGCGCGTTTTTTGCTTTGCTTTGCTGCTGGGATCTTATCGATGTAGTCAGTCCATTCTTTAGCCAGGTCTTTTGCTGGCTTCTCGTAGGCTGTTTCGAAGCTGTTGCTTCGGTAAAGTGCTTTGAATTTTTCGATACCATAGGTGTCGATGAGAAATCGTAGAAAGGACCCGGCGACCGTATACGCTCGCGCAGCACTTTGGGTCCAAAAACCCTGCGGAGAAAGTAAATCCGCAGGATTTGGCGCTCTTTTCTGTTCAATCATCGCTTTAGCCCATTGGTGAACCGTCATTCGATCAGTGGGCCAATCCGCAGCCACAGCAGTCCCCTCGACGATGCCCATGTTGACGAATATTCCGGCTTTCGCTGGAACTTTAAACAGGCCGTCCGCAAAATCTGCCGCAAAAATATGAGCCAGTTCATGGCGTAGCACCGGGTGAGGAATAGATGTTCCATGGATATGGATTTCATTTTGCCAAGGTCGAGCGATTTGGGTTCTATAGGCGCCCATAAGTGACCTCTTTTGCCCGACGTTACGATAAACGAATACGCGAATAGGTTTGCTCAACTTGATGCTAAAAAATTTCTGAAGTTGCTGATAGTGAAGCTCAGACTCAATCAAAAAATCCTTTGTCTGTTCTTCCGTAAAGCTGGAGTCAAATCGAATATCTAGGCGCTCATTATGCTCTCGAAGAGATAGGATCTTCTCGATAGAAGACCGATCGAGGTTGAATCCTTCTGTTTCTCCTAGTGTCCACCCATAAAACGACGCGCTCACTAGGATAAAACTTTGAAACAGTCGAATGGTAAACTTCTTGGCGGTTCGAGGCCGAAGTCTTCTTAGAGGCGCGAAGGCGTCCAGGCTGAAAACGATAGCGCAAGCGAATAGGACGGTGATTATGCGATGGCTTACCAATGTCTTGGTCAGTCGAACTTCTTCATCGTACAGCGAACCGGGGAAGTAGCCAAAGGGCATACTGTAAGCGAAGATCTGTGGCTCAAAGTAGAGTCTTGCCAGTGCTTGACCCAACAGTAAACAATACACGAGGGCCGTGGCGACCAGCGCCATAAGTTTGTTTGAAAATATCCGGGCACAGGCCATGCCAAGCGCGATACCGAGGCAGGTTGTGGAGCCAGCCAAGAGGATAATCATCTGGATTCCTTCTTGTGGGTTGCAAGTCGAATTGAACCATTCCACGAGCATTCCTGCCGCTACGGTCGGAAATAAAAAAATTAATCCAAGTGAAGTAAGAATAAAAAATAGCCAGATGAGGCTTGCGTCCGTTGTGCGAGCTTTTTGCTGAACCACATGAATACTGAGCCAGGCTGCGATGGGTCCGCCGATTATGCCGCTGATGAATGCTCTCTCAAACCCAAGTATATTAGTTAGGGGAAAGAAACTCAGCGAGACAGCGGCGATTGTATGTAATGCCAGCCCGAGTAAAAATGGTTTGAGATACGGGTTTGATGGGTTTTTTGACAAAAAGGACACGAATTTGAGTTTTCGCTAAGCGGCTCCTGCAATGATGCTCAATGCTTCTTCTGCACTAGTAATTCCATTTACCAGTAAATAGTTTGCGTAGCGAGTCATCGGCACATAGGCGCCTTTGAGAGCGGTCTGCCGCAATTGATAGTGAGTCGCGTTATTTGTGATTTGTTGTCGAAGGTCATCGTCTGCGATCAGGATTTCGTAGACACCGACTCGGCCTCGATATCCAGTGCCTCCGCAAAAATCGCAACCTGCGGCGCGTTTGATTTCGCCATTAAATTCACGAGGTAGAATTTCATTTATCGCTAATTGCTCATGCACATGAGGTGAGATAGGGCCAGATACTGCACAGGCAGGACAGAGTCTTCGAACCAGGCGCTGTGAGATGACACCAACCATTGATGAAGCGATGGCAAAGTTGTCCAGATCCATCTTACGCAAGCGTTCGATCGTTCCAATCGCGTCATTTGTGTGGAGAGAGGTAAGAACCATGTGCCCGGTCAGGCCTGCTTCAAGAGCAATTTTTCCCGTTTCTCTGTCACGACACTCGCCAATGAGAATAACGTTCGGATCTTGACGCAGAACAGACCGCAGAACGGAGGAAAATGTTAGTCCGACGTCGGATTTTATACTGACCTGAGTCATCCCTGGAATGTTGTATTCCACGGGATCTTCTACCGTTGTGATATTGGTTTCGTCGTTCCTTCGAATCCCTAAAGCAGAGTACAACGTGGTGGTCTTACCGCTGCCTGTTGGTCCGCAAACGTAGACGACACCGTGAGGTCGGGAAACCATTTGCTGAACGACCATACACACTTTTTCAGCAAGGATGAGCTGTTCCAGAGGCTGCATTGCATTCGCGCTGTCCAATATACGCATCACAACTTTCTCACCGTCGTGCGTGGGAAGGGTGGAAACACGCAAGTCAAGTGAGCGACCGTCAGCCTCAAGGCTCATTCGCCCGTCTTGCGGTAGTCTTCGCTCACTGATGTCTAACTCCGCCAGAATCTTGAATCGTGATGTGATCGCGCGATGAAGAGCGCGGGGGATGACGCCACCTTGCCGCTTCACAAGTCGCCCTGAACATCGATAGCGAACCACTACACCGGCTCGTTCAGGTTCAATATGAATATCTGAGGCTTCCAGTTCGATTCCTTCAGCGACAATTCGATCGACCAGCTGTTTTACCTCTTGTCCGCGGGTTCCATCCGTTCGCGGATCATTTGAGTCATCTGAGATCCAATGGATGTTGTGGACTCGGTTTTTCGTAGTTTGTCCGGGAACACTCTGCTGCAAAAGAGCTTTATGTTGAGCGAGAAAGTCGTTGTAATTCTTTTCGCTGACGCCGACGGGGTTGAGTTCTACCCCTCGTATGATTCTTCGAATTTCGTCCAAACCAGCGAGGTTACTCGGGTCAGTACATGCGACGGTCAGAATCCCGTCTTGAATGTTCAGGGGAATCATTTTGTGTACTTTTAGGATTCGGTCCGGAACCAATTTGTAGATATCTGGCTCAAATTTAAACTTGGAGATATCGGCCATTGTCGTGCCACGTTCTTTGTTCAGGTTCTCAACTCTTTCAGCGAGAACTTGAGCGACGGCAATCGCAACCTCGGGAATTTTTTGCAGAACCCGAACAAAGGCTTCGCGAGGAAGGAAGAAAACTTCTGTGGGTTCCATCGCTTTACAGGTCGCGGATCGAGGCGCTGCGGTTAGGACAGCCATTTCCCCAAATACTTGACCGGCGCGGAGACGAGCCAATTCAAATTGGAGTCCCACCATAGCTTCGACGATGAACACTCCGACGGAGCCACTCCGAACCACGTATAAAGCGTCACCAGCATCTCCTTCAGTAAAGATGACCTCTCCTTTCTCAAAGCTTCGATTCTCGAGACGCTGGGCAATCGCTTGCTGGAATTTCGGCTGGACGTTCCTAAATAAGGGTACCTGGGAAAGAAAACTGGTGATTTCATCGACGGAAGGTAGTTCCTGAAGCATAGTGAGAGGCTATCGCATAGTCATGCCGGGCTCCAGATTCCGAAGCCGTGAATACGTCGAAAAAGCTTGAGTATGGGTGATAAATTGTGCAACTGGGCTTTTTGGCAACATGCGCGTGTTTGTCTTGAAGAAATATCCCCGTTACAGCTTGGTACTCTTGCTTGCGATTTTCGCGTGCGAAGGCCAAACATCTGCTCAAAATGAGCCGTCTGCTGCAGAGGGTACTGCGGCCAATTCAGCGGGAAAAGCAATATTAATTCAACCGGTTACGCTGGATATCCCTGTAGAGGCTCCCCAGAAAAAGGCAGACCCAAACGCCCCCAAATACGCAGACATTTCTATTACGAGCACCCTAGAAGGTGGATTTGTCCGAGCTGTGGGCCGCGAACTCGGTCCCGCCTTAGCGCAAATAGCCAAAAGAGCCCTTGTTTGGTGGGTAAACCCTCGGACGGATTTACGCAAAAACGACAAGATTGAGATCGTGTACTCTGTCCATGAAGCCAAAGAGCCCACGATCCATGCAATTTGGTTTGTTTCGCAAAAGCTCAAAACAACAAAAACCGCAGTTTGGTACAAAGCGGAAAAAAACGAATTTCATAGGTGGTTTCAGCCGGATGGGTCAGAGCTCGCGCTGCGCCTAAAGAACGCTCCGATCCGGAGATATGAGCAAATTACCTCGCTGCTGAAAGACGGCAGAGGGCATAAAGGTATGGATTTCAAGAGCCCGGTGGGCTCCAAAATATATGCTCCCTTTAACGCGAAAGTGGTTCGCCGAAATTGGTCGACCCGACGAAACGGCCTTTGTCTCGATCTCCAAAGGGCGGATGGAGTAAGGATTTACCTTTTACACTTAGACAAAATTCTTCCCAACATCCGCGTGGGTACCCGGGTAAAGACGGGTCAACATATCGCGTTTTCGGGAAATACCGGGCGGAGCACCGCCCCTCACCTGCATTATCAAATTGAAAAGACACAGCGCGGCCGCGTTCTGGATCCCTTGAAAATGCACAAGACCAGCCGGTTTCGATTGCAAGGTGATGAAGTGAAGCGTATGCGTCTTAGACTGAGTAGACTGAAAAGTCTGCGTTCGGAGCCTGTGCGATGACAGCGGCTAGAAAAAGAGTAAACGAATTAGAAATCGTTCAACCTGGCAGTGAAGAAGCCCGTGTAATCGAAGAAGAACTAGAACTTTTATCGAATGTACAACGAGCGTTGGCCGAAAGAGAGTTTCAAGGCTCAGCAGATGCTGAGTATGACCAGGAACTTGTCTCACTTAGAGATCAGATCTCTGAGGCGCATGTTGAAGATATCGCGCCGCTTGTGGCGGAAATGTATCGTCTGCAGGCGCTTGGGTCTCGCTCCGGAAGTGGCCGCTCTATTCCCGTTGATGCCGCGTGCCCGTACTTTGGCCATCTCGCTCTTGATGACGGCAAAAAGAAACGTCACGTTCTCATTGGCAATACCGGGTACGTGCCAAGCAAAGGCAAAGGCACCGCTATTGTTGATTGGCGACACGCACCTGTCTCCAAAATTTATTACCGCTACGATGAAGGTGAGGATTACGAAGAAGATTTCGGTGGTCGAGTGAGCACGGGAGTTGTTCTGGCTCGTCGAACAGTGACGATCAGTAATGGTGAGCTAAGAAGAATTACCTGGTCGAAAGGTTCGGTGGCTCGTCGTCAAAATGGTGACTGGGTCCTGATTTCATCTGGTCAGCGACCTACTTTGGAAGGTGGTGCTGGTACGGCAAGCCGACCAAGCGCAACGATCGAAAATCATCTTGAGACATACGAACGCGGCCAGCTGGGCGTAGTTGGCGACGAGACTCTGCGAGACGACAAGCGTCTACAAGCAATTACGGGCCTCATCGACAAACAGCAGTTCAATCTCATTACAAAACCTGACAGTGGAATCGTCATTCTTCAGGGTGGCGCGGGTAGCGGAAAGACAACCGTCGCGCTTCATCGCGCGGCGTATTTGCATTATCAAGACCCTCAAGTATTTTCCTCAAAGAACATGCTCGTCGTCGTGCGTAGCCCCGCATTGACTGAGTATATTGCGAGAGTGCTTCCGTCTTTGGGGGTTCCAGGAATTCCCGTGGTGACGCTGGCGAATTGGATGCGTGCGACTCGCGAGAAGGTTCTGCCCGAACTCAAGCGTCCTTACGTGGATGATGTGCCACCCGCGGTCGCCAAGCTCAAGAAACATCCCGCGATCATGCAATTGCTCGAATGGGCTGTTGAAGAAGAGGCTGCGGGCGTTCGTGAGCAGATGCTCACCAAATTCAAAGACTCGAATGCACGCAAAGCAGCGGCGCAAAAATGGGATGGCCTGCGTCGTTTGGCATTAATCCCTCGAACCAATGAGATGATGCGTTGGCTTGAGTCAGAAACTTCCGGTCGGGCCGGCTTGAAGCCCGGTGAACGACGAGAAGCGACCGGCATGCTGAGGCGTTCCATTAAGCAGTCCGCTGATGTTGAAGCAACGTGGTCTGATATCTTGACCGACCGTCGCCTCATCGCAGAAGCCGTTGAAGAAAGATGTCCGGGTGAAGTTACTCCCGACGAAATTCGGGAATTGGTCAGCTGGGTGAGTATGCAAGCAGACGAGCCTGAACTTGCTGATTCAGATGATTTTGGCTCAGATGAGTCATCGCGAGAGCATAATTATCATGTTGGTGCTGATGGTCGTCGAATGGATGACGGTTCTTGCCGCGGCAAATTTGACGAACATGACGATGCTTTGCTTCTTCGTCTTACGCAACTCAAGCAGGGTTCACTACAAATCTCCGGTTCACATCGCACGGTTGCCTACGAACACGTTGTTGTCGACGAGGCTCAGGATCTATCACCGACGGATGTTGTCGTGCTCAAGGGTGCTCTTACGAAACGTCAGAGCATGACTTTGGCCGGTGATACCGCGCAGAAACTTGTCTTTGATAACGGCTTTACCGACTGGAAGGATCTGATTGCAGATCTTGGTATCACGGGTCTGGAAATTGAACCGCTAAGAATCAGTTATCGATCAACTCGAGAGGTCATGAGTTTTGCTCAAGACGTTCTCGGTCCACTTGCGCCAGATGAAGAGCCAATAGCAACTCGCAGTGGTGCTGATGTTGAACAGTTTGCTTTTGGTACAACCGGAGAAGCCATAGCCTTTATCGGAGAGGCGCTTCGGTCGCTCGTCTTGCGCGAGCGTCGTGCGAGTGTGGCAGTTATTGCGAGGTACTCCGCGCAAGCGAACATGTACTATGAGGGACTGAAGAATGCTGAGGTTTCGGCGCTGAGGCGTGTGCACGGTAAGGAGTTCTCCTTTGCACCAGGTATTGATGTTGTTGATGTCGCCCAGATCAAGGGGCTGGAGTACGATTACATCGTATTGGTTGAAGTGAACGAGAACACCTATCCAGAGAATAACGAGGCACGGCATCTACTACATATCGCCGCGACTCGCGCGGTTTACCAATTGTGGGCAACTTCGGTTGGTCAACCGTCAACTCTTCTCCCTGACGCTGCGGTTTAAACGATAGAAGGGCGATTATTATGGTCTCACTGAGTGCGATACTCTCGGAGCTCAGATAAAGGGCAGCCCTAGGGTTGACTGGTAACGATTCTCGGGTCATTGCAAAACCGTGAGCGCCCTATTTATACCCTTTCTGTTCATTGTTCTGTTCTTTGCGGCTGGCATTAAGGTCGTCAAAGAGTTTGAGCGAGGAGTTGTTCTTCGTCTTGGAAAATACACCGGCCAAATCAAGCCTCCCGGTCTTCAGTGGATTATTCCTGGTCTCGATAAAATGTACACCGTTGATACGCGTATTGTAGCTCGCGATGTTCCTCCCCAGGATGTGATCACTCGCGATAATGTTTCCGTCAAAGTCAACGCAGTGACGTATTTCAAAGTTATTGACCCTGACAAAGCCATACTCAAAGTTGAGAACTATTTGTACGCAACCAGCCAATACGCGCAAACGACTTTACGGTCTATTCTTGGTCAGCACGAGTTAGATGAATTACTCACCGCGCGAGAAGAGATTAATCAAAGCTTGCAAGAGGTCATTGACCGTCACACCGATGCCTGGGGAGTGAAAGTCACAAGTGTCGAACTAAAACATGTCGACCTTCCGAGCGAAATGCAGCGCGCGATGGCGAAACAAGCCGAAGCGGAACGTGAACGTCGTGCGAAGGTGATTGCCGCTGAAGGTGAAGTTCAAGCGTCCCAACAACTCCAGGAAGCGGCTGCAACAATTGGCAAAGCACCGGGCGCGATGACACTTCGCTATTTACAAACGCTTTCGGAAATTGCGATCGAGAATAATTCGACCATTGCGTTTCCGATACCCATCAATCTTCTTGAAGCGCTTGGTGGAACCGGAAGTCCAGTCGGCGATGTGCTCGCTGATACCGCGAAATCGATCGCGGCACCAAAAACCTCATCTGCTTTGACGGGGAATGTGTCTGAGTTCGATTCTTCGGATTCTGAAAATACGAACGTGTAACCGTGTCCACTTGGAACCTCGACGCTCTTCTTGAAGATACTCCGTGGCAGGGGGTTCCGGAGCCTGATTTTCTAGATTGGCGTTGGCAAGTTCGCAATCGGATCACAACGTTTGAAGAACTTACTCAACTTTACAAGCTGAGGTCTCAAGACCAAGAAAGTTTTGTTCGTGCAGGAAACACCTTTCGATTTGCGACGACACCTTATTATGCCGCGCTATCAAATAAAGCTGATGAAGACTGCCCTATTCGAAAGCAAATTGTCCCTACGGAGCAAGAAACGCTAATCACGATTGGGGAACGAGGTGACCCGCTAGGGGAAGAAGAACTCGAAGCTGCTCCGAACTTGATTCATCGCTACGAAGACCGAGCTCTTCTTTTGGTTACAGACCGTTGTCCAGTATATTGTCGATTCTGCACTCGTCGCCGAATTGTTGGTCGAGTCGAAGAACAGTCAACACGAGCTCTTTTAGGTGATGCGTTTGATTACATCCGAAAGACTTCGTGCATTCGAGAAGTAATTTTGTCGGGCGGAGACGCTCTGATGCTGGGTGACAATCAAATCGATTTTATTCTTCGTGAGCTGCGAAGCATTCCACACGTCGAAATTATTCGAATCGCCACCCGAATGCCTGTGACCTGTCCGATGCGGATTACCGAAAAGCTGAGCGCAATTATCAAAAAATATTCTCCGGTCTACGTGATGACTCATTTCAATCACATCAATGAATGCACCCGGTTTGCTCGGCTTGCTTGTCAACGCCTCGTCGATAACGGAGTGATTGTTTACAATCAGTCTGTGTTACTCAAAGGTGTCAATGATACCGTCGATGCGATTCGAGACCTTAATCGTTGGTTGGTTCGCCAACGAGTTACGCCCTACTACTTACACCAATGTGATATGGCCGAAGGAATCGAGCATTTTCGAACTCCACTTCAGACAGGGATCGGGATCATAGAAGGCCTCCGTGGGCATATGAGTGGACTTGCGGTGCCTCAACTGTGTGTCGATGTTCCGGGTGGTCTAGGAAAAGTCACTGTTCAACCCTCTTGGATTGTCAATCGTGAGGGCAATCAGATTCGCTTTCGGACCTATAGAGGCGAAACCGCGGATTATTTTGATCCGATTGGACCATGATGCGGCTGTTTCATTGGAATCTCATGAAACATCGTTGACAGAGAGATTTGCGAGTCATAGCGTTTGCCACAATAAGCCGCAATTGAACGCAGCAGTGTGGTAAGCGGTTTTTAGGGAAGCGAAAATGACAAAAGCCGAATTGATCGAAAAACTTCAGAAAGGTAAGGGCAAGAATCTTTCGAAACGAGCACTGGGTGAATTAGTGGATGAGGTTTTTGACAGCATCGCGAAGTCTGTGAAAAAAGAAAAACGTTTCGCGTATCCAGGCTTCGGCACATGGACTGTAAAAAAGCGGGCAGCTCGCGTTGGTCGAAATCCACGTACTGGCGAAGAAATTAAAATCTCTGCGTCAAAGACTGTTGCCTTTAAGCCGGCGCCAAATCTCAAGAATATTTTATAGTCGCTGGAGACAGTAACACTTCTCTGGAAAGTCATGAGAACGCATAGGTGTCACGCATGCGCATAGCCCACTTTTCAGACGTTCATTGCACAATCAATCCATTGATTCGACGGCCCCACCGGGTCATCGGAAAACGAATAATGGGAAGTCTCAATTATTTTTTTGGAGGCCGACGAACTCATTTCGCCCAAAGTGATGAAAGGCTCAAGCTTCTACTCGCAGATGTCGACGCACAGTCACCCGACCACGTGATTTGTACAGGGGACCTTACGCAAATGAGTTTCCCTGAAGAGTTCGAAACGGCAGCGAAAATTTTTGGCGAACGCCTGGAAAGTCCATCTCGATTTACTGTCATTCCCGGAAATCACGATCGATATACAAAGGTGACAGACCAAGGGCGACATTTTGAAAACTGGTTCGCTAGCTTATGTGAAGAGGGAGCCTTCCCTTTTACAAAACGCCTTTCTGATTCAGTTACTCTCGTTGGTCTTGATCCTTGTCGCGCAACCGGTATGGCCGACTCATCAGGACTTCTTGGAAAAGAACAATTGTCGGCTCTAAAAGAGGTACTTCGTCAGCTCAGCGCAGAGAATCAATTCGTCATAATTGCTCTTCACTATGCTCCATTTCGGAAAAACGGGAATCCTGATCGCCCGAATCATGGACTGCGTGACCTTGACGCATTTCTCAAAATTGTTGAGCAGGAGGGATCGTCAGTTCGCATGGTTATCCATGGACACATTCACGGCTCCTACCAGCTCGATCGAAACGGATGCACTTATGTATGCTCCGGAAGCGCCACGGACCTGTACGGAGCGTGTGGCTATAATTTGTATGATATTGATTCTGAACAAGGTCTTATTCAGGTGACTCGGCGTCTGTGGAGTCGTGAAGAAAATCAATATGTCTTAGAGAAATGATTAGATCTACGACTAATGATGATTACGATTATATTATCGTCGGTTCTGGCTTCGGCGGTGCAGTGTCGGCCTTACGATTGTCTGAAAAAGGCTACAAGGTACTCGTTGTAGAAGCGGGACGTAGATGGAACGAAGAGCAGTTTCCTAAGAGTAACTGGTCAATCCGGAAATATTTATTTCTTCCGAAATTACTTTGCTACGGAATTCAGCGGATGACTCTCCTGGATGATGTACTTGTACTTAGTGGAGCTGGTGTTGGCGGCGGTAGCCTTGTTTATGCAAATACTCTTTTGACGCCTAGACCTGAAGTATTTCAGCAGCCTGGTTGGCCGAAATCTAGGGATTGGCGGCAGGAACTTCAACCCCATTACGAGACTGCAAAGCGTATGTTGGGGGCTAGTACGGTCCCACAAGTATATCCAGCGGATGAACTCATCAGAAAAGCAGCTGAGGTAGCGGGTTGTGGTGAAACCTTTCGAAGACAGACTGTAGGTGTTTTTTTCGGGAAATCAGGCGAAACAGTGAGTGATCCTTATTTCAACGGAGACGGACCAAGCCGCACAGGATGTACTCATTGTGGTGGATGCCTAGTCGGCTGCAAAGTTGGCGCCAAAAATACGCTAGATAAAAACTATTTATACTTAGCCGAAAAGAACGGCGTACGAATTCTGCCGGAGACCCAAGTCGAACTTATTCACAGTGAGCAGGAAGGCTATGTCATTGAGACAAAAAGCCTCGGCTTTTTCTCGAAAAAGCGTCGAACAAAATACCGATGTTCGAAGCTCATCATTTCTGCCGGTGTTTTGGGGTCCTTAAAATTACTCATGAGCTGTCATGAACAGGGAACCCTGCATAAGTTATCTGCTCAACTTGGCAATGAGGTGCGAACAAATAGTGAATCGATAATAGCGGTGACGTCTCGAGAGAATGAAACGGATTATTCTTTAGGACCCGCAATCTCTTCAAGTATACACATTGATGCTGATACTCATGTTGAGCCTGTTCGATATCCAAAAGGTTCATCTGCGATGTCTCTTTTAGGTACACTCATGGTTGATGGGGGACCTGGACTGCCCCGTGCCTTACGCTGGTGCGGTCGTGTGCTGCGGCAGCCGCTCGATTTCTTACGAAGTCTTAGTCCGAAAGGGTGGGCGCAAAAAACAGTAATTCTTTTGGTAATGCAGGCCCTGGACAGTTCTTTATCGATCTCCTTTCGAAGAACTTTGTTATGGCCTTTAGGAAAGCGTCTGGTTTCAAGCACCAGCGATAGCAAAAAAATCCCAAGCTATATTCCGGCTGCGAATAATTTTGCCCGGCTCGTTGCAAAGCTCCAAAATGGCTTTCCACAAAGTTCGGTTAATGAAGCTTTTCTAAACATCCCGGTGACCGCTCATATCCTAGGTGGCTGCAAGATGGGGGATTCAGCGGATTCTGGGGTGATCGACGAAAACCATGAAGTCTTTGGATATCCAGGTATGTATGTGATCGATGGCTCATCTGTACCGTCGAATTTGGGTGTCAACCCTAGTCTTACGATTACGGCAATGGCAGAATATGCCATGAGTCATATAGCGCCGAAATCAGAGAGTACAGAATGACATCATCTAAATCACAATCCGAAGATGAAGAGACCAGAGCGGTAAGCTCCGACGAGATTCCTTCATCGCCTCCTCTGGCTGAGACCATTCGACCTACGATAAGTGCGGTCGCGGATAGAAAGCAGGAAGCCCCGGCAGACCTCGCAGCTGATTCTCCATACACTTCCACCGAAACTAGCCGTCCGGTGATGCCAGCCAGCGAGGAAGAACGCTCGGAGCTAGGCACTACTCCTGACAGCCATATAGCTCTGGGCGAGACATTACAGCTTGTTCGCTACGCAAGGCGTGGCGACACACTCGCGATTAATGGAATCACACCTCACGGTCGTAGCCTAACTTTCGAGCAACGAGATGCTCGTCAGGGCTGGTACGTAATTGCAGCAGGGCGTCGACGTAGACCGACAAAGCGTGAGCTCGGTCTCGTGGTGGCAACGATTACCCAAGAAATGGAAGCTGCGCTTGTACCCGAAAAGCAGGCCGAGGTTCGCTCCGCTTACCGTTTGGCGGTTGCTGCTGATATACCAGGAATGAAAGTGGCAGGCCTCGGTGCATATCGAGATATGTTACTCGATGAGGCTGCAGCTTTCACGGGTGAGCAAACAGAGGGTCTTTCTGTTATTGCTGTTGAATATCAAGCGTTCAAACGATTTGCGATTCGCCACGGACACCGAATTGGAGCCGCTTTTGTTCAGGCTCTAGGTGAACGTCTCATTCACCTTTTCGCCGAAGAACGCAAGGTCCACGTTTTTCACAAAACCGGAAAAGCGTTTCGGCTAATCATCGTCGACCATTCATCGAATGTTGTCCAAGACTTCGTTGATCGCATTGTGAATGCTGAAACAAAAGAATGGTTGGTAGAGCGCGTATGGGGAGAAAACCGTCGAACTCACCCCGACGAAATTCATTTTCACATCGGGATTGCGAACGCCTTTTCGACGGAGCGTAATCTAAGCTATTTAGATTTAGCGCAAAGACTTTCTGATGATGCTCATCGTGCTAGTAAAGTTGGTCAATTAATGGGGCACACCTCTTTGGCACTCGCGAAGGCTGATTATCGTACGACAGTCTATCGCTGGAACATTTCTTCTGAAGATGAATTTACGGAACTTGCGAGTAGTATGGATGACGGCCCGGCCGACGTAATGGCAGAAATGTCTGATTACCTTCACGAACTCGTTTCAGTCGATTTGGAAGGTATGGCTGTTGCGGGTGATATAAACGCGTTGGTTTATTGCGCAATCGCTCGAGATGGCTTTTGGCAGGGAACGACGGCCATGAGGATCGCAGGGAATCGCATCCTTGGTTACTTTCTTTCCGAAGAACCAGCTCCAATGAACGAAATGATGCGAGCAGGCGGGTTTGATCTGGGTGATGAATTCTACGGAATCGCCGTCGAAGGTGATAAATTATTCTTCGCCCGTGGTGATATTAATAGCGCGGGGGCTACTCGAGTTAGAGCAGGACTTGAAAAATTACATCATGCTGTTGGGTGGCGAAGAGAAGACGGAGGTGGTGTAGTCGGCGAATTTCTCGCCGCTTTGCAGCCAACTGGCGATTCAAATGACCTACCCTCGCGAATTCGTAACGCTGCTCGTCGAACTTTTGAGGAGAACGCAGAGGATACGGATTTAATGGTGAACGATGCAGTGGACATTGCTGACTATCTCTATGTTCAACCAGGAATCCAAGCAAAAACTGACGATGTTGTAGACGGAGCGATTCTTCAGCTAGAGTTACCTCTTGCTCAACCCAGAGAGGTGCGAGTGATTTCAAGGAGGAGTGGTTTTCGCTTGCTGTTGGAAATCGATGGGGTTCAATTGCCAGCATCAATTACTGACGGGAAATCAGGATTGCAGGTGAAGTTGCGTATCAAAGAGGCTGTAGCGTCTGCATCAATTGCTATTGTCACACTCTCGCATACTGAGCTTATTGATCTTCTCGCAGAAATTCGCGAAGAAAACCAAATTGCTGAATCGAAGGCTCTTGATGTCTTAGGCTTTCTCAGGCATATCGCCGATATTCTGTTACAGAATGAGATCAAGATGCCGGGAAAAATTCGACTTGCCCTTGGTCATACCTATCAGGAATCAGAGTTTGTCGGTTTATTCTCGATAGAGACAATTCGCGAGAATTACCCAGGTTTATTCTATGAAGCGGTTCATCACGACCTGTTGGAGCAAAATACGATTGGGGTAGACGAACAATTACGTGAATTGATTGGACACACGATGCTTACGTCCTCGAGACCAGAGTTGACATGGAAAAATACATCTAACTCAGAAAATTGAGGTAGGTATTTTGATTAGTGGGCAGAGGACGGGCGTATAAATGAAACCTAATAAGACGAAGAAAATTGAAGCTCGTCGGTATCGCCAACAACTTATGCTGCGAGAAATTATCTCTGAGTCTCGTAAAGTTAATCGACCTCAAGTTGAAAGAGCTGCACAAGTCAAGTTGGCTGAAATCTCGAAACTTGATTTTTCGAAGAGTTCGAGCGTAGCTCAAAAGCGTCTAGAGGTGCTCTCTCGAAGCATAGAGATTCTTGCGACTCGTTTAGAACTCGATTTCTCTCATAAACAAACTTCGCCTCGATGGCTGCGGTTCGCAACTGTAGGAACTCCTATTTTTCTTGGTCTGATTCTAGGATTCTGGGTAATTGAGCGTAGGCGTCGATTGAAGGCGTTAACGAAATCTGAAGTCGAGTCTTTTGAGCAAACAGACGATAAATAAGAAAGTCTTAAATCGTATTGTTTAGGTACATTTCTTTTGTTTTTTGCCTCTGCTTTTTACCGCTGGAGGTTTTGGGAAGCGTCCCAGGCTTTACTAACTTGATGTCGTGAATTTTCAATCCGTATGATTTACTCAGGTCGTGAGTAATATTTTTCTTCAGTTCGTCGTTATCGATCTGAGGATGCTCAGATATTACGATGAGTTGTTCAGAGTTCTCAGCCGCCACCGAAAAGCAAACCGTCGCACCCTCCCTGATACCCGAGGTCTTATTTAGCGCTTCTTCAAGGGCTTCTGGATAGTAATTCCTTCCGTTGATGATAATAAGGTCTTTTTTTCTACCGCATATAAATAGGCGTCCGTTTACCATGAAACCAATATCCTGGGTAAGGAGCCGGTTTTGGACGAAGACTTGTGCTGTAGATTTGTCATTGTCGAAGTAACCATGGGCGATGCTTGGTCCTTCAAAAACGATTTCTCCCACATAGCCGTCTTCCATCGTGCGACCTTTCGCATCTTGTACATAGAGCTTATGGTCTTTGATGCAGCGACCTGTCGCTACGATTTACTCGGCATTGCTATTTTTCGCGTCGACAAGCTTTATTTGATCTCCTTCACTCAAGCAGTGCCGATCGACGTAGATGCTGTAGATTTCCTCATCAAGCGGTTCAAACGCGACCGCTAGACATGCTTCAGCCATGCCATAGCTCGGCGTTATGGCTCTGGGGTTTAGACCGGCAGGACGAAAGGCTGAAATAAAATCACGCATGTTTTGTGCATTAATTGGTTCTGCACCGCAGCCTAGTACGCGTAAATGATCGAGTCTTATTCCTTGGTCGACAACCCTTTGAGCTCTCTTTCGACTCAAAGAGAACGCGAAATTAGGTCCGAACGTAATGGTGGCCTTATATTTGTCGACCAGTTTCATCCACAGACTTGGTCGGCGAATAAACGAGAATGTTGGCGCCAGTACAACTGGAATACGTCCAACGACAGGAGCGATGACAAAACCGATCAATCCCATATCGTGGTACAAAGGAAGCCAGCTGACTCCAAGATCAGTTTCCGGTTTCGCTTTGAGTCCATCCTCTACAATTGCCCTTGTATTCTCGAGGATGTTTTCGTGCGAAATGACGACACCTTTTGGAGAAGAGGTTGAGCCAGATGTGAACTGTAGGAAACAGGTATCTTCAGGCCGCACGCGAATTCGAGTTACCTTGCTCATTTCAGCTTCTGTAATTGATGAGAAGGTATGAGTTCGCATTTTAGAATGTTGAAAAACGTCAAGGTGACTCAGACTTTCCCGAGTTTTGGCACTGCAGATGAGGTGATCGACTCGCCCGGTCAACATAATGCGGCAGGCATTCTCTAGATGTTGAATCTGGTTTCCAATTTTAGGAGGAGGGTAGATTGGAACGGGTATAACACCTTCAATGACTGCGCCGAGGAATGCCGTGACGAATTCTCGATTATCCTCGAGTATAATCGCCACACGTTCGTTCGGCTTGATACCGCGGTGAAGCATTTGTCGCCCCAGCTGAGAAACCTCCTTAGACAAAACTGTAAACGGAACGGTCACCGGTTCATTGCGGCCGTCGTCGAAGACAAAACCGTTTACGTTTGAGGCTGACAGTAAGTCTTCTAAGATTGTCTGAAGCGTGTGTACCATGATGCTTTGTACAGACGTCGTTATCAAATTGGCGCTTTTGGGTCTACTCAGATATTTGGAATAGTATTTCCTAAGCAACTGAAATTACGACAGTTATTCGGGTATGCCGCGAGACATAGACCAAGTGCTCAATCCAAATTACGTGGTTTCGCTTTCGGTTGATTTCTCGTTGGGTAACGAGGTAGATAAGATACGCTATGGCTGTAAACCTCGCGCAAGTGTGTCTATTCAAACAAAACGGTGAAACCGTTCGACAGTTCTGTGATGTCGTGTCTGGTGACGTAGAAATGGACGATGCCGATGCTGGTGGCCTGCTATCGTATCGGATGGGTAACGCGACCGTCGCTCATCACCCACCGATGGGTGACCTCGCTGAAAATGATGTCCTTGTAACTCTGCAAGTCGATAACCCTCGAGCCGTAGATAGAATCTTCGCTGGCTTACTTCGGGTAGGTTTACATGTCGACGATGAGCCTGAGGATACCGAACACGGATGGCGCGTTTTCTACTTTCGAGCCGCACCAAATTTATTGTTTGAGGTCGGTGCGCCGCTGTAGCGTGGGTGACAACTTCGCCTAAAATTTTGGTCATCGGCCTGGGGGGAATTGGAGGTACTGTTTCTTCCTATCTCCTTCAATCAGGCTATAATGTCACTGGCGTAACCACGAACGCCCAGGTTTTAGCTGCGCTCAACGATAACGGCTTTCAAATAGAGAGTCACACAGGAAAATCTTGGGGAGTCCGAGGTCCTGTTTTTGAGTCCATTCCGAGCCACGAGAGGTTCGATTTTATTCTACTTGCAACGCAGCCTACGCAAGCTGAAAAAGCTGCGACCTCAGCTTTTCCTTATTTGTCTGAACATGGGGCATTGGTCTGCTTTCAAAACGGGCTTCTAGAGGAGAAGCTTGCTTCACAATTTGGAGATCAAAGAGTAGTAGGCGCTGTCGTTGCATGGGGTGCATCAAGTCCTAAACCAGGGCAGTATCTCCGAACTTCAGCGGGTGGTTTTACGCTCGGTCGATACTCAGGACCGGCAGACGATCAAGTACGCCGCCTGTCGAAAGTTTTAGAAGTCATTGGTGAAGTGACAGTGACCGATAATTTGGCAGGAAGCCGATGGAGCAAGCTGGCAATCAATTGCGCCGTATCAAGCTTGGGTGCAATCAGTGGACAACCTTTAGGAAAACTTCTCAAAAACCGTAAAGCTCGTCGCCTAGCGCTTGAAATTATGACCGAGGTTGTTCTGGTTGCTCGTAATGAACAAGTTCAATTGAAAAAAATCTCGGGTACAATTGACCTCGAATGGATCGCCTTAGAGAAACGCAGAGAACAATACAATATCCAAGCTTCTATTGTTTTGAAGCATTTGGTGATGCTCGCGGTCGGCTTTCGATTTCGCAAGCTTCGTTCGTCCATGCTCTACGCACTTGAGAAAGGCCGTAAACCACCAGTCGATTTTCTAAATGGGGAGGTTGTGTCGCGAGGTAAAGCGGCGGGCGTCAATGTTTCAGTCAATGAAGCAGTGCAATCGTTTGTTCACAGTATCGCAAAGAAAGAAAAATGCTCGAGCATGGCTACCCTTTTCGAACTTTTTGCTGCGACAAGATAAATTTTTTAGCGGCGAAGGTTCGAAACAAAAGACTTTGTTATAATTGTTACGTGCTCCGTGTGATGACGTACAACGTGCGCTACTTTGGACAAAGTTTTGCCGGCGCTGGATCTAGTCAGCGCTCTATGCGGCTTATATGCAAAGCCATCGCGGGCTTGCGAGAGTTACCGGACATTATTTGTTTCCAAGAAATAGAACAGCGATCTCTACGTTCGCATTTTAGCCATGAATCAAATTTTCCCGGTGAAACGCAGTTCGATGGACTTCAAAGGACGCTCGAACACGCCCTGGAACAAGAAAATAAGACTATGAAATATCAAGGGCTTTATTTTCCTGCTCATGCTTATCGCATTGGGAAACTTTCTTTATTCACGATGGGTTTAGGAATCTTGGTGTCCCCTCATTTTCACATCGAAAGCCATAATTCTGGTGAACCTAAGGATGTAACATTTCGACGCATTCAATCTCTTGCAAATCTCAAGCAGTCCCGTATTTGTGCACACGTTCGTTTACGTTCTCCAAAGGATCTGACCTTTGATATCTTTAATACGCATTTGAGCCTTCCTGCATTCGCGACACGCCAATTTTGGCAGCATTATCCTGCGGTTGGTTATGGCCGCAATCAGCAAAAGGAAGTTTCCCATTTGGCTAAGTTCATTCAGGGTACGGCGCAAAGCGACCGCTATTTTATTGTCGGTGACTTGAATGCCGCCCCAGGTACGCCTTCTTATAAAAAACTGCTTATGGATACAGGCGCCGAGGATCCGTTTTGTTCACATTTGAATGTGACGGAGGCTGAACTCATGAAAGGCTGGCCGACCGCGGGTTTCTTGAACCTGAAAATGAGGCTAGACCACATTTTGGTCGGGCCCGGTATCACGTGTCATGACCTCGAAGATTGCCATCCATTTACTGAACTAGGTCGTTGGTCCGGACTTTCTGACCACGTACCGCTCTTAGGACGGTTTATAGCGAAGTGAATCCGGTCTTTTCGGTCATCTGGCGGTGGTATTGCATGTCTAAGCTGTGCATACTCCCGGCGTGACAAAAATTGGATACGCAAAAAACTTGAATCAATTACTCAAAGGCGCCGGAACACTCGCCGTCATTGGGTCAGACACAGCCTGGAAAGCAAAGAGCCTTGTGCCTAAGGGTTTCCCGCGAGCGGTCAAGAATGCCTTGGTTGCCGCGGCCGCGGAGATAAAGGCTGGTGAGAACGGAGCCAGCGTTTCGACGCTGCACAAGGACCCGAAGAAACTGGTTGCTATAAAAATACCCGACTCAGGTTCTCGCTATTTGGGAGCTGGTCGACCTGACGCTGTGCAAAAACAGGTTGCCAGTGCGGGGCTCGCGAGTTCGAAGAAAAAAGTCGCCATCATGGTTCTTATTGAAGACGAAGCGCGACTCCTTCCAACATTGAATGCCATTGGTCGTGCGCTACCACTCTTCACTCGTAAAACAGCAAAATCAAAAACGAGTCGCGCAACAATTCTTGCGGTCAATAGTAGCGGCGAAATAATCAACATTCCTTCCTCTGTGACACAAACGGTAGACGCCAGTCGCGAGGCTGCTCGTTTGGTTGATACGCCACCAACCGAAATGAACCCTGAAGCGATGGCTGAGGAACTTCAAGGCTGGTATGCGGATATGCCGAATGTTGAACTCGAGGTTTTCACCGGGCAACAGTTGGTTGATGAAGGTTTGATGGGCATTCATAGCGTAGGTCGATGTGCCATCAACGAGCCACGAATGCTTGTTGCAAAATATCGCCCCGAAAACCCCCAAGGCAAACATCTTGCCCTGGTAGGTAAAGGTGTAACCTTTGATACAGGCGGTCTTAATCTCAAGATTTCTGGCTTCATGTCTAATATGAAATGCGACATGGGTGGCGCGGCAGCGGTGAGCGGAGCATTTCGCGTGCTCGCAGCAAGCGGAACGCAGCGTCCTATCAGCCTAATTGTATGCCTGGCAGAGAACGCCATCGGCCCTAACTCTTTCAAGCCGGACGATATCTTGACGATGCATTCTGGAAAGACAGTCGAAATCAACAATACTGATGCCGAGGGCCGTCTGCTTTTGGGCGATGGTGTTAGTTATGCTGCAAGAGTTCTAAAAGCAGATGTCGTCGTTGATGCTGCGACCTTGACAGGCGCCCAGATGATAGCCACGGGCGTTCATTTGGCTGCCGTTATGAGTAACGACGACGATATTGAAAAGAGCCTAGTCGCCGCTGGTCGTGCGACCGGCGATCTCGCTCACGCTATGCCGTTTTCTCCTGAATTGTTCAAGTCTGAGTTTTCTAGCTTGGTTGCTGATATGAAGAACTCTGTGAAGAATCGAGCAAACGCTCAGTCCAGCTGTGCAGCACAATTCGTTTACAATCATTTAGCAGGAACCAAAGTGCGATGGGGGCATGTCGACCTCGCGGGACCTGCATTTCGAGGTGACCGCGGTACTGGGTTTGGCGTCGCTCTTTTGAGCACTTTTGCTAATAACCTAGACTAGCTTATCTACTCCATAACCGGATTCGTCTCGGTCGAAGGTGTTGCGAGTTCAGTATTTTCTTTTTGAGCCCGTATCGCCTGCCTCTCTTCACTACGCTTTCGAAAGAAAATAATTTCTTCAATCACACCGTCAGCAATGTAAATGCCAAACAAATATACAAGCGCTGTTGCTGGTTGCAGTTTGGCTGAGAGAGCCGCGAAGAATAAGATCACAACAACCGCAATAATGATGGACCTCGGGTTCGGCCGTACGCTTTTGAATGCGCGGTACCTAACGTTTGAGATCATCAACAACGAAAGACTATTGGTGATGAAGCAAACACCCTTAATTCCGCCGATAATCGGTGTTGTAAAAGGGTAGTTGGCGAGCACAATGGCAACGACTGCTCCGGCTGCGAGCGGAATGGGCAAGCCTAGAAAATCTTTCGTAGAGCCGCTTGGCGCGTCGGCGGCCATGACATTAAAGCGCGCAAGCCGAATGGTTCCGGCAGCCAAGAACATGAATGCGATCACCATTCCGCCGATTTCTAGCTCATGAAGTGACCACCGATAAAGTAAGAGAGCTGGTGCGCACCCGAAAGTGATGACGTCAGCGAGAGAATCGAGTTGAACACCAAAATCACTTTGTGTTTTCGTTAGGCGAGCGACTCGTCCGTCGGCCATGTCGAAGAACATTCCGAAGATGATTGCAAGAGCAGCCTGATAAAGAAAAACTGGTTCACTCGAGTGAGAAGAAAGATGAATACTGTAAAAGCCGCAGAAAATATTCGAGAGCGTAAACAGGTTAGGCAGGACAAACATCGCCTTACGAAGACTGATTCGTCTCCGTTTGGTCCGCCTCGAACGCTTTCTGCGTTTTTTCTTGGTGCCTTTTTCTTCAGCCACTTACAATTCCCATTCTAACACGCCTGTCATGAAGCTACTATTTTAGTGCGGACAGGGCTTTCGAAAGATTTTCAATCACTTGATGACAGTCGCTTTCAGAAACAGTGCCTACACTGACTCGAAACCAGCCTTCTCCTCGGTCTTTGAGGCCGAAGCAGAAAAACGGAATTAGCCCCATTTTTGCGTCAGTGAGCAGGTAACTTCTAATATCTTCGTCGGATTTTAGAGTAACTCCGCCTGGTGTTGTTTTACCTTGTACGCCTATCCGAATCGACAAATAGATTGCTCCTTCGGGCGCAATTGCTTCGACGTTGTGACCGTTTGCTTGGAGCCCATTTATACCGTCCGCAAGAATTCTGAGTCGTGCAAGCACTTCATGACTCATATTTCTTCTATAGCTGTCAATGGCCTCGGTGTCCGCGAGCAGTTTCGAAGTTGCAACTTGTTCAGGTCTTGGTGCCCATGCACCAATGTGTGTGAGTATCGCAGCCATTTTTGAAATGACATCTGTCGGTCCAACGGCCCAACCAACTCGCAAGCCTGTGGCGGCAAAGCCTTTTGAAATACCGTCGACGAAAATTGTATACGCAGCCATTTCGGGAACGAGTTCCACAGGAGTAACATGCTCTGTTTCTCCGTGGGTGAGCATCCAATAGACCTGGTCGTACATGAGATAAAGAGCTCGCTCATTATTCTCTTTTCGGCGTTTGTTTTCGCTAACAATTGCCTCACTGAGACGCTTTAGCTCGGAGGTAGAAACAACAGTACCGGTTGGATTTAGTGGAGAATTGAGACAGATTAGTCGAGCTGTTGAAAGGTGCGGCTCGATGTCTTCAATTCGCGGAAAGAATTTGTTTTCTGGTGTCGTCGCAATTTCAATTGCGGTTCCGCCAACAAAGGTGGTGTAGTGGTTATTATTCCATGATGGTAACGGGTAGACGACGTTTTCACCCTTGTTTACGAGCGATAGGTACGTTCCGGCAATCATCGGTCTTGCGCCGCCTGCAATAAGAACGGACTCCAATGGATAATCCAACCCGAGGCGGTCTGCAAAAAGCTTACGAACTGCTTCCCGACATTCCAAAACGCCAGCCGCTGGTGGATAGTTCGTGTGCCCCTCGTCGAGTGCTACTTTAATGTCGTTGAGTAATCGTTCCGGAATAGGGAACTGCTGACTAGAGAAATCGCCAATCGTAAGATTTATGATTTTATGTCCTTCTCGGATCATCCCTTTTATTTGACCGGCGATTTTGAGAATCTCACTCTCTTTGAGATTTTGCGAAGTGGCAGAAATCCGAAGAGCTGGATCTTCGGAGGTGAGAAAGGGCCGAGTATCGATGGTCGTCATTTAGAGATTCTCCTTTATTTGGCAAGGCCACATGCTTGCAGGTCCTCTGCGCTTTTGTCTTCAAGTCTCGCGCAAGTACAGGTGTCTAATCTTTGTTCGCAAACTTCAGACTCTTCTGTTGATAAACTGATATTGCTTGATGCTGCGATCGAATCCTCGCAAGAAAGTTGCAGAGCGCGATTGGGTTCACAAGCGCAAATTTGCTTCGCAAGCGCGGTGCAAGCATCGTCGCATCCGGCCGAAAAATTGAGCACTCCCAAAAAGAGTGTAGTCATCAGTGCGCGTTTAACGAGGAGTGCAGACGGACGTAGATTGTCCGACGTCGGTACACATGTAGGCCGAACGGCAATCGTCGTTTGTTTCACAAACTCTAAGACAAAATGCATCGATGTTAACATTTTCGAACGAAATCCCCCTAACGCAGCGGGAGCCGAGTGGACAAGAACCAAGCGTGCAACTGAGTTCAGTACAGTAGCCATCGGGCCACTCGTTGATGCAGGCTGCCCGATTGGGTATTCCATTACACTCTGTATAGGTTATACAGGTATCCCCGATATCGGCCCGACTTAGATCCGTTCCACAGCTGCTAGATATTCCGTCCAAAGTTAGTAAAAATGCTAGGAAAAACAATGCTTTGAAGTATTTGACTCGGCCGTATGACTCGCGGGCAAATATCCATTTCAAAGCTGAATCTCTAAACTTTTTTTAAGGGTTTAAACGACTTTGAGTCGGTTTCGGGATCGAGCGTGCTCAAAGGCACGTCGCACTGAGACTGAAACCATTTCGCGTCTGTAGCTTGGGTCTGATGCGATATTTGTTAAGGGTTTGCATCTTTTTTGGGCGGCGTCTGCCAGCGCTTTGATGGTCTTATCATCGAGCTTTTGGTTTTCGTAGATGCCTGCGATCCGCCCGATGTGAATCGGTTTAGGTCCAAGAGCTGTCACGCATATATCGGCTCGAAGAATAGTTCGATCTGTGTCCAGCTCTGCCAACACGGCGACGCCTAGCTCAGGATAATCGATGGCCGCTCGGGTTCGAAGTTTTTGGTAGGCCATGATGGTGTTCGGCTTAGGCTTGGGAATTGAGATTTCGGTGAGAAGCTCGTTTCGTTCTCTTCGCTGATTAAATTCTCCATCATTCCGATAAAAATCATCGATGGACACGACGCGTTCGCCTTCAATTGATACAAGCCTTAGGCTTGCGCCGAGGCTCATCAATACAGGGCCACTGTCATTGCTCGCCGCCGCGACACACCGTGTTCCGCCTTTTACAACATGACAAACCGTTCCGTCTTTTTTGGCGCAGAAACCAAGAGCTTGTCGCCAAAAGTACGTCTGGTTGATGTAGACACATCGGGTATCTAGGCAGACATTGCCGCCTATAGTCCCCATGCGCCGTAATTGGGGGCCGGCAATTTGTCGGCAGGCCTCACTCAAAGAGGGACAATGTTCTGCAATTACTGGATCATTTCCCAGGTCGTGCACGGTTGTCATGGCCCCAATTCGAATGCTGTCTTCTGTTTCAGTGACGCCGGATATCCCAGGAATTTTCCATAGACCAATCACGACTTCGGGGGTTTCGAACTCGTGCTTCATGTTGGGCATCAGGTCTGTACCGCCAGCCATCAGCCGAGCCGTATTTCCGTGCTGGTTTAGCAGTTCGATGGTTTCTTCGACCGATTCTGGTTCAGCAAGCTCAAATTTGGGTAAACGTAGCAAACCTGCCCTATGGGAGCCTAACCATGGTGGTTAGGTCAAGTATTACCTCGTCAGTTTCTGTCTGGTTGTAGTATGTAACCTACACAATGACGACGGAACCCTCACAGCCCCAGCCGGATGAAGAAGAAATCGATTACGGACCTTATGGCCCCCGAGGCAAGGATACCCCTCCGATGGCTTCGATGTTCCGTGGTTACGCAATTATTCTCACCGGACTCGTGATTTTACCGTTCCTCTTATTCATGATTATCCGCTTTGTGATTCTATAAAACGACACAGAACTGCGGTAAGTAGGTCGTATTCCTATGCGCATACACCATCTGAACTGCGGAAGCTTTTGTCCTCATGCTTCCCGACTGACTACGGGGAAGGGCGGCCTCTTTTCAAAAGGACTAATGGTTTGTCACTGTGTTCTTTTAGAAACCGATCGGGATGGTTTGATTCTAATTGATACTGGCATTGGCACGCACGATTGTACGCAAGCAAATAAGTGGCCCGTCGGCATGCGATCGGTTTCCCGCCCTCGTCTAGATTTGAACGAGACCGCTGCTTATCAGCTCAAGAATCTAGGCTTTGCCGCTAGCGACGTCCGACATATCATTGTGACTCATTTAGACCTCGATCATGCGGGTGGTCTCGCCGATTTCCCTGATGCGGTGGTTCACGTTCATGCGACAGAACAAGCTCGAGCAATGAACCCTAAAACGGCCATCGAACGGCGAAGATATCTGTCTTCCCAGTGGTCCCACCGTCCCAGCTGGGAAACGTATAGTGAATTTGGTGATACTTGGTTCGGTCTGCAAGCGGTTCATCAACTGCGGAGTGTCAGCTGCGACCTCGCTTTGGTCCCCTTAGTTGGTCACACCGAAGGGCATACAGGAATCGCCATCCAAGGTAATAATGGTTGGATGATACACGCTGGCGATGCCTATTTTCACAAAGGTCAAATTGAGCAACCTCCCTCGTGTCCAAAATTACTTGAGCTCTTTCAAAAGTCGATCGCCACAAACGACCAAATGCGTCGAGAAAACCTTGCTCGTCTCCGCCAACTCAATAGCGAAGAGTCTGACAATGTTCAGATTTTTTGCGCCCATGACCCCGATGAATTTTTCCGTCTAAGCCAGAGAAGCGCCTCATGAATATTGATGAACTTGAAAGCGTGTTTAAGTCGGCAGTTAAGTCCCGATTTGAATACCAAGATATTTCACTGCAAAAAGTACTGCTCGTCGACGACCTTGAAACTGACGACGCAGGAGCCTATATCGATAAAATAAACGCGGCACTTGGTCATGTACACGATAATTTTCAAATTGAAAGATTGTATTTTGGACCTCAAGAAACGATGGCACAATTATTAAATGCCATCGACAACCATGACCCAGACCTAATCTGTACCTACCGCAATTTAAATTCTTCGGCTTGGGAGTTCGGATTTAGTCTAGGGGAGCATTTGGAAGTTTTGACACAAGCGACTTCCAGGCCGGTTCTTGTTCTTCCCCATCCTGAGCCCTTAGGAGAAGAGACGTTATCGATAGCGACACAAGTTATGGTCGTGACTGATCACCTCACTGGCGATAACCGACTCATTAATTATGCATTGTCCTTCACGCCCAAAGACGGTCGAATTATTCTCTCTCATGTAGAAGACGAGGTTTGGTTGAATCGGTTTCTTGATTGTGTTTCAAAAATCCCAGCGATCGACACGGACCTTGCACGGAGTACAATCATTCAGCAGATCACAAAAGAGCCGAATGATTTCATCAAATCAGTACAAGAATCGTTAGCCTCAAATAGGCCAAGCACATTGGTGGAATCTAATGTCGGCATAGGTAGTGAGCTAAATCTGTACGCTGATTGGCTCAAAAAACATAAGATTGATCTTGCGGTCGTAAACACCAAAGATGAACATCAAATGGCAATCAGTGGTTTTGCGCATGCGTTCGCCATTGAGTTTCGGCATATCCCAACCTTGTTGTTGTAGGGGTGTAAAGCGATGAATATTTCAGCACTTTCTAATCTTTTTATAGGTGCCACGAACGGCGGGCACCACGAAGTTTCTTCATCCGTAACTTTTACATTTGCGGGAATTCTTTGCGCAATGATCATTACTTTAGCTCTCGAGGAAAAGCTGCACGCTAAAAAATCTGTCATCGTTGGTGTGTACGCAATAATTTGCCTTTTTGCCGGAGCGGCATTGGGTCTTCTTCCTTTTGGTCCCGTTGTCAACGTCTTCGATGAAAAGCTAAATCTTCCAGTATATATCCCCGCCGTTGATTGGAGTGTCATCGCAATCATTATGGGCTCCGCTTTGTTCGTCGACATTACATCAAAATCCGGCCTGTTTTCCTGGATTGCAATCAAGTTGACGAAGACATCCGGTGGAGATCCCTTTTTATTACTTATCTACTATGGACTCATGACCGTTATTTTTTCGGCTGTTTTAAACAATGTCACTGCTATGATTATAGTTGGTTCCTTGACCGCTGTGTCGCTCAAAAAGCTTGAGCGAAGTGAAAAGCTTCTCGGGTTCTTATTGATTGAAGGCCTTCTCACGAATATTGGTGGTTTGCTGACGCTCATTAGTTCGGTACCAAATATTATTGTAGGTACTTCTGCGGGAATCAGTTTTGGAAGATTTTTTGTCGTTGCAAGTCCTTACGTCGTTGTTGCTACCGCCGTGACCTTGTTTATGGGGGCAAAATTGTTCAAAATTGAACGTTTGCAAGGAGATGAAGAAAGGGCTGCGGCTAAAAATCAGGTGGAGAGCTTTGATGAAAATGATGGTATTGAAAGTCCTGGTTTTTTTTGGTTCTCAGCGGCCGTTTTTCTACTTTTCATAATTACAATTGCAACGACCTCCATTCTGCCCGTTTTGAAAGACCTGGGTATGGGATTTGTTGCCTTGGCTTTTGCTGGCATCATGCTCATTCGCGTGAAGTCCACCGCAGACAAAGTTTATGCAAAAGTTGATTGGGATTTACTCGCGTTTTTTGTGACTCTTTTTGTTGTGATCAATGTGATGGAACATGCGCAAGTTCTTGCGCTTATAGGAAAAGGTCTAGAGGAGGTCATCGCGCTTGGAGATCTTTGGGGTTCGGCCGCTATGCTTGTCGCTTCAGCGGTATTCAGTTCGGTGACAGATAACATCCCTCTTGCAGCAATGCTTGCGAAGATTCTCTCGAGTCTGCAGACGGATGCGACGTCGCCGATGTGGTGGTCCGTAATTTTCGGAGCAAACCTCGGCGGAAACATCACCCCAATTGGCTCTGCCTCGACTCTTGTTGCTGTTACGATTATCCATAAATACAACTTACCCATGAGTTTCGGAGGCTTTGTGAAGGCCGCCGTACCCTATGCCGCGATTCAGATCACACTTGCTGTTTTCTACGTTGCTATATTTTTGGCCTAAGCAATGAATAAACAAATTTTCAAAATAATGTTCCTATGGACAAGTATTGGATTATCGCTAGGAACAGCTAAGCCTGTCCAGGCTCATGAAGTAGGTGTTTCCGCAGGCTATTATGATTTTAAAGCGAAGAGTCCTGTAGCTTATATCTCTATAGCTCAGGTTGACTTGCTCAGAATTTTTCCTCGCATTGATGCTGATCTGAATGGTGACATCAGTCCGAGTGAGATTGCAGCACAGACTTCGACGTCTACCTTTGTTCGCTCTTGGAGTAGAGGAATTATTAGCACGACTGACGCTGAAGAATGCGAAACTAAGCTTGTCTCCGCCAAGAAAGCAGATGAAGACGGTTTGTTGATTGAACTGCGGTTTTCTTGTGGAAATAGCTTTGACCAGCTGAAGCTGCGGACAGTTTTTGTGAAGAGATTCCCAGCGAACCATCGTCATCTCGTACGTGTCAACTTACCAGGCGGACTATACGAAACGACAATGGGCCCTAAAAAGACGACCTTGCTTGTTAATTCTGCCGCTCAGACAGTAGAGAGCAATAAGACTGGGAGGTTCATTGACCTCTTTGTCTTTGGTTTGGAACATATCGTCACCGGTTACGACCATCTACTTTTTCTTTTGGGATTAATTTTAGTTGCGATGCGGTTTCGAGAGTTAGTGTTTCTCGTGACGGCCTTTACGGTCGGACACTCCATAACCCTTGCTGTGGCAGCCCTCAATGTTTGGACTCCCAATAGCGGAATTGTTGAGACTCTAATCGCAGCCTCTATCGTTTACATCGGCGCAGAAAATATCGCCGTAAAAAAACCGAAGCATCGTTGGTATTTAACATTACTTTTTGGTCTCGTTCACGGTTTTGGTTTTGGGGGTATGTTAAAGCTTCATGGAATGAGTAGTGACCAGATGATCCTTGATCTGCTTGGTTTCAATCTTGGAGTTGAGATTGGGCAGCTCTTCTGTTTAACTGTCGCGGTACCGATATTGGCGATAATTCGTCGTAAAAATTGGTTTGAAAAGCAGGTTCTTCTCGGTGTAAACATCCTCGTCATATTTGCGGGCTTGTACTGGCTTCAGGAACGGCTACGAGGTATTTGGAGCTAAGATGAGTGATCAAAAAGATGTAATCGTCCGGGCATTGACTGACAATGGTGGATTTAGAGTGATCGGCGCCAGGACCACTCGTACCGTACGAGGAATTATCGATGCTCAGAAACCTGCCGATAACGTAAGGGACACACTCGGACAAATGTCTACCTGTGCCATTCTTACCCGAGAGACTATGGCTCCGGGTCACCGAGTTCAGGCTATCCTCAAAAGCAATCAAGAGAAGGGGTCTGTCGTTGCTGATTCTCATCCCGGTGGAGTGACTCGAGGGTTGGTCTCTAAAGATACGACCCTTGAGAACCTGCTTGGTCAGACGACGACCTTGCAAGTACTTCGGACGATGCCTGGTGGCAAACTCCATCAAGGTGTTGTGTCTGTGCCTACAAATGGGGGAGTTACAGGGGCTTTTATGAGCTACATGCAGAACTCGGAGCAAGTGACCACTATGATTGCTTCAAGCTGTTACTTTGCCAATGATGAGTTGATGGTTGCTGGTGGATACTGTGTACAGGTACTACCTGAGGTAGCAAAGGAGCAACTTGAGATAATGGCCATGCGGCTAGAAGGCTTCAGTGAGCTTGAAAAGACACTTGAAACCAGTGCTGGTGACGTTGATGAAATGCTGTCTGAGATTCTCTACGGCATACCATTTACTGTGGTGGAAAGAACAGAACTTGAATTCGGTTGCACATGTAACGAGGTTCGCGTCATCGGTGCGTTAGCAACCTTAGGTCGAAAGGAAATTGAATCTATCGTCGAAGAAGGTAAGTTGATTGAAATCAACTGTGAATATTGCCAAAAAGAATATAAGATTTCGCCCGCGAAACTCAAAGGACTCTTAGAAGGTAGCTAGACTCGGTTTAGTGTGAGGTAGCGATTTGTGCTGACCAAGATAAAGTACTTTCTTTCGCAGTCGTTCATCGGACTTCGTCGCACTTTCGGCGTAACGAGTTTGTCCGTCACTATAATAGCGATGGCCTTGAGTATACTCGCTCTTTTTTGGACTCTTCTTGCGAATCTCGAGATTCTTTCTGGGGAGATATCGCGAGAGGCAGGTATATCTGCTGATATCGATGAAACGCTCAGTTTAGCAAAACAAAGGGAGCTTACGAAAGAAATAGAAAAATGGAGTAATATCGAAAGCGCTTCTCTTGTTACCTCAACATCCGCGATGGAATGGCTTCGAAACAATTTAGGGAAAGAGGCTGATGTTCTCGATGGTCTACCTGCAGATTTACTTCCCTCTTCGATAGAAATTAATTTATCGGACTTGGCTACGAGTGATGTTCAAGCTGTAGTCAGCCGTCTGCAGAAGACAGAAGGTATTATTTCAGTCAGGTATGGATTCGAAGACGTTGAGAGGATTTCTGCGGTTCTTATATTGATTAGAACTAGTATGTATATCCTGGGATTATTTCTTTTCGTGTCTATCTTTCTGATTCTTTCTAATGCGGTGCGCTTAGCTGTCTATTCACGTCGCGACGAAATTGAAGTTATGAGTCTAATCGGTGGAACTCGTAGCTTTATAGTCACTCCTTTTGTTCTTGAAGGAGCGATTATTGGGTTTATGGGTGGGTTACTTTGCGTATCTTTTTTATTTATGTCGGAGGAGATTATGACCCAATGGTTTCAAGCCAACCTCGCCGAGGTATATGGACCCATTGAAATCCGTTTTTTGAAAGGAACTGAGTATGTTGCGCTGGTTGTGATTGGAACAGTCAATAGCCTCCTTGGAAGCGCGTATGCTGCTGTAAGGCACGTAAAGATTTGATACCTACATCGTTATATTTTTTGGCCGCAATCTGCTCATCTCAGCTCCCACCGGTTACGAACGAAGAGTTGTTGTTTCGTGAAAAAACGAAAGATGCGACGACGAAAAGGTTAGCAGAGGACCGCGTTAGACTTCGATACCTTCGCCGAGAAGAAGTATCGCTCTTGGAGGGAATAAAGGCGATTGATAGTCAACTTCTTAGTAATCGCAAAAAAATGAGAGGTTTGACGAAACGTAAGGACGATCTAGAAATAGAGCTCAAAACAGCTAAGGTAGCTCTCGAAGAGCAGGAAACTGTCGTTGATAGTCTTCGAGAAGAAATTCGTAAGAGGGCCTCCTCTGTCCATAGATTACGTCGAAAGCCGGTGATGGATATGATCTTAGAAGGCACTGATCAGGTAGCTGAGCGAGCACGCACAAGAAGGCGCTTAGCGGATTACATGTCCATGGTTTTTGCTTATGACATGAAGCTTATTTCTGAACTGCATAAACGACTAACGAGCACGAAGCGATTGCATGTCGCACTTCTCATGCAAAACGAGGCTTTACAGCTCCATCAGAAGAACGTGCAACAGGCGGTCCAAGACGGAGCGGCATTACAATTGGAGCGTTCTGCTCTTCTACTTGGAATCAAGAAGGAAAGGAAACTTGTCGAACGCCTTCGGAAAGAAATAAAGCAAGCTGCGAAACAATCAGAACAATTGAGAAAAGTAATTCGCGGCGTGATTCCGGCTCCACCCAAATTGAAAGGTGGTTTTGGCGCCCAAAGAGGCAGGCTTCCCTGGCCGGTGGTCGGTCGTGTTGAGGTTTCATTTGGCAAGCAAGTGGATCCAGATTCTGGACTTATTATTTTGCATCAGGGTCTAGATATACGCACGCCTTACGGTGTGGCGGTTTCTCCCGTCGCAGAAGGAAGGATAGAGTATGCAGGTAAACTTGATGGACTCGGTAGCGTTGTTGTCATTTCTCATGAGGGTCGATGGCATACTGTTTACGGTCATCTCGCAAATATTCAAGTCCGAGAAGGTCAGTTCGTAAGGACAAAGTCCATCTTAGGGACCGTTTCTGATAGGGATTCGAATAAAGGAGCATTTCTTTATTTTGAAATTCGAGATAAACAACAAGCGGTGAATCCCATAAAATGGATGAGTCCCGGGTGAAGATGCTGCAGACAATCTCTGTACCAGTTGTAGTTCTCTGTCTATTGAGCGCAGCTACTGCGACCCATGCGAAAGAACCGAAAGCTTCGAAACGTATTAACAAGCGTTCAGACACTCGCAAAATCTTCGAACATCTCGAGATCTTGTCTCAGGTTATCCATTTCGTGGACACCAATTATTTGCATGAACTCAAGAGTAAGGAATTGATTGATTCTGCCATACGGGGGATCGCAGCAAGCCTCGACAAATACAGTCGGTACTATTCTGCAGAAGAGTTTGAGGAGCAACTGCGAGTTGATACTGAAAAATTTAGTCTGGGTATCAATTGGAAAACTTCGAAGGGGCGTTACAAAGTTGTTGGGACTCGTTCTGGTTCCGTGGCTGCGCGCGCTGGAATCAAAGCGGGGGACGAAATTTTAGGGGTGAATGGGTTGCATCCACGTGTTCTTGAGAACGCATCTCTAGAGAAACTTCTCAAGGGTCGAGAGGGGAAATGGATTTCTCTTCAGCTCATGGACGAATCCGGGAAGGAAAGATCGATTCGAGTCCCACCACCTGAAGCTGAGCAGATCTTTGCCCACCAAACAAAAGAGAAGATTGTGGTCATTCGGATCGGCAAGTTTTTCATGAATGCGTCACAAGTCGTGCAGCAGACTCTGTCGAAGTACTCGGCCAAGCCTCGCGGCTACGTGATTGATATAAGGGGAAATACCGGAGGTGTGGTGGAGGAGGCGGTCAGAATTGCTGACCTTTGGTTGAGCGAAGGTGTCATCGCGTCCATGAAAGATAGAGCAGGTAAGACCACGGTTTATCGCGCCAAGCGGGGCAATACTTTGCCTGACGTCCCAATTGTTGTCATGGTGGATGGACAAACAGCCTCGGCTGCCGAAGTACTCGCGGCGGGGCTCATCAAGAATAACCGCGCTAGATCGGTCGGTACGCAGACCTTCGGTAAAGGAACCGTCCAGACGCTCATGCGACTTGCTGATGGCTCCGCATTACGTCTCACTGTTGCTCGGCTTTTTGATCCAAAGGGGCATTCACTTGAAGGTCTAGGGATAAGGCCGGACATTGAGGTTTTACCAGGTCGGTTAGCTGACGGTAGAGACCGTCAGTATGCCCGAGGGCTTGACGCTTTACTTTACCCGAGATGACAACGCGTGGTACTACTTTCTTGGGTTAATCCTGATTATGGCCAAGAGTTATAGTCTAATTATTGAAGATGATGACGGCGAGACAACGCTTGTCCCCTTTGAAGCGATCGACATTACTGTTGGTCGTTGGGATGGCAATGCGATTCGTCTTCTCGATCGGAACGTTTCTCGACGACATGCGCGGTTTTCCCGCGTAAATGGATCCGTATTTCTTGAAGATCTCAATTCTTTCAATGGCGTCAAACTTAATGGCGAACGAATTGATACCCGAACCGAAATCAACGAGGGAGACTTAGTTGAAATTGGCGATTATCACCTTGCCTTGCAACTTGCGAAAGCAAATAAAGCGAGTGAAACGGTTGCCGATGAGCGGATTCCTACAGTCATGGCCAATGCGCCAGCAGCTTCGCCTTCTGCTCCGCTCAGTCACCTCGAGACTGTAACTCAAGCAAATTCGCCACAGAGTCATTCCACTACGGATGACTCAGGTAATCATCCATTCGTTAGTCCTCCCCCTACCAAAGAACGGCAGTCCAATCCGGTATTGCCTCCCTTCCCAGCGGCGGGAGGCCTTTCTGCACCCGAAAATCCGTTCTTTGATCCGCAGTCTTCGAACATGCTTGCGGATGAACATGCATCGCGGACTGAGCAAATTTCAGTCGGCCCTTCTGCGATTGCAAACATACCTCGTATTATTTGTGTGAGCACCGAATACGCAGGCACTGCATTTTCACTTCAAAACGCCGAAGTCATCATAGGGCGTGTTGAAGATAACGATATCGTGATTGAGCATCGCTCTGTCTCTCGTAATCATGCGAAGATACTCTTCGATGGACAAGTTCACAAAATCATTGATTTGGATAGTGCAAACGGCATTCTGGTCAATGGTGAAGAGTATGCAATAACCGATCTACGTCACGGTGACTTGATCGAACTTGGTCACGTCAACTTCAGATTTGTGATGTCGAATGAACCATTCGTTCCAGCGGAGGAAGAGGTCAAGGCGATGATCGATGCGGGCGTCTCACCTCCTGAGAATCCCGTCGAAAGTGCACCGGCAACGATACCTGAATCCGAATCTGAAGGAGAAGCGATCGCCTCGACGCTTCCCCCAAATCGGGAAATGCAAAGAATCCCTGAGCCTGCACCAGCCCAAGACCTTAGTGATGCCAAGACGGTCACGGATACGCCTCTTGATGCCCTAGCTGTCTCCGAAATGTTTGAGCCCAACGTGAGCACTAGGAAATCAGAAAAGTTTGATTCGGAGAGAGCCTCTATTCATCAGTCTAAAACCGAGACCGATGTCGGAAGTCCTCCCAGTTCTCTCACTCAATCGAAGGACCCTTGGGGCACAGAAACGAAACCGGCGCTTGAAAAACCAACGACAAGCTCTGCCGCTGGTCCGAAAGAGGCGCTTTCTAGTCGAAACGTGCCAACGATGCCATCTCAACCGCAGTATCAATGGGACCAAGACGACGATTATTATCCTCAAAAGTCTATGACGGGGAGGGTCGTCACTGGTCTTGTCGTCGTCGCTTTGATTGGACTTCTATTCTCTTTCTTCGGCTCATCGTCGGTAGACCATGATGCAGCACTAGCTAAACTATTTGAAGAGCAGAAATATGCTCAGGTTTACAGTTATTATTTAGAGAACTCGTCTTCTTTTAAGTATAAAGAAAAAGCGTTTAAACTCTCTGCGGAAGCAAGCCAAAAAGTTAAGGAGAAGTCGACCCCTAAGTCTTCCCCAGAGCCTAAAGAAGAGAAATCGCTGGAACCGGAAAAAACCTCCGTGGAGGCTTCGCCCGAAGTTGTTGAAAAAACGGTTGAACCCGAAACAGCGGCTGCGGAACCTGTTGTCGAGGACGAAGCGAAAGCGACGAAGACAGCAAAAAAGAAGACCAAGAAAGCAAACCGACGAAAGCAAAGACAGGCCCGAAAGAAAAAGCGAACGGAAACAACTCGCTCTGAGCGACAAAAAGCGGAAATGTATTACCGAAGGGGAAATGAGCTCCTCGCATTTGATCGCAAGAATGCTGAGCACTGGTTAGTTTTATGCATTAAAACGGCACCGAAGTTTGCTGATTGTCATCGCTCTTTGGGTATCCTCTTTGCAGAAGTAAATCCCGACAAAGCGATTTACCACTATCGTAAGTACGTTCAGCTTAAACCGAGCGCGGATGATGCTGCAACTGTTAGAGAATTCATTCGTCAAGCCACCGGAAAGTAGGAAATAAAAAGAAGTGGTACCTCGATTGGGCATTTCGATGGGGGATCCCGTTGGGGTTGGTCCCGAAGTTATTGTAAAAGCTTTTGCTACCGCTGAAGAGGAAGGCCTAGAATTTAACGGCATCGTGTTTGGTGATGTCGCTGTCATTCAGAAATATGCACGTTCGAATCAAAGCGTCGTTGAGGTAGCTAGCTTAGATTCCTTTCCTACTAAGACCGCAGGTTGTATTCCTGTATTTCCTATTTCTCAGCTCGTTGATACCGAACCAGGTTGTCCCAATTCAGCGACGGACCAAGCGCAACTAGATTATATTCAGGCGGTCGTTTCTGCGATCAAGAAGCAGCAGATTGACGCGTTAGTGACAGCGCCTATTCATAAAGAAGCGATTCGTAGAGCAGGTGCAGTTTGGCCTGGTCACACGGAGATGCTTGCTGACTTAACGTCGAATGAGTCTGTTGGACGTCAAAAGTCGGTCATGATGTTGGCAGGCCCAACAATCCGAACGGTTCCGGTCACTACCCATATCTCAATTAGTGATTTATCTCGACGTCTTGATCACGACACGTTGGTCTACACAATTGAAGTAACAGCTCGTGCTCTTCAAAAGTTTTTTGGTCTTTCAGAGCCGCAGATTGCCGTAGCTGGCCTCAATCCTCACGCGGGTGAGGGTGGGCTATTCGGCCGGGAAGAAATTGAAGTGATCGAACCCGCAATTCGAACTGCCGAGCGTAATCTCGGCTTTAAGATTCACGGTCCGTTACCTGGAGACACGGTATTTTTGCAGGCATCTAAAGGTCTTTATGATGCGGTTTTGGGTATGTACCATGACCAAGCACTTATACCTGTAAAACTTCTCGACTTTGATCGAGCTGTCAACGTTACCCTAGGACTGCCTATTATTCGAACCAGTGTAGATCATGGCACTGCTTACGATATTGCTGGGAAAGATTTAGCTTCGGAAATAAGCATGGTCGAAGCTATAAAACTTGCTGATGCGATGGTTAGGTGTGCTCAAACCCATGCGTAATTGTCTTGTTGCATTCATGATAATGTGGGCAGTATCCTCTTTTCCCGCTTCCAGTTTTTCTGCTCCGAGCGTGAAAGAGAAACGTCTTCTCAGAGTTCTAAAGACCGATTCTTCCTATAAGGTTCGATTACAGGCACTTCGAATCCTGGGTAGAAAGTTAACTTCGAAATCTCGCAATCTTGATTACCTCGTTGATCAGGTCGGTAATGTTATCAAAGAGGATCAGCATTACATGGTTCGTGGGTTGGCTTGCTTTCTTCTTGGGCAATCTAAATCAGAACAAGCACGAGAAGCGCTAGAATTCGCCTCAAGTGACCAGCACCCTTTCGTTCGCGTTCAGTCAAAATCGGCTCTTCAAAAACTTACTTTGCGTTCCACACCGAAGGTCATTTCTCCAGCGCTCGAGGTTGCGACCAGCACGGCGTCACGCACTTTAGTTTTCACTGCGGAAACGATGCCTGGAACACCAGTATCTTCAAAGATGATCGATTCTCTGGTTCAGCGGATGGAGCAACAGCTGCAGGCTCTGGCTTCGGAACAGTTTACAGTCAAAAATGGCTTTAGCAACCGCGAGGTAAAACTTGATGATTCTCGATTACTTTCTGGGTTCAAGTTTCGTGCGAGTATTGCTGAGCGCAGTATCCGAAGAGAAAGAGGAACCCGAGTCCGCTCGACTGTGACCGTCCGTGTAACGATCACTACGTGGCCGGGCAACCAACTTCGTCATGTCATCAGTGCCACCGCCTCCGGTGTGATCAGACGCGCGAAAAAAACCGCTATCCTCAAATTAGAGTCACAAGTGTTGATGAGCGCAATCGATCAGGCCGTCAGCGACGCTATGAAAGAGATTTCAACATCGTGAAAAAGTGAGACCAATAACATGAATAATCAACACGTGAATCAGCCGTCTAATTTATCCCGCTCGAATAGAAGCGTAAAAAGTTTGTTGCTCGATCGTCATTTCCAACTGAAATATACATCAATGATTGTCGGCGTTGCGGCCTTACTTTCATTAGCCCTGGGCGGCTTTCTCGTAAGCAAGGTTAACGAAAACTCAAGAATTCTCGGGCTAGAAAACTTAGGTGACGCCGCTTTTGAGGCGCATCTTTTTTCAGCCGACAACGAGTTAGTGATGTCCATAGCAATCAGTCTAGCTCTTTTTCTGGTTCTCTTAATCGGTCTAAGCATTGTCATGACCCATCGAGTTGTTGGACCGATCTATGTCATTAAGAGACACCTGGATGCTCTTGCAGCCGGCCGTCTTCCTCAGATTCGAGGTCTCAGGAAAGGTGACGAATTTGTTGATTGTCACCAGTCGTTGGTGAACGCTATCGACCAGCTTCACAACGAATTGGAACGGGATATCGACGTCTTATCGGCTGCTCTTGATGTTCTGGAGACTCAAGGAGAGGAGCACGAGAGCGGCTTACAGAAGGAGCTCAAATCTCTCGTCACTCAAAAAAGAGGGAAACTTTCCACTGATTCAAAGCCTTAGGGATTGACCTAGAATATCTTACAGTAAAGTTTCGAGGTTTAGACCCTTGACGACTATCCACGCATTGAGTACTCCGCGGAGTGTTTGGGGGCCCATAGCTCAGCGGTTAGAGCTGTCGGCTCATAACCGATAGGTCCCAGGTTCGAATCCTGGTGGGCCCAAACAAACAATAAGATTGGATCGTGAATACCGAACGGCAACAAAAGCAGAGCAGAACAGACGCTTCGAGCTTTTTGAAAAAGTGCGCATGCCCCCGCCGGCTGCGCACTTTTTGCTTTTTAGCCCTCACGAGTCCCTAAGAAGGAATTGATTGTGCGAGAAACCCTGATAACACTACATAAGCTTCAGCAAATTGACCTGCAGGCTCTGGAGCTTGAAAAAGCCGCACAGAAAATACCTGATCAAATATCAAATTTAGAAGCGGAGCCGGACGCTATTCGTGTTCAGCTCGGCGAACTCAACAATGAGCTCGAGGGGCTCAGGCTTGAACAGGCTGAAGCCGAAACAGCGATTGGAGACAAATCTGCCGAGACTACAAAATGGAAACGGAGACTCAACGAGATTCGGACGCCACGCGAGTATCAGGCTCTTTCACGCGAAGTTGAGCAAAACGAGCGATCCGTAAAGAACCTCGAAGAAAGGGTCATGGAACTCATGGTTGAGATCGAAGAGAAGGAAGGCATTCTTGGGGATAGAACTTCGAACCTTCGAGAGATCGAAGAAAAAATTGCCCAGGACGTTCTTGTTCTAAAGCAGAAACAAGCCGAACTTTCTGCAGAAGCTAAAGTCGCGAGTGCTGGACGGACAGAAAGCGTCAACGTTCTTCCTGAAAAATTCATCAAGCTTTATGAAAAAGTCCGCGCACGTCGTCGAGGCATTGCCGTTGTGAAGATTGATAATGCAGGAACTTGTGACGGGTGCCAGATACAAATTCGTCCGCAGCTTATGCTGGAAGTTCGCCAGCTCGAAAGCGTTATTCAGTGTCCACAGTGTCAGCGCATACTTGTCCTCGAAGCGCTCGTCACGCCTGACGAAGAAGAATAGCATCGACCAATAAACCTGGAATTCATTTCTTTCTCCGCTTCTTTTGGAATACAAAAATCCTTATCATCTTCAAACCCGAGCCCAGGTGATATAAAAGCGGTTTATGACTGATAATCAAAATCCTCATGATAACTCATATTATGTTCCGGCTGACCTCGGAAAGTTTGGTGAAGTAGGAGATGATGTTCCGGAGCTATTTAAGAAGTTCATGGATTGGTATTCCGCTTGCTTTGAAGATGGAGCGCTATCGGTCCGCGAAAAATCTCTCATTGCGCTCGCTGTTGCTCACGCCGTTCAATGTCCCTACTGTATCGACGCCTATACGAATGAGTCGTTGAAGAACGGTTCAGATATTGATGAGATGACGGAGGCTATACATGTCGCTTCCGCTATCCGAGGTGGAGCTTCTCTCGTACATGGGGTACAGATGCGACAAATCGCGAAGAAAATTTCTATGTGAAAAAGTGTTCGTGGTCTCACTAGGGCTATAAGCCGAGTCTTGTTCCTTATTCTTCTTACGTTGAATAGGGCAACGACCATTCATCTAGGCATCGTGTTACCACGATGCTCAAGCAGCCAGACCCAGACTCCGCAAGCGAGCAGCCTGCCCCAAAAGGGGAGAGTCTCTATTCGGCCTTGCTCCAGCTGGGGTTTACCGTGCCGCTCGTGTCACCACAAGCGCGGTGCGCTCTTACCGCACCGGTTCGCCCTTACTCCGTCCCCGAGAGATTCGGCTGAGAAGCGGTCTATTTTCTGTGGCACTTTCCTGCAAGTTTCCTCGACTGGCCATTAACCAGCAGCATTGCTCTATGGAGCTCGGACTTTCCTCCCGCGCAGATTGATTGCTCAATCTACGCCGGCGGTCGTTCACTCTAGAGAGGCCACGAACACGTGCCAGCCTATTCTCATCAACATGGTTTCGTCGACCTAATTCTTAGTCGATTTATACGATTTAGTTATACGTCGTCGGGACGCAGGCGCTGACGTAGCTTTGAGTTACGCCGTCAATCAGGACCGCTGAACTGAGCACTTTGCAACGGAAACCATTATCGCAATCTCCATCTCCGTTGCATAAATCGCTACACGCATTGAAGGTTGGATCGCAAAAGCCTGATCGACATTGATTATCTGCGGTACAGCTGCTTCCCGAAAGCCCATTTCCATGAGCCCCGTCCACACAGGCTTGGACCAAATTAGGTTGGTACCGAAGGCATGTTCCGAGTAACTGCTCGGCACATAAAGTGTAATCGATCATTCTGCAAACTTGGTTACCGACACAACTATTTGAACTTCGACAAAGTTTAGCGCACTTGAAGATACCCGTGTTTACTGAGCCGACGCACGCACCACTTGCACACTGGCTATCGAGTGAGCAGGTACTTCCTTCAGGAAAGCTCCCTTGTGGTCCATCGCAAGAAGCGATGTACGTTGCAGGTGCCGCTTCATTCCATCGGCAGAAGCCACCTCCGCAATCATTGTCTTCGCTGCACGTTTCTACGCACATATACGAGTTCTGCGCACAGAGTCCTGATTTGCATTGTCCAAAGTCGAGGCATGGACTGCCTGGGCTTCCGGCAAAACTGACACTAATATTGGTCGCTTGAGTATACAGAGAACTTGCTACACACATTTTTGCGCCGACGTAATTATAGCAAGTATAGTTAGCGGGACATTCTGCGCTCGATCCGCAGGCTTGTACGCATTTCTTGCCGAGGTTAGGTCCGAAATCAAAACAGGAACTTGATGCGCAATCTGTGTTGACGGTGCAATTTGCATTCAGTGCGGCACCTCCCGTTGCAGGTGGTGTTTGGTTTCCGCAGCGGCCGGTTAGTGTATTACACGTTTGCCCGTTAGGGCATCCTGTTGACAGGCAGCTCGGAGCACACATGTTGGTCGTTTGATCACAGATCGTTTGAGGTGGGTTACATTGGGCGTCTTGAGTGCAGGTATTGACCGGTGGAGTTCCCATTTCACAACGTCCGGTGGAGGGATTACAAATATCGCTGCCTGTACAAGAGACGCCACCAACTTGATTACATCCCCCGACACATTGGCCTGACTCGCATACTGTTTGCGGGGGATTGCATTCAGAATCTTGTACGCACGGAGCGGGAACGTTTACACATCTGCCTGTATTGCTGTCGCAAACTTCATTCGCTCCGCAGGTTATCCCGCCGACTTGTCCGCAGCCTGCTACGCACATATTGCCTTCACAAATAGAAATGGGTGCGCCGCACTGGCTATCGTTTACGCAGGTGTTACCTACGGGTTCGCATCGACCTGTTCCCGCGTTACACTCTGTTCCTGCTCCGCAAGTTAGTCCACCAGGACTCGAGCATCCTGCAACGCAGCTTGCGTTTTCACAAATGGTTTGAGGCGGTAAACAATCAGAATCAAGGTTGCATCGAGGAAAGCTAGCGTCTTGACACTGCGACGCAACGCATTCTTGCCCAGTCGGGCAATGTATATTTTCGATGCACTCGACGCAAACATTAGCGGTTTGATCGCAATATCGCCCTGAGCAGTTTGAATCATCAACGCAGGTCCTTGTGCCATCCACACAGAGTCCAATAGAAATTTGGCAGCGTTGGTGAGGAGGGCAGTCAGTATCCAATCGACAGTTCGCGAGTTCGATTTCTTGGCAAGTTCCTGTCGCTTGGTCGCAATATTGCTGATCGCCGCAATCTGTATTGTTCGTGCAGGTTGGGCCTGAAGGAAGACCGTTAGCTTGGCATATATTTGCCACGCAAACCTCGGCCGCCAAGCAATCTTTAGATGTTAGACAAGTGTTGCCGCCCCCCGTGCCGGAGCATGCTCCAAGCAAAAGAGCCAGTGCGGTCAGCCACAATTGCATACCGTGGTTTACCAAAAGTGCTTTGCGTACATCTCGCGCGTTCATTCTGTTCCTCGCAAAGGACATACCTTTGCAGAACTAGTATCGGCAGAACAACTGTGGCGGTGCGATAATCTATTGTTCAGTCGGATCACTGACCGACCGGGATAAACGATCCCGAACTGCAGCCCACCCTTTATTGTCAGGGGTTTCCTGAATGATTATCTCCGATTGGTTTTGTTCGTCGGCCCAATGAAGAGCTCGGTAGAGCTCTCTTCCGTACCCTTTCGGATCATCGGGGAGCCTTAATGAAGGGTTAATACCTTTTTTCGCGTCCCAGTTCGGTTCAAAGTACAAAAGGGCGAAATCGGCTTTTGGAAGTTCATCGGGGCGTCGACAAAATCGTATGGGCGTTTTGGGCGCGTAGTGTCGCCTCATCATTCCAGGAGATTTCGGAGCCTGCTCGTCGAATGAACGAGTCTGGACGGTCAACCCCAAACACTGGGAAATCATCTCCTCAGAAACATCACCAAGGCGAAGAATAGTTGGTTGGTCCGAGGTCATATCCAAAACGGTGGTTTCGAGACCAACTTGGCATGGGCCACCATCCAGAATGAGGGGGATTTTGCCTTCAAGTGTTTTGAGTACATGTTTGGCACTGGTTGGTGAGACTCGCGTCGACAAATTGGCTGATGGGGCAGCGATCGGTGCCTCAAAATGAGCCAATAAAGCTCTAGCCACAATATGCGCGGGCACTCGTACAGCAAGAGTCTCGCCGCCACCAGCCACGGTGGGCGGATCCGAAGAATGCCGGTTTAGAATCAAGGTCAACGGTCCCGGCCAAAATTGACGTGCTAGGCTCTCGCAACGTTCGTCCCAGCCCAATACACAAGACTGCGCCATAGCTTGGTCTAAACAATGAACAATCAAGGGGTTATTTGCGGGTCTGCCTTTGATCGAGAATATTCTGCTTATTGCAGCAGGGTTTTTCGCGTCTGCTCCAAGTCCGTATACCGTTTCAGTTGGAAAGGCGATGGGGGTGCCTTCCGCGAGGTACGCCACGGCTCGTTTCAGCGCTTTTGGCGAGTTTCCTTGGAGAATCTCCGTTTCCATTGCGCTGTACTGGCTGCCACAACCGACCGGACAAGATCAAGCGTCTTGACCCAATCATAGTCGAGGCCTAGGCTCCCCTCAAAGCAATGCTCGACTATGACGGACTGCATCTAATTCCCCTTTTTCCTCTTTTAGGGGCCGCAACACTCGGACTCATCGGGAGACGGTTAGATCACGAAAAAGTTAACCTCATCGCTCTTTCTGCTGTCTTTGCTTCGTTTATTGTGTGCTGTCTTGCGACCTATAAAGTGGCGGTATCCGGATCCGCTTTGCAGCAGGAACTCTATACTTGGATTTCAGTGGGGCGATACGAAGTTGACCTCACTTTTGGCTTTGATGCGTTGACCGCGACGCTCATGCTTGTTGTCACCGGTGTGGGCTTTCTTATTCATCTCTACTCCACCGGCTACATGCACGACGAAGAGCAATATTCAAAATACTTCGCGTACCTAAATCTCTTCATCTGTGCCATGAGCATTCTCGTCCTAGGTCGCTCGTTGCCAATTATGTTCATTGGCTGGGAAGGTGTTGGTCTCGCCTCATACCTTTTGATTGGCTTTTGGTATACCGACGAATCGAAAGCCAGCGCCGGTAAAAAAGCGTTCATCGTAAATCGGGTAGGTGACTTTGGATTTCTCATCGGGATCTTCGCTCTGTTCTCGTTGTTTGGAACTGCGGATTTTGTTCAGCTCAAGAGTTTGGTCGCAGGAGCAGGCGATGTTGATGCTGTTCTAAAATCAGGCGTTTTTGTAGACTGGACAGTTCGCGGCGTTCTAACTTTCGCAGCTCTTTCCCTATTTATTGGTGCTTGTGGGAAGAGTGCCCAGCTGCCGTTATACGTATGGTTACCAGACGCGATGGCGGGTCCAACCCCGGTGTCTGCTTTAATCCATGCAGCGACAATGGTCACAGCTGGCGTTTATATGTTGGCGAGAATGAGCTTCTTGTTCCAGCCCGAGTTAATTCCAACGGCAATGCAGACGATTGCGTTGGTCGGAGGCCTCACCGCGGTATTCGCAGCCACGATGGGCTTGGTTCAAAATGATATTAAGAAAGTATTGGCTTACTCAACGGTCTCTCAGCTCGGTTATATGTTTCTTGCGGCCGGTGTAGGCGCACATATCGCGGCGATGTTTCACGTTGTGACTCATGCATTCTTCAAAGCTTGCCTGTTCCTAGGGTCGGGTGCTGTGATTCACGCGTTACATGGGGAACAAGATATGCGTAAGATGGGAGGCCTCAAAACGATGCTTCCAGTGGTTTATGGCACCTTCGGTGTCTCCACTCTTGCTATTGCTGGTATCCCGCCCTTCGCTGGTTTCTTTTCTAAGGACGCGATTATTGCTCACGCGTTTTTCGCATCGAAAGACCTCGGCTTTCTAGCGAGTAGCGGCTTGCTGGGAATTCTCGGTGTTCTCGGCGCGCTTCTCACTGCTTTTTATATGGCTCGTTTGGTGGCTTTGACTTTTTTCGGTTCGCTTCGACAAAAGAATCCCGAAGAGGTCGAATTCAATCTTCACAAACCGGGAATGGAAATGAAGGTGCCATTACTTATCCTCGGTGGCTTGGCCTGTTTGTCTGGCTTCATGAATCTCCCGCACGTCTTCCACCTCGGCTCATTCTTAGATAACTGGCTAGGTGCGACCGTGCAATCCGCGGAGTTACATGCCTCTGCTGCAGTGGAGTTTGGCCTCATGGGTGGATCGATTGCCATTGCAGCTGCTTCACTTTGGTTTGGCTATAAAACTTATTACAATGGCCCCTCAGAGAAGATGAATAAACTCGCAACGCAAGGCGCAGGCGCAACCGCGCACCGAGTTTTGTACAACAAATGGTATGTCGATGAGTTGTACCAAATTATTATTGTTACGCCTCTGCACGCATTAGGAAATCTAGCCGCTCGAGTTGTAGATGCGATTTTTATTGATGGCTTATTTGTAAAACTCTTACCGAGCATTTTTGTTAGAGGCTCGGGCCGGGCACTCAGAACACTTCAAACCGGAAACGTACAGATGTACGCAACGTTGTTCGTTTTGTTTGCCGGAATTATCATGGCTTGGGCTATTCTTTAGAGTCACTCGCAATGACCAAACCTTCGGGCATCATCACACTTCTCACCGATTTCGGACTCTCTGATCCATTTGTCGGCATCATGCATGGTGTATTACTGAGTAAAAAAAGAGACTTTACACTCATTGATCTTACTCATGGGATAGAGCCTCAAAATGTTCGACAAGCCGCATTTTGGATAGCATCGAGTTATCGCGAGTTTCCAGAGGGAACCGTACATATGGTTGTTGTTGATCCTGGTGTAGGGTCAAAACGCCGACCACTCATTGCTGAAATCGACGGCCACTATTTCGTGGCTCCAGATAACGGAGTGTTATCGTTAGTGGTCGATGAAGCCGAGCGGGTAGATGTTCGCTACTTAAGGTTGTGGCAATTGGAACTGTCTAGGGTGAGCAATACTTTCCATGGCCGAGATATATTTTCGCCCGCAGCGGCTGAACTGGCAATAGGTAAGCGCTGGATGACCGAGCTCGGAGAAGATGCCATTGAGACGTATAAGCGATTAGATGTTCAATCTCCGTCTGAAAACGATGGGAGAATCTCTGGGCAAATTTTCATGTCTGACCACTTTGGTAATTGGTTCACCAATATTCCCCTGAAGATGTATGAGTCTTGGGCTTCGCCTCGAGTTCGGATCGGTGAACTCGAACTTCCTCTCCAGAAAACCTACAGTGAAGTTGCTCCCGGTGATGTGGTTGCGCTCACAAATTCCTTTGATCGACTCGAAATTGCGGTCAACCAAGGCTCAGCTCGCAAGGAACTCCCGTTTTCCGTTGGTCAAGCAGTTGAAATTATTGAATAAATAAGTCTTTAGAAATCCGCTTGTCTCCTGCCATGTCTGTGACTAATCTATAGAAGTATGGAAACAAACACCGCAGTCAACACTGCACCCAACGCGAACTTCATCGACGACGATGAAGATGATGAGCTTCCCCCGATCGACCTTACGTCAAAAGCGATTGAAATGGTTCGGGAAGCAATGGTTGCTGAGAACTTAGACAACCATGGTCTCCGCGTATTCGTTCAGGGTGGCGGTTGTGCTGGCTTTCAATATGGCTTGGATTTTGATGAATCCGGTCGAGCTGGCGATTTCGAGCTAGAGTTCGAAGGCCTGAAAGTCTGGGTTGACCCAATGTCAGCCATGCACCTTGAAGGAACCGTGATCGACTATGTAATGGGGATCTCCGGTGCCGGATTTAAATTCAATAATCCGAACGCAAAAACAACCTGTGGTTGTGGCTCCAGTTTCTCCTAGTCAGTCCTCATTTCGGTAGAATCATCCACTATCGCTCTACTTGCCGCGTAGGGATGCGGGTCAATCGCGCAGGGCTCATTGTACATGTAGTTACAGATGATCTGCGCGGTCGCGGGCGCCTGAAGTATCCCGTTTCTGAAATGCCCCGTCGCCAAAAATAGACCTGGTTCGCGACAAGGACCAATTAGCGGAAGCTTATCGCTACTCGCGGGTCTAAAGCCGCACCAGGTATCGAGAATTTTTGAGTTTGCGAGACTGGGCCAGATACTCTTGGCTTCCGTGAACAGTTTATTGAGGTCTTCTGCGGTTGTCCCACGCGTGAAGCCGACATTTTCTTCCGTACTCCCAATCACGGCCCAGCCATTAAGGCGTGGAACTATGTACACTCTGTGATTTGTGAGTAGTGGCAAGCGCTCTCTGTTATTTGTAGTTACCGACATCATTTGACCGCGCACGGGATACACGCGCTGCTCTTGAAGCGGAATACCACCGATGAGTTGCGTCCAAGAACCCGCGCAAATAATTACATCTTCGGCGAGGTACGTTTTTTGAGCGGTCTTTACGCCGCAAACTTTGTTGTTCATTCTCACGAGGTCAGAAACACTTTCTCCGACCTGGAATTCGACGCCGATAGACAGACAGGCTTCAACAAGCAACTGGCACAGTAATCTTGGCTCGACTTGCGCCTCGTTGTTGAAGAAGAGGGCATCTTGCACTTTAGAATCTGGAAGTATTTCGTGTGCGCGAACACAATCAACCGATTCACCTTCGTCTTTTTGCCATCGGTAGTCGTCTATTGCCGTCTGAGTATTTTCTCCAGGTGCAATAAACAGAGCGGCACCTTCCGTTTGTAGGTTTGGATCGATGTCACTGTACGTCCGCAGCTTTTCTATCCAGGATGAATATAAATTTCGACTATATCGTCCAAGAACCCATGCAGGGCTTGGGGCTTTGGTTTCAATTTGTGGGGCGAGCATGCCTGCTGCAGCCCAGCTGGCCTCAGAGCCTGGTTTCCGAGGGTCAATAATGACGCATTTCTTCCCTCGGTACTGTAGCTCAAATGCTATCGAAAGCCCTATGATACCAGCCCCAACAATGATGACGTCATTCATTTCCTACCCATTACCTAATACACTCCAACTGTGACTGTCACGACTTTACTCTTCTTGTTTACTACTGGACAGGTGGCGCCTGACTGGAACGCTGCTACCGTACGGAGCCACATCCAACAAGCCCAGTTCGCTGCACAGCAACAAGATCCAAAAGCACGTGATGAAGGTTTACTTCGTTTGGCTGCGCAAGCGTATAAAGTTGAACGGCTTCCGTCGGAGTCGGTACAGCTTTTCGCGAAGAGAGTCCTACGGACGCGAGACCCTAAGCATCATGCGGTCAAAAAAGACCAGTGGCTCTTAGCGTTAGCAAATCGTCTATACGCAGACTTTTCAACACGATGTAAAAATCTCGCGAGAAACCAACAGCGCAAACGAGATAGAGCCTGGTTTGCCGAGAACGCTAAGGCTTTTGACGGGTATGCAAGAACGATTGCAGGAATGCTCAGGCTGAAGGTTCCAGGTGTTGAAGCTGAAATTGAACCGCTTGCTCTTGCAAGAGGTCTTACGAGTCGTGTGGTTGGAATTGAGGTTACCGTGCTTGGAGATGGAATTTCAATTGAACAGAATCGTCGAATATCATTTCCAGAAAATCAACCACCACCAGATGCGAACCGTTCCGCACGCGGCTCATTGATGAGCCTTTTGAATTCGTTAAAACAGCATCAAATATTTGGGAAGTTGATGGCAAAATCGAAAAGAAAGAAAAACCCGAATCTAGGAAAGGTAAGACTTTTTGTTCCACAAAAAAAGCCTGCTCTTTATCTCAATGAATTATTGCGGGCGGCGAAAGAGGCAAAATACAAGATAGCCTACGTGATGACCTTCATGCCCAAAACTAGGAAACTTGCGCATATTCCAGTCATGCTTCGCAAGCCGACCCGTAAAGAGCGTAAGCGATTCAAAATTAAAAAAGCACAATGTCGAGATGAAGAAACAATGCAGTCTTGCGCTGAATATCTCGCAGATCAAATTGCTGAGAAAACGAAACGTAAATCTGTTCGATTGTACTGGGATTAATGCCGCTACCTAATAGCGAAATGTAGAAGAAAGAAAGACGTACAAATAAATACTTTGCTTGCTAATCTTTCTAAATGTGTCGTCTTGTGGAATGACGTCGGCTCCGTTTCCGTAGGTCAGCATCGCTCCTAGCCGAGTCAGTGTATGTTCAGTAAAATAACCAAAAACGCCACTCATTCCATATTCGTTCACGTGAGGTAAATAGTCCCGGTCGAGGCTTCCGCCCACTGCTCCAGGGATTGGATCAGATGTACTCAAATTCGTAAAGACACCGCCCGAAAGAGATAAACGATCTGAAAGCAGATATTCTGCGCCAACATTAACATTTCCGATAAAGTTTCTTCGGATAGAAGTAGCAATCGTTATTTCGGACATTAAATCTGACCGATTTGTCGGAAGTTTGATGAGTTCATAGGAGATGGGTGCGTAAAAAACTGCGTCGGCGGATAAGGTGAGCTTTCTTGGAAAAATACGAGCAACACCGAGTCGAATATGGCCACCGTGGCTAAACGAGCTTTGTACGTTGTCTGGCTCATCTAAACTAAAGCTACTTTCCGTTTGTGTGTTTCCCGTGACGGTTCGAGTCTTCAAAACTCGAAACTGGGCGAAATCATAGAATTCTATGCCAGGAGTTGTTATTGCGATACCGAGAAACCAGCTCGGTGCGAACTCATTTTTGAGTCCAACGGTGAGCATCGTTGTGCCAACGATAGCCTTCAAGCTTGTTTGTGACGTTGTAAAAATGTTGAAGTCTCCATTGGACTCCAAACTTGTGTTCTCTTCAAAGTCCTTGAGCTGCCTGAAATTAGCGACAGCGCTGATTCCAAAACTCCAGTCTTCAGCAAAACGGTAAGCATATGCTGCGGCACTATGAAATTCCCGATCGAGAAGATCTCTACGGTAACTGTATTGTTTATCCGGCGTTGAGGTTTGAACACTGACGCCCCGAAAAGACGGAACAAAAACACCCCATCCATAACTGTGGACATGGCGACCGCGGTGGTCTCGGGTCTCAGAGGTTCCAACATAGCCGGCAGAATTAGGAATGATATTGAGTTCGGCTGCGATTCCCTCGATATCGATGAGAGACTCGCCCACGGCAGCAAATAAATTTTCTTCAACAGCAATTTCAACACCGTAAAGGTTACTCGAAATTGAAACAGAGTTTCGGCTCGCATCGACGAGCCCGGCAGGATTATAGAAAATTCCGCTCGCATCACTACCTAGTGCCGTGAAGGCGCCACCGAGACCTACAGCTCGACTTCCCAGTGGGTAGTCCTGATGGTGAGTGTCATCAGCATGAGCGTCATTTGCGGGAGGGCACAGGGTAGAGGCTGTCAAAATTAGACATACCGACAGCGTGCGCCACGAATATACAGGCCATGAAAAAACTGTAAAAAAACCCTGCACGAACAATAATTTCGGACCATGCTTGTTGCTCGGTGGTCAAGCAGGAACAAATTCCGACCAATCACAGAATTATTCTAGGAAGATTGTGTATCGAATCTTAGACCTACAAAAGCCGTTTGCCTTGTAAATAAAGTATCGCTTGTAGCAAAAGCATTTGAGAAATACTCGTATCGTACCAATAGGTCTACTTGGGAAATAATCTCACGACTCAACTGAAGAGTGATCCGGTTTTGGTTTTCATCATCTTCTGGTTGAAACTGATAAAGATTCTGACTGAGAGACTGCTCGCTCGTATATTGAATAGAGGCAAGAGCATTGAGCATGATTCCGGCGAACATTTCGAGGGTTGTTGATACGGTCAGTCCAACGCGGTTGATATCCTCGTAGACTGAATTTGATCTTCTACGTTCAAAAAAAAGATTGCCCCTAAGCAAGAAGAACCGCTGATAAAAAAGTCCTAAACGTGCGACGAGAATATCGTCCTGACGTGGTTGACTCATACAAGTCTGAAGAAATCGAGAATCTTCTTCGTCACAAAAAGTGACAGTCATTTGATTGTTGTTGGGGTCAAAGACAGTAGTGAGCGCATTCCCTCCGAACTCATCTCGCTCATAGGTGCCCGTCGTTCTCCATTGCATGTGCTCAGAGAGTTTTCCAGAGAAGCCAAGTGTCACGGAGCCTCCGTAATAACTAAGTCGTGTTTCTGTTGGGAACATGAACCGTTTCGCACTCACAGTGAGGCCAGACTCAACAGATTTGATCCCCAGCCAATCCAGTCTCAGATCCCCTTGAGCTAGACTGTAGTCTCTTAGGACACTCCGCATCCTAGTCATTCGAAATCGAACATCTGTCCCCAATTTCCATTTCGGTGAAAGTTTGTGCCGACTTCCTAGTGAAATATTGTGGACAATGACATCTTCAGATTGCTGTGAGTGAAATCTTTTAGCTCCACCGAGAACTGTTCCAACAAGGGAGTTTGACGGGTTAACAATGTGAGCCCACTTTAGCTCGCCGATCACTCGGGTGAGAAGATCGCTCTCTTTGTCTAATGAAGACAAATTCAATGTCCTCGCAGCGTTACTGTCCCATTCCTCTCCAAGAGACATCGTGAGCTGAACATGATTGTTGTTTGAGGCACCCGGAGCAGCGATAAGGATACTACTCAACATCACCGCGACTAAAATCATTTTTGGAGTTCTCGTTTTTCGTCGTCTTCAATTTTTTTTGCGATCGTTCGAATAGAAGTCGACTGTGATTTTAGATAAAGGTCTAGTTTTTCCAGACTCGACATGATCTTCTCTAAGTCTTGAAATTGGACCTGCCCGCTGGCCAGTTTCAATACATCTAAGTTGACCAAGGCATCGGGACTAATCTGGTTTAGCCAGGTCGACGCACTTTGTTGCGGACTTTGAATCGATAGCCCGATAGGTTCGCTACTTTTTTGGTTGACCCCCTGATTCCCTGCAGCAAGAGCACCGGGGTCATTGGCGAGGTCTGTACTGGAAGCACCCTCAGGAGAAGATGCACTCGCTTGATTCTGAACGGACTCATTAGAAGAAGCCCGAGGAGTGCTTGCAGGTGCTTCATCTGAAGAAAAGTTTGTTGCCACACTTTGAGGTCCACCCGCCAATTGCCTGTTATTGGTCCTTTCTACGCGTCCGCTTCGAATTGTTTCATCGAAGGCGCCGACCTCAGTGGCAAATTGGTTTGCCGCCTTCGCGAGCGCAAGAAGTTGTCGTTTTTCTTCTAATAACCTCATGACTTTGGCGCGTTTGCGCTTGAGTTTGTCACGTGTGTCTTCCAAGAATTCTGCTTTTTCACGAAGCTCTTGTGGTCCATCGAGAGGGTCTATTTGAACCTGATACTGTTTCCACTGCTTTGGTGTCGAGGAGGTCGTTCGAAGTTTCGTCTCTAATTTTCTCAGTTCTTTCCTCTGATTTAGTAGTTGTCTAATTTTTTTAGCCGCCTGAATACGTGTGTCTTTCGAGGCACTTCGTAGCAAAGCCTTTTCGTCACCAATCAGCGCGTCAATGTTCCTCAGCGCATCCCGCAGTGACTTTTCACACGCTCTCACAGCTATCGACCGTTTCTGCGAAAGGTTTTCGAGCTCATTCGCAGCTTGTACGGATTGCCGAAGCAGGTTCTGAAGATTTCGGTTCGCGACGTCGGTGGTTCGACTTTTTTTCAGCCGTGCAATTCGGTGTGCGAGCTCTTGGTTTCTCGACTCCATTACGATCACGCGAGATTCAAATTCACGACATTGCGAAACGTGTGCCTTTATCTTATCCAACCCGATACCTGTGGTATTCCCTTGGTTAGCCGAAATAAGGCTGAACAGTAGAGTTACAAGAATTGTCAGCACCTGACGCACGTGACGAATATAGTGCAAGCATCGATCCATGAAAAATTTCCCGCAAAATTTCCGTTTTGACCGATAAGTACTCAGAATTCTGAGACTATTGTTGCTTTAAGTCTCAGGTTTCTCCGTTGTGGGTCGGCTCGTGATCGTTCCAATCCCGTACTTTTCAAGCTTATAATAGAGCGCGCTTGCCTTGATCTTCAATCGTCGCGCTGTTTCTGTTTTTACTCCATTCGCGGCCTCGTAGGCCGATAGAATCATTTGCCTTTCAGCATTTTCGAGAAACTGGTTGAGTCCTAAATTGCCCGTTGAAATCTGAAGTTGATCAAGCTGTGGGGCTCTCCCCGTGACTTGTGCTGGTAAATCGTCCGGCGTGAGAACCGGCGGGTCGGCAAAAACTAACGCCTGTTCGATGATGTTTTCAAGTTCTCGAACATTTCCAGGAAAATGGTAGTTTCTCAGCTGCGCGATAGAGCCTTCGTCGATACTTTCTATTTCTGGATTTGTTCGCGCCTTTAGTTTCTCAACAAAGTGTCTAGCCAACGGTTCTATGTCATCTGTTCTTTCTCGAAGTGGGGGCAGGGTGAGCGGAACAATATGAAGACGATAGAACAAGTCTTGCCGAAAGCGCCCCTCTGCAACTTCTTTTTCTAAATCCCTATTGGTCGCAGAAATGATTCTTACATCAATCTTAACAGATTTTTCTCCGCCAACTCTTTCGATAATTCCTTCTTGAAGTACTCTCAGCAACTTTACTTGCATCGCCGGTGTGATTTCACCAATCTCGTCCAGAAAAATAGTTCCCTTATGTGCTAATTCAAAGCGCCCAAGCTTGCGTTTGATTGCGCCCGTGAAGGCGCCCTTCTCGTGTCCAAACAGTTCACTTTCGAGCAATGAATCTGTAAGCGCTCCACAATTCACTTTGACTAAGGGGCCGTCTTTTCGCTTTGAATTATTGTGGATCGCATTTGCGACAAGCTCTTTCCCTGTGCCTGACTCTCCAAAAATATGAACACTGGCATCTGTGACCGCAAGTTTTTCAATTTTTTTGAAAATGGTACGCATTGCTCCACTTTGACCGATCATTTCGTCGTATCCACGAGTATCAGACACGATTTTTCGGTCTCGTGCTCCGCTTAAAAGTTGGGCAGCTTCTTGTAGGCGGTCTTTTGTTACGCGAAGTGATTGCCACTCTAAGGCCTGCTGAATCTTGGCTCTAATTCGGTCAGTTGAGAACGGTTTTTCGATGAAATCAAAAGCGCCTAGTTTGATCGCTTCGACAGCTGTTTCAACAGTTGCGTAGCCGGTCATAATGACCACGGCTGTATTTGGGTTGTTTTCTAGAACCGACTTCAGCACGTCAATCCCGTCTAAACCATCCATTTTGAGGTCCGTTACGACGAGCTGCGTATCATTTTCCTGAAGTAGTTTTAGGCCTTTTTCACCAGAGTCGGTTGAGAGTGTTGTGTACCCTAAACGACTGCAGACGGCGGAAACTCCCTCACGAAGTGTGTCATTGTCATCAATGATCAATACAGTAGTCAAAACACAGTTAATCTAGCACATTACTCGTCGAGAAGACCGGGCTCTTCGACCGGTTTATATGAGGCTTCTACTGGCAAATCGATGACAAACATTGCACCAGCAGGTTTATTTGCTCGATATTCGATCGTTCCGTTGTGTTCGAAGATTGCTTTTTTCACTAACGCCAGTCCGAGACCCGTGCCCTTTTGCTTGGTTGTAAAAAATGGAGTGAAAATATCCTTTACCTTCTCAGGCGGAACTCCCGGCCCATTGTCGCCAATCGTGACTCTCAGATTCTTTTCTTCGGCATGGGCACTCAGAGTTACAACTCCACCTTGAGGGCTCGCCTGAATAGCATTTCTCACAACATTGAGCAGCGCAGAGCGGATAGATTGCTGGTCAAAAACGGCATGAAGCTCTCGTTTTACATCGATGATAACCTTTACTTCTTTTTCCAGAGCATCTGCGGACGAGATCTGCTGAATGTCCGACAATATTTTCTCCACGTTGGTACTTTCTTTGCTGACAACTCGAGTTCGAGCGAAGGCTAAAAAGTCATTTACGACTCGTGAGAGAACTTTGATTTCTTTCAGGATTTTATCTACGTGAGATGTCTTTTCCTTATCTCCGTCGAGATCTTCTCGGAGAAGAGAGCCAAACAGTTCAATACCTCCCAGAGGGTTCCTTACTTCGTGCGCGATTCCGCCCAGCATCATTTGCATTTCTTCATCACGCTGGTGGAGAGACCTCGCCATTTGACTCATTGTTTGGCCCAGTACTTGAACTTCTATAGGACCGTTTTGCGGTACCTCTTGCTCTAAGTGACCTCGACCAATTTTCTCAGCAGCGGCAGATAAATTCTGTAGTGGCACCGTGACACGGCTGGCTGAGGCAAAGGCGAGAGCGACAAGAAGAACGAGGGCTATAATGGTAAAGACGACCAGCACTCTGCGAGTGTTGTCTAAGGCATCAAAAAAGGTGGCTTGTGCATGAACAGCGATGAGCATGTTCTCACCATGTGGGCTATATGCAGATTTGTACCAGCGACCTTCTATCCCTCGAAATAAAACAGATGCAGTTGATTCGCCATTCGAAGCTCGCTCTAGTTCTTCTAGATCAAACATGGCTCTCGGATAAGAATCGCCTATCCGAAGAGTTTGCCGACTATCGATAAGGACAGATTTTTCATCTGTTTTGAACACAATGATTCTTTCTAGTTCGGCTGCCTTGAGAAGTGCCGACACTTTTTGCTGCGTCCGCTTTGCAATTCTAAGTTCTTCATCTCCTGGCTCAAGTAAAGAAACTCTTGCCTCGATAATGGTACTCGCAATTTTAGCCGAGGCGATGAGTCTTTTGGCTAAAGAGCGATCGAGCGCACTTCGCATGGCTTGATCTGCAAAATAGGCAGTGCCGAGCAATACAAGTAAGGCTGGGATCACAAGTACAAATAATAACTGTCGTTTGAAAGGGAGGCGTGAGAACAGATTCATCGAAGTTTAGTTTTTTATTGCTTCAGCGTGAAATGTCGTAACGTACCATCATCCGATGAAGAATGTTTCTGTGGATGCCTGCGGTACGCGCTGCTCCCGAAACGTTTCCGTCATGCTCTTTTAGAAGCGCTGTAATGTAGCCTTTTTCGAAGTCTGCCATGACGACTTCGCGAGCTTCTTTATATTTACGTCCCCGCCATAAAATTTCGGTGATCGAACCTGTTTCAGATTGATAGCCTTCGGGTAAAGATTCTGAAGCTTGCTCCTCTTGTTCGTTCTCATCGCCATACGGTTCGTCGATTGCATAGAGTTCGGCGGAAAGTTCCATATCTTCAGGAACCCGAAAGAATTTATCGGAAAGAGAGGCACCTCGTTCTATGATATTTCTAAGCTCGCGTACGTTTCCCGGCCAGTGATAATCGAGCAGCCTTTTGAGATCAGGCTCACGAAGCTCGAGTGGTTCTCCAGAAATCGTCGGCGTATCACTGAGGAACATACGAATAAGTGGCTCCAAATCAGTCGGACGGTCTTTGAGTGAAGGAATATCGACCTTTAATACATTCAGCCTAAAAAACAGGTCTTGCCGAAATCGACCTCGTTCGACTTCTCGCTCAAGCGTTCTGTTTGTTGCTGCAATAATACGAACGTCAACTTGTCTTTGTTTGTTCGAGCCTACTCTCTTTAGTTGTTGTTTCTCCAATACTCGTAGGATTCGAGCTTGGAGTTCAAGGGGCAGCTCGCCAATTTCGTCGATGAAGATTGTTCCCTTGTGTGCTGCTTCAAATGCACCCGCGCGATCTGACTGCGCCCCGGTAAATGCCCCCTTTACGTGTCCGAAAAGCTCGGACTCGATAAGATCTTCTGGGATGGCCGCGCAATCTACGACGATATATGGGCCGGCATTTCTTGGGCTGTTTTCGTGGATGCCCTCTGCGGTAAGCTCTTTACCGGTACCTGTTTTTCCGTAAATCAAAACGGTTGCATCTGACTGGGAGATTTCCCGCAACCTTTTCAGGACTGTTTTCATTTCGGGAGACCACGCTCGCAGTCTCCCGAATCTATCTTCGCTCGGTAATTCCGTCACAAGCTGATTTTACTCAACTTCCCACGTCTCGCCAGAGTGCAATAGGTTCATAATGTCCCCTTCACCCTTAGTTTCTTTGGCTAAGTCCAGCTGTTGGTGCGTTTCTCCGCAAAAAACAGGCCGGTCGATGGCTCGGAACACGCCGATGGGCACTGGTTGGTGCGGAAACTGAAATTTCGAAAGCATGAAAGCCATTGCGCCAGTCTCATCGGTTTCGTCGTAAACGAGAATATCTTCTTCGGTAATACCGTCTTTTCCGATTTCTACGATCTCGGGTTGTAAGCCATTCAGTCTTACGCCCTTCTTGACATCGCCACCGAAGATCAACGGCTTCCCGTGCTCAACGCTCAGTTGATTGTCAGCCCGAGCTCCTTTGTCCGTGAAACCAAAAAACGCTCCATCATTGAAGACGTTACAGTTTTGGTACACTTCAATAAACGACGTGCCTTTGTGGGCGGCCGCACGTTTGATGGTTTGCTCAAGATGTTTCGGAAGAACGTCGATGGAGCGAGCCACAAAGCTCGCTTCTGCTCCAAGTGCAACCGAAAGCGGCTTGAACGGACTATCAATTGATCCCATGGGGGTAGATTTGGTCTTTTTACCTACCTCGGAGGTCGGAGAGTATTGCCCTTTCGTCAAACCGTAAATTTGGTTGTTGAATAGGATGATGGTGACATCCAGATTTCGGCGAAGCACGTGAATCAAATGATTCCCGCCAATGGAAAGTGCATCACCGTCTCCCGTAATGATGAATACCGAAAGGTCTGGATTTGCCAGTTTGACTCCGGTTGCAAACGCAGGTGCTCGACCGTGAATACTGTGAATCCCATAGGTGTTCATGTAGTACGGAAAGCGGCTGGAGCAACCAATTCCCGAAACGAAACACAGGTCTTCCCGAGGCACACCTAGTGATGGCATGACCTTTTGGACAGTTGCTAGAATCGCGTAGTCACCGCAACCAGGGCACCAACGCACCTCTTGGTCACTTTGGAAGTCTTTTCTTTTGAGTTGTTGTACTGCTACCATGATTTTTCCTCTTTACCCGATCATCTCTTCGATCTTGCTCAGGATTTCGGTGACTTTAAACGGTTGACCTTGAATCTTATTATAACCTTCGATTTGGTTTCCGAACTTACTTCTTAGTAGAACCAGAAGTTGTCCCATATTCATTTCAGGCACGACGACTTTGTCGAACTTCGAAATGACTTCTTCAAGATTCTTCGGGAATGGGTTGATGTGGCGTAGATGAAGATGAGAAACATCCTTTTGGTCTTCTCGGGCGATTTTTACCGCCTGTCGAATCGAACCAAATGTTGAGCCCCAACCGATGACAAGCAGTTTTCCGCCGTCTTCGGAGCCGAAGGGAACCGCATCGGGAATGTCGTTAGCAATTCCGTCTACCTTTGCCTGTCGAACACGGACCATTCGTTCGTGGTTGGCAGGGTCGTAAGATATGTTCCCACTGTTGTAGTCTTTCTCAATTCCGCCAACACGGTGCTGTAGCCCTGGTGTTCCTGGAATCGCCCACACGCGCCCAAGAGTTTCTTCATCCCGCTTGTACGGATGAAATTCCTCAGTTTCGGTGTGATACTTGATTTCCACAGTCGGTATTTCTTCGCGAGCAGGGAGTTTCCAAGGCTCAGAGCCGTTCGCGAGATAACCGTCGGTCATCAGAAATACTGGAACCATATACTTGGTTGCCATGCGGAATGCCTCAACCGTAGCTTCAAAGCAGTCCGCTGGGGTCGCTGCCGCAACGACTGGGGTAGGGCAGTCGCCGTTTCGTCCGAACATGCATTGCAAAAGATCGGATTGTTCAGTTTTCGTAGGCAGCCCGGTTGAGGGGCCTCCACGTTGTACATTGACCACAACCAAAGGCAATTCCATGGATACCGCCAAACCAATCGCTTCGGCCTTCAGGGCGACACCGGGGCCGGAAGTCGTTGTCATTGCACATTTACCAGCGTACGAAGCTCCAATTGCCGCACAAACTGCAGCGATTTCATCTTCGGCTTGAAACGTAGTTACACCGAAATGCTTGTACTTCGATAGCTCGTGAAGAATGTCCGAAGCTGGCGTGATGGGGTAGCTGCCCAAAAACAGCTCTACTCCGGCAGAATCTGAAGCTGCAATCGCGCCCCAAGCAAGTGCCGTATTGCCCGTAATATTTCTATACTTTCCAGGTTCGAGATTCGCTGCCTCAACTTGGTATGTCTCTTGAAAAATTTCAGAAACTTCGCCGTACAGAAAACCGCCCTTGAGTGCTAACCGGTTACCCTTCGCAATTTCCTCTTTTCTGGCAAACTTCTCGTTGATAAACTTGAGTGTGTTTTCGAGAGGACGATTGTAGAGATAGTAGAGAAGACCAAGCGTCCAAAAGTTTTTCGCCCGTTGAACTTCTTTGAAAGTCAGCGATGTCTCTGAGAGCGCTTTCGTCGTTTGTTCAGTAATGTCGATAGAGAACAAACGGTAGTGAGACAAAGAATCGTTGTCGAGTGGGTTCTCGGTGTAACCTGCCTTGGCAAGGTTATTCTTCGTGAACGCATCTTTGTTCACAATGAGAACGCCGCCTTTCTTCAGGTCCTTCAGATTCACAGCCAGAGCCGCAGGGTTCATTGCAACAAGTACGTCGGGTGCATCACCTGGTGTGAAAATGCTCTTCGACGAAAAGTTGATCTGAAAGCCTGATACTCCGAACGTCGTGCCTGCGGGCGCTCGAATTTCCGCGGGGTAATCCGGGAATGTCGAGATGTCGTTCCCAATCACTGCAGAGGTGTTTGTGAACTGGGTACCCGTAAGCTGCATACCGTCACCGGAATCACCGGAAAAACGAATAACGACTGAGTCGAGTGTCTGGGAGTCGTCATTTACGACGCGTAATGTATGTTTGTTGTCGGATTCTGTATGAATTGTCGCTGACATTATCGTGTTGGCGGAAGCTTCTTTTTTAACCGAAACTAATCACCATGTCCTTGAAGCGGAGATTGTGCCTTTTCTCTTTCAATTTCAAGCATATAAAGCAATTCTTATCATCTAAATTGAACTAGGGAATATACGGAGGGCCTAGTGGCTAATGGCTTCGCGAGAAACTTTCGATATTCAGGCCAAAAGATCGGCGATTTAGGCCTTAGATCCTTTTTTTCTGGCGATAGTCAGACTCAGGTGACTTATAAAATTGCACATAGTCTTGCCCAACCTGCCATAAAAAGTGGACGTCCTCGCCTCCGCGCCGGCCGTTGAAGGCCACGATACGCAGCTCGGTGTCTTCCAGAATTCCGCCAAGCTCTGCTATCTTTTGGATTTCCTTGTGGTATTGCTGGACTAGGTTTTGGTTGTACTCTTGTCGCTGCTCAATCGCATCCACGTTTATTTCGAGCGGAGAGCCCGTTTTGGCGCCCGCGCGCTCGAGTTCATTTGCCCTTGCGCCAATTTCTTCTTGCAGTTTTTCCAAGCGACTAAAGATTTTTTCCAGGCTTGGAATCAGGGCATTGATCTCATCAACTTCCATCGTTTTGGGGGCCTCCATCTCTCTAAAATTCTCTGCGTCGGATTCCTGTGTCAAGTCCTCTGTGCCTGCGAGAAACCCCAGCTAGAGTCGAATACGGCTTCAAAACCTCAAACTTCTCCAAATCAATTCGTACTGGAAAATGTGTCTGCCGAGCGTTTTTCAAAAGGCGAACGCAAATTTCAGGCGACCGCTCGGCGAGCGAACATTGATCGCCGATCCGGAAAAATTGTGGCAGATGAAGTCGTTATACATACGAAAGACGCAAAAGCTGAGGCAAGAGAGGCTTCTGGTAACCTGAACGAAGAAAATGTGTACTTCGAAAAAGACATCGTAGTGACGGACCAAACGGGTCGAATAATACGAACAGAACAGGCCACCTTCAATACATCGAAGAGTCTCTTGGTCTCGAATTCCACCGTTACGTTGGAGGGTGAGAACTTTTCTGCGAAGGGCCGAAACTTAGAAGCGAACTTTCAAAACAAGACAATCAAGGTCAATGGTCCGCTAAAGAGCATTTTCACTCCTCAGTGATTTCTTAAAATGCAAAGCCAAAGTTTCGTACGCTTTCTCCACGTCGTTTTGACTTAGTTTTGAGTGCGCGTTGGGATGTTTTGATGTCATCTTCTTTTGCCGACGGTAGGCGGCTCGAATCTCGTCGAATGACGTGCCAATGGGAAGATTCACGACCTCGTAGGCACGACACACATCTGACGGTAAATTTTCGAAGCGGACCTGTAACGGAGACGATACTTTTTCATCGAGCTTTTTTTCTCGGTCGGTCCGCGGTATTTCAAAGTTGGCCGATTGAGACTCTGCGATTAGACTTCTCACGACAGACTTGAGTTCAGCTTTTGCTGCATTAATGAATCTCTTGGTCAGGCTCATAATTATTTTTCTAAACCTTTTACAGCTTTCAAAAAGTATTCCACTTTTTGATAAGTGATCGCTTTTCGTGCCAGCCGACTAATTCGGTTTGCTTGTCGTGAATCAGGAAGGGCTGAAGCTTTCGATTCGATTTCCCGCAGGATGTTTTTCCAAGACTCCTGATTATATGGAGATTGGCCAGCAACAACTATGCGTTCGCGCAGAGTTAGTTCGCGGGTGTTTTGCGGCTTAGCTTTTTTCTCACGTGCTTTTCGTGTTTTCTTCGAAGAAGATTTGGCCTTCGTGATTTGCGTCCCTGTGACCTTGGTTATTTGCGGTGCTTTCAGACTCGGAACGGGAGCATTTTTGTCCTCCTTGGGTATAGCTCGAAACCCATCAGTCGTGGGTTGTTCGTAAGAGCTTTTATGTGGATGGGTTTCCGCGTTCTGACTCGCCAGCATGGTATCGATGAATCGAATACCGATAAAACTGGTTGAGCCTAAGATTGCGAAGCAAAAAAGCCACGTAAGCACCCGTTGGCCTCCAAAACTTCTAACCCAGATTGCTGGTGAGTCTAAAAAGCGGCTCGTTTTTGCGGGCCGAGCCTTCGCTTTCGTCTCTGCGGGCTTTGGGCGTGTGGGTATCCTGAAAGCCGTTCGCGTCGGCAGAATGGTATCCTGGGCCACAGTCTTCAGAGATTCGTCTGTCCAATCGATATCGTTGGGTGAGTGAAATTTTTTTGCATTGTTGAAGTCCGCAGGAAAGATTTGCTGCAAGAATTCTCCAAGCTCACCGGGTTTTAGAGAGGTCACGTCTGCTGCAGCAGAGTAAAGGCTTTCAAAATACTCACCAGCAGTCCCAAACCGATTTTCAGCTTTCTTGTCGAGACCTTTTTCAATTACATCAGCGAGTGATTTGGTGATTGCTGGATTGATTTCATCGAGTCGAGGTGCTGGTGAATGAACAACGGCCTTAAGGATCTCTGCGGTTTGTTTTTCCTCAACGAGTAGTCGGCCCGCGAGGAGTTCCCACAAGACCACGGATAGAGTATATAAATCACTTCGGCCATCTACTGGCAAAGCTAATGCTTGCTCCGGAGAAATATACCGTAGTGTTCCCATGAGCATCCCCGGTGCGGTCTTGAAGTCGTCAATTTTCCCTCGAGCAAGCCCAAAATCAATCACCTTTATTTCGCCGTTGTAACTGACCATGATGTTTCGAGGAGATAGATCTCTGTGAACCAAATCGATTATGTTACCAGAAACATCGGTAGCTTCATGAGCGTAACTAAGTGCTTTTAGTGTCTTCAGAGCGATGTGTATGCTGGCTTGATAGGGCATCATGAATCCATTCTTCATCAGATGGTGCATGACCGATTCAACATCTTTTCCAGCGATAAATTCGAACGCGATATAGAAGGTCGCACCTTCTCTTCCAGCATCCAAAACGGCCGCGATATTTTCGTGAGAAAGTTGAGCGATCAGATTCGCTTCTCGTTCGAAACGTGCGCTCGTAACCTGATTATCAACAAGGTCAATCTTTAGTCTCTTCAGAACACAAATCTCTTCGGCGTTCTCTCGACGAGCGAGGTGAACTTTCGCCATACCTCCTTCAGCGAGGGGTGCGAGGATTTCATATCGTCCAAAACGCTTTTCAGGCTCAGAAATCATACGTGAAGAGGTCCTTAGTGTATCGTGCGCAAGTCCACTACGACCCAACCATAGCAAATTCGAACCAAGGCGGTAACAAATACTTTAGGTTTTGCTTACGAGTGAGTATCTCTCTAGCGAATCCGGTTCAGTTCTCACGGGGGTTGCATCCATCTGTTTCGTTTCAAACTTCGATCCTAAAGCTTCCTTAAAATCCCAGCTGAGAATAGTACTACCAGCAGGGCCACTATCTCGTAATCGCTCGGCAACATCAACAGCGCGGCCTACCGCCGTAAATTGATTATCTTTGTCTCCTCTAAGCTGTCCTAGCATGATCTTTCCACAGCTTAGACCCACGTTGAGTTCTAATGTTTGCAGCTTAGTTCTCTGGCTCTTGAGATTCTGGAAGCTTCGTCGAATGAGTCTTATCGTTTGCACAGCATGGGCTGCATTGACCGCCATTTGGTTTGAGGATGCAAAGACGCAGTTAATCTGGCCAGCTTGTCGCCTGGTTGTGAATCCGAACCCATCTCCGACAATAGTTCCGATATCTCGCTGGAATTCCCTGATAAACTGTTCCATGGCCGCGGGTGATACATGCTCACTCGCGGATGACAGTCCAAGCAGACCTATCGAACAAGCGACACCCTTCTGGCTCCGAAATGCTTGCCGTCGCTTCGTGTCATCCAAATTATGTCTGGCAGAAGCTTCAGTTCTATCGAAGCCCGTTGCCCCGGGTCTTTCGCAGAAGTTTTGGTCTCCCGCTCCAAAAAGGCTAGATATGGCCTCTAGAACATCTATTTCTCCGGTTTCAAAGGTTTGTTCGGTCGGCCGAGAAACGTACAGGGCTCCTAATGTTCGTTCGCCAAAGCCTACGGGTGTGCACACGAGCGCTCTGAGATTATCTTCTTTAGAGATCATTCCCTCTGCATCTTCAAACCGAATATCGTCTGAAATATCTTTGCTATAGACTGTGGACTGTTTCTTTATGACCCAATTTAGGACGCTCTTCGATGCAGCGAGTCTGCCTGTCTTTCCAAGAGCTGGGCCACTATACCCAATAAGCTGAGGGCCTTGATCGTTGCGATTCTCAAAGTAACCACATGCTGTAACATCCATCGTTTCCACGACAAGTGAGACAATAAAATCAGCGTATTCTTGAAGGTCATTGCATTTGGCTAGGGCTTCACTAGCTCGAAGTATCGTCAAAAGCATGGCCTGATTTAGACGATGAGATTGAGTGGGTGTACGCGAAAAGTTCAATCTTGCAATAGACTCATCTGGGTGACGCGCGTCCACTCCTTGTGGAAGTTTAATCTGATCAGTAGATATCTGGCTTTCCGACTTATCCGCTTGTTCCACATTGGAGAGTTGTCTTTCGACATCCGTATCAGAACTCTGACTCACTACCTCATTGCTGGCAAAGTCGCTCAGGAATTCTCCAGTGCTTTCGCACAGGAACGTAAGAAAAAAATTACCAACTCTCAGCAAGTCTCTGTGGCTCACTGCCTGTTTTGAAACTTTTTCTCCATTGACCCAGCAGCCATTATGAGAGTTCATATCTTGGACAGCAAGCTGTCCATTGAAGTACAGGATACGTGCATGTTTACGGCTAACCAGATCATCAAGCAGAATCAAATCATTGCTTGGAAGTCGTCCCAGCGAAGTAATGCCTTCGCGGATAGGGAGTCTGGTTCCCTGATACCCCGGTCCATCAATGACTACGAATGCTTGACGCGGATTTACCTCTCTTGGACTCGAATAACTCAAGGCTTCATGAATAACGTTGCCCGATGCTGCCGGATCCCACAAATTTTTGACCGGAGATATTTACTTATCCTCCTGCTTGCTTTCGGATTTATTGGATCCCCACTCATATATGGGACCTTCTCTGCTTTCGCTTCTCCTGAGATATCTTCCGTGAGGTTTGATGCACGTCCAAAGCTTGGTGTGGGTTTTCAGTTAGGGAATTCTCTAGAAGCGAGCAGCATAACCAGCATTAAACGCGCTTCTTTCAACGCGTTAGAAGGGTCATTTCGACCTGTTGCTTTGGACGCCGACCGCCTTGATTCATGTACAAGTCTCAGCTGTTATGCGAAAGCCTTTTCTCTTGAGGCCGGCGAAGTAGGTGTTCAAGAGGTAATCTTGATTTCTATAGAGTCTTTTCAGCCCGGTGTTGATGAAGCTACCGTATCCCTTTTGAACCTTATCGACGGAACTCTACTTCAGAAGTGGTCTGAGTTTTCTTTCAAAACAGAGGCGGAATTTAGTGAGCAGATCGTCCGAATCACGAGAAAAGCCAATGATATTTTTCGTAGTCGTTCTCACTTCGGTGCTCTTCAACTAAGCAATGGTCGCAGAGGTCTGCAAGTGGTCCTTAATGGGCAAATGATTTCAACGATGACGGATTCGAATCTCTTAATTCAGGAACTGCCATACGGAGAGTATACTTTAGAGATTTCCGGATTAGATGTCGTGCCTTTCGTAAAGAAGTTTACAGTCTCCAAAAAATCTGTCGAGCTCATCGAATTACCGAATTTTTCCAGCGGACGCATCATAAACAAAACAACGATTGTTGCGACGGGAATAGTGACGGCATTAGCTGGGGCTGGTTTTGCGGCCTATGCCGTTGCTAAAGATCAACAAGTGCCGAGCGCTCTGTGCTTGTCAACGGTTCAAGCACAAAGCGACGCCTGCGGTTCGGGTCGTCCTTGGGCTACGTTCGCATCTCCGTCTACCCCAGACCAATCAATAAACTCATTGGGAATATTTCCATTAGGTGCAAGCTTGATGATCTCTGGTAGTGGACTGGTCACGGGCGGGCTGCTCGGACCTGATAAGGAGTGGAGCCATCTCGTTACAAGCGCAGTAAGCATCGTTTTAGGCGTCATCACTTACGTCAGTTTAGAGCATTCTGACGGACTCAATGTCTATGAAGTTCGGTGATTTCATTTTGCGGTGTTTCATGAAAGGTATGTTCCGGATTTTTGCGTGCATTACACTTTATGCATGTGTCGTGCCGCGCGCGCTGGGCCAAACTCATTCTTCAACTTCCGCGACCGATAAGATTGAAATAGATGGGAAGTCTATTGTCGAATCCTTCGATCGTCTTGAGAGCTCAACCTTTTTTTCGAATGACGAAATTCGCAGAGAAGACGTTCAAGGGAGATCTTTGGCTGATCTCCTTGAACGAGTAGCTGGAACCCGTGCAACCAATTTCGGCGGTCCTTTGCTGAGTAAAGCAATCCAAATAAGGGGTGGTTCCGCCGCGCAAACTGAGGTGATTATAGCTGGTGTTCCACAGCGAACCCCTTTTGCGATGGGCATCGATCTAAGCCTGCTGACTTTGAATCATATTGAGGAAATAAAAGTAGTTCGCGGGGGTACAACTCTTGGCTCGGCGATGGGAGGTGCGGTGTATGCATCTTCTCGAACAACCGATAGTGTTCCCGGTGCCTCCTTTACCATACGCTATGGCTCGCTCGACCGAACTGACCTTGAGGCTATCGTGCGAGCTGGTAATCTGGTCGTGAGCACTGCTTATCGGAGATCTCTTGGGAACTTCGAGTTTGATTCGAAGCTCTCAGGGCTACCGACTCAGCGAAAAATTCGTAGTAATAATGATGCGCAAACCGGGCAGCTTTTGATGAGCGGCCAACATAAATTTCTTGGTGGGATCTTTGGCCACAACCTCACCGTTGGTATCCGAGAATCTGGTGTTGCAGGCTTTGAAACTCAACCTACTGAATTTACTCGTGACTTCAGAGGTCAGACTCAACTTCGAACATTCTGGAAGAACGATAAGACACGATTGAGTAGTTTCTTTCATGGTATGCTCATTGATTATTCGAAATCGGATACAGGTGAGAAACTTTCGGAAACAATGTTTCACAGCTACGGTTTAGACGGTTCAACCCGAGTCCAAGTCGGTAGCCATACGATAACGCCCGAAGTCTTTATCTCTCGCATTTCATCTGATTCCACGGAGCACGGAATACGCGCGCGAGTTGAGTCCTGGATGAAACTCCAAGACGAGTTTACTTTCATCAACGTTGATTGGTTAGCTCAAATTAAAACGTATTGGGATTCAGATTTTGGATTTCAGCTGCAACCTAGTATGGGGGGCACTTTGTACCTATCAGATACCTGGTTGTGGCGGAGTAGTTTAGGTCGAGCATTTCGAGCACCGACACTCGATGAGTTATATCATCCAACGCAAAACGGTTATTCGGGAAATCCAAGTCTCCAACCTGAATCATCGTGGGAAATCGAAACCGGTCTTCGTTGGCTTTGGGCTCGGAATGCACAAGTCGACTTCGTAGGTTATTTTCGGCAAATGGATGACCTAATCCTAGCTCTCAACCGCAACGCTTTTGAAATTCGGCCAGAGAATACCGATGAGGCAAGTATCACCGGTGTAGAAATTGAGAGTAGTTACGGGTTGCCTACAAAATTTGTTGAGTTAGCGCTTTTTGCATCGGCCGCGTTTATGTGGACCCGGTCAGAGGTGACTGGTGAGCCTTTGCCCACTCGACCAACTTTGAGCGGATATTTTGAAGCCCGACTTAAGGCACCGCAGGCTGCACTAAACGCTTTTGAGCTTTATTCTAGTTGGCGTGGATTATCGTCAACGACGACAAACCTACAGGGAACGCTTGAAATGCCGTCTTATCACCGAGTGGATGCCGGTGCCACGTATGAAATATTTCCTGGTGCGATGTTTTCTCTTTCAGTGACGAATATTTTAGACGATAAGGGTTTGATGACCGTCAACAAACTCCCACTCCCGGGTCGACAATTTCTAGCTTCCCTTCGGGTCTCTGATCTGGCACAGCCATAGCAAGGTGTTTCGTCAAAAAAGCCTCGTTTATATCTTAACTCTCGTTTTTTTGTCAGCAAGCGGTTGTAAGCAAGTCGTTATAGAAGAGGAGAAACTGATTGATGGTCTTGAGCTTGTGTATGCAGTCTCGACGGAAGACGGTGTTACTGTTGGTGGTCTTCGTGGAAGTGTTCCCCCTCGCGCGACAATTTTAATTTCTAGTCTTGCCGGTGCCGAACTTTCGTCTCTAAAAGCGGATGATACAGGTCGGTTTGTTACCGATATTTCAATGTTCACGAATCCAGAAATTCGTATCCAAATTAATACGGATGCACCCGTTGTTTTTCGAGTCCGTGATCTGACCACTGCAATCGCTGAAGCTGTGCGTCCTTCTGCGAGCGGAGTCGGCTATGTTCCGAATGACTTACTGGTGGTTGAAGACAACCAGCAACTGTTCGCATTTGTGGTCCGCTCGGGTGATAATGCGGTCAGCAAGATCAATCTGGAAACGGGAGAAGCATCAGGGGTGATTATCCCAGAACGTATGGGACTTAATGGTGCCAAAATTCCTGCAAATCCGTGGTTTCTTGCGCACGATACGAATCAGCGAGTATTCGTGACGGCCTCTGGGCACGACAGCGTTTATTGGATTGATTTAGAAACCGAGGAATTCTTAGGGGTGCTCAAAAGCGAGCAATCGGTTGTACTCCCAGAGGATTTTACACTCCAAAGACCTTTTGATGTCGATCGAGACGGGATTCTTGAAACGAAAGTCCGCGCCTTTCAACCAAGGTTTCCTCAAGGTCTGTTACTCACTCAAGACCATGTTGTTGTCGGCTACAGTGGTTTTGTCTCTCCTCGTCTCGATGCTGCGAGACCAGCGGTTTATGTTCCGGGAGTGGTCAGAATCTGGAACCGCCAGGACCTCGGTGCAGAGCCTGCACAAATTGTTCTTCCTTATATGAATCCCCAAGAAGTTGTTTTATCGTCGGACGGTAAAGCTATTGTCACGTGTTCGGGCATCATTGAAACGACTAATGGAACAACGGGTCTTGCTACTGATTCAGGCCTTACCTTCATCGACCTCGATACCAGTTCCATTGTTGAGACCATAGATTTAGGAGAGTTCGCTGCGAGTTCCACGGTGGATATCAACGGTCAAATATGGACGGCGTCGTTACTAAAGGCGCAAGTTACTAACGTGAAAACAAATGCTGTTATTGTTCTGAATGAGCAGTCGATAGACAGCATATTCCGTTTGATTGAGTTACCTGGTCGACTGATTGCTGCGACATCATTTAATACCGACAAACTTTTTATCTTTGATGCGGAGGATGGGCGGCTAAATCCTTATCCTTTTGCTGCTCCATTTTCAGTCGGCCCTGGTCCCCCTGTTTTTGACGGTGCTCAGATCGTCGCGCGACGGCCTGGCAGGGCAGGAGTTGATTATACTGGTCCAGATTTATATGTCTTGTCTGGGCTCGCCTCTCGAATTTGGTCCGTTGAGACGCGTAAGCTTTTAGGACCATAAAGTCCCGCAGCTTAGACCAACAACTATAAGAATTATAGATTGGATGTGAGATCAATTTCGAAGCGGTCGAGAACCGGTGTATCTAGCGTCCGGCCGTGAACTTCGATTCGGTATCGAATAAATTGATAACCAACAACGGCATCGTTTGATTTTGTGGTTTCATCCAAAGTGAACCATTCACTAAAAGGACCTTCGTCCTCATTGGCGCCAGCAACCATAATGTCTACGCGAGTGCCGTTTGGTAGGTCACTAAGTATAGAACTTAGTTCAGCCGAAGCGTTCGCATATTCTACTCCGCGGTCAAACGTTTTAGATTCAAGATAGCCGAACGATTGTGGATGTGGAATTGGTGTTGGCCGTTCGTAGTCTGGATTTAAAGTTAAAGTGATGTCTCCTTGAGGAGACCCTGGACCTGCTTTAGTCGATTGGTCGAAGTTTCCAATGAGTTCACTACAAAAGAACTGCACATCTCCACCTCGTGCAGCGCTCAAGCAGTCTGTTTCGCCTAGGACGCTGGCACCACCTTTAATCCAGCTGCCATTTCCGATTTTGAGTGTGTCGCCAACGAGTCCAACGACTGGTCCGCCTTCCGCGCACTGTCCAGCTCCCCCGTAAACAAGAACGTTGTCTTCAAGCTCTAAGTTTGCGGTGGTTTCGAAATAGGTTCGTCCTGCGTGAAGTTTTCCTTCGCCCGCACGAATATTGGTTCCTTCGCCGATAATGAGAGAACCCGAAACAAGGCTGATGTCCCCTCCGTTTCGTCCGTTACCACTTTGAATAGAGCTTCTTCCGCCCACCCTGCTGTTTTGCTCTACGGTGAGGCTGATATTACCTGCGTTACAATCTTTACAATTTCCCGCTGTCCATCGAACGCTACGGTCAAGAGCCAAAGAGTGTGCTCGAATATCGATGCTTCCTCCAAGATTTTGTTCGTCTTGCTCGGAGTTGCTTGACGCCTCACCACCTCGAAGTAAAGCACCATCGTTCATGGTAATCATTGATTCTGAAGAAAGAAGTATGCTGCCTGCATTTCCTCCGCGGCTGTGTCCGGTCTTTATGCTGCTTTTGTTACCTTGGACCGTAATAGGTCCATAGGAAACCACGACGACATCGCCTGTTCGACCTTCGGAGGCGTCGCTTGTCTTCAGCTCTCCAAAAATATCGACCGAGCCGCGCGTAATAACTGTGATGTCCGCTGATTTGTCGATTCCGCTCTTGAGCGTCTTTACGAGACCCGTAATTGCAATTGTGCCGGATGCTTGGGGTACGATCACCCGAATTGGGCCGGTGCTGGACAGTTGTCCATCCACGTGTATCGATTTGTTGGCAATGAGAGTGATCCCGCCTTCGCCGGCGGTGAGGTTTCCTGCGATACGAATACTGTCCGTTGCGGTCAGCTCGATCGAGTCCGGAGCCGTGATTTCGACCTCATCTTCGATGACGATGCAGGTTTGTGACACCACTCTGCTTGTGTATTCGGTCACGAGAGTGACGCTTGGAGACGCTTCTTCAGCAGGAACATTAGGGACTCGAAATTGGAGAGGCAGCGAGAGTAAGCCCTGATTAACATCCACATTCACATTGGATTTTCCGGTCTCCGCGATTTGCCGCAGACTGTCGAATTCTTCGATAATCCAGTTTGTCTGAATCACAGCGGAGTTTTCGGTGGGAACATAGGTATTGCTTGTATTAGGGATATCTCGTTTGTTGGGTCTAGATTCGGCAGAGAGCAGGTCAGAATCAATGCGTCCGCATGCACTTAGCAACAGCAGTTGAGCGAGTAACCACTTTCTTAGATTCAGTTGCATTTAGATAAAACCCTTGTTCGTGAGGTCATAGGCCAGATCCTCGGTGCCTATACATCCGACCCTGCCATCTTGGTACGGGAGAAAGTACGCCAGCCGACATTCTGGTACAAGGAAATCGTTCAATTTTTGTTCGAAACTATCTTGCCGACGTCAAACTCGTGCCTCTTCTATTGATGTGCTCGGCCAAATTACCATAATGAAAGTTCGTGAAATTCCTATTCGAGTCCATTTTAGTCTCGGGTTGGCTTTTATCCTCATGGTTTACCAGTGGGGATTGTGGGGTATACCGGCAGGCCTAATCCTGTTTGCGTCTGTTTTGTTACACGAGTTGGGTCACGCATTGATGGCTCGTCGCCTCGGGATTTCAACGCATTCGATTCATCTGCATCTTTTGGGAGGTACAGCTGCGATGTCAGAAATTCCGGAATCGCCTGCTGATGAAATTATGATTGCCGCCGCGGGCCCGGTCGTCTCGCTGGCTCTGGCGGTTGTCGGCTTGGGTCTGTCTGGTCTTCTGGGGATTTCTTTAGGTACGACGCTGAATTCAGTCAGTGGGGTCTTCTCATTTTTTGGTGCAGTCAATCTCATGCTGGGGCTCTTTAATCTCGTCCCGGCTTTACCTATGGATGGTGGCCGTATTTTCCGAGGATTTCTCGCGAGAAAAATGCGGCATGCAAAAGCAACTCAAGTTGCAGGTCGCGTCGCACGAGTGATCGCGGTCGGTCTTGGTCTCGCAGGTATTTTTTCGGCAAACCTTTCTCTTACCCTAATTGCCTTATTTGTGTTCTTTCTTTCGAGACAAGAAGAACATATGGCAAATGTTCGGGAATCATCTCGTCGGTTCGCAGAACAGTGGGAGTCGAAACTGCCGACGTCGCCCCATGAAGTCATTATTGATGTGACGCCTCAGTCGAACCGGCATCACTGGACCGCGTAGCTGTGGTGCTATCGCATAATCGAACGGATTAACTTCGCGATCGATGTGTCTCCTAAAGCGTTCTTCGCCAAAGCTTTCACTAAGCTAATGCTTCGGTTAGAATAGGGGAACCAAAGTGGACTCTTCTTCACGGGCAACCGAATTCGCTCTTCATTAATGTGTCGCGCATGACAGAGCGCTTGAAGACCTCGCTCGCTTCGAACGAATCCAAACCCAGATTGTTTGATTCCTCCCCAGGGCATTTCAGCGACACCCGCCTGAGCGACAACTTCATTTATCATAATTGAACCCACTTCGAGTTGCTGTGCCATTTCGCGTCCCTTTTGTGGGTCCTGAGTGAAAATATAACCACCGAGACCGAGATGAGAGTCATTTGCGTATTTGAGTGCTTCTTGGTCTGTCGTCACTTTCATGAATGGAACAATAGGACCGAAGATCTCTTCTTTCATGACAGCCATAGAGTGATCGCAGTTTGCGAGTACCGTTGGTTCGAAAAAGAGCCCAGGCGTGTTCTCTTTCCGTTTCCCGCCGGCCATAAGGGTCGCGCCTTTTTCAAGAGCGTCTGAAATAAGCTGTTCTGCATTCAGACATTGTGCTTCTGTCGTGAGGCTACCAATATCAACGATCGAGTCTCCGAGCGCTGGACCAACGCGTAGGTTTTTCGCGATATGAGTGACCTGGCTCAATAACTCTTCGTATACGCTCTCGTGGGCATAGACCCGCTCGACGGAGGCACAGATTTGCCCGCCATTGGTGAAGCTACCCCAGGTGATTGCATTGGCAGTAAGTTCCAAATCAGCGTCATTAAGAACTATCACGGGGGCTTTCCCGCCTAGTTCAAGGGTGTAAGGTATGAGTCGCTCTGCGCATGCGACGCCTATTTTTCGCCCGACGTTAACTGAGCCTGTGAAGATGAGGTGGTCAGGTTCACAGTCAATCAACGCAGCACCGGTTTGCCCGAATCCATTCACGACTCGGAACAAATCAGGATCGATACCTGCTTCGTCATAACATTCTTTCAATAGTAAGGCTGAAAGAGGGGTGATTTGAGAAGGTTTGAGAAGTACTCCATTTCCAGCCAGAAGAGCCATGCTCACATCGCTGCCCGGCATAAAGAAAGGAAAATTCCAGGGTGTAATGATTCCAATGACGCCCTTTGGCTCGTAACTGATATAGCTACGCCGATGCTTGAGAAGGCTCAGATGGACGCGCTCGGGAGCGAGAATCGCGGGAGCATGCTCTAAGAAATGATTCATGAGCGCAAGCGTGCTGACCAAATCTAGCCAATACGCGTCTTGCAGTGCTTTACCGTTTTCTCGGCATACCAGTTGAACAATCTCTTCGCCTCTTCGGCAAATAATATCTCGAACCTTTCCTAGAGCTTTGCAGCGTTCGTCGATGGTCGTCTTCGACCATTTTTCTGCAGCCCTTCGAACTCGTTCCATCTCGGACGTTACAGCAGCGGCGTTACTGATTCTTAACGATCTAATGACGGAGTTATCACTAGGATCAAGTACATCAAAGTGCGTTTCTGGTTCAGTTGTCTCCGTCACAGTACCCGCAGAATCTACTAAGCGAAGGGTTTGAGTCAATGCGTAGACTTTACGGTCGCTCGATCACGTCGATATCGGGAGGTGGTGTGAATTGGAAATGTGACTTCGGAATCTTCGTGTTCGTTTTGATATCACGAAATTTGAAGTGGTTCGTGTTGCCTGCGGTTTCAAAAAGCTTTGTCTCAAGAACGCGCCCGGTCTTTGTTTCAACAACGAGCGTTAACTTCGTATAAGTCGCATCCGCTTTAGGTTTGAGTGTAAGGACGGTATTTGTTCCTTCTTTTTTTGAAGAAAGCACCGTAAAGCTATCGGCAAGTTTACCGTTACCCCACAGAAACCCCATGGACGAATTCAACTGTGAGGACTTAAAATTTCGATCAATGATCGCTTGCTCCTCTTCAGGCTCATAGATCACCAAAGTCTTACCGTCTGCGATAAAACTCTTTGTTTCGGGTTGTGAATAGTCCCAGCGCATCATTCCAGGCTTGCGAATCGTGACGACACCACGTGATTCACTGGTGCGACTCATAGCGACTCTCGTATACTGCTGGATGAAATTTGCTGTGAGGTCTTCCGTATTGTCGTAAAAGCGTTGAATTCGAACGATCAGTGAAGTTGAACTCTTCGACTTTTTCTTCCTTTTCTTACGTTTTTTCTTGGGAATCTTAGTCCTATATTTTTTGTCGAGCTGGCTCTTAATATGTTCTTCTACGCGAGTAGAAAGAGGGGTCTCAGTCGTTTTTAGGGGTTCCGAGCTGGGACTCCGCTTAGGGCTAGGAACAGCAGTAATCGTTACAGACATGAGACAATAAGTGGCAAATCGAAGCAGCATAGCGTGTTTCTAAGACGTCAGTAGTGGCGAAATAATGCAAGTATTTCCGGTACTTTTCGAAAATGAGACCGCCATCACGTGACTTTTTTCAAAAAAACCAAAAACCGCTAAAAAAACCGGTCGTTTTTTTGACGTAGGCGACATTGTCCCACAATGTAGGACACGAAGCATGGCACGAGCGAAAAAAGAAAAGACGACGAAGAAAAAGAACAAGCCAGAGGCTGAGGTCATCACCGAGG
>JAYZDF010000005.1:0-12943 GCA_036337945.1 Myxococcota bacterium
AACAGATGCCTAATAAAATCAGCTTGCCATTACATTTGTCGTCGGCAAGTCCGCGGGTACATACTTCCAAAAGGTCTTGCAAAACCACGTCGTCAGAAATTTGACCCATACGAGCCATCGCGGCGGCACCATCTTGTGGAATACGAAGTGGACCTTTGCCGTCCCGCCCGAAAGGGTCCATCGCATAGACGAGGGCACCTTCGGCTGAGAACAATTTCGCATAATGGTGGACGTCGTCGGTCACCCCAAAAATAGAGGGTACGACCGCGACAAGGGGGCCAGCCTGCTTGGGCCTAAATGGGAACATCACGGGTGTATAACCAGCCGACTTTTTGGGAAGCTTCTCTTTACTCAATTTGCGCGCTCATTTTGTCTCGTTTTTGTCATTGATTCTAAAACCCGGTTTCAAACGGATGCTAAGGTATCACCGGTGAGCACGGAAAAAGCCAGGATTAGGCCCACTTGTTTTCCGTTCATCACAGGGCGAGGCTAGCGTGGTTTGGTGGGAGACTAAAGGGGGGATGGGGGCAGCTGAGAAGAGTGAAAGCCCAAAGAACCAAAAAACCGTCGCAACCCTTGAGGATCACGACGGCTTTTTTGAGCTCCGCAAGAGAGACTTGAACTCCCGACCTAGTGGTTAACAGCCACCCGCTCTACCAACTGAGCTATTGCGGACCAGGTCTTTCGACCGTGAGGGCGTTTCTAGAGGGAGAATTTCCTTGTGTCAAGAACTGGGTGTTCCATCCGAGCCGAATTTTCTGTAAGGACGGTACTCCATCATGATGCTTTTTCGCAAAAACCGGAATTTTCTCATCTTGATCACCTTTTTGGCCGCTTCCTGCGGCGGTACGGAGGAACTTTCGCCACCTGACGCTGAGATTCCGCTCGGGGCATTGAAAGTTCGCTGGTCGATTGAAAACGCGTCGGGCGATGTGCTGAACTGCGAAGATGTTGATGTCGACACGGTCGACGTGGCGATCGGTGGATCGCCAATATCCGTGGATTGCAAAACGGGGGAGACCACTTTTGAGGGTCTCTTGCCTCAAAGATATCCTGTTGTCGTGCAGCTCATGTTCGGACCGGTTGTGCTCGCAACGGGACTCGGTAATGGCGACGTTGAACCGGGAGAGACGACCGAAGTTGATATTGTTCTGGAGGCAGAGCGCAGGAACAATGACGTCGGGAGCATTTATCTCAAGTGGCGTATTGATGATCAGCCGCCCGCTCGACGTTGCGGCGAGCTAGAAGCACTCACGCTGCGAGTGACGGCGGAGTCGTCTTCAATTGACCCGACGCTCACCGCTGATGTGGCGTGTACTGATGGCGAGATGACCATTACGAATGCGAAACCGGGAAGTTATGATCTTCGTCTCACTCTGGAGCGACCCGATGGAAGCAAAGTGGTCAGCCTTTTGACGGGGAACTTTCGCGTTGTTTCCGCGGGGACCACGAATTTGGGACTTCTTAATTTCACGACGGTTCTAACTGGGGGCGGCAAAATCTATGCGCAGTATACGATCAGCAGCTCCGTAGCGACGACCGATATTTGTGATCAGCTCGGAGCTAAAGAAGTTCGAATGTCGGTACGAAGTATCGACGTGCAAACGCAAAGTACACGGCTGGAAGGAACAGAGACATCGACGTGTCCAAAAGGCTATCTGTCTCGAGATAAACTCCGGACGAATCTCTATCTGGTTCAGCTCGAGCTCATGGACGGGTTTGGAATTATCCTCACCTCAAGCACGGTGCGCGACATACCGGTGACCTTCGGCCAAACTTCTACGGTCTCGATCGACTTGGTTCCGGAACGCTAGCGACGCAAAGCTGAGTATCGCGAGCGCTGAAAATCTTCGATAAATAATCCCGGGTCGATCGGTTGTTGATCGACTTCGATTTGGAAATGAAGGTGAGGACCGGTGGTTATGCCTGTACTTCCCAACAAAGCGATATTGGTTTCTTTCGTGACTTGTTGTCCTTCTTTTACAAGAATTTCTGAAGCGTGACTGTATGAGGTGACGATTCCGTGACCGTGGTCGATGGTGACATAATTTCCATTGCCGCGATCATAGCCGACCTCTTGAACGACGCCTCGTCCACTCGAGAATAATTTTGTTCCTTCGGCGGCGACAAGGTCGATACCTGCGTGATGCTTTTTGATGCCTAGAACGGGATGGATTCTCATGCCGAACTTTGAGCTGACTAAGGCACGCTTGAGAGGGCTCTGCAGAGAGAACGTGGTTTTTAGCGCGAATAGATGCCGAATTTCTGATTTTTGATCGTAGCTTGTTTTCAAAAAGCGGGAGAAAGTAGCGTAAGTACCGGGTTCATCGAGCTTTGCGAACCGGGCTTGATTAAGCGCATATTCCACCAAAGGCCATTCTACAAATAATGAACATAAGGCTGCGTCCTCACTCTCAAATCGCCGTGATAGTTTGGCCAAGGCTTCTAGAGCAAATTGCTGCCGAAGCTCTGTGGTTTTGACAAGATTGAAGCCATCCATTTCCACTTCGGCAAAAGAGCGATGGCTTACTTCGGTCAGTTCGAAATTCATCACCTGAGGGCGGCGCTTTTGGAAGTGGGTGAAACGAACCAACAGTGCTCTAGCGCTTGCTGTAGAAAGTCCTTCGTTTTTGGTTTTTGTGACCAGGTCTGACTCTTCTTGTTCTGTTGAATTGTCTCCCTGGAAACTTCCCTCGAACATAGTCCAAAACCAGTGCTTGTCCTGGTCGGCAGAAAGCACGCTTTCTTTCGCGGTAGGCGAGGGGGGAATTGTCGGTGATGTGGTGGAAAGAAGTTGAAACAAGCCAACCACAGCGAATCCAGAAAACAAAACCTTACCGATTGTTTTGTTATTCATGAGTGAATACTCCAGACGCGGAGGTTGATACTGGGGTACGTGTGAGCGAGATTGGTATCTGGCACGCTTGTCCGCTCAGCGGACGCTGACGTCCTACATGTTTGCCTAATTGTGTTCTCCAACCCGACAAGAGACTTTAAACCCGAGACTCAAGATTAACAGAACATGTAAAAAACAATAGAGCGACGGAGGAATAGATTGCGTCAAATAGGATTGTTTTGTTGGATTTACGTCTTTTGGGTGAGGGTAAATAGATCGGTAGCCCTTGATTCCGTTTCGAGAGGGGGAGGGCTAGCCCGAGCCAACAATACGAATGAATTCTTTCACGAAAATTTTCCGCGGTTGCCTTGACAGAGTTGCTGTCGAATAGGCGAGGAACAGCTACTAAGCGGCGAAGAATTTCAGATTGATCCGGTCTTTTGTACGATATCTTGTTGATACAGATCGTAACGCGCGACGACCGAAAAAGTTTTAGGTGAGAGTTAGAAGAGTCTCGCTTCTTCGTTGTCTAGAAATGGCCTATGGTCCTCAAGCCATTGCTGCAGGTTCATATTCATTGAGCCAATGGAGTTAGATAGTTTGCGGAGCTCGATTTCAATCTGTTTGACGGTTTGAAACCTTTGGTTCGGGTTTGGCATGCGGCACAAATCGAGAATAGCAAGTAACTGTGGTTGGAGTTGATAAAATAGCATCCTGATCTGTTCTTGGTTCGGCGTGAGAATACTCTGCATGATGGAAATGGGGTCGTTGCCAATGACAGGAGGTGTATGCGTCACGAGTTCGTAGAGAATTGAGCCCAAAGAAAAGATATCGGACCTGCGGTCTAATCGTTGTCCTTGTACTTGCTCCGGGGACATGTACGCCGGGGTTCCTTTCGCAACATTATTCATCGCGGTTTGGTAGGGATTGATGGTCGTCTTAGCGACGCCGAAGTCGAGAACCTTAACCTCGCCCTGACGACCGATCATTATGTTCGCGGGCTTGAGGTCTCGATGAACCAAATTGATAAGCTCACCTTCTCGATCGCGTAAGTTATGCGCGTAATCTAACCCGGCGCATATCGAAATCATCATGTCTAAGATCACGCCTAAAGGGAGACCTATTTTCGCTTCAGCACAGAAGCGAACGATTTGTTCGACACTCCAGCCATCAATAAATTCCATGGCGAGGTAATATGTACCTCCCACTTCGTCGAACTCGTAAGTTTGAACAACGTTTCCGTGCCGAAGTTGTGCACCAATATGAGCCTCGTTGACGAGTGATTCCAAGGTGCCGTCCGTTTCTGCCGCGTGTGCGTGGATGAGTTTCAGTGCCACCAGCTTTTCAAATCCAAGTGCACCACGAAGACGCGCTCGGTATACTTCCGAGGTCGCGCCAGCCCCTAAGAATTGGTCGAGGGTGTACTTACCAAATTCATAGTTCTCCCCAGGCACAGCGCGGGTAAATCATGGATTCCATAGATTGTCATCGGGAGGTTATGAAGAACATGGCTTGAGCAGCGCAGTGACAGTCCATAAATTGCCGATTTTGGTAAAATTTGTGGATGACAATCATGAAGTCGTGTTTCTAATCAATGACGTGACCGTTCATAAGTACATAGTCGTGGATTCCGAAGGTCAAGACGTCGACTTGTCCATCTATCAGGGTAAAGTCTTGCTCATTGTCAACACTGCGAGCAAGTGCGGGCTTACGCCTCAGTACGAGGGTTTGGAGCAGCTGCAGCAAGCGTACCAGGAAAACGGGTTTACGGTGCTAGGGTTTCCATGTAACCAGTTCCTCGGTCAGGAACCAGGGTCCGATGCGGAAATACAGGCCTTCTGCAAGACGAAATTTCAAATATCCTTCCCGGTGTTTGGGAAAATCGAAGTCAACGGGTCCAACACTCATCCTCTCTACGAATACTTAAAAAGAAAGGCTCCAGGGCTTTTCGGTTCGAAAAAAATCAAATGGAATTTTACCAAGTTCCTCGTCGACCCTAACGGTAAGGTGATTCGTCGCTACGGGCCGAACGTGCTTCCCGAAGATATTGAACAAGACATCGCGGGTGCGCTCGGTGCCACGAGCACCGCTAGAAGTGGACGCGCAAAGGCTAACCTCGCGACGAGCACCTCTTCATAACTGCAATAAAGAAACCGTCGGTTCCGTGCTGGTGTGGGTGCAGAGTCGTGGTCGATTCAATCTCAATTGACGATGATTCGGACAAAAACGCCTCCACGATTCGCTCATTTTCCTCAGCCAAGATTGAACAAGTGGCGTAGACCAACGTTCCTCCTGGTCTGACTTTCTTATGTCCTTCGCGAAGAATCGAATACTGCTGAGTTTGCCATTGACGAAGGTTCGACTGATTCAAATCCCACTTTCGCCCAGGTCCACGTCGCCAAATCCCCGAAGAACTGCATGGAGCGTCGACCAGGACGCGATCAAAAGTGTCCTCAATATTGGTAGACGAAAGATCAACCGTCTTGATTCGCTTGAGGCCGGTTCGCTTGAGACGGACTTTGAGGTCTGCAAGACGTTGTGGATTAATATCTGAGGCAACGATATTCGCTTGTTCACCGGCGAGGTCGGCTAGGGCGAGTGTCTTTCCTCCCGCTCCAGCACAAAGATCGAGAATGCTCTCGCCGGGTTTCGGGGCCACCTTCTGCGCGATAATCTGACTCCCTTCATCTTGGACTTCGTAAAGACCATCCTTCCAGAGAGGACAGCCACGAATGTCGTGTCGCTTTTGCAAAATCAATCCGTGTGGCGCCATTCGCGTCTTTTCGGTTGGACACCCTACTTTTTGTAATTCAGACGCTAGATTTTCTTGAGAAATGCGGTGGCTGCGGGCCCGAATAGTAACCGGACCCGGGGTATTGAGAGCTTCTGCGAGTTGCGCACAGAATTCATATTCATATTGAGCCAAGAGTGACTGCGCCGCTATTGCAGGTAAAGAGTATTGAGTCTGAAGTCTCTCAAGAGGTTCCTCTGGCCAAGATGTAGAAAAGCGGTGAAACGCATCCCGACTCGATGGTTCGGTGAAGCTAAGTACTTCACTAAAAGGCGCTCGTTCGACGATGAGTTTATAGACGACAATTTTATGCTTTACAGATTTTCGAATCTCGTTTTGTGCGAGTTGGTATTCAATTCCGGTGAGATGACAGCGGACTCCGTGAACGTATGTCGCGGTCGACTTCCGTTCTTGGTTGGTAAGTTCGGGGTGCCGCCGGAAGTAACGTTTTGTGGTCCGATCTGCACTCGCATTTGTTTCTTCGATCTCAGCGAGAATTGCTGCAGCATGATCGATAGCGTCTTTCATGACTTATCGCTTAGGTCCCTGGAGCCCACCTGAGTCCTGGCGCCCCGTCTATACCTCGTTCTTTCCGAATGTATCCAAGAAACGGATTGCTCTGAAGCTCTTCTGCCAGGGTGGTCACCGGTCCATGTCCACTGTGGACATTGAGGTGGCCAGGAAGCTTTGTCAGGCGACGCAGACTTTCCACCATCACTTCGGGTTCACTCATTGGAAAGTCGGTCCGACCAATGCTGCCACTAAAAAGCGTATCCCCGACAATGATGTCCTCGTCATCGTAATAGCAGCCTTGCCCAGGCGTATGACCAGGCGTTGAAATAAACTTAAGTTTCAGCTCTCCCAACATGATTTCGTCACCGTCTTCAACGTTGTGGTCAATGCGTCCACATTCTCGGTTGAGGTGAGGCATTCCGAACATGGTGCCTTGCATGGGCAGAGTTTCAAACAATGGCCATTCTTTCTTGGGGAGGTATGTTGGAACATCCCAAACATCTTGCAATAGTTTCAATGCACCGGCGTGGTCGATATGCGCATGAGTCAGTAGAATCATCTTGATATCCGGAGCAGGGTCTAAAGCTTGGAGGGCCCGAACCAGTTCTTCTGATTCTCCGGTATCAATGATGGCGGAATGACCGGTGGCAGGGTCTGTAATGAGGTAGGTGTTGACGGCGAACATACCGACGGTGAAGCACTGAACTTTCATTGGAGGTCCCAGCTCTCATATCCGATCAGATACGTGGGCTGGGCAACTCAAATATTCGTGATTTAGCGGCAAATCGACTCGATTTCGGATACCAATGCAGATAACGCTGGATTGCCCTCGATTTGCGAGGCACGCTCCAGAACAGAGCAGGTTACGGCAGTATCACCTGCGGCAAGCGAGGCCTCGAGTGCAACAATATAGGCCCGTGGCGTGTTGCGCCGGTTCAAATTGAACAACGCAAGTTCAAGACTTCGACGCGTGTCATTTCCCGGCCCGGCAAAAAACTCGGAAGCGTGGTCGGCAAATGCTGCTTGATGCTGAGATAGAAGTCGGTCGTAAGTCTCTTGTGAATTCTCCCAAAGTCTCGCTGCTTCTTCAGGGATTTCGTCTTGGATGAGCTCACCGAGTAATCCTGCGGGTTCAGGGTCTTCGGTTGTGCCCAAAACCGATTTCAACATCACGATAGCGTCCGTATGACGATCATACTCTGCCTCTAATTCAGCAAGATGAACCGTAGCCACGATGTATCCTGGAAGTCGCCTTCGCGCTTCACGATAATGTTCTACCGCTCGCAAGGGTTGGTTCGCCGATTCAGCCCACATCAATCCGCGCTGAAAGGCTATCCAAGCCACGGGAAACGGTGAAACATCATGGTAACTCTCTAACGCTATTTGATAAAGCCTGTCGGCTTTTTCGTATTCACCGATCGTGCTTTCTGCATGTGCCCAGTCGGCCATCGTTCGAAAGTTTGGATTCCTACGGGCCATTTCAGCTTTGATTTCGCGGTTTTCGATTTCTGCATAACCCATGGATGTCTTAAAGCCTAAGATGAGAGAGTGAATTTCTAGTTCATCTTGAAAGGGCTCAAGAAGGTCAGCGGCAGCTTGAAACTGATGCACAGAACCCAGAACTTTGGCATGCGCGACGATAAGAGCCTTTGAGTTTGGAAACATCTCTCGTGATTCCTCCGCGAGCGTGAGTGCCTTTTCAAAGTCACTGTATTGGCCAAAAAACTGGGTACGACTAAGAAGTGTTTCTAGTAGCATTACTCGAAGATCTACATTTTGAGGGTGACGCGAAATCCGTTGCTCGAGCCCTTCAATTGTCGCACTCAAGTTATTTCTCGCGATGTTTCCGTCGGTGGTTTTTCGTTGAATGGTTTCTTCGTGGCCAGTCGTGTCTCTATAGGTCGAGACGCGAGGAGCCACGCCCTCCGCGCAACCGAAAAGCGCGGAAGACGTGAGCATGACCAATCCGAGTACTGAGTGTTTCATTTGACTAGCTCGCATTGTTCTGTCCTCTAATCCTTATTCTGCGAGAGTTGGTTCGCCAAGGAACGGAAAGACAGCGGTTTGAATCCCATCATCTTCAGTGACTCCATCATCAATTCCAGCAAGAATGCCCGCTGCAAGAACAGAGTAGCTGCGTTCAATGACGTCATCTGCCGGTGTTCGGCCACCGCATCCACCTGCACCCGCAGGAATTGCTCCGACTACTTCTGCTTCCAGTCCAAGATAGGTTCCACATTCGCCGGAATTGCTATTTACGTACAATTGATCATCGACCAGTACATTTGCCAGGGTCATGTAACGAGCCGGTCCAGCATCGGCCAAAAGTTGATTCCCGCAGACCGTGTCTAAACTATCAAGAATCGCCAGGCTTGCCGCAAAGTCATCGACATAAGCTGACCATTCGGAAGGTGTTGCTTGCCCATATGCGGCCTTAGCAGCGTCCTTCGCCGATTTATCTCCATTGAACGTATTGTTCAGTGCTGTGTTTATTGCTGGACGTCCCATTCGATCAATTTGTTGACCCAGTGTCGGCCGCTCGGGCTTCGTTTCCGGAGTAGGCTCAGGATTTGGTTCAGGCGTGGGGCTGACTTGAGAGGGTGAATTAGGGTTCGTCGTGTTGTCTGCATTGTTGTCCATTTCTGAGCCACAAGCAGCGAGTACGATGAGAGAGGATGTGGTGATAATTTTCTTCAAAAGTTTCATTTTTATTCTCCTAATATTCAAAATGATGGTGTTTATCGTCGGTGTGTACTTGCCCAGACAGAGAGTATATCGCCGCCTTTGTTGACTTTCGTTTTATCAACTTGGACGACCAAGGCCATGATGTTCGCACCTGCCAGAGAGTCCTTGGCGGGACTTCCATCGGGACTTGATTGCAGTTGACCAACCAACAGAGCTGAGGTGTCCGCGTCTAGCATTGGACAAAAGTCTTGGTCGAATTGCAGACTTGGCGCTGCGCTGATCACGGTGTCTACAGTCTTAAGGAAGCCTCCGAGTTCAAAAAAGAAAGGGTCGTTTCTCAGTCCTGCGAAAATTTTGATGCTTCCATCATCGTTGGAAACGCTGTTGTTGCTGGTAACATCTCCCGACACGTACTCGTCACCAACCCAGCATTCTATTTCGGTAGTCGTTTTGAATTGGCACTGAATAAGCGTCTCGGTTTGGGCTTCTCCGTAACCCGTACTGCTGTTGACATGAATTGCGTATTGCACAGCATCTGAGAACTGTGTTTTGGACGTGGCGAAAGGATTGACCGTCAAGGCAAGGTTTAGCTTCGATGCATCTGTAGTCATCCACGCGTAGATGTCTGCAATATCTGCCGCAGGCTCACTTACTGTTGCTGGTGAGTCAGTGTGATCTGCAGCAAAGGACGCTGCAGAGGCGAATAATCCGATAAGTGATACGGACAATAGTAGTTTACGATTTCTCATTATTTACTCCTAAATCTTCTCTAAATAACGACCGTCTTTATTGACGGCTTGATTGGAGTACGAGGTACCTTTGGGTTTGGATCCAAAGCGGTTGTTTTTTTATTGTATCAAAAAGTATGTGCTGGAGATCACGTGCTCATGATCACAGAAGAGGGGAGTCGTACTTGATTTCGGCCCCATTCAATTCAATCCCTTCTTGCACAACCACTAAATAGGTTAGGTCTGGGCCATCTTCGAGAACTCGGAAACTATGTCTAGTATCCGGCTCCATGACTACGAGATCACCGGGCCCATATTTTTCGCCACTTACGTCGTCAATAAAATAACCTTGGATAACGAGGACGTGTTCAACTCCGAGGTGTTTATGCTCTGGAAAGCCGCCACCGGCTATGATTTTGGTAAAGCCGGTGATCGCACGTTCTACTTTCGGGCCACCCTCAACGTGATACAGAGTCATGCCTGGCACCGGACCTTCAGACCAGTTAGCGGACTCATCGATTCCATTGAGTAGTTGAAGAGCATTCTCCTCAGAAATATCCAAAAGTTCGGTGACGTCCTGAGAAAAACGCTCAAACCTCTGTCCGGGTAAAGCGGCGAGGATTCGAGCTTCTAAGCCCGCACTTGGTGTCGCTGGTTCTAGTTGGTCGGCGAGCTGGACAAATGAATCACCGAAATTTGCTTCATTTTCTTCGGCGTCTTTGAAGAAGTCATCTTGAGCAGCGGGATTTGGCTTTTTCATACCGGACCCTCCTTGATAGCTAAAGTCGTAAAGTACTTCTTAAGTTGTTGGAGGGCGCGGCTTGTTTTGGATTTTACCGTTCCTGTCGGAATATCCAGAGACTCACCAATTTCTCTCATCGATAATCCTTGAAAATAACCGAGAATCAGGATGCGTTGAGTAAGCTCCGGAAGTTCGCTGAGTGCATCTCGCATTTGTCTTTGACTGACAGTGGCTTCTGCACTTGCTCCTTGGTCCTGAATGGCGTTCGCGGCATCTGTTGTCAGGCGGGACGCCCGAGACACCCGCGGGGATTTGATGCGATCTAAGCATCTGCTCCTAAGTCTGAGAAAGGCCCACGTCTTAACTGAGCCTTTCGATGGGTCATAATCGCCGGCGCGTTTCCAGATCTCCAAAAAAACGTCCTGAATCACATCTTCAGCTTCACCTCTGTTTTTTAATATTTTCAGGGCGATCGAGAGCATGATGGGAGAGTGAAGTTCGTATAGACTGGCAAGAGCTTCCTTGTCGCCGTTCGCTATTCTACGAATCAGCTGAATCTCAATGGACTTGTTCCCACTCAACGTTGGTTACCACGAATAAAATGACGAATACTCGACCCGTCTTACTTACGACTCCGTAATAATGATTCTTAGCATACGTCTGAGAGGTTCTGCAGCCCCCCACAGTAATTGGTCTCCCACAGTAAAAGCGGATAAAAATTGCGGGCCGAGGTTCATCTTATGGATTCTTCCTACCGGTATTTTCAGCGTTCCCGTTGCGTACGTTGGTGTTAGTTTTTGGAGCGTTTCTTCTTTTTCATTGGCAACAACTTCGGTCCAATCCGAGGTATTCCCAATAATTGATTCTAATTCGCTGAGGGGAACATCTTTCTTGAGTTTGATGGTGAACGCTTGACTGTGACATCTCATCGAACCAACTCGTACACAGATCCCGTCTACGGGAACTTGTGGGTTCAATCCAAGTATCTTGTTCGTTTCGGCGTATCCTTTCCATTCTTCTCGAGTTTGACCGTGGTCAACGGCCGAATCAATCCACGGTAACAAACTTGCTGCGAGAGGGGCTCCAAATTCGCCGCAGGGAAAACTCGATGAGCGCATGGTGTCGGTGATCGTTGCATCTAGGTCGAGGACAGGCGTATTCGTTTCTGCGAGTCCTGACTGTCCAGCATCTCCCAGTACTTTCATCTGGTGCACTAGTTCTTTCATATTTTTTGCGCCAGCCCCTGACGCGGCTTGGTAGGTCGCTGCAGAGATCCATTCGACAAGGTTTTCGCGAAAAAGTCCCCCTATGGCCATAAGCATAAGGCTGACTGTACAATTACCACCGATGAAGTCTTTGATTCCGCTGGAAAGACCGTCGCTTATCTTATCTCCATTGATTGGGTCGAGAATAATGAGGGCATCATCTGACATACGCAAAGCACTCGCGGCATCAATCCAATACCCTTTCCATCCAGATTCTCTGAGAGAAGGATGAATCGATTTTGTGTACGACCCACCTTGGCAGCTGATGATGACATCCATATCGCGAAGCTGGTCGACATTATTTGCATCCAGTAAGGTCTGGCTACCCCATCCCAGATTCGGGCCAGGTTGTCCGGCTTGTGAGGTCGAAAATAAAGAGGTCTCGACCAGGTCAAAATCCCCTTCTTGGGTCATCCGATCAACGAGGACAGAGCCGACCATTCCGCGATATCCAACAATTCCGAGCTTAGTCATAAGCCTCTCCTAGCTCAACAGTAGATAAAGGTCGAGGGGCGACATGAACCCACCGCAAAAACCAAGTATGTGAATCTTTAGTATTTGACTGGCTGTCGAAGTTTCTTTGTCAGGCTTTTCTTGGTCTTATTGTCTAGGCGACGACGCTGTGAGCCTTTGGTTGGCCGAGTAGGCACTCTAAATTTCGGACGAAACATCGCTTTGCGGATGATCGTCTCGAGTCGCTCAAGCGCGTCCGCTCTGTTTTGAGCCTGGTTCCGGCTTCTTTGTGCTTTGATAATGATAGTGTCATTCTTTGTGACTCGACGGTCTTTTAGGTCGCGAAGTGCTTTTTTCAAATAAGGGGGCAGCGTTGAATTGCCGAAGTCAAAGGTCAGCACGATGGCTGAAGACACCTTGTTGACGTTCTGGCCGCCGCTGCCTTGGGCTCGAACGGCCGAAAAGTTCAGATCAGCGTCGAACACGGATGTTCGGTCGTCAATTCTGATAATGGGGGTAGCATCATTCATGGCGTCTAAGCCTTAGTCTAGCACATCGACAATAATCAGGTCTTTATGATAGAAAATCAGGGAGAAGTCCGTGGGTATTTGTCTGGATGCAAAAAGCTGCTTAGGCACGCTGTTACTGTTGTTTTATGCATCGTGTAGCGCTCTCCCAGACGACGTTGCTCCGCCGGAGGACGCACCCAAACTAAGCCCAAGAAACATTGCCTGCGACGGGGCAGGTCCACAGATTGGCGGACTCGATTTCTATTTCGACTCTTTTTCGAACTGGGGCCGACAGACCTGTAAACAACGCTTCGAGCAGGATGGATGTGGACTGTCTATCTTCAGGGACTGTCAAGATTCAAAAAGGCAATGGGCGGGCACAATAGATGAAGATCTGAGAATTTCGATGAAGCCCATTTTC
>JAYZDF010000006.1:0-21166 GCA_036337945.1 Myxococcota bacterium
GACCGAGACCTTCATCGAGTTCACGAATATCAAGTCCAACAATGGCGTAATCAGGCCATCGGTCTGCAATCATTCGAATCAGGCCTTGTCCCATTTCGCCGTTGGCACCCGTCACCAGGACCACTTTCTTTCGAGAAACACTCACAGGGCTTTCGTACGCCAAACGCCGGTCTCTTGCCTAGGAGTTTCTGGAACTTATCTGCAAGCGAATCTTGGCGTTTTAGTCTAATTCATGTTGCACAAAGCCTAGCTTTTCCAGCTTCTTAGCTAAAGGATCTAAACCATCTACGAGGACCCGCGTGAGACCTCTGTGACCCATTGCGCGTAGAGCTTCGTGAAGAAATTCGTCCTCTTTAGCCTCGGGTGTTGAAAGCGTGAGCAGCTCAAGACCGCCGAGCTCTCCTACATCCGTATGCTTGCGGTCCGCAGCCGCGAGAAGCCAATCCGTAGTATTGAACCGACTCCGTTGACGTCGATGAAACTCAAAAGAAGCAAACAGTCCCGCCCCGCGAGTTGCCAAAGTCGCATCATAGGTTCGGACGACTTCTTCAAAATTGCTCTTCGGTCCGACCACAGTAACCATAGGCATTCCGGTCTGAATTCGATGAAAGAAGCCTTGGTTCAGCAGCGTTGCTTCCTCTTCGCAAAGGCCTAACTCAACCTGAATACCGGCCTCCCGAATCTGCGCAACACCCGAGCCCCGCATTCGAGGATCTGAGTCTAAAATTGCAATGACAACCCTATTTGGCTGCGCAGCAATTACAGCCTGGGTGCAGGGAGGCGTTCGGCCCCAGTGACAACAAGGCTCAAGAGAAACATAAATGGTGGAGCCCTTGCCTCTATCACCGATGTCTTTCAAGGCTATTGCTTCCGCATGCGGCCTACCGCCAACCGCGGTTGCTGCTTCAGAAACAATTTGGCCATCTAGGACAACAACACAACCGACCGAGGGGTTTGGCCATACCAAACCTAAATTCTGTGCCGCCAGCTCAATGGCCCGGTTCATAAATCCCCTATCAGTGGTGCTCACCTGACATTTCCTAGCGTGCGATAAAATCGCCCCAGCTAATCTGAGACGAAATTTCCTATTCTGGCAAACAAAGATATTGCACAAACGAAGAAAAATGGTGAATGCACCCTCATATGGCCGTTGCTATCAAGATTTGTGGATTTACGAGGCCGCAGGATATAGATGCGGCGGTAGAACTCGGGGCGGATGCCATAGGGTTGGTTCTGGCGGACGATGCACATGTGCATCTCACATCTCAACAACTCCACGATCTGCTCAAGCGTATTCCCCGAGAGCAAGCCAAAGCCGTGGCGGTTTTAGGAGCCGCTACCGAAGAACAAGCAAAAGCAGCACTCGAACTCGGTTTCGACTGGCTACAAATCGTAGTCAAGCCGAAGCAAAGCTTCTCGCCGGCAATAATTAACCACGTCATTCCCGTCTATTTTGACAACCCAGATGTCCACTCTCAAGTTCAAGCTTGGTCACTAGCGAAGCCACAACAGTCTAGTCCCTTTAACTGCATTACGATTGATGGGCCTGCAGGCGGCGGGAAAGGGATCTCAGCCGATCACCAACGCGTCGCTCAAGTCGCCAAAACTTATCCAATCATGCTCGCCGGCGGACTTCGTGCAAATAATGTTTCAAAAGCAATAAAGATGGTTCAACCCGTTGCAGTGGACGTCAGTAGCGGTGTAGAGAGTGCCCCAGGAATAAAGTGCGTGGAAAAAATGGGTGACTTCATTAAGGCTGTTCGCAATAGCGGTGAGCCTTAGTACCACGCATATTTTAGCGCAAAGCTAAAATATTATAGGGTAGAGAAAGTAGTGAAAAAGAAATTTACACTTGGCGTTGAAGAGGAGTTTCAAATCATTGATCCTGTGACTCGTAATCTGAAGTGCCGCATCGCTCAACTCATGGACGCCAACACGTCTATGGACGGCGTCGAGCTGCATCCAGAGCTTCATCAGTCGGTTGTCGAAGTAAATACTCCAGTGTGTGACGACATTGCTTCCGTTCGAGCAGCAGTCACTCACAATAGAATAGAAGCTGCTCGCGTGGCTCACCGTGTGGGCCTGCGCCTGGGTGCCGCATCGACTCATCCATTCGCTCGCTGGCAGGACCAAGTCATAAGCAACAAAGAACGCTACGCTAAACTCGTTGATGACTTACAAGACATCGCTCGAGCGAACCTAATTTACGGCATGCATGTACACGTTGGTATTGAAGACAAAGACGAAGCTATGGCTGTCTTCAATTCTGCAAGATACTTTCTGCCTCATTTACTTGCATTATCGACTTCATCACCTTTTTTCGACGGGCGCATGACTGGACTAAAATCTTCGCGGACAAGCATTTTTAGCCGTTTACCTCGGACCGGCATCCCAGGGCGTTTTGCAAGTTATCACGAATATGAATCATTCGTTTCTACCCTGGTGAAGACGGGCAGTATTGATGACGGCGCAAGGATCTGGTGGGACCTTCGACCGCACCCACGCTTCTCAACACTAGAGTTCAGAATTTGCGATCTGCCGACCCGAGTCGACGACGTGATTGCGATTACCGCGTTAGTGCAATGTATCGTCGCGAAATTATCGTGGCTTCACCAAAACAATCAATCTTGGCAGCATCATCGCTTTGAGCTTATCCGAGAAAACAAATGGCGAGCAGCAAGATATGGTTCGTCTGGACCTCTGATCGACTTTGGAAAACGTTGCGAACTCGATTTTGCAGACGTAGTGGCAGAAATGGTCAATTTAGTCTCAGATGTTGCAGATGATCTAGGCTGCACTGAAGAACTGAACCATCTTCATACCATTGTTGAGCGTGGAACATCTGCAGACCGACAGATCGAAGTGTATAAAAACAGCGGAGGAGACTTGAAGGCGGTCGTAGACTTTATCCTGGATGAAACCGTTGTTGGTTTAAACCTTGGTCAAGTCCTAAAGGATGAGCCGGTTATTTATAATTCTACACCGCCAATGCCTTCATCCCATTAGCTATTACGATTGCGATTGAGTTAGTTTCTTATTCGTTTCCGCAAGGCGCTGCGCGAGAGTGACCGCGATCGAGCGATAAAAACGTCCTGCCAAACCAGGTTCTTGTGACACTAGAGTGTTGAGCGATTCGTGGGTAACGCAAAGCATCTCCGCTTCGGTTCGTGCAACAATACTGGCACTTGGGGAGCCACGCGTGAGAAAGGTCATCTCACCTATAATTGCTCCTACTCCGAGTTCTGCGAGAATCTTTTTTTCGCCGTTGGGCAAGCTCTTCTCCACATTGACCTCTCCATCCATAACGACGAAAATCGCATCGTTAGGTTTTAGCTCGTCAATGATTACGGCGCCTGGTTCAAAGCTTCGATTGACAGCCTGATTGAGAAGTCGAACGCGCTCTGCCGGCTCAAGTTCATCGAAAATATCGGTAAATCCCATTGTAATCCTCTCTTCTAATCATCAGCACTCAAATCGAAGGTATGTCCTTCTACCGCCATGAATATCTCAGGGTCACCAGTTCGGACCTTGTTCTTCATCTCCGCGAAGATCGTATCTAATGCCTCATCGTTTCTGGTTGGCTCGTGATGAGTAAATACCAGCTTCTTTGCTTTCACATGACGTCCCATCTCTAGGGAGGAATCAAACGTTCCATGTCCCCAGCCAATCTTAGTTTTATATTCTTCCGTCGTATATGAAGAGTCGGCGACGAGAAGGTCGATATTTTCGAGGAGACGATAAAGTTTCTCGTTCTTCAAATCTATGAACGATTGGTATTCAGCAAATTCTTCATCTTCCTCCGAGTAAATATTCCTCGGTGGTTCATGGTCACCGGTGAAGAAAAAGCTATGACCATCCGCTTCTATTTTGTAGCCGTAGTTCAATACGGGATGATTCATAAGAATGGCCGTTATCTTCGCGTCCCCCATCTCAAAAGTATGGCCATCATTTATTCGATGATAGGAAATGTTGGCGTTAAGCTCCGACTCTCGCACTGGGAAGTAACAGTATTCCATCTGGCCCGCGAGAATGTCTTTGAGGCTCTTATTGTAAACAGGGTCAAAGGCCCCGTGAAAGTTGAGTTCGTTTCCAGGCACAAACAAAGGGATGAAGAAAGGAAGGCCTTGAATATGGTCCCAGTGAGTATGAGTTATTAGAATGTCGCAATTCACGGGTAATGAGCCCATGAGCTTAATGCCCAGTTTTCTTATTCCCGTACCGCCATCAATAATTATGACTTGTCCGCTATTCGTCTCAACGCTCAAGCAAGTTGTGTTCCCACCGTACCGGACGGTTTCGGGCCCAGGCGAAGCGATAGAACCTCTTGTTCCCCATAGAGTTACTTTCATACAGATACTTCCATTCAATGTCGCTACGACTGCTTCTAAGCGACCTCCATAAATACTTTTACTTTCTCAATGGCAGTTTCAAAATGTTGACGTTCCATCAGTAGCTGGTCGAGCCGGAATCCCAATCTTTGAGATAATCCGGTTGGAAAACGCATTTCAGGAGCCATAGGATCTAAGGAACGCACCAGGATTTTTGCCGCGAGCAAACAGTCCATCATCGGCGTCCTTGTGACTTCAGGTGGGCTCTTTCGATAGTAACGAAGGGCATGCACAATATTTTCGGGCATTTGCCATTTATGAGCGACCATTGACGAAACCTCAAAATGAGTGACTGCAAATATTTCCTTTTCGACATCAAACATAGGACGCGATTCTGTTTGCGCACGTTGTTTTACCGAGCGAACCAGTTCTGGATGGTTCAGGCTCAACACGAGCTCCCCGATATTATGAACGAGGCCAGCGACAAAAAAATCGTCTGATTGCCGGACAGTAAACCCGCATCGTGATGCGAGGATGCGTGCCACTGCACCAACAGCGAGTGAGTCCAAAAGAAATGAGTCGGTTGAAACTCCGTCATTATTCGACTTAGGAAGAGAACCTACCGCCGCAATGGAAAGAGCAAGATGTTTGATAGTGTTCAGACCGATGTACACAACTGCGTGCTTTACCGACGAAATCTGAGTCGAGAGGCCGAAGTACGCAGAATTGACGACCTTGAGCACGCGCCCTGTAAGAACAGGGTCGTGTTCGACCACCCGAACTAGCTCGCGCGGGTCGCAATTAGCGTCCGAGGTCATATTCAAGACTAACTGGACACTCTGAGGAAAGGCTGGAAGCTCATCAACCAGGCGTTCTAAATTTTCTTTTTCTACCGTCGCAACCATAAAAGGCTATATCAGCAAGAAACAAACGCACCCGAGATCGTGTCTTTCAAAGCCCCCCAGCCTACAACACTCAACTGCATCAACACCCCAGCAATCTTATTGCCGACATGTTGTCTTCTTCCCGCGCTAAGGATGCCAAATTTAGAGACCTACGTTAACCTGCCTACTGAAAATCCTAGTAATTTCAGCGATCCTAAGCACGCAACCTGGGGTTTACTCTAGATACTGTCGGATAGTAGAGGACATTTGCTCCCAAACCGGAGCTTCACCGTTGAGCACAGGCAGAACCGAACTGTCAGCTTCGAGATGCTTTCGGAGGAATGCGAGGGTGTATACACGCATCGCCCTCCACACCAGTTCGGGAGGTAAGTCGCTGCATCGGATATCAATACCTGCTCCGCAACTATCTACAAAATCATTGTGACCCCCATCGACAAGTAAGAGCCGCACATCCTGAGGATTCGAAAGAGCCTGCCAGAATTTATCCTTAGTAGGGTCCGGGTCTGCATGATTGCCATCGCCGGCCACCGCATGAAGTACCGGCACTTCAACTTTCGCCATTCCGTCGCGTCCGTACATGTCAAAGTTCCCGGGATCGAAGCTCATGGCCGCAATCACGCGGTCGTCTTTCAAGCCTGCTCTGAAGATGGCTTCTTTTTCAGGCGTAAGGGTGGAACAAAAGTCGCTTGATGCGCCTGGTATCTCACATTCTGCTTTCAGTGAATCAATCGCAATTGCTGCACCCGAGAAACCGAACGCGGTATACGCACCGAAGCTATGCCCGGTCACGACCGCTTGATCTCCAAGAAGACCTGCCAACGGTCCATCATTATCAGCTAAGAAATAGTCGAACGCAGCCTCAAGATCCAAAGCTCGAAGATAATAGATGTCCGTCTCCCGGGCGTCACCATTGATGACTGTATTTCCCGTATGCCCTGGTGCAATGACGATGTAGCCGTGCGATGCCCAGTGCTCCATGAGATAACTCATGACGCCTGGATAAGCTTGATGGCCATGTGAGAATAGTATGGTTGGCCTTCTTTCGAAACTTGCAGGCACCGCACCCTTGACCGCGATTTCCGATGAGACGACACCGTAAATCGGGCGTTCACCATCAACCTCCATCGTTGGATACCAAACCAAGGCTTGCACCGTACGGTCTTCGTTATCAATCGGTGTTTTATAGGTGACCGGAACACTGAAATATCCAATGCCGTAAGGCCCCTGTGAGCTTAATGCATTTACATCAGCAATGGGCGCAGTGTCTTCTTCACCACTACCGCACCCACTAAGTAACGATAGCGTCGCGAATAGCGTAAGACCCGAAAGATACATGCCCTTCAACATAGTCGTACTTTGCCAGCCGACACCGTCTCTGCCAAGGGCGGAAAATCGTAGACTTGTCTCAAATTGCCCGATACGGACTCACTATGCGCAAATCTGTAGCAATTTCTACACTATGTTTCCTGACATGGGCATGTGCAACGACTCCAAATCCAAAGCAGACACATCCTGCAACCTCGGAAACTAGGACTTCAACATCGAGCTCGGCTGCTCATCGTGCTCAGGAAGAACATAAAATTCAGGCACAAAAACTCGCACCCGTCGTGGATAAAATCATAAAGTCGATTCTCAAAAGCAATAACGCCTGGGAAAAGCTGGTGGAACTTTGTGACGACATTGGACATCGACTGTCAGGTTCCAAGGCCCTAGAACGAGCTATCGATTGGGCGGTTCAAGTCATGCTCAAAGATCAGCACAACAACGTAAAGAAGGAGCCAGTCCAAGTTGTCCATTGGACCAGAGGCATTGAAACAGCAGAGCTGCTCTCGCCTAGGGTAGAATCCTTGCCCATACTAGGACTCGGTGGCTCTGTAGGTACGCCGGCTTCAGGAATCACCGCCGACGTTGTAGTCGTAGAAAACGAACAAGAATTGAACGCTCTAGGCACCAAAGCAGTCGGGAAAATTGTTCTATTCAACAATCGGATGCCTGACTACCATCCAGAACACGGGTCCGGCTACGGCAAAACGGTTCGTTTTCGAGTGCACGGCGCACGTCTCGCGAGTGAGAAAGGCGCCGTCGGTGTTCTGATACGCTCCGTGACTGCACACAGTTTACGCTCTCCGCATACTGGCGTTATGAGATACGGAGCGGCGAAGAAGAAAATTCCCGCCGCGGCCCTTTCAACTGAGGATGCAGACCTCATTGCACGATTTTATGAAAGAGGTCAGAAAGTCCAAGTCCGACTAACTATGCAGGCAAACACAGCACCAGACACCGCCTTATCTCACAATGTAATTGCGGAGCTTCCAGGGCGAGAGGCCCCTGAGGAAATAGTCGTCATTGGAGGCCACATCGACTCCTGGGACGCCGGGCAAGGCGCTCACGATGATGGAGCCGGGTGCGTTATAGCTATGGAAGCGCTCTCGGCACTTCGAAAGCTTAACCTAATTCCGCGACGTACTATAAGAGTGGTCCTATGGACCAACGAAGAAAATGGTCTTGCTGGCGCCAAGGCATACGCAAAAGCGCATGCGTCGGAATTAGAACAGCATTTCGCAGCGATTGAATCGGATTCAGGAGCGTTCAAACCTATTGGGTTTGGTCTCGATTTAAAAGACAACGACGCGGAGAAAGAGGTCGCCAAGAACCTTGAGATCTACGCACAGCTCCTCAATCAACTACGCCCGCAACGCATTTGGACAGGGTTTGGCGGTGCAGACGTCGGTCCACTTCGCGCACAGGGCGTTCCAGCGATGGGTCTAAGGGTAGAAGGTAGCAAATACTTCAACTATCATCATTCTCATGCCGATACGCTCGACAAAGTAGACCCACAGGAACTCAGCGAAGGCGTTGCTGCAATGGCTGCCATGGCATATATCCTCGCGGAAATTCCGTCGAGGATAGATACACGGTAAGCTAATTCTCTTCTGGCGCTGTATCTTTTTCTGTTTTCACTTTCACGGATTTTTTCGAAGATTTGGTTTCAACGTAGATCTCATCTTCGCCTTGATGGGCGACTTTGAGCTCACCAGGCGCATTCGTTGAGACCTGAATATAGACGGGCCGATTCCAGCCTTTATCGCCGCTCATCTTGAGAATCTGACGAGCCGTTTCCTTTGCGGTGTTCTCTACAATCTCTTTTGTGAACTTAGACATAGTCAGACGCCAGGGGAAAAGAACCTTTTGGCCTTTATACTGCCCTATTCCCCATGTGTATTTCTTGAGTCTGCGGTTCGAGGCTAACGAGTCCGGTAGTTCATCCTCGGAGACCTGCTTGCATTCGGTTAGCGAAGTGTTTCTTGAGACCGCGAGGAGTTTTGTCCCACCGTCATCTCTCAGCCAAATGCCACGAGAACTTGCAACAACTCGGTCCGACCCGCCCAAAGAACTCATGACTTGCCCTCTGACTTCTTCAATTGAAGAAGAACCGCGTTCGTACGCATCGATGATATCGTCCAGCTTGTTTTGTTCTTTCGCGCTGAGGTCTTCGACTTTCTTGCTGATGACTCTCGATTGTTCTCCGAAAATTTCACTGAGTGTTTCTCGGCGGGTGTTTTTCACTAACCGATCGAGCTTCTCTTCTAGTCGACTCGCTTGCCAGTAGCTGGCGCAGCCTTGCCCAACAAGAGCACATAATAAAAGAGGTATAAACGTCTGCATTGTGATTCCTTAGCAATAACACCTGGGTTTTTGCGTCAACCCACTAACCGATATTTGATCAAGGTGTATACATGTCGCCTGTTCAAAGGTCAGCCGACCTTTGGAGGCGCATGGTAAACACCTGAAATCATATCGAGAAACGATGCTGTTCTATTTACGTTGACTGTGGACCGAGAACTGTACAACCATCAATATGAGGCTAAAGTAAGATGCAAGAACTAGATAGTGACAAAACCGTACAACTTCTCAATAAAATTCTAGAATTCGAACTCGCGGGAGTCGTTCGATACACCCATTATTCTCTTATGATCACCGGACCGAATCGAATCCCGATCGTTGATTTCATGAAAGCGCAAGCGCAAGAGTCATTGATGCATGCCCAGCAGGTAGGAGAAGTTCTTACGGGTCTAGAAGGTCATCCCTCGATGAAGGTCGCTAACATAGAAGAAACCCATGAGCACAGCATTGAAGCCGTTCTCAAGGAGAGTCTGAATCACGAGGTGCAAGCACTCAATCTATATAAAGAGCTGCTCGATGTCGTTGATAATGCATCGGTATATCTTGAAGAATTCGTCCGCTCAATGATTGGAACCGAGGAACTTCACTGTATTGAACTCAAGAAGATGCTCCGGGATTATGGGAACTAAGGTAAGTCAACACTGCGTATTTCTTTGTACTGGCTCAGACTGTATAAAGAACAAGAAACGCTTCAAAACGTTGAAGCAAACCATTAGTTCCGAAGCGAACGTTCAGACGGTCAAGTGCCAGAAGATCTGCCACGGTCCGGTCGCGGGAACTTTCGTAGATGGAAAACTTACCTGGTTTGAAAAAGTGGATTCCGCCAAGCAACGAGAAGCCCTTCTTCACCTTCTTCAGACAGGTCGCATCACGAAACCACTCACCAAACGAGTATATAAAAAGCGTTCAGGAAAGCTCAGATAGCTCATTGGAGTCTTTTGATTATACAGTGAGACACTTGTGTCACACTGTGACAAAAAAACCCTCATAAAATATAGTCACACACCCAAGCATACTGGCACTCACTCCATGTCTATCAACCTTTTATTTTGGAGTTTATTATGTCCGCTGTTTGTCACGCACCCTATTCACGCAACACCCTTGCAATTAAACCTAAGTATCAAGACGCCAGTACGGCGCGCGCCCTAAACCGGCTTTCCTCTACAAAAGGTGAAATCTCCGGCCAGGCACTGCAACAAGCCATCATTTCAGGCACTCAAGACCTTGATAATCAAGCCGCCGGAAAAGAGTTTTCAGATATCCAAAAATGGGTCAGCGCTAATTGGAATCGTCTATCGCCCGATGCAAAGGCAAAATACCGAGTTTACGCCAAATATGCAAAAGCCGCTCAAAGCAAAGGCAAAACCGGCATCGACAAATGTAGCTACCAAAACATGTCTAAAGAAATGAAAGCTGCTGGCTATAGCGATGCCAGCGCTGGAAAGGCAATCGAAAATCTAAAGGCAGATAAGGGTCCGATTTCCGGACACGACATGTCTAAGGCGATTATCAGCGCGACCAAGGACAAAGATGCCCAAGCCGCCGGCAAAGAATACGCGGACCTTAAGAAATTCGTAGCAGAAAACGGCGCACGTATGACCCCTGAAGCAAAAGCAAAGTTTGCGACTTATGAAAAATACGTGAAGGCTGCAAAAGCAAAGGGTCAAACAGGTATCGACAGCTGTAGCTATGACAAAATGGTCAAGGAGCTAAGGACTCCAAGCTATCAAGACGCAAGTTCCGGTAAAGCTGTTGAAACGCTGAAGCAAAAGAAAGGAACGATTTCCGGCGATGATATGCAAAAAGCCATTGTCGATGGAACCAAGGATTTGGATTCACAAGCCGCTGGTAAAGAATATGCAGACTTGAAGAAGTTTGCGACCGAAAACTGGGGCCGCATGTCGCCGGATGCGCGTGAAAAATTCAGAGTTTACGAGAAATACGTCAAGTCAGCAAAAGCTCAAGGTCAAACAGGTATCAAGAAATGCGATTATCACAAAATGACTCAGGAGATGAAGACCGCTGGCTATAAGGATGCAAGCTCCGCGAAAGCTATCGAAAAGCTGAAAGCGAAAAACGGAACGATTTCTGGGAGTGATATGGAAAAGGCCATTATCAACGGAACAAAGGACCTCGATTCACAAGCAGCAGGGAAAGAGTACGCAGACCTGAAGAAGTTTGCGACCGAGAACTGGGACCGAATGTCGCCGGCAGCTCGTCAAAAATTCAGGACCTACGAAAAGTATGCAAAAGCAGCCCAGGCGAAAGGTCAATCAGGTATCGATTCTGCTTCCTATAAAAAAATGGTCGGAGAAATGAAGACCGCTGGATATAAGGACGCAAGCTCTGCGAAAGCTATCGAGGAGCTGAAATCTAAGCAGGGGCCGATCACCGGTTCTGATATACAGCGGGCTATCTTCGAAGGAACGAAAGACCTGGATAGCCAAGCGGCCGGCAAAGAATTTGCTGACTTTCAGAAGTTTGCTGCCGAGAACTGGGACCGAATGACTCCAAGTGCCAAAGCAAAGTTCCGTGTATATCAGCAATATGCACAATCTGCTCGAGCGCGAGGACTCTCAGGGATTCCAAAGCACGAATACGAATGCATGAAATGGCAAATGCGCGGTACCGGATACCTAGACCAAAGCGCTGGCAAAGCAATTGAGAAGCTAGAATCTAAACCTGGTTACATCGATTCAAATGATTTGATTGCCGCCATTCGTTCCGGAGTGTCCGACTTAGATGGTCAAGGCGCAGGAAAAGAGTTCGCAGATTTCTATAGATTCGCAACTCAAAATTGGCATCGTATGACGCCAGATGCTCAAGCCGCTTTCACCGCTTATGCTGCCCATGCACAAAATGCTTGGATGCAAGGCTCTACGGGGATCCAGAACATGGGAGGTCTCGTTTCAGACATGCAAAGTGCAGCACAACTGAGTCTGTTCAAGCTGATGTTCTGCCGTATCTAAACTCTCAAGCTCCCTGGCCCACGAGTCAGGGAGCTCCTACACTCTCTCTTTTTCTCGACTTTGCAATAAATCCAGCCATTTAGTCCCAAAAAACGTAATAATTCGAGCAATATCGGACGCTCAGCTGATGACCTAACGCGCACGATCTTGCAGCATCTGGTTGCGATGGGGATTAATTCACTTTTTAGACATGCTCGCTTTTGGACGGCCGGTTTCTTACTCGCTGGGATGACGATCTCGGCCTGTCAATGTGAAGACGGCCTAGGTGTCCTCAACGCCACCGTAGAGTTGGAACCGGCGGAGCTCGATTTCGAAGACGCACCGCTTAACAACACGAAGTTTTTACCGCTCAAAATCTGGAACAGAGGTAGCTTCGTCTTGAGCGTTAGTAATCTAAGTACCGCTGAACCCTTTATCGCTCCAACGCTGACTACGACCATTGGTATTGGGTATTTCGAAGAAGTGATGATCGGCTTTAGGCCAACGGAGCTTGGAAATATTTCCGGAGAGCTTCAGTTCGAAACCAGTGACCCTGATGCTCCCACTGTTACAGTGAATCTACGAGGGAACGGAATTGAAGCAGCCATAGTCGTTGAGCCAAGCATGGTCGATTTTGGTGATGTCGTCTGGAAGTCGCGAAGTCCAACACCGAAAACAATTGAAGTCACGATATCAAACCCTGGAACCGATAGCTTTGACCTCACCGAGGCAACCCTCGTTGACAACGGCCAAGGTGTATTTACGCTCGACGAAAAGATGGCAATAAAAACCTATGCCCCCGGTGAATCTGACACGGTAACCGTAAACTTCGCGCCAACCTCGCCTGGCATGCACAGTGGAACTTTAGAAATAAAGAACACAACGCCTTCTGCTCCCTCGATCATGGTACCCCTTCAAGGTAATGGCGTTGGACCGATTTTGAATCTCTGCGCGCAAGTTGACGGTGATGCCGAGGCCTGCAGCCAAAATGGAGACATCCCCCGTATAGACATGGGCTTCGTCGACCCCGCGAGCACAGGAAACGGAACCGTGCGAGCTCAGAACACCGGCGACCGAACTCTAAAGATTGACCAAATATTGCTCACGGGAACCGATGAATATTTCACCTTCAGTCCAATGCTCGTACAAGGTGCGACCGCAGAATTAGCACCCGGAGAAGAACTGACCTGGGACGTCGTTTTCACACCCGACGACTACAAACCAGGCACCGTCAATCAAAGCTTCACGACCAACGCCAGCAACAATAACTTCAGCGACGTGCGTGGGGCCTCCTCTGTCCGAATCGACGCCAAAGTTGGCCAACCAACTATTGTTGTTCAACCTCAAACGGTAACCTTCAGCCATGTCGGTTCGATTGAGCGCGGCGAGACAAAGGTGAGAATATTTAGTTGTGGAACAAAGGATCTTGTACTCAGCGGAGTAAGCCTCAGATCAACCTCGGGTTCAGGGCAAGTATTCCAAATTCAAAACTTTCCAATGAATGGAACATCTCTTGCTCCGCAAAACTGTGACGGCAGCGAAGCTGCTTTGGCCGAATTTGATGTGGTTTTCGAGACCAATATCGACGGTAACTATAGCGCGGAAGCAACTATCACCTCTAATGACCCCAACACCCCTGCCCTCACCGTAACCATCACCGGTAGCAAGCGCTAAATTTCAATTTGACGATGCTCGTAGTCGTAAAGTCTATCTGAATCGCGTACTCTCATCTCGTGCGGACCGTTAAATCTTACGCCTGCTTCGGGCCCGGCCAAAACTTGCGGCCGTTTGAATTCGAAATGTCAGAACCTGAGGGGAATCAGGTTATTGTCCAGGTAACGCATTGTGGGATTTGCTATTCGGATGTGGCCATGATCGATAATGAATGGGGTATATCTCGGTACCCACTCGTGCCTGGACATGAGGTCATAGGTGAAGTCGTTCAGTTAGGACCAAAAGTCACCAAACTAAAAGTCGGTGATACCGTCGGAGTGGGTTGGTATTCTGCAAGTTGCGGCACCTGTCACGAATGCGCCGGAGAAGAGCAACAGCTGTGCGCCAGCACTGAATCCACGATTGTGCGCCGTCACGGAGGCTTTGCAGAGCACATTTTGTGTGAGGAGACCTGGGCCATAAAGATTCCAAAATCTCTTCAGACACCTGAAACAGCTCCTTTGTTCTGTGGTGGAATCACTGTTTTTGACCCTATCCTGATCAATAAAATCGAGGCGCACCATAAAGTAGCCGTTGTTGGATTTGGTGGATTAGGACATCTGGCGATTCAATTCCTGCACCATTGGGGATGCGATGTGACGGTATTCTCACGAACGCACTCGAAAAGCGAAGACGCGTCGAAATTTGGGGCTGATAGTATCGTAGAGACCCACAACGCAGAGGAGCTTGTACAACACGCCAAAGAATTCGACCTCATTTTGGTTACCTCCTACGCTGATTTAGAGTGGCCTCTTTATTTGAACGCACTTCGGCCCAAAGGAACCATCCACATCGTCGGCGCTGTACCAAATCCCATTCCCGTGCCTGCTTTTTCTCTGATAAGTGGACAAAAGTCGATCACTGGTTCAGCACTTGGAAGTCCGAAAACCGTGAAAAAAATGTTGAACTTCTCGGCCAAACATAAGGTCGTCGCACAAATTGAACGCTTCAAAATGAGTGATGTTAATCGAGCGATCAAGCGGTTACGCGAGGGGGATGTGCGCTACCGGGTCGTCTTGGACGCAGATTTTTGATCACTGACCGCTACTAATCGTTCATCCCCCCAAAGTTCAATACGGCCAAAGTCGGGATTCAGACCCCTGCCAATACCGATACTTGAACTGAGAATATACGACTTATAGGCGTCTAGATTATCTCCAAACATGTAATAGTACTTGTCCACAAGATAACTTTGCAAATCGTCGGCAACTAACTGAGATGAGGCTGTTTCTCTCATCTTGCTAAGCAAAAGAAGGAACGCAGCTTTAAAGTCAGCAACGTTGGAATATTGCTTAGTAGGGCCACGCTCCCTGGGGTTATCGACCTCGCCTTGTAACAGCAAATGCCGCAGCGGAACGAACAGTAAATTATAGTCCGGATAATGTTCGCCTCGATATCGTTGCCGCCTTCCACTTGGCAGCTCCCCAAAGATTTTTATCTTCTCAAATATGTCCTTCTTGCCTGAAATCTCTGGTCGGAAATCTAGGGTCTCGCGATATGGGCTAAGAATTTGGATCCCATTTGGAACGTCGAGCTCAAGAATCACCCTGGGCATTTTCAGTCGCCCGCGCCGCACCTCATAGGTGATCGTTCGAGTTACCGGATTAAGAGGGTCATTCGCTGCCTCAAGAAAAGTGCGAATGACCACGCGGTAAGCATCAGCAATTCCTAATCCTTTACAACTCGAATCGGTTTTGTTTGCAGCACAAGAAGGCCCGAAAAGAAGGTATGGGTCACTTAGATAATCTCCAAAAATTCGTTCCGCCATATGCTGCTGTAATGATTCCCAAAAAATATCGGACTTGGTCCTAAGGAGTTCTTCTCTACGTGGCGAGTGCTCGAGCATTCTCGACCACTGTTCTGGGACCCATCGATAAAGTTCGTTATAAATTTGCGTAATGGTAGCGGTGTGGATTTTGTGAATGGGTTCGCCGGAACGGTCGAAGATCCAAACTTCTAGGCCTACGGGAGAGACTCGCGAATTAGTACTGAACTGGCGTCGATAAACGAAGGGGGGCTTTTTAGACAAGCTTTCTCTTTTTGGGCCCGCCGCTTCATTTCGAAACTTTACTCCAGAGCCGAGTAAAGCGATTTCTTTTCTGAGTGTGACTTCCTCAGTCAGACTCTTTGTTTTGCCCGCAACTTTAGATTCTGAGATGGCTACTGGAAAGCCAATATGTATCGAACATCCTGCTAGCGATTGGCAGAGCGCCAGAAAACAGATTCCAAAAGTGACTAACCGATACACAGCAAACACACGAAGGCCCAGGCTCATTGTTTCGTTAATACGGGAAGAAGAAGGTCGCACCCGCCAGGACTCGAACCTGGGGCCTTCGGATTCGTAGTCCGACGCTCTAATCCAACTGAGCTACGGGTGCCGATGAGGGCGGAGAGTATCAGTCTTTTATCTTGTGTCAATGAATAACGTAAATTTTCCTATGAACCGTTCATTTTTGGTAAATTTGGGGCCTAATCGACCGGTACGAACCGGCTGCTGAACCCTCTTCTACATTCGCGCTCTGCGGTCTACCCTAAAGGGTCGCCATCTCCCGGTTCATAACAGCTCTGGTTTCAGCATCTGCCGCCTCAATGGCGTTAATCGTACGAGTGAGTTCATCTAACTGGCCGATGAGCTCCTCAGATGAGCTCATCGTTAGAATCTGGTCACGCAATAATCGTATCGTATTCTCAATCAAATTCAGTTGGCCCCGCGCCTCTCGAATTTGTTTGCGTACATCGATTGCTCTATCGAGCCGTTGTTGAATAATTTGACGATTCTTGTTCGCTATCTCTTTCGAAACTTCGTCCGCGGACTCAACAATCTTTTCTTGTCGCCGCAACTCATCCTCGATCTGGCTAAGTTCGGTTGTTTCCACATAGTGTTCAAATCGGGCGGCAGTTTTTGCAAGTCTCAAGTATGTTTGGAGCAAGTTATCGATCTTATCTTTCTCGCTTCCGACCATCTCAAGGCTTAGCGATGAGTTATTCTTGATTTGTTCGTCTATCTGATCGCACATTTTCTCCAGCTCAAGAAACTGTATGCGCTCCGATTCATTTAGACCTCGTAATTCTTGTTTCCGCCGACCTTGCTCCGAAGCCTCTTGATTCTCACGATGAACAAAATTGAGATAGCGCCGTATCGCACCGGTTCGAACGCCAAGCGTTAGCCAAGCAGTTTCCAAAGCACCCGCCACCATGAGTGGGGTGTAACCGAACTCAGGAAATTTCCAAATTGTGAATGCAGCGGTTCCCGCGAGGAATGCGTAATTCAGCCAATTGTTAAAACCGAGTCTCGTGTAGGACGGCTTCTCGCTCATCTACATTGTCTTTGATGCCTGAGCAGCTTTCGCTGCTTGGCGCTTTGCCTTAAGCTCTTCGAGTTTTTTCTTTGAAGACACGTCTCCAGTTTGGCGTCGAAGCTCGGCCAATTTTGAATCTAACGATTCTCCCGCAAGCTCTTTGCCAAGTTTTGCTTCAGCCTCAAGGCCATTAATGTGGTCGCGCACGTTTTCGAGGGCCTTAACTTCAGCATCAACAGAAAGTCCTTCAAGTTGATCTTGAATCTTTATGCGAGCTTGAGCACTCTGCATTTTCGCCAACATACGGTCTTTTTCTGCTTTGAGCTTATTGATTTCTGCCTGGACATTCATCAGGGCCCTCTTTGCGTCTTCACCCTCGGCTGCAGAGCGTTCGAGTTCAGCGGTGAGTTCCAAGATTTCGGAATCTAAAGCGTCTTTTTTGCTGATGAGAACAATGGCTAAATCGTCCTGCTCGGTATCAACTGCAGTATTCAAGTCCGCATCAACCTGTTCGAGCTCCTTTTGGCGCTTTTGCAATCGATCACTTAGCTCTTCTCGTCGACGGATTATCGAAGCCGTCGCCTTTTTAAGCATTGCGTACTTCTCAGTCATCGAGTTGATTGAGTTTTCATAGGCAATTTCGGGGTTTTGTTTTTCCAGGTCAGAGACCCAAAGAGACAAAAAGCCTGTCCATAAGTTAGATAATCGAGAAAAAAAGCCAGATTCAGACACGTTAATACTCCTCGTTGCTGAAGATGCACGAGGACTGGACCTCGTGGCGACGCAGAATGAGATAACCACCTCAATGCCTTGCGTCAAGCAACACAATCAGGAAACACCACCTAAAGGATACCCTTATATTGAAAATTCCTATCAGAAAAACGCTCGTGATTGCGGTCAGTTCATCGACATGAACTCTGGGTCTTGCTAGCTTTCAGGAGCAAGAGTCAACAGATGGCTCTGAAACGGCTTAGATGACTAAGCCGAATATTTGGGGATAACTTGCATGAATATTTCTTGCCCATCCTGTTCAACCCGTTACTCGGTTGAGGATCATCGAATTTCACCCAGTGGGGTCACAATCAAATGTCCGAAGTGCGCCCACTCATTTGTCGTAAAGAAAGACGGCCAAATTCAGTCTGAGTCGCCTGTACCGCTCCCCGCAGCACCAGGTTCAGCAGGTGGCGCGGTTCCTCTTCCCGGCGCATCGGGAGGCCAAAATAATCCGCACGAAGAAAGCTCGTTGTTCCCTCCTGGTTCTCTAGGCGGAAATCTCGGTGGACCTCCTCCGATGCCCAAGCCGCAAGGAAAGCCTATTGGACAAAGTGGCGTTCTAAACTTCATCGACGACACGGCCAATCGAGCCGGCTATGGAAACGAAGAGGGTTTTGGCCCTACCGAACTACGTATCCGTCGCTCAAATGGAGCCGTAGAAGGCCCGTATGGTGTGCAACGAATTGTAACCATGCTGAAAAATGGCGATTTAGCGGGCAATGAACAGATCTCAAAAGATGGACGCCAATGGAGCGCGATGAGCACGCAACCCGAATTGCAAAATACGCTCGACAGCCTGGCGCAACAGTCATCCTCAGGATTCGGCGCATTTGGCGACCTTGGTGGCATTCCCAGTGATTTGCCTGGTCTTCGCAACGAAGGCAATGCTCCGCCTACGGACCTACCTGGCCTTCCGCAGAGTCGCGCGGCGACACTTTCAACCGACCCTAACCTAAGCCCCACCGGAGATGTTATTACGTCAGTAGCTGACTCCATGGCAGCACCTCCGCACAGCGACCTGTCTAGTCCCGCAGGCTTAGGCGGCGATTATGGTGCAGATGCGTTTTCTACTCCTGCAGGCTCGAATAGCGTGAACCCTGGGCTCCTTGACGTGGGAGAGATCCCACAGCTTCCGTCAATGTGGGACCGATATAGAGGGGCAATCATTGCTGCGGGCTTTGTCTTCACAGTGTTGATGACCGGCCTGATCACTGAGGTCTGGACCGAATATGGTGCCTTCGGACGTAAGATGTTGTTCGCAGAGGTTGAGCAAACGGAGCCACCTCCTCCACCTCCTCCGCCTCCGACACCAGCCAAGCTGGCACCGATTGATGATATTCGCACGCTGATACATGAAGGCTCATTCGAATCGTTTCGTTCTGTTCTGGCGACGATTAAAAACCTTGGAGATAAACATCCGGATAACTTGCTCGCATACGCAAAGGCTCACGCATTCGCGACACTTGCGTATGGAACTTCGCACTTCCCACTCGCGGAACTAAGGAAGGCTGTAGAAGAACTAAAGGTATTAGACCTGACCAAGGCCCAGGGCGGAAATGCGGAACTTGCCAACCTAGAAATCCTCAAGGCCCGTTCAGCGCTTGAAATTTTAGATAATGCGGCGTCGACCGCTGCGCAGCAGCTGTCTGGTGCCTTTGCACTCAATACCGAGGACAAGGAGGTCGCGTTCCTACTCGGACTCGCGCAAGCGGCAACCGGAGAGAACCTCGAAGCGCTCAAAGCACTCGACCGCGCCATCGTGATCGACACGAGTTACTCTAGCGTTTTTCAGGCCATCGGAGACCTTATTCTAAAAAATCCAGACCTTGGAAAGCCAATAGACGCCGCGTGGTGGCTTGAAAAAGCGGTAGTAGCTCAACCCAACAATACGCCTGCTGCTCTTTCCGCTGCGAGCATTTATCAAACACTGGGGCAACCAGGTGATCGTCGTCGCATGCTCGCGGCCGCTGCGGACGGGGCTGCAAGAGGTTTGTCTCCTGCTAAACGAGCTGAAGTAAACTACAATGCAGCTATCGCATTCCAAGCAGCTGGCAAAATGAAAGAAAGTGCGAAATACAGTACCCGCGCCGCGAAACTGGACCCCGCCGAAACAAGATATATCGCAGCGAATGCCATCGCACGCATTCATAAAGGACAAGCGAAAACAGTACTTAGCGAACTCGCACCGCTCGTTGCGCGAAATGCAAACAATGTCCCACTGAATCTTGCACTCGCAGAAGCACAAATGTTCACGGGCGACGTGGGCAAGGCATTCGAGACCCTCGACAAAGCCAAGAAGAGCAATCCAAGAGCCCCCGCTATTTACCTCAAGGAAGGTAGATTCAATGTAAAACTGGGTAAGCTTGAAGAAGCGGGTAAGACGTTAGAACAAGCGATATTGCTGAGCGGGACCGCCAACATCAGTGCCCTTTTGGAGTTAGGTTTCTTAGAACTTCGTGTTGGGAACATTGATGGTGCTCTGACGCACGCTGAAAAGGCTGTTTCCGTTGAGGCAGGCAATCCTGGTGGACACGTGCTCCTTGGGAACTGTCTCCATCGTCGAGACGAATTAGAGCTCGCGAGAAAAGCTTATAAAACGGCCCTAAAGCTCGACCCAGATGACCTCGCTGCAAGGCTCGGCCTCGCTAACACTCTGCGAGATATTGGGGCCCGAGCACCTCAGCCCAAAGATACACCAGAGCTTGCGCAAGCAATGCCTATTTATATTGAAATCACGCTCCTGCAACCTGACAATGCGAACGCCATTTTTGAATACGGACGCGCGTTCGAAATCATAGGGCAACTCGACAATGCTTTACAGCTTTATCGCGAGGCAGCAAAACAAGATGAGACAGACGCTCGCCCTCACCTTGCAATCGTAGCCGCATACCTCGACTCCGAGCGTCCGGATCTCGATGCGGTTAGGGGACCTTTGAAACTCGCCGGCGACTTAGCACCAGGAAAACATGAAGTAAAATATTGGAACGGCCGACTCAACTTTGCAGAAGGCAAACTGGATGCGTCACTTCGAAATCTTCGTGGTGCAGTAAGCCAGTCACCAAAGAATGCGACATATCACTTTTGGCTTGGAAAAGTTCACCGCAAGCAAGACTCGCTTTTCGAAGCAATCGATGAATTTAAGGCGGCAATTCGTTTGAATAGTCGATTGGCTGAGGCCTATCGAAGCTTGGCTTGGGCCGCGATCGAGCGACACAAGTACACCGAAGCTCAAGAGAATTTCGACAACTTCCGAAAGGCCGCTCCCAAAGACCACACCATCTGGGAAGACATTGGACAAATGTGGGCGCGACAGAACAAAGAGGATTCGGCACAAAAGGCCTTTAAGAAAGCACTTGAACACAATGACTCCAGTTCGGTTGCCTTGCTGGGACTCGGAAATATTGAGTCACGTCGTGGCAACGATCGAAAAGCATTAGATTTGTACGCTCGAGCTGCAAAGGCTGACGTGTACAACGGAGAAGCCATGTGCCAATACGCCATCGCTCTTGCTAACA
>JAYZDF010000007.1:0-85190 GCA_036337945.1 Myxococcota bacterium
CGAAACCGGTACCGGTAAAGAAGTTGTAGCTGAGGCTATTCATCGCGAGTCTGCTCGAAAAGACAAACCGTTTATCGTGGTCGATTGCGCGTCTATTCCGCATAACCTCATCGAGTCCGAGTTGTTTGGACACATGAAGGGGGCCTATACCAATGCCGTGAGCGACCGGGATGGCGCATTTCAAGCCGCAGATGGAGGGACAATTTTTCTTGATGAGATTGGTGAGATGCCTCCGGCACTGCAACCGAGATTATTGCGCGCTCTGGAAACAAGAACAGTGAAAAAAGTCGGATCGAATGATTTCAATCCGGTAGATGTTCGAGTGATTGCGGCCACCAACCGAAATCTAGAAGATGAAGTCAGAGCAAAAAACTTTCGGAGTGATTTATACTTCAGGCTTGCCGTAATTCGCGCAGACTTACCCGCTTTACGCGAACGCCGAGAAGACATCCCCATGTTGGCAAAACACTTTCTCAAAGAGATTAACCAAAAGCGAGCACCGGACCAACAGGCCGAACTTACGAAAGAAGTCACCGCCGCACTCAGTTCATATGACTGGCCAGGTAACGTCCGCGAGCTTCGTAATGTGATTCAACAAGCGGCATCTCTTTCTAATGAAGCCCTCACGCTCGCGAATAAGTTAAGACAATCTACCGATGGGGAAGGTCGGCCATCTTCAGTTGTATTTGATGCTCGAGAGCCCTCTTCCGTTGGATTCTCACATTTTCTGAATCTTCCGTATAAGGAAGCGAGAAAACAAGCGCTTGAGGCATTTGAGTCGCTCTACGCCAAACATGTTGTCGAGAAAGCTTCGGGGAATGTGAGTAAGGCCGCCGAACTTGCGCAAGTACATCGCAACGTTCTTCATCGAATTCTATCCAGGGATAAAGCGCAAAATGACTAAGATCTTATTACTTGATGTGATGGGCACGCTCGTCACGGAACCCTATATGGAGGTACTGCCAAAATTTTTTGGTATGAGCCTCAAAGAATTATTCGCAAGGCGCGACATGGAGACTTGGCCCGCGTTTGAAAGAAACGAAATGAGCGAACAAGAGTATTTCGAAGCATCTTTCAAAGATATTGATCCGAATCTTGATGGCAACGTGCTCAAAAAGATGATGTACGACTACTATCAAATCATTGACGGAATCGAACCTCTTCTCACGAAACTAAGAGAACAAAAGGTGCCTATGTATGCGCTTTCGAATTACCCAACCTGGTACGAAATGATTGAAGAAAAACTTCAGCTCTCCCGATTTCTTGAGTGGAAATTCGTTTCTTGCCAAACTGGGGTTCGTAAACCAGACCTGCGCTCATATACAGGCCCTGCAGAGACACTCGGTGTCAGCACAAAAGAATGTGTTTTTGTCGACGACCGAAAAGTCAATTGTGACGCCGCGAGAGAAACTGGCATGACGGCTATTGAGTTCTCAGGTGCAGAAAACCTTAGAAAAAGACTGATTGAACTCGAGGTCCTTCGGGTTTGATCAAAGCGGTTCTCTTTGATGTTGGCGGAACTCTCATTACACCGAATCCATCTGTCGCCGCTATCTATAAAAAATTCGGTGAACCATTCGGCTTAGAAGCGACGGAAAACGAGTTAAAGCTCGCCTTTGCGAGCGCCTGGCCAAGATATGAAGGTTTCGGGAAAGCTGCCGCAACGCAATTGAGTCATGATTCTGAAAGCATCAAGAATCGATGGCAGGTCTTGGTTGAAGATGTTTTCGACCAAGTAGCATTTACTGGTGATCGTGATTCTTGTTTTTTGGCGCTTTATCACGCTTTTGAGCGCCCCGAGGTATGGAAGATTTATCCCGATGTTTTTCCTGTTATAGACGCCCTCAATCAACTTGGGATGAACTTAGGACTCATTTCTAATTGGGACGCTCGACTTAGACCTTTACTGAAAGACTTAGATCTTGAGAATCATTTTGAACCCATTATTATTTCTTGTGAGGTTGGCGTAGAAAAACCCAAAACAGAAATTTTTGAGGCTGCACGAAAGCAATGTAATTGTTTGTTTTCAGAAATTGTCTACATTGGAGATCAAGCCGACTTCGACGTTTTCGCACCTAAAAAATTAGGGATGAAAGCATACTTAATCGACAGGGACAAAAGGTCGTCGATACCGCACCGATTAGACTCACTCTTGGATATAATAAAGGAGATTAGGAGTTCTTAGCCGATTGCAGGCCAAATTGAGCGATTTTCTCGGCGAGTTGCTGTTCCGCACATTTCTCAGCAACTCGGATTGCATTACGGATTGCGCGTGGACTTGAACGACCATGTGCCTTAATACACAAGCGGTCAAAGCCAAGTATGGGAGCTCCTCCGTATTGCTGCCAATCGGTCACGTCTTTTATTTGAGTCAAGCCACTTGAGAGAAGAAAGAATGCAAGTCTCCACGTCAATTTTCTACGATAGGCGTACTTTGCGAGGTCAATCGCTGTTTCAGAGACACCTTCGAGCATCTTCAAGACAACATTTCCGGTGAACCCGTCACATACCACGACATCAGCGCGACCACGTGGCAGATCGACACCCTCAACGTTCCCGATAAAATTTATCTCTTTATTTTCGCTCAGCGCCTTGTGAGCATCGACAATCTCGCGCCGTCCTTTATTGGGTTCGGAACCATTCGAAAGTAAAGCAACACTGGGCCGTGAATTTTGACTAATAATCGAAGCATAGGCTGCGCCCATGGAAGCAAAATTCATGAGATCGACAGAACTCACATCGATGGTGGCACCAACATCGAGGAGAAGAGAGAAAGGATCTGCTTTGCTTCCATGGGTTCTCTGAGTGGGTATCACTGCGGCAAGAGCTGTACGCCGAACCCCCTCAAGCCGTTCAAAGAATTTTGCGCAAGACATTACAAGTGCCCCAGTATTTCCAGCCGAAATCAAAGCATCGGCGCCTCGATCGCGTCCCACCAGGGCTGCGGCTGTTGGTAACGAAGCCTCAGGATAATCACGAAGAGCGCGACGGGGCTTTACATCCATCGGTATATGTTGTTCGCAATGAATAATATCGATGCGCTCAGAGCGATGAGGATGATGAGAGAGTGCATGTTTTATTTGAGACTCGTTCCCCACCAAAACCAATTGGCTATTCAAGCTGATGGACGCCTGCGCACAACCTTCTACAATTGTGGAAACACCATGGTCTCCCCCCATAGCGTCTACTGCAATGGTTCGCATAACAACATGTCTAAGCCTGAGACTTAGCGCTTGGCAGTGAAACTAAATTGTTGACCGGTTGATTCGATTTTTTGAGCGGCTTTCCTTCGTGATCAATGCGGCGAAATTCCATTCGCCAATCAACACCTACGGTTTCACCTTCGTTGAACTCCACCCAAACATTTTCTCCGTTGAGAGGTTCGCTAGAGACCAACATATGGTTAATAAAGCCAGTTGAGGATGCAGATTCACATTCTGGTGCGAAATAAGAACAATGGTCTCGTTCTCCGCATTTGGTTTTATAGGTGGACCAAAAAAGTTCTTTGCCCGAGCGAGTTGCAACCATTGTTGTTCCATTGGTAGCGATGGCGGTCAGCAAACATTTTTTTTCTGAATCTTCTTGATCACATATTTCCCGGACTTTCGCGATGGTGTCTCTAAGAGAGTCCATAACATGTTCAATGGACAGACGTCGGGTAAGCGGCCCATATCGTGAGAGTTCAGACAAGAACATGTGAAAAATGACTTCGCTATCAGTGTCACCGAGAATGAAACGTTTGAGGTGCGGATTAATGGTGTCAATCAGCCTTTGGCGAACGCTATCAAAATTAGGAATGTCGCCGTTGTGAGCAAAGGTCCAACGGCCGTACTGAAATGGATGACAGTTCAAAACAGAGTTACCGCCTTGGGTCGCCTTACGGACGTGGGCCACAACTGTTTCTGAAGCTACAACACCGCTAACTCGATGGAAAAGCTTGTCATCGTTCGCTGTTTCAGTGCTACGAATGAGATGAGGTGCACCGTCGATGTAATGAACAACGCCCCACCCGTCTGGATGATTTTGGCTTTGAAATCCAAGTGCATTATCAGCGTCCACAAGAGAGTTGTGGACCTGACTTGGAATGACACTTTTGAATCCAAACATTCTACACATTGCAGATCCTCGCTTTGTTTCTCCACAAAATGTCTGCTGGCGGGTTTAGGTTATGTCCAAAAATAATCAAACTCTCCAGCCCGCAGCATGACCTATCTGCAGCCAGATCACAACTTCGTGATGCTGCAAGAAATTTCTTGATTGTCGATGATGACCGATTCGGGCTAGCGTCGAGATAATGTACAGATTTCTAATCTCAGGCTTGGTTTTGGTATTGGGCTGCGCGCACAGCCAGCCATCGCCCCAGAACGCTACAAAATTGTGTGGTAAGCCGAGCAATTTTTCCGACGCATCTCGCTTTTTGACCAGCTGTGCGAAAGATCGGGTCATCAAGCTTACCTCTGAACTGGTTCGATTTCCTACAGTAAGCGCAACAGGCCCCGTCCATCAAAACCGCGCCTTTATTGATATGGCGAAATACCTAGAGCAATGGTCGAAAGCCCATGGGCTTGAGTTCAAGGTCTACGGAGCACACGATGCATGGGTGATAAGCTATGGTGAAGGGCCCGAAAAACTCGGTTTCATGATGCATTCAGATATCGTGCCAGTAAACCAAAGCCAATGGTCTACTCCTGCCTTCGAAACCGTGATCAAAGAGGGACGTTTGTATGGACGAGGAACAGAGGACGACAAAGGTCCTATTGCGGCTGCAATGGTCATCCTCGAAACCTTGAGTGCGTTCAACATTAAGACGAGAGGAAAAATTCAGATCATTATGGGGACAGCGGAAGAATCCAACTGGGATGGCATGCGTCGCTATGCAAAGACCTCGACGCAACCAGAGCATCTCGTTTCAATTGATGCGAGCTATCCAGTCGTCATTGCTGAAAGTGGTTTTGTGTCTTGGACGCTAGGCATAGAAAAAACGAGTCTCGCACGCATCTCGAGCCGGGCGAGTATTCTAGAATTGAAAGGCGGAAACTTTCTGACTCAGGTTCCAGGCGAAGCATGGATGATTCTCAAACCTGGTCGCAACGAAAGCTATGAAGCGCTTAAGAAAAGAATCCAGAGTGTCTCGAACGGCGTAGTGAGTCAGTTTGGTGCGCCTTTTTCTGCCACGGTCAGTTCGACGACGACGGGTATTTTGCTCACCACTTTCGGGAAGGCTGTGCATTCCTCAACGTCAGAGGACGGAGCCAATGCCCTGTGGCTACTTGCAGCGATTGCGAATGAATTGGACCTCAATGAAAATGAAGAGTCGACAATGTTGACACTGATTCACAACTACCTAAACGAGCACTATGGAGAAAAATTAGGTCTCGCCTATTCGCACGAAATCATGGGGCCTTTAGCAGTAATTCCTAGTCTTCTGAGAAAAGAAGACAATCAACTACAGTTGTCTATCAACATGCGGCGACCCGCGGGAAAAACCAAAGCTGAATTTCAAGACAGCCTAAACCGGGCGCTCAAAGTGATTCAGGACAACCTCTCGACCAAAGTTAAGCAATTATCAAATCCCTATATTGGAGACCCGGCGCTCGCACGAACCGATGGACCGCTCGTAGATACATTGATTGATGTTTACAGAAAACACACCAAAGACGTGCAAGCGCAACCGGTCTCTATTCGAGGCGGAACCTACGCGAGACTTTTTGATGGTTCGGTTTCATTCGGCCCGTCGATGCCCGGCAAGGAATATAGAGGTCATGCTCCAGATGAATATATTGAAATCGCAACGCTTCATCGGATGGTCCATATGTTGTTTGAAGCAACGCAGCGACTCGCGATAGAGTAATATTAATGATTCGAGTTGTTTTTATTTGTAGCGGCAATATATGCCGGTCTCCTCTGGCTGCCGGAATGGCTACATCAATGCTCAAGGAAGAAAATATTCCAGCCGTTGTCATTTCTGCCGGAACACTGAATATCAACGGACAACCTGCTGCCCCGAATGCTGTGGAGGCAGGACGACTAATTGGAATCGATATCAGTACGCATCGCTCGCAAGGGATCTCACTCCCACTCATGCGAATGGCCGACGCGCTGGTGGTCATGGCACCAAAACACGAAACTTTTCTGACCAAATTGGACCCAAATCTGGACGAGAAGATCGTTCGAATGTGGGAGTACGGAGAGCACACGGAGTCGCTTTTTCAGATAGAAGACCCGGTTGGACAGGACCTCGAAACTTTCATCGAGTGCCGAAAGCGGCTGACCAAATGCCTTACAGCCTGGGTTCAACACATTAAACAAGGGTAAACACGAGTAAAAAAGGGCACTTTTCGGTTGCCCAAGGCCTAGGGTCTCGGGTTAGAAAGCCCGTCATGCGCAAACAGTTACTATCTATGTTCTCCATCTTGGTGCTCGCGAGTGCTTGTACCTCTGACCCGACACCTCAGCCCAAAAGGAATCCCAGCATGACTGCGGATGCTGGAGCGATGTCCGACCTCGACGCGGGTCAAGTCGTAGACGCGGGTCCATCGACCGAACAAACCACCTGCGGACCAGTCACTCCGGGTGTTGATACTTGCTGCCCCGTCGACGGAAAAGGTTGTGGAGACCAAACCTGCTTTTACACAACTGGCGCAATCAACGAGCCTCAATGTCGTGACTTGGCTATGGCGACCGTTGGAGCTGAGCAAGAATGCGATGCGAATCTTAACAACTGCGAAGGTGGATACACCTGCGTGCAAGTTGGCGATATGGGCGGCGCTCGATGCCTGAAAGTTTGTCGCGCTGGAACAAATCCAGACTGCGCCAGCGAACAAGATCCGATGGGCAACCCATACAGCTGTCTTTTCACTTTCCAAGGTAACCCGAGTTGGGGTCTATGCCTTCCAACACCAACGGAATGCGTTCCTTACAATGACACCTGCCCTACCGGTGAATATTGCAGCGTCATCAGCATGACCGGTCAGAAAGGTTGTATTCCTGAAGGAACCAAGAATATCGGTGATGCTTGCAATCCAGGTGAATGCAAGAAGGGCGGAATCTGCGTCAACGGTGCTTGTGAAATCCCATGCGACCCTACGAATGCAATGTCTTGCACAGACCCAAACCAAACCTGCTCAGGCGAACTCGGCTTCTCTGACGGCACCCGACTTGGCTTCGGCATTTGTGGTTCTTCTTCTTGTAACCCTGCGACCTCAGCAACGGATTGTATGATGGGAGAAAACTGCGAACTGACCGCGACCAACTTCGAATGTGTTCCAGAAGGTACGGCAACCGCAGGTCAACCTTGCTCACGTGGAATGACCTTCTGCGCTCAAGGCAATATCTGCATCAACAACCTCACCGGTGGAACTGGTGACCAATGTTATGAGGTTTGCGATACAATGGCCGGAATGAACACCTGCTCCGCTGGCGTTTGCCAAGGTCTAATGGACCAAGACGGAAACCCAGTAGGTGGTGTTTCTGGCTGGGGCGTTTGCATCTAAGCAACGGCTCGCTAAGGAAGTTGGACCACAACTTCCTTAGCACCTTTCGGCGCGCTGACTTCTAAAACAAACGGTGCGCTGCTCGTTCTCGTCCAAGACATCGCTTGGGCGCCATCAATCTCGACAGAACTTGGATCTTCTTCGACCCCAAGAACCTCAATCACAAAACCGTTTGTGAATACGTCGCCCTCCGACAAAGACACTGTCAGCTCTTTATCACTCAGCTCCTGCTCAATCTTGGTGCCGTCATATACCGTGAATTCACTGGCTGGGCCTGGGAACAAACGCAAGTAAAGAGAGCCAGAAGTCGTTGCGAAGCTATCGACACGATCGGGAATCGTCGTCGGCGACAAGGTATCGATGGTCGGTCGAAGCATCGGCACAATTCCGCCCGCCTTAATGAACGCCGGCAGCTCAAAGAGTCCCGCGGTCACCGAAGCTTCTGGTTTGCTATATCGTACTCCAGTAAACCAATGTATCCAGTCTCCTGCCGGGAAATTGACCGTACGAGTAACCGGACCAGGAATGGTTTCGCCCGGATTCATCACACCTCGTTCAATAATGGGTGCGACCAAAATGTTGTCACCCAATAAAAACGTATCTGACGGATGAAGACCCAATTCTGGATGCGCAATTCCGAGCGCTCTTTGAATCGCACGACCGGTAGTCGGAACCTGCTTTGCGTACGTCCAAAGGTACGGAAATAAACGCAGGTGGATTCGAGCAAACTCCCGATAAGAATTCAGGGTGTCTTCGTTTCGTCCGTTCTCTTCGTTATATTCCCAAGGCGTTTGACTGGAGCTATCTCCGACCTGCATCACGACAGAGAACGCCGTTTGCTGAAACCAGCGAATAAAAGTTTCATTATCGGGAGGAGAATGTCGGTAACCGCCAGTATCCGCGCCATAAAATGGAAATCCAGAGGGACCTAGTCCCAAGCTCATACTGAGACTGGCCGGAATACCGCCCACAGCAGTATAGCTATCTCCGTTTCTGTCCATCTTGGTTTCACCGAACCGAGCAAAATTCGCATCCAAATCTCCGGGCCACATAATTGGACCGTTGACTTGATCGCCCCAGCGCGCAGCACGGCACAACAGAAAGCCACCGTCTTCCGGCAGCATCTCCGCGTACACTTTGTGGTACAGATTGGTGTACCCATGATGCATGGTTCGCTCATCTGAACCGTCGGCAAAAACCCAAATAGTTCGACCTCCGCTGATGCCTGCGACGATGTCTTCCGCATAATCGAGTTTGAAGCCCTCAATACCCATATCGGTATATTTCTTGAGCTGCATTTGCCACCAGGCGTAGGCTTCTGGGTTGGTATAGTCGATAGGTATGCCCCATTTATTGAGCAGGGTTCCGTCGACGGGAGGGAAGAACTTTTTCTCCTGAGCTTCTTTGAGTAGGTCACCGGTGTCTGTAGCTAGGTACGGCGTGTGCCAAACCCCGATTCTCAAACCAAAATCATGCGCCTTATCAATCATCGCCTGTGGGTTCGGATAATCTTCTGGCAAAAAGTCGAAAGTGTTCACAGCGGTCGCATAAGGCCGATCGATCCAAATGGCTGAAGTCGCCAAATCGAGGTCACGGATAAATTCGATATCCTCTTCAACCTGAGCCTGATCTTTATTCTCGTCGCGCCAGATAAAGGGACCAAGAGCCCAGGGCGCAGGAAGCTTTGGTGCTCCAGTCACGCCAAAATAATGCTTGGTAATATCGAGTGGGTGATCCTCCGCGAAAATATGAAATCGCAGAGAATCTCCGGCAAAAGTCACGGTCGTTTTTCTTGGATCTTGTGTCGCGACGTCAAATAAACCCACCCGAGTGCTTTCAACAAAAAGTCCCCAACCCGTGGACCCAATCAACAACGGAATGGGTGCGTGGTTTTCGTTATTTGCACTTTCGATCACTAAGTCAGCTTCGATTTGCATCGGACGAAGCTTTCCTCGATGATTTACCTGATCTGGCCACTCACCAAGACCATAAAAACCTTCTTTCGAATCTGAATTCATTTCGAGACGCATCAAAACAATGTCGGGAGCAACAGATACCGGCTCCATATCAAGTGCGAAACCATTACTTGTCGCCACAATTCTGAGCTTTCCCGTCACCGAACTGGCCCATGTGACATCGAGTACCAACTGAGAATCAGAGGCGGACTCGATTTTCCAGGACTCAATCCCTCGGTACCGCAAATCGCTGGGAGGGTCGACGCGCAATACACCCGCCTCCGCCGTATACCAATATGGGTCATAACTAAGCATTTCGTCCGCACGGTCCACAATGCCAACGGCTAAGCTCGTCATGGGAAGAGAAAGTAGGTTTTCATCATTGCGCGTGACACTCAATTCGTTTGAAAGTTGGTCTAGACGAAGCACATTGCCCTGAGAAATCAGCTCAAGGGGTTTAGTGACTTCATCATCGGTGTCGTCCGCGCAAGACATAGCGAACGTCAATGTTCCCAATAAAACAATGGTAGTTCGCGCCAATGACTTTCTAAAAAATGGATTAGAGGATGCTGAGAATACAGTTTTGAATGAATTTTTCATGATAATACTGGCAAGTTGTCTTTCAGAAGACAAAAAAGAGGGTGGATTATCGACGGCGAGATTTCTTGGTTTTACGCCAATCAAGAACGTTGATCACAAACCGTTTATTATGTTCTCCAGCCTCTGCGATAACCTGCGTGTCCCCAATGGAACGACCCTCAACCGTACCGTCCGCACCGACGGTCGCTGCGTAGTCACTTGTTCTCCATTTGACTTTCGCGTCTGGAATCACTTGGTCCCGGTCATTGAAAACCTTCGCCTGAAATTTAACGGTGTCTCCCATATGAATTGAATTATTTTCTCCAAGCTCTTCTGGAGGAACAATCTCAACGCGTTTGATGATCACAGCTTCGACAGGAAGCTTCGCGTCGAGTGTCTTGTCCCCTGCCTTCGTGGTTGCGATGATGTCTGCTTTTCCGCTGGAAACAATAGTGACCAAGCCATCTACACCTACTGTTGCAACGCTAGAATCTGAGCTCGACCACTCAGTCTTTTTCGGTGGTCCCATATAAGAATCGTCTTTATAAAAAGCAGAGGCGCGAAGCTTGATGGTGTCCCCCTTTTTCTCGAACGCGGGTAGAACGGGGTCACTGCGCGTTGAGTGGATAGATGCTTGTGGCACTTTCACTTTGATATAACTGGGGTGCTTCTCACAAGCGATAAGACCAGTCGTCAAAATTAATGAAATCGCGGAAATTCTCATAATGTCTCCTTAGCGAATACGCTCGGTTTGGGGAAGCTCTTCGTCATCAGTTTCTAGATAAGGTTGTAAGGCTTCGAAAACAGCCTTCGGCATGGGCGCTGATTTGTGCGTTTTAATGTCCATTGTAGCAATTTTGACCGAGGCTGAAGCGAGAAGCTGACCGGCTTTACGAACCCGATATTCAAAAGTGGCTGATTTTTCGCGTAAGCGTGAAACGAAGATCTCAATATCAACCAAATCACCCCAGCGAGAGGGTGCACGATAGTCGCACGCGACCTGTACCGCTGGATATCCTACACCATAGGTCTCAATGAGTTTTGCATAATGCATCCCCGTAATGGGTTCAAACATCTCTTCGAAAGCATCGTGAAACCACTCAAAATAACGAGGGTAATAGGTGATTTTCGCAGGGTCACAGTGGCCAAATTTTACTCGTTTTTGTGCTACATGCCTCATTGATTCTGCGCTAACACATGACGAACCTGGCCTCAAAAGAGTCAGTGGTGAAAACAACGATGATCGCCTTGAAATTTAGGAGAGAATGAAAAATAGTTTGTTTAGCTCGTATCAGCGGCTTTTGACGATTTATGAGAGCGGACTCATCAATAGCTGAACCGGTAAAGTTCGGTAAATACGACCTTATTGGTCGACTCGGAGAAGGCGGAATGTGTCACGTTTTTCGGGCGCGTTCCCGCGAAGATGGACATGAAGTTGCGATCAAACTTCTCAAAGAGGTACATCGCAACGAAGACCGCGTACTTGATTTGTTTATTACTGAAGCAGATCTCAGCCTCATGCTGAATCATCCGAACCTAATCAATACGATCGAAGCTGGAGAAATTAAAGGCCGATATTTCATCGCGATGGAGCTGATAGAAGGTGTCACTCTCGAAGATTTGATTAAACAGGTGCAAAATCTGGGACTAAGCTTACCTCCTGACTTTGGCCTCTTTATCATGCACCAAGTTCTAGAAGGGTTAAATTCCTTGCATAACTTCACAGGAATCTCAGGACGAGAACTGGATTTAGTGCATCGCGATGTTACTCCAAGCAATATATTTATTTGTTTTGATGGGCGCGTAATTTTAGGAGATTTCGGAGTAGCTCATATCCGTGCATATGGAGGAATTGATTCATCAGTGACGATTGGGAAACTGGGCTATTTATCACCGGAGTCCGTCATTGGGGATGATATCGATCATCGATCAGATCTTTTTTCCGTTGGAATCATACTTTGGGAACTTCTCTGCGGCTCACGTCTATACACCGGTGAAAAAGAATCGGAAATCATGAATGCAATTGCCGAAGCCAGTGCTCCTGACTTGACTCAAATTCGACCAGGCCTATCGAGCACCCTAGCCGCAACCATAAAAAGAAGCTTAGCCCGAAAGCCGCAATCTAGGTTCGACAGCGCCCTAGAACTTTCGTATGCGCTTCGACCGGAATGGAGCACTGAGTTAGCCTCGCAAGAAAGCATCAAAGCATTGCTCGCGGGTTTATTCAGAGATGATTTCCAGCGATGGGCTGCGAAGCAAGATCACGAAGCAGTCGCGAGTATTATTTAATTATCTCTTTATATTGAGCACAGAAATCAGAGACTAGCTGAGGTCAAGAACCGGCCAATTGAAGGAACGTGCTGTTCTTTTTAGTTTTCGATCTGGATTTACCGCAGCAGGACGACCCACTACCGAGAGCATCGGATAGTCACTGAAGCTATCGGAAAAAGCGTAACTCTTTGACATATCCAGCTCATGCTCCTGCGCATATTCTTGCATCAGTCTCACTTTGTTCGCGCCGACAACTAATGGCGGCATCAAACGGCCGGTTGCGATTTCGTCCCTGAATTCGAGCCGGTTGGTAATGATGTGTTCAATACCAAGGTGGTCCGCCAGCGGTTGAACCATTATATCTAAATTACCACTGACAATGACTTGTTTAAGTCCTTTTTTATGCCCCGTTTCGACGAGCTCATAGGCACCAGGAAAAATATTGGGCTTAAGTACTTTTTCGAAATGCTCGTCAGCATATTCTAGAAGTCGATCACGAAAAGCACCTTTATACCCGTGAAATAGCATCTCGTTAAATTGGACACGGTCAACTTTATCTACGGCCCAAAAAGCAGGAATCTTCGCTAACCCAAGCGCTGTCTTTCCGACGGCTTGGACCACAGAAGGGTCATTCCAGGTAGTAAAGAGAAAAGAATGAACGAGGTTTGTTCTGACGAGAGTTCCATCCATATCATAGAAGGCTGCAGCTCCCTTTTTAGCCTGGGATGTACTAGCGGATTTGTGAACAACCGAACTCAATGTGCGCTCCTCAAGTGCTCTACGGGGTAACGTCGGCGACCAAAATAGGTGGAATATGAACCATCGTTATATCGGGATTAGGCTTCGTATAGTCTTTGGCCATTTCGATGGCGTCACTCAGATTTTTGGCCATTTCCCAACCAAGAACTTGCGGAACATACTCATTATCAGCACCAACAACAATCACTTTGCCGATTCGATCGCGGCCTCGAGCACCCCAATACCACATATAAAAAGGGTGAGCGCCGTGATATGCGGTGCCTCGACGATACATCTCAACATACGTTGGATTCGTCGCAAAATCGCGTTCAAAGCGTTTATGAAGTTCAAACGAATCACGAGTTTCCGTGAGGCATCGATGAAAAAATTCGATGTAGCTCGGATGGTGCTCTGGATCAAATTCATCTGAACATGGATGACAAAAGATCATCACGCCGCCGTCTTTGACGACTGGTGCACCTCGATACAGATTATACAAGTAGCCAAGGCCCATGACTTGAACCAAAACCGGGTTTAGGATCGAGTTCACATTATATGGACTGATATGCGGAATTCCGTAAATTCCGATATCAGCCTGCCCTTTCACGGGAACCGCATATTGATCGAAGTTTTTTTCAAGCGTTTTTTTATGAACTGGTTCTGTCTTACCTGCATTTACGGCAATGATGTCATAAGGCGCCGGGATTCGGTGAAACAATTCCCGCCGTGCTGCGCGTGGTAACTTTTTGAGTGACCAACGGAGAGAATTAAACGCAAGACGGTCTAGCTCGCTAAAGTCGTCTTCATTTTTTCCAAGAAACTCCATCGTCGAAGGATACATTCGATTATTCAAAACAGTTTCGATATGAAAGACGTTGATATGTTCATCAAGTATACGGCCGATTCGATCACTGCTTGAATTGAGCGCAGATTTAGGAGGGTCCATATAAGAGTCGCACTCTAATAATGTCTTTGGATTATGGTGAGCAAGCATACCTTGATAATCGGTCGTGCCAATACCCATCGATTTATGACCACCATCCATCGGCACCAAATTGATATTTACATAGATGGTAAGGTCAGCTTCTGCGCACCATCGATGAGTCTTAACCACTTCCCCAACTTCAGTTTTACCAAGTGTAACAATGGCATTGGGATCCTCGGCATCATGATTGATGTAACGTTTGGGATAAAAACGATTATGAATATCGGCACCGACCATCCGTTTCATCTCTGCTTCTGTCATAGGCCGGTGGAGCGCGTTGGCGATGAGGAGACGAATATCGTCGACACCGTGGTCGTCGAACATTTGAAGAAGGATCTTCAAAATACGTTCTCGGACGTCGGGCAATGTCATTGGAGGAAGCGGCAATGAAATATCGTCCATCACGATTGTGACGGACATCCCGGGTCTTAACTGCGCGTATAAAGGGTCAGCTTCGAGAGGATGATTGAGTGCATAACGAATCGCCGCATCAGGATTTGGCAAACCTTTGATCGGTGGGTTCGGATAGATCACTCGAGTTCCGATCGGAAGGTGCTCGTATAAGAAATCTTCACCGTAGGCTATAATCCTCGGCGCACTATCTGAATCAATATATACGACGTTATCCTTGGCCTTGGGAATCACAGTAGGCTTGTGCGCTGTGTGCGACTAAGTGTCAACGTGAAGGAGCAAAAGGATTATTTGCTACTGAAGAAGTCAGTCTTTTCGCGAAACATGACATTGAAGGTGGTCATCGTACCCCTGATGCGCTTGAGCTGACCATCAAGGTCCGTCACTAACCGCTCACCAAATTTGCCCGCATGACGTTGAAGATTGGACTCTAAAGAGGCTAGGCTCTCTTGAAGATGGACCAGTTGAGTAAAGAGTCTCTCGGCACTGACTTCGTTACTCTTCTCTTCAGCGGTATGAATAGAAACTTTTCCACCTGCGAATTTCGGATGAATCGAGGGTTTAGACGGACTAAGTTCGGTGCGGAAGACCTCGACGAGTAACTGCTTTATTTGAGTTTCGCTGGCTCCATCACCGAGATTAATATCGGCCGGCAAGGGTGACTTTGGAGCTTCTCGTGGAGGTCTCCTCTGGGCATGCGTTGTTTCTGTTTTTTGGCCATTCTCATCGATTCGTACGACTTTGAGCACCTTTGCTCGACGCCTCTTAGGAGAACTCGACTGTCCCGGTGAATAAACGAACTGACCGCGCGGTTTATAAATCGTGCATTTTCTCATATCTGCAGGAACAGATTGAAGCTCAGGCCTGAGCTTACATATACCGGATGCAACCTGGCGAGACTGATCCACCTGGGTCGAACGCCAAGCGATACAACTCCCACAAACATCTGGAATGCCTTGCCAAGCTTCGGGATCACTGGGGTCAGACGGTGAAACGGACACGATATAGGTATGGAATCATTCCCCAGGATTTGGCACAAGGGCCACAAGAGGATTGACCTTGATCATATCAAACTCATGATTACCCTATACTCCCCTCGACAAAAAGGCGGTTCGAGGCCCTAACTCGTTTGTGACTTTGACGTACATAGTCGGATCCCACTACACTCGCGATTGCTTATGCAGCCTGGACTGACATCTTCTCGAACTTTCTTACGTCTCTGCGCATTGACGGTTTTTGCATTCGTTGCCTGCGGAGGCGGAGCAGGAGGAGGAGGCTGTGACACGGGTATCGGTTGCGGCGGCGGAGGCTGCGCCAGTGAAGAATATCAATATCCAAGAAACGACCCGGCGAGACCAGACTCTGTAGTCATTCCTGAAGCAACTCGAATACGCGTCACCCAAAGATTCATCGACTTCATCAAACCCGAACTGCCGAACCTCATTTTGGCAACTGCTGGTTCGCAACAAGGAATCACTATCGGAACAGATAATGTTTTGCGAGTCGAAATCCCGGATCAGGACCTGTTTAATATAGGAATCGCTTCTGCCAAGTTACGCGACGCTGAGCTACTCATTTGGCTCGACGACCTCGATCAAAAACTAGAGCTCGAATTCCAAACTCCTAATCAAATCAAACTTGCGATGAACAACTTGCGCATCGGGCTACAAATGGATCTCAAAGAGGAGTTACTCGGCTCTGATGCGTCTTGCCCTATCGTCGGAACCCTGGGAATGGGCCCGGTCAAACACGCCGCTGAAATTTCTGTTGAAGCAATTATTGACCCTGGTGTTGGCCCTGATCCAGAACGACTATTCGACATTCAAACCAGCATCGATGATATCGCTCTTAATGACTTGAACATTCGCGTCGTAGGCTCTTCGGTTTATTGCCAAGAGCCTGAATGTCGTGACTGCGGACTAGAAGTTGCGGGAACCTGTCTCGATCCCGGCGGACGCTGCTCCGAGTGCCGAACCTTTTGCGGAGCAGTAACTGATGGGCTTCTCGCCGTCGTTAGCGGACTCGTCGATCTATTCCGGCCACTCCTCAATAATGTCATGAAACCACTGATACAAACTTTGATCAGTGATGCGCTTGGCGACATTAATACCATGCCAGCCAAGCTGGAGACTCAGCTCTCATTGGCTGAGCTCGCTGGTATCCCAGCACTCAAGAGTGCAAAACCATTTGGAATCTTTGCAGCGCCGGAACCAGGTCGCTTTCCCGTGATAGATCGCGGGACAGGCAACGGTCTAGAGGTCACAGTGACGGGTGGCGCAGAAGCGGAGCTCGCCGACTGCATTGGCGAACTTGAACCCTTCAATATGCCAGCAGGGCCCGTTCCTGTACTTGGCGGCACCGATAGCCAGGGTAGACCATATCACGCGGCAGCGACGATTGCTTCGGCATATATCAATCAAATCCTCTACGCGGTTCACCGCTCGGGTTCGCTGTGCTTGAAACTTCAAAGCGAAGACATCAAAGAACTGACGGGAGGCCAATTCAGTCTTAACGCATCGGTTCTTTCGTTGCTTGCCTCTGACCTGTCGCTCCTCGCGAAAGACGGCGCACCTGTGCTGCTTCAAATTAAACCCAAAGGTCAACCTTTGGTAGATTTTGGTAGCGGCGCAATCACCGGGCAAGATTCAATGGGTAATGACATCTTTGATTGGTTGCTGAAGCTCAATGTAGAAGATATGGGACTCGCGTTTCATGTTCTTATTGAGGATCGATACGTTCGAATTTTCGAAGTGACCCTAGATGTGAATGTCGGACTCAACCTCATGGTGCTTCCTGACAACAGTTTGGAGGTCAATGTAGGCGAACTTCGGATTGATGATTTTGACGAAGTTTTCAACGAACTTTTACCCAATGCAGACTTTGCGATGGTCCTTCCAACCTTGATCGACCTCGCCCTTCAAGCACTCATTACCAATCAGCTTAAGTTCAACGTAGATATAAGCGACACCGTGTCCGAAGCTCTAGGAGGCGCGCCTGTATTCTTGAGAATCAACGATATCGCTCGAGACGGAATCCAAGACGATTATCTAACGTTGTCGATGACCTTTACATCCTCTCAATCGACAAACCTTAGCCGTGTGGCAAACACTTATGCATCTCTGCACGAAGACGACGGTCTGCACAGGTTTGACAACCTCGGCGATAAAAAACCGACGGGACGGATAAGACTTCAGGTGGGTGATGAATTACCTTACGACATACAAAATCAGCTCGAATACCAAATCCGGGTGGACCGAGGCGTGTGGCGAGTTCCTTATCCAGCTCAGCCCGATGGGAGTCTTCATTTAGAAGCCTCAGCGCTCATGCTCCCGGGCCTACATACCGTTGAAGTTCGCGCTCGATATCTTGATGCATATGAGACGCTAGACCCAAGCCCCGTTGTTCTTGAGGTTCTGGTGGACCCATTTGCCCCAGAGCTTTCTGCGAAGATGAGTGAACTCGGTGTAGAAATAGAAGTTACTGATCAGCACTCGCCTGCAAGCAAACTGAGACTCTTTGGACGGCTCGACGACAGTGACCAGGCCTTTGTCATTCCTTTAGATGCTTTCGAAGAAACCAAGGCTCAAGGACTCTTCTCCCTTACACAAGCTCAAGGACACGAAGAGCTCACCGTGTATGCGACAGACGCCAACGGGAACAAGAGTGATGAACTCAGAGTACGGGTTGGTCACAACGATGCACTCTCGCCATCTTCCAACTCCGAGGACCTCGCTTGCGGCTGCGAAACAACAGCGACTCATGGCAAGAACCTAAACAGCTTCTTGCTTGCACTAGGACTCGGCTTCGGCCTTTTGATTCGTCGACGCCGCGAGAAATAGTCTGTTTGCGTAAATCGACCCATTCAAGTTAGAAACAAGGCGTGAGCGAACAGCAATCGGACGAGCTCCAAGCCCAGAACGAACGGCAAGCAACCGTACTCCTAGTTGATGATGAAACTGGTCATCTCCAATCTCTAAAAATTCTATTTGAACGGGCACAGCTACAATCGAAAGCCGGCGAAAACTATCGTTTGGAAGTACTAACAGCGAGCTCGGGAACCTTGGCACTTGAGCTTGTGCGACAACGGCCGGTGGATATCATTCTTACCGATCTGATGATGCCTCAGATGTCAGGGAAGGACCTTTTGCTCAATGCCAAAGCCATTGGCGCTGATGCAGACGTTATCGTTATGACGGCCTTTGGGACGGTTGAAAATGCGGTCGACGCCATGCGAGTAGGCGCATATGACTTTATCCAAAAACCGTTTAAGTCAGCACTTGTTCTGAAGGTTATAGAACGGTGCCTTGAAAAACGTTTACTCAAAGAAGAGAATCTACTGCTTAGACGAACCCTTGTAGGCCTAAATCCCAATAGCGTGAAGGAAAAGACCATCGTAGGCCGGTCGCCCGCCATGGTTGAGCTTATGGAAACAGTTCAACAAGTAGCGGACTCTTCAGCTTCAGTCCTTTTATATGGAGAGTCAGGAACAGGAAAGGAGATCATCGCCAAAGCCATACACGAGCATTCTCCGCGGATGGATAAACCACTGGTGACCGTGAACTGCGCCGCGCTTCCAGAATCAATTCTAGAGGCTGAGCTTTTTGGATACGAGAAAGGCGCATTTACCGGTGCGACTGAAAACAAAAAGGGCCGACTAGATCGAGCAGATGGAGGAACCCTTTTCTTAGATGAAATCGGTGAGCTATCTGCGAGCGTTCAGGTCAAACTACTGCGTGTTTTACAGGAGGGAGAATTCGATCGAGTGGGAGGCGCCGAACCCATACAAGTCGACTTTAGACTCGTCGCAGCAACCAACAGGAACCTGCAGCAAATGGTTCATGATGGGCAGTTTAGAGAAGACCTTTATTACCGACTGAATGTTATAGCACTTGAACTACCACCCATGAGGGAGCGTCCGGAAGATATCCCTCTGTTGGTGAGCTATTTCGTTCAGAAGTATAGCCAAAAGAATAACCGACCAATTGAGAGAGTCAGCGAAGAAGCAATGCAGATTTTTCGACGCTATTCCTGGCCTGGAAATGTTCGTGAAATTGAAAACATTATCGAACGCGCGGTTGTCCTCGCAAAGAACGCTGAAATACAAATTTCTGACTTACCGAGCACATTGCTTTCATCCTCTAGCCCACGTCCGTCGTCGATTCGGCGTGATGGAGACAGCGTTCTCATTCCGATTGGGACTAAGCTAGCTGATGCTGAGCTCGCGCTGATCAAAGAAACACTTGAAAAAACAAACGGCGACAAAAGCATGGCGGCGCAACTCCTCGGGATTGCCGCAAGAACGATTTATCGGAAACTTGATTCTGATACTTAGAATCAATGAAACACACTCTAATCAGAACGAGAATCAAAGGCTACGTGTCCGAACAATCAGCCGCAAATTTAAGAAATTAATGAGAACGTGAGTAATTATTGCCGGAAGAATAGAGGACGTCAGTTCGGTTATAGTTCCAAGCAGCAAGCCAACGATTCCCGCCATATAGGTCCACGACCTGAGCTCTTTTTTGGGAGGCCAATGCATGAGTCCAAATAGTAACGAGGCAATCAAAACACCCGTTTTTTGCTGAATCACTCCTCGAAAAAGTAGTTCTTCTCCGATACCTGATGAGAGAGCCAAAACAAAAATTGTTCTTGTATTGATATGTCCGAGCTCGCTTTGAAACCAAACCGTAAGTCGACGCGACCATTCAGATTTGGCATTAAGTTCTTTTGTGAGCGCATGAAGGAAAATGGCGAGCGATACACCTAATGCAAGGTGGATTGCGAGCAGGTCTGACGGACTCCACAAAAATAGAGCCTCAATACTCATTCCTCGATCGAAGAAAATCCAGACGACTGAAACAGCGAACATGAGGCCGTAAAAGACCAATGCATATTGGACAAATTGCTCAGATGATAGAGAGCGACGATTCAAAACGACTCAGTTAATTTTTAGCTTTTCTTGGTTCCGGTGATCTTTTCGACCAAAGGTCGATAGCCTTGAATCGCAGTGCGCTGCATAAAGTGTTTCACGCCTCGAATCCCGCCAAGCTCTTCCCCCGCACCTGCACGACCAGGGCCTCCATGTACGCAGCTCGGGAGCACCAGTCCTGGCCCCGTTGCGTATTCAGCGACCTTTTCGCCGCCCAGATAAATTCGCCCATGGTATGGCGCTAGACCAAGCGTAACTGACTCCAAAAATTTTCGATCATCGCTAAATACCGATGAAATCAAACCACCATCTCCAAGCGCTACGAGATCGACCGCGTCCTGAGGCTTGCCTGAATACGGAATGATGGTCGCAACCGGTCCGAAGACTTCATGCGAGTGAAGCTGATTTGCGTCCTGCGTAGCTTTGCAACGAAGCAAGGCAATAGAGTGAAAAAAGCCTTTGTCATTTTCAATCCCCACAAGTTCCGACGGGCGACCAGGACCTCCAAAGACGGGTTGTGCTTCCGCCATGAGAGCCTCGAGGCCTGCACTCACGTCTTTGAGCTGTCGAGCGCTGGCAACGGGACCCATTCTGGCTTCGCGAAGTTGTGGATTTCCAATTTTTATTTCGGAAAGTTGTTCGATGAGCGCTTCGGTCGCTGCGTCTAGACTATCTTCAGGAACAAAAATTCTGCGGGTTGCGGTGCATTTTTGGCCCGTCTTTTGTGTCATATCTCGCGACACATCTTTTGCAAAAAGAGCCATAGCTTCTGACCCTGATTCAACATCAGGCCCGAGAACCGCAGCATTTATACTATCGGCCTCGACGGTTACGGGTACGGTTTCCGAAATGATTCTGGGGTGTTGACGAAGGTTTCGCGCGGTTGCCGCGCTACCGGTGAAGGCCAATACATCCTGGGAAATCAAATGATCGAGTAAATCACCCGGTCGTCCACCCACAAAACTCATTGACCCTTCCGGCATGACGTCGGCGTTGACCAGCACCTGAGTCAGCTTCCAAGCCGTGTGCGCAGTAGACGTTGCGGGCTTGGTAAATACGGGCATACCCGCTAGCAGAGCGCAAGCGGCTTTTTCGGCAAAACCCCAGGCAGGGAAATTAAAGGCATTGATGAGAACGGCAACACCATTTTTCGGGGTGTAGATATGCTGACCCCAAAATCGTGGGCTCCTTCCAAGTTGAATACCGTCGCCATCGGCAAGAATTCTTGTTTCACCCAGTTCTTTTCCAAACGCAGCATAGGCCGCCAAGGTTCCAATGGCCCCATCAACATCGAATTTTGCGTCAGAACGGGTGCACCCACCATTGAGAACTGCAGACTCAATCAAGTCCTCACGAGCAGCATGTAAAGCAGAAGACATCTGCTGCAGCAGTTCTGCACGGGCAGCGAAGGTCATATCACGAAGAGCAGCGCCACCTTTTCGGCGTGCAAAATCAAGTCCGGCCTTGAAGTCCAATCCCGAGGTATCCGCAACCGCCAATGTTTCTTCCGTCGCCGGGTTAACCAAAGTCGATCCACTTCCAGAACCAAATTGCCAGGTGTCACAAAGGTAGCTTTCAATTTTGTCAGTCATTCTGGGCGCATCTAATCGCAAAGCTCACAAGATGTCATGAAAGAAAAGACAAATGCGAGCTGGACTTATGTTGATCCAAGTTTCAGCCTCATGTAGGAGAATATGTATGACCTTTGTAGTCGCTGAACCTTGTGTAAAATGTAAATATACGGACTGCGTGGATGTCTGTCCCGTAGACTGTTTTAAGGAAGGAAAAAACTTCCTCGTTATCGATCCCGATGAATGCATTGACTGCGGTGCTTGTGAGCCAGAATGCCCAACAACCGCAATTTTTTCAGAGGACGACCTTCCAGAGAAATGGGAAGAGTATACGGAGATCAACGCCCGCCTTGCTCCTCTTTGGCCCGTCATCACTGAGAAGAAGGATGCTCTTCCTGAGGCTGACGAGTACAAAGATGTCGAAGACAAAAGAGCGGACCTTGACGAAGCCGCTGGACCATAGACTCTGAAACATCTTAACAATCTTAGGCTGATTGGCTCGGGCGAATCCAACCGAGCCATGGAAGCCGAACTCAAACGGCTGAGTCGACGGCACTTTGAAAACGTCGAGCTGCCCAAGCCACTCAAATTCGACCCTCAAACACTAGTTTATCCGTACTCACACGAGCTCGCCTGGCTTTGTACAAACTATCTTCGTACCCCGTCTCGAATTCTCGCCGACCTTTTTGAAACCGACGCACCACGCTTGGAATCACTTTTCGAAGATACATCCAAGTGGTTGAAACAAGCTGATCAAAAATGGTTCACAGATGGCATGGGAATTTCAGTCAGGGCGCGAGATGTCGCTGACTTTCCTGCGAGCCGGTCACAAATTCAGGGGACGGTAAAAAATGCGCTGATTGAAACCGCGGAACATTTAGATATCGAACTAGAACTTGTACCGGAAAATCCGGATATTTTGGTATCGGTACGTGGTGGAAAAGGAAAGTTGGTTGTGTCAATCGACTTGGGAGGAAGAAGCCTTCATGAGCGCGGATACCGACTTCATCGTGTCAAAGCGCCTATACGAGAGAACATCGCCGCGCAAATTCTCATGCTTGCCCGCTGGAATCCCAAGTCAGAAATATTAATCGACCCCATGTGCGGTTCCGGCACGTTCTTGATTGAAGGCGTAAGCATGGCTCGCGCAATGAAATTATGGACGAACGAGAACCGACCGCTACTAGACAAGCTAGACAACTTCTCCGAGTTTTCGCGGGAGCTTCCGCCCTTATTCGAAGATACTCAGCCGCTCGTAGTTGGGAACGATCTCGCATCGCGGGCAGTTAAGTGCTCAAAGAAAAATGCGCATGAGGCGCAAGTGAAAGGCATTCGATTTCAAAATTCGGAATTCGATGAGATCAATATTGAAACCATTCAAGAACTTTTTGAGGATGAAATTGATACGTCTCAAGGGCTCATTGTCTGTAATCCTCCATATGGTGCACGCTTTGAAACCGATACAGTAGAACTCTACAAAAGAATGGGAGAATGGTTTGGGCAATTCGGGGCTGGCTGGAAGGCGGCGGTGATTGTAGCCAATCCGGAATTTGATGACTTCATTCCGTTCAAGAGAACAATGAAAAAACCAATGGCCAATGCTTCTCTGTCCGCGTGGCTATTCTTGTATGATCTTGGACATCCTAAACAAGACGAAGCGCCTAGGTATCGACGAGGAAGGAACTAATCCTCGCTTTCGACCGGCACAGCTTGTGGAGCTTGGTCTAAACGATTTTCAAAGCCTTTTTTGGGATTACGGGCATCTTCGGCATCAGACATAATTCGAAGATCTTCGCCCTCAAGACGCGCCATAAACACCGTCGCTGCACTATCACCCACAACATTTGTCATCGTTCTAAACATATCTAAAAGTCGATCAACTCCAAGAATAAGGGCTAGGCCCTCAGTGGGCACGCCGATTGAAGTAAGAACCATAGCGAGCGTGATCATACCTGCACCTGGGACACCCGCAGCTCCAACGGATGCTAGCGTTGCAGAAACTACAATGGTTGCTTGATCTCCGACGCTCAAATCCATCCCGTAAATTTGCGCAATAAATATCGCAGCAACACCCTGATACAAAGCTGTACCGTCCATATTCACAGTAGCTCCCAAAGGTAGAACAAAGCTTGTGATTTTATTGCTGCAATTTACGTTGTCTTCGCACGCTTCCATCGTCACAGGGAGAGTGGCTGAGGAGCTTGAAGTCGAAAACGCTACCAATAAAGCTTCTTTGATCGCGCCTAAAAATGCGAATAGCGGCAGTTTTGCTCCGAGACGGATGACGGTCCCATAGACACCAAACAAATGAATGAGCAAACCAACAACAACAACAATACCGTATACAGCAAGAGCGAGTAGAACAGATAACCCGGTACTTCCGACCACCTTGAATAAAAGAGCAGCAACACCATATGGCGCGATTAACATAGCAATATGGACCAGCATGACCATCGCCTCGTTGAGACGATCAAAGAGATCCACAACGAGCTGAGACCGTTCTACTTTCATCATGGTAAGCGCGATACCCAGCATCAGCGCAAAGAAGATGACCTGTAGCATGTCACCAGAGGCCAAAGATGAAATAGGATTGGTTGGGACGATACTTACTAGCTGATCAACGAGGCTGGGAGCTTTTGCCGCACTCTCCATCGTCTTACCAACTGAACCACCATAGGAACTTAACAAATTTGCGCGATCAGCTTCAGAGAGAAGTTTTCCGGGCTGAGTAATATTGGCGAGGCCGACGCCAATAATTAATGCAGCGACAGTCGTGCACATGAAGTATCCAATCGTTCGTCCGCCCAATCGGCCAAGTGCTTTGAAGTCTCCAAGCGAAGCGACACCAACAACGAGAGAGAAAAAGACCAGCGGCACGACCACCATCTTAATCATGGCCAAAAAGAGACGGCCTATCCACTCAGTCCAAGTAACGAGGTCTCGACCGAGTGGAGCGAAGCGCTTAATCTTTGGGCCGTCCTTAACGAAGCCAAAGATAGATTCTCCTGGTTTGATCTGCGCGACATCGACGCCCTTTGACTTTAGACTCAGTAAGTCTGGAGGGGTAAGTTTGAATTCAATCTTAAGCCACTGTGATTTATCTGAAGGAGCCTCGACGATTTGAGCGCTGGTGGCCTTTTCGGCTAAAGGGGACTCTGCGCCGCCTGGAGTGACATAAACCTTCACTCCAGAACGTAAATCGATACCATCTTGCGGTAAGAGAGATGAATTTGGGCCGAGCAGGAAGCCGAGGACGATGCCTACGAGCATACCAATGAGGATTTTCGTATAGAGCTGCATGGAAAGATCTCCCGTTAACGATTAGGACGCTAGTGCAGCCATGACGGTTCGTCAATGTCTAGGCGAGACGTACACAGATTATTCGAGGTTACGAGCGCGCGTCAGCAGATAATATTGTCCGATCGCCTTGCCTTTTTTTGTCGCACAACCAATCACCATATCTTTAGTCACTCGTCGATTGTAATCAAGCATATGGCCGTAAACTGCTGAGGGAATGAGTCCGGTATTAGGACGAATCTCAGGCCAAGACGGCGGACAGAGGCTAACACTTTTCACATAGTTGAATACCAGTTCTCCGTTATCGCCGTCTTCTGTGACGAAATACCCCGGGCCCGTAAATTTTGACATACTCTGATGATTATAGCCTACAACGTCTGAACCATCAGAAGGTCGCCAAAACCGTTTTTGGAAATAGTTGAAGACCGGCAATGTATTGCGACCAGCGTAGATCACCGTCTTGTCGCTTTCATTCACGAAGTCAGTTGTCTTTATATCTCTTCCGGCGGCCGCTTCCCAAAGTTTGGCTTGAGGCTTGGCACCACATGCATACATTTGCTCAATTCGTTGCGCTTCCTCGAGTCCATCAACGTGCTGAGCAATTGCATCAATGCTAGCGCCTTCTTGTATGAGTGATACGAGTGTGGTCATCTTTCCTTCCTGGCTGTTCCCTTATCGAGCAAGCGTCTATCTTGCTTGCGTTTTCATGAAGTCTGCTAGTCTTACCACAGAATCGACGCTGACGGCATTATAGATAGACGCACGACAACCGCCTACACTGCGATGTCCTTTCAGACCAATCATACCTTCATCAGCAGCCGCCTGGATAAATTTTGCTTCCTGTTCCTCATCAGGGAGTCGGAAAACGACGTTCATGGAAGAACGTGATTCGATTTCAACGGGGCAATGATAAAATCCGTTGCTCGAATCAATTGCATCATAAAGTATTGATGCTTTCCGCTGATTCATATCGTGCATGACGCTTACTCCACCGAGTTTCTTGGTGTGCTCCAATACGTTTCTGATCATATAAATCGCAAACGTTGGTGGAGTATTGAAAAGAGAACGGGCATCGAGATGAGACTTGAAACGAAAATATTTTGGAATGTTGGTGTTCGCCTGATCAACCCAGTCTTTTCGAATGATCACAACCGCTACTCCAGACGGACCTATATTCTTTTGGGCTCCCGCATAAATTAAACCAAACTTCGAGATGTCGAGTGGTTTCCACATGATATCGGACGACATGTCGGCAACCAACGGCGCCTTACTGTCAAAGAAATCGTGATACTGAGTGCCAGAAATTGTATTGTTCGAAGTGATGTGACAGTAAGCAGCCTGCTCGTCGAGTTCGAGCTCATCGATGCTTGGAATTCGCAGAAACTTCCCGTCAATCTCACCATTTCCTGCGCTGCGGGCGCTTCCAATAATCTGTGCTTCCGCAAGTGCTTTTTTCGACCAATTGCCCGTCACAACATAGTCGGCGGAGCGGCCTTCGCTTAGAAAGTTCATCGGGAGAAGGGCGAACAAATGGGACGCGCCACCCTGCAAGAACATCACCTCATGGCTCTCGGGAACCTCGAGAAGCTCCTTCACAAGGCTGCGAGCCGCTTCGTGAACACCATCGTAGGCTGTTCCTCGATGAGAGTGTTCCATGATCGAAATACCCGTTTCTTCGAAGTTCAAGAATTCTTCACGAGCTCTATGAAGAGCAGCTTTGGGAAGACCCGCTGGGCCAGCATTGAAGTTAATAATGTCGTTTGTCATCGCGACTTTGGTGTATAACTTCTCCGCGTACGACGCAAAGCCCAAACCCCTCGAACAAGTGTTCATATTTACCCTGAACAAAGAAGGAAAACCGCCGCGTTTTCAAAGGTTTCCAGCAACTTCGGACGGAAAAGTCCGATAATGTAGGCGTATGTGGAGCAAAGTAATATTATATACGTCATTTTGCTGCACGCTCGCCTTAGCTTCCGAGGTGCAGGCGGGAGATATTGAAGAAGCACTTTCCTTTGTTTCAGCGAGGTCAGATCTCGACTTAGCGAACCAATATCAGCAAATCAAAAAAGAAGATCAAGCGAGTCTCATGGGGCTACTTGAGGCACGAGACATTGAAGAGGGCAAAAAGCCCGAAGAGTATGACTGTATTCAAGACGGACGTATGGATCGTTTTTGGCAGCCAAAATACAGCAAGGGCGAATTCCGCTTAATGGCCCGCTACTGCGTCGAACAACAATTCAAGAATGAGCACGTTCGCGGGTACCAAACATTAGGAAACATCCAACTAAGTTATCGCCAACTACGGTCGGTCATTCGTCAAGCATCTGATGCTGTTGATGTTCCTGAAATGCTCGTTCGTGAAATCATTACGCTTTCCTCTGGATTCCGGCCAGGGGCCATCGCGAACGATGGTCGTATGGGACTTATGCAACTCAGGCCAGGTATCGCGAGACGATTTGGCGCGAATAATCCTCTTGATGCAGCGCAAAGTATTTTTGCAGGTGCAAGATATCTTGCACACCTACTCGACAAATGGGACAACGTTTTACCTCTGGCGCTCGCTGAGTATAAAGGTGCGAACACATCCATCTTATCAAAAGGTATTATCCCAAAGGAACGTGCTCTAATTTGGTGGGTACGTGCTATTGTAAAACAATATCAAGTTGAGTCGATGGAGTTCCCAATTGACCTAGGATGGGAAAGTATTGCTGTCGTCTCTGGATGGCTGCACTAAAGCTTTTGCCAGCGTACGCCGCCGACAAGCGGGGGCGAATCGACCGAAACAACATATTCCGCTCTACGATTTCGAATCTCATCAGTATTATCTGGTGTTTCAACCAAGAGATCATCCTCTCCAAGCCCTGCGGCCATAATCGAAATCTTGATGCCTTTCTTTCGAAACCACTGACCAATAGAGCGCGCTCGTCTTTGAGACAGAGAGCGATTAGAAACACTGTCGCCGACGCTGTCAGTATGACCAGCAATAAAAAGTTTTAGTTTTGCTAAGGAGCCATATTTTGCGATCGCGTCAGAAATCTCCTTTAGACTGGAAAATAACTTATGCTCTTCTTTCGACGGAATTTCCGCTGAGCCCGTCACGAAATGAATCTCTTCATGCGGGATACTTAGTTTCCACGGGAACAACTCGATCTCTCCATAGAAGTTGTCCGTGTCCCAGGCTTTGACGTTAATTCGCATGACACGTCCTTTGCCCTGCTTCCAAGGAACTGGAACCTTTTGACCCGCTGCGTAACTACGGTCCGAAAAGTTATGTTCTACTGTTCCCATAGGCGTACCTGTGTCTGACATAACAGATACCTGCACTCGAGCGACATCGCGGTCGGCCGTGAACTCTAACTGCCTTTGTTTGAGGTCAACATCAGAAGACAGAATTGTAATCGCAAGAGGCTCTACCAACGCAACTTCAAATTCGAGCGGCATCGAGCCTGATTGACCGTTGCCGACTTCGACTGAGAGCTGACCAGAGTAAGTTGCCTTGCCTCGTTTCATAGGAAGTTCAAACTTATGGCTGCGGCCGGCAAAAATGGGACCAGCACTCTGTTTGAACTTCTTTCCATCCGTTGAGCGACGCAGTTCAAGTTTGACTTTGAGAAGTTTTTCTTGCGCATGAACAACCAATGCGGGCAAACCGCTTCCACGTAGTGCTTTAGGAAGTAATTCAACCTTGAGTGCGTCTTGTCCAAAAGAGGCCTGAGGCCAAGAGCCTAAGAAGCAAATGATGACAAGGTGGATGACGCCGATGATTTTGTTCATGCAACGAACAAAAAAGCGCAAACAACATGGTGTTGTCCAATCAAGAAACTGAAAAAATGAGGGGAAGAAAAAACTCTAGACTTGAGTATTGAGGGTCTGTTTAATCGCCGAAGTACCTTTTTCGATAACTTTCGACGTAAGTTCAAGCTCTTGAGAAAAGCGGTATACACCCGCTTGGAGAGCAAGAAGTTCAGTACTGCTAAACTCGCGACCAGACATCGCCAAATCGAGAACCTTCCCGAATTTGTTTTGGCCTTGCATCACATCCTCAACAATTCTCTTGAGGCCGTTGGTCAGTCGCGAGGTATCGATGGCTCGCTGCTCAGGAGGAACAACAGGAAACTGACCTCCCGTTCGAGAGGTTTCCATCGCCCCACGAATCACGTCGGTGGAGTTTTGGGATTGGGCACCGGGTTGAATCTCAGCAACGCGCTGAGCCTCCATGACTTGATTGAATTGTGTTTCTGTCGCTTGCTGCTGAGCAACATCGGCTTGATTCATAGCCGATTGCACTTCTTTGAGCATTTGCTCTGCGACTTTGCTTGCTCCACCTGAAATTGGGTCGCTCATAGTTCCTCCAGTATATCTCTACGTGGGTTCGATTTATCTAGGTGAAAGTCCCAGTAAACCAGACCGACTCGACGCAAACCGAGTAGTTCTTTATCGGCCAGAAGCCCCCGAAGGTTGCGTGCGTAACCTCTTCCCTTTGGCGGAGTCTCGGGGTAAACCAGTAGATTCATAGTGCTCGTCGACCAAATCCTTGAGAAGCCGCGACAATTTCTCAATTGCTCGGGCGTGAAGGCGCGAGGTCCACGACTTTGATAGACCCAGTTGCTTCCCGACCTCCTCGAGGGAGTTTTCCTTATAATAGTACAGCTTCAGGAGTTTGCGTTCTTGCTCCGGCAGTTTTTCCAAAGCTTCCTGGACGAGTTCTCGAGATTGCTGCAATTCGACGGAGTCATCAAGCGCGGGTGTCGTTTCGTCCTTCACTTGGAAGCCTTCCATCGCATCGAGCGCGGTGACATAGATCGTGACAAGATTTCCGACAACGTCTGCCAATTCATTGACCTCTTGTTCTGTTGTCGCAAGACGCTTACTGCCGTCACTCACCGGGATCATTTGTCGGTCGTTTACATTATTTAGAAAGGCTGTGGCTTGCTGCTCAAATCTTACTTTCTGATATTCGCTGCGACTGACCCATCCCATTCCCCGCAAACCGTCATAGATGGCGCCGCGGATACGGTAATAAGCGAAGGTCATAAAATTTGCGCCGTATTTTGGGTCAAATCGATCCGCGGCTTCGAGCAAACCGAGCATGCCATAGCTCACCAGGTCATCAAACTCGATATCTTTGGATAAGGTTTTCCAAATTTTGCCCGCGATAGAACGGACGTAAGGCGTGTATTGCTTAGCAATCTCTTTGCGAGTCATGCCCGGTCGAAAAACAGGATTCTTGCGTTTTGGCTTACTGCCATTCGCCTTCGATTTCGAAGAACCACTCGCGCTCGCCGGCTTCTTTTTAGAAGCAGCTTTCGTACGACTACCACTCGCCTTTTTCTTTGCTGGTGCTTTGGCTGGCACCGGTGTCTGTTCTGAACCGTCTTTAGACATGCCGTGCTACGCCTTCGCCAACTTTTTGAACTGAGTTTCTAAACGCTTCGCAAGCGCGGGATCTTGATCAATGAGTTCAGTGACTGCTGCCTCTAATTGTTCTTCTGCACTCTGATTTTCTTCTTCGTCGTCCTGTTGTTTCTTCTTCTTCTTTCTTTTGAGATTCGGAAAGCGCTCTTCAATAACTAAGGAAACGAATTCTCGAGTTGCTTCTTTCTGATCGACATCACCTTTGGCCAAGCGCTGTGCAATTTCTCGCATATGTCCCGTCAACCGAGATTCTTGAGCCTTTTGTGCTTGCTGCGCTTGCGCGGCGGGGGTGGCTTGAGTGGGAGCCTGTGCCTGGTTAACTTTGCTGGCAAAATCACCTTTTGTCGTTTGCTGCGCTCCGGCAGCTTGAGGCGGAATAAATGGACCACCTCCGCCTCCTCCAATCCGAGCCATAGCTAAAGCACCTCCGCAGCAATTGCATCCAATAAGCTGCTTGCGAATAGTGCCGCTGGCCCATCAGATTCAATCGATAGTGAACGCTCCAAAGCCTCTTTTGCTTCGGCCGTTTTTTTCATGAAGAGTAATACTTCGCCCCGGTGCGCGTGACCGAGTGCGCTGTCGGGAACACGCTTCAGGGCCTCGTTGTGAAAGCGCAATGCACGATCTTTTTGCCCCAGGCTAAAAGCCAAGTTTCCCATACAAACAAGTGGAATTTCACTGTGAGGAACAAGGGCGGCGACGCCTTGAAAGACTTCTTCCGCCTCTTTGAATTTTCGCATTTCCATCAGTAGATGACCGGCCTCCAAGAGAAGCGCGATTTCGGATTGACGGACGTCTACGATGCCTGAGACTTGCAGTTCTTCGGACATGTGGGAGTAATGTAGCCTCTTTGCGGAAAATCCGCCAGTTTTGGCCACATCAGTTATGACTAACGAACGTTATTTAAGGCATTTTTCGCAGCATCATGCTTGGTTTTCATGATGTTTGAAATCAGATTGAACTGCCGTGTATCTTGTTGAATCGTCTGTTGCAGGTCTAGATACTGCAAATTGAACGACGCTTGAAACTCTGCAGTTTCTCGAACCTTACTCTGCATGTTGGTGAATGCATCAGATGGTGAAGCCCCAGCAGCGGCTGTACCCTGCTGAAGTGTGTTGTGCGCACCAGGAACAAAACCTGCACCCGTAGACTGACCTGCCCCACCAAGCGCTCCAGTTCCAGCTGAACTTAGACCACTGACAGAGGTCCCAAATGCACCTGAACCATAGCTCGCAGGCGCTGCACCAGCTCCACCGCCACTACCGAAACTCGCTGCGAGATTTGTTCCTGCGACCGCGGCCGAAACAATTGCGCTACCTGGAATGAAAGGTGCTGCTACCTGAAGACCTTGAGAAACAACGTTTGCTCCCTTAACCAGACCGTTTCGCATAACCGTACCGAAGTCTGTTTTTGCAGTCCGACGAGTGCTCGTCGCTACCGTAGAAAGTCGAATTGATGTTCCTTTAATTTTATTGTCATTCATCGTAAGTACCTCAAAAGTGCTGAGCATGAGACAGGCCCAATATCAGCTTCATGATTCGGTTGTTTTTATCGGTAGTCAGACCTGACGTGTTGCGAGAAAAAGAAGAAAAAACGAAAAAGAGCCTATAAACAACTGTAATTATTGTGAAATTGATTCTTTCGTCGCAAATAAATATTCAAATAAGTCCGCTGTTCGCTCGTAGGCAATCATGGCTTTTTGGGCGGAGGCCTTACTTTTCATGTCTCCGTTCGCTGCCATTTCCTCAAGTTTTTCATACGTTCCACGAATTTTGTCCGCCACTTCCTCGATGGTGCTCGACTCCAGGAGCTTTTCGATATGCTCGAAACCAGAATCCACTTCGGTGTCCGCTTGAGATTGTTTGTCAGCGGCTGGGACGGTCTTGTTATAGCTTCGAACCTGTGGCGTCTTTAAGTCGGAGATCTTGAAACCCTTGAGGTCTTTGTCGTCGCTCATAACCGTATTTCACCATGGCTACGCCGCCACAACAAGTATCCATCCAAACTAAGGGCTTATACTAGTTACCTCGTGGATTTGTATCGGCGCACCATTCAGAAATATTCGGAGCACCATCGCCGTCATCATCGGGATATCGATCAATTTGCGCAAAAGTGACCACGATTTCTGGGTCATCAACCGATTCAAGGTCCAAGAATGTTACGGCAGTCGCAAGCTCGAGATACTGAGGAGAAGCGGGTGCTGGAAGGTTCGTGTAATAAACCAATCTAAGTTGATACTGATTTCCCGCGAGAAAGCCGTCACACGTTCCTTGAACGGTCTGATCAACGCCTAACATGAGTGGACAATCCGGAAGTTCGTTTCCATCCTCATATCGCTCTAAGCGCACGGCCAGACCATCTTTTGCACAAACGAGCGCGTGTCGTTGAAAGGCAAACTTTTGCTTGAAGCCTGATTCAGGACCGCCGCAAGCTAGTAATGACATCAAGACACTAAAAACAATAAGAAGTCTCATGGAAGACCTCCATAAGGATCTGGCCCGATCACCCTCACACTCACCTGCTCTGCTTGAGCGGGTTGTAATGCCCAAGCAGCCGCAGTACCACCTGCTGCTAAAGCGACGGTCATGGTGACCCAAAACCACCATTTCTCATATAATGCCTCGCTCTTTTGCGCATCGATAACGACTTTAGGAACGAGTGGATCTTGGGTTACAAGAACCTTTTTTTTCTCTCGGTGCGGTAGCGGAATAGCGGGCGTCATCTTTCCTACGGCAATACGAAAAGGCTGATTTGGACTTCCTAATCGAGATGGTCCATTTCCTTGCTCATCAAACGCTTCGATAAAATATTCGATATCACCGGTGACCTCGCTTCCAGAAATCTGGGCCGTAAAATTCGTATCTTTCCTAGTAAGCTCAATTACTCGATAGTCTGCCTGGCCGGCGTATCTGTAATAGACGGAAGGAGCAAAAACTCCACTGATGTCCTGAATAAGTACATCAAATAAAATCGGCTCGTACAAAGGAGCTTCTCCAATAGACTCATGTGTCAGAGTTGGAGGCTCCGTATCTTGTGCACCGGCCGTATCAGACAGGAAGAAAGATACTCCAAAAAGAAAGACTGAGAGACTTCGAGTTCCAAACATCATCACTTCACAACCGGATACCAAACAACGGAGACCACCACCGGTTTTCGCTGCCCAGGCCTAAGAAACGAGAACCGATGTCGGCGACCGGGGGCGACCGGTCCTTGAGGCGTTTTACCGAGAGAGATTCCGTTATGTTTAACAATAGCCCACGGAGTACAGTTCAACTGCATCGAAACGCCTCCCGACACCACCCTATAGGTGAGTTCGATCTCATAGGGCAAATTAGGACTGCTGAGGCTGAGTTTACCGCTCTTCGTATCTACAGAAATTTTGCCGTTACGAATTTTAGCGGGCTTCCCATTTTCGTAAATTTGAACCCCCACGGAGCTGCGAACCGATAACGCACCTTCAGACGGTGATATCGCCTCATTCGAAACAGGCGTCTTATCTTTAGCGACAACTACCTTTTTCTCCGGTTTGGTTTCTGTAGATTGACCGACAGGCCCTTGATTCGCCGAAACGGAGCTTCTTGGGTTTTTCTTCTTAACTCGAATTTTATCCAAACTTCGTTCAATCGCCTGGGAGTCGTTGCTATCAGTGCTATCTTTTTGCGAAACCTCGATTCTCGGCTTCTTCGATCGCAAAGAAGAACTTGCCGTTTTACGTCTCTTTTTACGACGAGATTTCTTAGATACTTTCGACTTATTCTCTACCTGGGAGGATGACTCTTCTATTTTATTCGTTGGCTCTCGAACCTTTGGCTCTGGAGGGATTGCCGATGGCTTCGCAAGGGGGATTGGTTTTGCTTTTTCATCTTGCGTAAAAATAGGGTCTGGAGCCGGAACAAGCTTTAGTTTGGGTTTCGCTGGCTCGGGCGAGGCCACTTTATCTGGCTTAGATGGGGCATCGTCTCGCTTCGCAATGGTAAGCGTTGCCCAGTATCCAAATGCGACGGTCACCAGAAAAAGAACGACGGCGGCAAAAAACATCGCGCGTCTGCCTTTACCGACATACACAGGCAAAGAGGCACTGGGTTCGCGCTCCATGTCATAATCCCGGCCCGAGTTACTCGATGTATCAAACAAGCTTGGCTGTTCAAATGGTGAAGATACGGGTCGAGAACCGCGGCGAATTTCTCGAGTCTCCTCTCTTGGAGGCATCCACTCGCCTGAATCATGAGCTTGCTCTTCTGGGTCCGAAAATGGATCGAGCACAGCTGGGGGCAAGGAAGAATCGAGTAACGCCTCGGCGGGCATATCGGCAGTAGAGTTTATCGACGGAAAGCCATCATTTGCCCATCGTAAGATATCCGAAGGCAATCGCTCGGACCGCGTGTTTGGAGACTCGGAATTTGGGCGGTCAGAAACACTTTTGGATTCATCGTCACTTCGGGTTTGGCGGGATACTTCACTTTGACGACGAGACCGCGCAGCAAATTGCTCTTGATCACCCGACATCGTCTCTTCGTCGTCCGAAAAAGGTTTAGACGTAATAGGACGAGGAACAGGTACATGAGAAGGAGGGCGACCAGACCTGGTGACATCCTTCTCCTTTCTCGCTTCAACATAAGAGGGAGTAAGTGAGGGCCTGGGTGGTTGAGGGGGAGAGGTGGCGGAATCTGCTTCAGCCAAAAGAAGATCTTCTTCTTCTATATCTTCCTTAAACAGATTGTTCAGATAGTGCTCGATGTCCTGTTCTTCAGGCCGAACATCACCGTTTCTGAATAAGCCACGTAGTTCATCTCTTAGCTCGTAACAACTTTGATAGCGGGTTTCCGGATCTTTACTAAGTGCCTTAGCGAGTAATGGCTCCAAAGCTGCTGCCCCGTCACGTTTCGTTTCAGGGGGGTCCACATCGTGGCGTTGGATGGCCTCAAGAGAGAGCACAACATTTTGTCGAACGAATGGATTTTCGAGAGTCGCCAACTCGTAAAGAACAATTCCAAGGCTGAATATGTCGGAACGAAAATCGATAGGGTCCGCCGCAGATTGCTCAGGAGACATGTAAACAAATTTGCCTTTGATGGTTCCGGTGGCGGTATTCACAGAAGCCATTTCTGATTTCGCAATTCCGAAGTCGATAAGCTTTAAGTCTCCGCTGTAGCTAATAAGGACATTGTGAGGATTAACGTCACGATGAATAATGTTCATAGGACGACCGCGCAGATCTTGCGCACCATGAGCATAACCAAGTCCTTCACAAAGTTTGATCGCAAGATCGATTACATAGGCCAAAGGCATTTGCTCACCACGGGACCTCAGCGTATCGATGATGTCTCGAAGTGACTTTCCGCGCACGTATTCCATCGCGATAAAGTAGTCGCCATCAATCTGGCCCATCTCATGAATTTGAATAACGTTATTATGAGTCAACCGAGCGACAAGTTTTGCCTCACTAAGAAACATACTGAGGTAGTCATTTTTGTCGTGATGATGAGAAAGAATACGTTTGATAACGAGAAGCTTCTCAAACCCGGACGGACCAACCTGCTTGGCGAGAAAAATCTCTCCCATGCCGCCCGTCGCAAGCTTTCTAAGCAGGACGTATTTTCCAAATGATCCGTGCGCGCTCATCGCCTAAAACTACTTAAAGATTACCCAAAACAAGTTGCATCGAGATTGACGCGTTACATGTCAGGGAGCACCCTTAACGGCAATCGTCGATTGACCGACTCTAACAAAATCTCCTATGTTAAGTGTTAATACTAGTCAATCAGGCGTCGGAGTTCCGTCATACGAGCCTGAAGGTCCTCGACGGGTATTTCGCGGAACTTAGCCGGTAATAAAGAGCGACTGGACGTTTCAAAGACCGCTAGGAGTTCCATGTACTCCAACATGGTCTCATCTCGTGAGGGCAGGAAATCTACGATGGCTTTTTTGAGAAGTTCGGCATCAAGAACTTGGTCATCGTTTTCGATATAGTTGTTAGCGAGTAATACAATCGCCTCAAGTTCAGCATTGGAGTAGCCCAAAAGAGGCTCTGAAATCAGCTCACGATGCTCAGGAAAAGAAATATTGTGGTGAATTTTGTGGCGAGCAAGTTGTGCGAGGAGAACCACTTCTACCCCCTCGGGGGCACTGGCATAGAAAAACGGAATCTTCCGATCGAGACGGCCCGCACGCTTAATATCGATATCGAGTTTATCTGGTCGGTTCGTCATAAGCACAAACAATACTCGACCGCGATTCTCGCGGTCACTCATAAACTCCTTAATCCGAGCGATCACTCGACTTGAAGTACCTCCGTCCCCGTCTCCTCCTTGATTTCCAAACGCACGGTCGCCTTCGTCAATAATGACCAAAATGTTCCCAATTGCTTTAACAACATCTAGAATTTTTTCGAGATTACCTTCTGTTGAACCAACCCACTTGCTGCGGAAATTCTTGAGTTTTATGGCTGTGAGTCCCGAAGAGCGCGCGAAGGCCTCTGCCACAAAGGTCTTCCCTGTTCCCATAGGCCCCGTGAACAAAAGTCCCATGGGAACCCGTGTTCGACGACCTGTCTTGATGTGATCGGCAATGCTAAGAAGTTCTTTTTTGACCTCCTCCATTCCGCCGACCGCAGAGAAATCGTGAGACGGCTCTACGAATTCAACCAAACCGAAGCATTCTTTTTCCAAGATCTTCCTTTTCCTTGAGTTGAGCAGCTTGAGGACATCTTCGTATCTATTAGCAAGTGTCTCTGGCGAATCCGGCTCTGATTCAGTGGTGTTAGTATCTTCAGATTCGGAGGGTTCTGGTTGAAGCTGAGCGCGAATTTCGTCGTAACTTTCACCAGCGAATTTTGGAGCCAGCTTTTCCGCCCGAACTTTCGCTTCTGGCGTGTCTCCAAGCAATCGCGCGATGTACGACACACGCTGCGAAAGCTCCTCTTCTTCATCGGAGCCCGGCTGTAAAATCCCCTTAATCTGAACACTTTTGAGACCCGCAGAGAGTTCAGCCAAGCGATTAAGTTCGAACTCAGTAGCATCAGGCTCAAGCTGACGAATAAGTGATTGTCTAGCCTCCTGGTCGGGAAGCTCAACGCGAATGCTCGAAACCTTTGGATTCGCAACCAGTTTATTCGACAGTTGGGATAGCTGCTCCGTCACCAAGAAAACTACGCTATCCGAAAAATCGAAACGGCGCTCAAGACTCCAGCGATGAAGCGTTACAATGCTTCTGCGGTCTGTTTCGCTTTGAAACCCAGTATCACCTGATGGCGCGATCATTTCCGCATAATCAACGATAAGCCCGACTCGATCTTGAGTGAGCATAAGGCTTTCAAGACCGCCCAAAGCCTTATCGACGTCCTGCACGCCAATCAGTTGATCAAGATTCTCAACAAATTTCTCTTTTTTCCGAAACCGAACGCCGGTTGCCGGATTAAATTGAGCAATGATCTCTTTGGCCCCCAGCAGGACTTCAGACAAAAACTCCGTCAGAGGCAAAAATCGGTCGCCGTGCTGAATGTCATCAAACACATTGCCATGAAGTACAAAAACAGACGATTCGCCTCGAAGGTAAATGGATCGAATTTCTTCTGCCCAAGCAGGCAATTCCGGTGTTTCCATGACTGTCGAATTTGATAGCGCACCCGAATAGCCATTGCCAGAGGCACAGAGAAACAAATTATCCGGGCAGCTTTGGACGAGTGTGGGTTTTTTCCTGAACGACATTTTGCGCGAAATCGACAGAATTCGAAATTTATCCTTGAATGATCGATGCTTTAGGCTTTGCAGTCACGTCGGACCGTGTTAGAGGCTCCGTCGACGTAACGGAATACGTCGGCGGCTCTTATTCTAGTTATATTTAGAGGGCGTCGTCAGTGAACGATCCGGTATCTATTTTTTGGGGCGTTCACACAGGATTACTAAGGAGCAGTGGCCGAGCGGTTGAAGGCAGCGGTTTTGAAAACCGCCGTAGTGCAAGCTACCGGGGGTTCGAATCCCTCCTGCTCCGCATTTGAAATTTGAGTTTGGTTGGGGAGCTGGCCGAGTGGCTGAAGGCGCTGGTTTGCTAAACCAGTATAGGGGCAACTCTATCACGGGTTCGAATCCCGTGCTCCCCGCCACCTTTTCGCTCGCATCATCTCCCCGTCAGCAAAGCAGCAAGTTTCTCTTACCAACGCATCGTCGGATTTAAGGGAGGAAGTCGTGACTCGACTTTATTCAGTGCCTCCCGGATAGCACTATTCTCGGGCTCCAACTTCGCAGCAAACCTGAGATATAATCGAGCTCCATCGTAATCTCGTTCTTGGAAGGCTTTTTGAGCCTTTTCGAGAAAAGTCTGAGGGTTGGATGATTCATTGGAAACAAATGCTGGGTCACTTTGTCTTTCAGCAGCATCTCTTTTGCCGGGTGGAGGTGCAGAAGAGTTTATGGTGTCAACGCCCTGTTTTTTAGCCAAGAGTGATTGATCGTAATCACTCCTAAGGGTGGCGTCACTCAGCACAGAATAAGCTTCATTTATTCGACGGAAGATAACGTAAATTTTTTCCTTAAGGGACCCAGAGGTCATAAGAAAAAATCGATCAGGGTGAAACTCAAGTGAAAGACCAAAATAAGCGTCGCGCAGAACTCGATCGGTAACCGACGGGTCGACACCAAGAAGATCATAATACGTGAGCGACTCCAAGGCATCGTGCGTTTTTTCAATGCGGCGGATGAGTCGCTTACCAAGTCGACTCTCGTCCAGTCCTTTACGGGTTGCCAATTCGGAAGCGTTTCCGGGGGCCGGATTTGCCGGCACTGAACGAATCTCCGAGATTGAAATTTCAGATTTAGAGTTCGAAAGCTCTATCTCTTCAATTCTCTTTCGAGCTGTCTCCGAAACTTTCGACTGGCCCGTATCACGATTTGGAAGTTCTGGCTCGATAAGGAACTCAGGAAGAGAGATGGAAGAATCGCTCCGGAGAACATTCTCTGCCAACAAAGATTCCTGCCGAATCGAAGGCGTATTTTCGAAATCCGAAGGTACACTGAACACAGGGAGCTTTTCCTCAGCACTTGGAGAAAGCTCTTTAATTGAAGGCAGAGCGGACAATAAATGCTTAGCGGCCGTATCTTCGGCCACGTCGGCTTCAGCTGTCTGAACTTCGACCTTGATCTCAAGTTCCTCTATCTCTGAAAGAGACTGCCGAGGATTCGTGGGCATTTCATCATCATGCTCATCAAGACCAACCGCTGCAGCAAACAAAACTGGATCAATGAAATTATCTTGAATTTGGTTCACTGTAATTTCCGCAGTCGCCTCTTCTTCGAGTACCGGAATAGACACATGACTATCCGTCGAAGAGTCGAGCACCAAAACAGTGACAGCTTTGCTGATGATGTCTTCTTTCGGAGGCCAGGGAAGAAAAGCACTTGCGCCTACAGCCTTCAATATTTTCCTAACATCATCTGGCGCTTTCGGCCCACGCTGGTAGAGAAGGATAGGAACATCTTCGCCGCAGGGTTCTTTCTTCAATGCGGATATTTGAAGAGTAAGGGGGCCTAAATCCTGGTTTTGGGAAATAGGCAGTACCACCAGGTCAGGCCTTATTTCTGTAAGCCTCAGTAGGAGATCCTGGTCAGACAAACTATAAACAGGGCGGTGGGCGGAGGTGGAAAAGGCTACATTAAATGCGGAACGCTCCGCTTCCGATTCAATCGATACAAGAAGAAATTTACCGGCCACAGGCGCTATGGTTTAACGGTAACAGCCACTTCGAGTTTTTCAACTTTCCGCTGGCAGATATTCTCATTACAAATGAAGAATACAGCGTTCGCTGCAACGGATTGGCTTCCCGATGCGGGGGTTCCAAACGGGACATTGAACTGTGAGAAATCTCCCTTCTTGTTGACAACATCTTTTTGACCGAGTTTCGATTTCTCAAGGGTCAGACCCTCGGACTTCAGTTTTATCTTCATAGGCGCTTCACGACTCACTTTGAAACCTTTCGCAGGTATAATCTGCAAAGCGAACTTACCTTGCGCTCCTTTCTTCACTTGAGTGGTCGTGCCTTTTGTCTTCAGGCTATATGGCTTATCCGGAAAGTCTTTCGCAGATACTTGTGTAGATAGAGCGAGGGTCAATGCAAGCGTTGAGAGCGTGAGCATGTCAGGAGCTTAACACGAGCGTAGCGTGAAAGGTAAGGAAGAAACGAATGAGTTGATAAAAGCGAGGTGTGATCGCTGTCATGCGTTTGCGAGGAGCATCGTTTATCAGAAGGGAAATTCCCCACTTGCGAAGAAAATACGCTCAATACTTTAGAGTAAATTACTCGCTAATTCAGCCAATTCAGAGCGTTCGCCCTTCCTGAGTGTCACATGCCCCGCGACCTTTTCGGCCCGAAAACGGTTTACGGTGTGAACAAGACCATTATTGCTCGAATCAATATAAGGATTGTCGATCTGGTACGGATCACCCGTGAGAACGATCTTTGTTCCTTCGGCAGCACGAGTAACAATCGTCTTCACTTCGTGAGGCGTGAGATTCTGTGCTTCGTCCACGATGAGATACTGATTTGGAATTGAGCGACCGCGAATATAAGTAAGAGGTTCAATTTGTAACAAACCAAGATCTATCAATTCTCGATGTGAGCGACCATTACGTTTCTCAGCATTGGAAAGCCCCATGAGGAATTCAACATTATCGAAAATAGGCTGCATCCAAGGCGATACCTTTTCCTCGATATCGCCAGGCAGATAGCCAATATCACGACCCAAAGGAAACACAGGCCGGGAAACAAGTACCTTCTGAAATACTGATTCCTCTGTGACTTTGTGCAACCCTGCTGCAATTGCAAGTAACGTCTTCCCTGTCCCAGCTTTTCCAACCAGAGTCACAAGCTTTACGTCATCGTCCATAAGCAAATCAAAGGCGAACGATTGTTCTTTATTTCTGGGGCGTACGCCCCAGACTCCCTCTTTATGCCGACGAATTGGGACGACCGTATTTTCGAGAAGGTCTACCTTTCCAAGAGCCGAATGACTGGGATTAGAAGGGTCTCTCAGGTGAACAAATTCATTCGGGTGGTAGTAAGGGTCTGGCAAAGGAAGCGTGCCCTTACTGTAAAACTCATCAATATCTTCGCCTTTGGCTTCGATATCAATGACGCCTGAATACAGTTCGTCGATTTCGACTTTTTCTGCATCATAGTCCTCGGTTTTAAGCCCGAGGGCGTCTGCGCGGATTCGGAGGTTCACATCCTTTGTGACTAAAATACTTTCCGATTCGGGGTCTTGCTCTTTCGCTTCGAGTGCGACTGCGAGAATGCGGTTATCGACGCTATTTCCGATACGCATCGATTCCGGTAAGTTACGTGCCGTAAACGCAACCACCAAGGTGCCACCCGTTTCGAGTTCTACACCCTTTGCGAGCTCTCCTTCCTCCCTGAGTCCGTCCAAAAGTCGACCGACAGAACGTGCGGAACGCCCAAGTTCTGATTGATCGCGTTTGAAATTGTCTATTTCTTCAATCACGTAAATCGGTACGGTGACCGTATGTTCTTCAAACGCAAGGATAGCGTTTGAATCGTGAAGAAGTACATTTGTGTCGAGAATGAAGTTTTTTTTCAAGTTCTGGCTCGATCCTGTGAGCTTCTTTTACCTGGTTTCTTGGGGTCAGCGCAACGTTGAACGCCAGCAACTCGCACTTGATTCCTACCATTCTCTTTTGCGGAATATAGGGCCTTGTCGGCTTCGTCGATGAGTTGTCCCACATTAGAGCCATGTTCCGGGTAAGTTGCCAGTCCCATACTTACCGTAACGTCGACTCGGCCAAATTCGCCCTGAATTACGCAGTTTTCAATTTCCTGACGCATTCTCTCTGCGACCTGGAGAGCGCCCGCAGTATTTGTTTCGTCGAGCATCGCGATAAACTCCTCTCCGCCAAACCTGCCTACGACATCTACTCGACGGGCTTCTTCTTGGAGAATTCCGGCAATTTTTTTCAAAACCAGGTCTCCTACGGGGTGCCCATAGTTGTCGTTGACACTCTTAAAGTGGTCCGCGTCGACCATTAGAATAGATACCCGCCGGTCAAATCTCTCCGCCCGAGCAATCGCTTCATCGACCAATTCAAGAAATCGACGACGGTTATTCAAACCAGTCAGTGCGTCGGTCGTAGCCATTCGTTCCATACGACCATAAAGAGAAGCATTAGAAAGGGTGGCGGCTGCATAATCAGAGATGGTCTCGAACATGCGAATTTCACGATTGCTCAACTCAGAGTCGGAGTGCCGAGATCCAATGGCAATTGCACCCACCCCAATGGTTTGGTGAATCATCGGAAATACCTTAATGGACTTGAGGTCAAACTGACCGTTATCTCCGAAAACTTGTTGTGGACCGGTCACTTCTTGTTCTGTGAGAGGAACATAGGGCAAAGGATGGCCGTTTTTTAGAGCCATGACGATCAAACCACCTTCGGAGTTTCGGTACGTTTGTCCTTCAAGGTCGCGCTTCGTAGATTTATTTGTACGAAGTCGAAGAATCTGATGTTCCCCTTTGTCTGAATCGTAAGATGTCACAGCCGCAAAATCGAATTCACGAATTCTATCTGCCGCTTCTAGAAGTTTGCCGGCGACTTCCTCGGGTTTGATTGCATCGTTGAGAAGTGCAAACGCCTCAAAAAACCGCTCCTGTTCGACTCGCATCCGGTCCAGATTGGAGAAAATACGCTCAGATTCAACCGCTCTGAGCACCTCTCCAGCAATAACCTTGAAGCTCTTTTCGTCGGTTTCATGAAACGCTTTTGCCTCAAAACGGTTCGCGACCAACACACCGCAGAGACGTTCATGATCAAGCATCGGAACGCCTAAGAACGAAGCTGCGTTACGCTGGGAAGAATGACCAAGATACCGACCCGGCTCTTTTGGAATAAGTCGAATGGGTGCACGAGTCTTTATAACTGCACCTAAAGCTCCTTCTGTAGATGCCATAGGTCTTTCAATTGTAGAAAGCTGAACATCGTTAGGGATTGAAGCTTTGAGCTTTAGCTCTTTGCTTTCTTCATTGTACGCGAAATACATCACGGCATCTGCATGAACAGACAACCTCGCAAGCTCTAAAACATCGTCTAGTGCATCGCGGATAGCCTTCACACTTCCCAGCCATCGGCGATGTTGAGATTGTAGTGAAGTGGTTGGGCGAGTCTCAGGGAGCTGGGAACCGGGACGCAGACTCTCGGAAAGACGAAAATCCTGAGCATCACGTTCGACCTGGCGCAAAGTACTCGCCACCTGCTCTCGATGTTGACGTTTTAGAAAAAGCGCGCGGCTTCGCAGCAGCAGTAAAAATCCGCCGGTGAACACAATATAAAGACCGACACGAATGACAAAGGTATTGGTGTCTATCACGCCGTTAGAAAGTGCAAGGATTTCAACCAAAAGCGCAGAACCTAAAACGATCAAAAGCGTTTTTCGCTCAGCGATCACGGCAAGAGCGGCAATATATCCGTACAAAAGTGGGTATAAAGAGGTTGATGAAGAAGGACTCGTGAAGCCGGTGATCGAGTACATGACAGCCAAAGTAGCTATCGATGAGGGAATCGCAGACTTAGATTCTTGCACCCATACCGAACGGGCTACGTAGCCGATTAAAAATAAGGCTAGGATGCGAGCGAGATATAGCCACCAAGGTGTCGCCTCAAAGGGACCCAAACTATGAGCAAAGAGGACGACACAACTCGTCACAAGGGCCGCAATGTGCTCATTCTTCACGGTAGTTTTTTGACTCTTCTAAAGGCACGATCACTACATATTCATCGGCGCGAACCCAACCGAGCTCATCACGAATCACGGACTCGACATAGGTGTGGTCCGTACGCAGTGCTTGGACTTCTTCACGAAGTTTCGTATTTTTGTCGGAAAAATCTTCATTGATTTTTTCGATTCGACGAAGCTCTTCACTCAAACGCTCGTGACGAACAATACCATTGTCACTCAGCAAAGCTGAGCCCAACAAAAGTAAAACAATCACGGCGTTCGCAATTGCTAAATGGTGTAACCATCGCACGTTTAATGGCACTCTAATGCGTCGATCGATCCGCTGCAAGCAACTCGTACAAGGTGGACTTCAAATTTTCCTGATCCCACAAACCTTCTTGCTTTTTGAGAATTCTCCCTCGACGGTCCAATAAAAAAGAACTCGGAATTGTATTGATTCTGCCCAAGGGGCCGTCGGTCGAAATGAATCTGTCGGGGTCAGTAGCTATTCCCACCCAATTTTGTACGCCAAAAGTATCTGCGTACACCCGAATCGACTCAGGGGTAGGATCCAAAGCAATCTGAACAATCGCAAGGCGGTCTTGTCCGTATCTAGATTCGAGGGCCTGAAGAAAAGGAACTTCGATAAGGGCGGGCTGTGCCCAGGTCGCAAACACCTGAATTAACGTGATTTTTCCGCGATTTTGCCCAATGCTCTTCGTAGAACCATCTAGGCCCTGATACCTAAAAGCAAGCGCCGGACTGGGCGCTGGAGTGGCGCTTACACAACCGCAAAAGAGCAAAATAAAGGCGATAGAAATCTGCTTCATTTAAGGTAGTCCTTGAAATCCTGCGGCACAGGCGCACGGATGTTTAGACCGAATGGCAGGGTCAGGCTCGAAGCATGTAAAGCTAAGCGAGCGGCAGGGTGAGCCTGACCGTAGACCTCATCACCTAAGATTGGCGTTCCTGAGGCTGCCAAATGAACACGAACCTGATGCCTGCGGCCATAGTTCGTGGTGGCTTTGACCAAGGTTCTTCCAGATTCGTGGTGTTCGAGGGGAGAAAAGTGGGTAATAGAGACCAATCCTCCAGGGTCCGTTCGGACACGCTTTTTGCTCGTGTCTAAGGCTAGCTCGACGGTACGCTCACTATTCCAAACGGATAAATCATCACAAACAACTGCCAGATAGCTTTTGATAATCTCATGTTTTTCAAACGCCTTTCTCACTTTGGCTCGTCCTGCAGGATCTTTGGCAAAGAGCACCACGCCTGAAGTACCAAAATCGAGGCGATGGAGTGCGCCTCCTTCGAGCCCAGGTCCGCTGTTTGCGATACGAATATCCTGGGCGATGGCTGCACCAAGAAGAGTGTCTTCCTCTAGATTCCTTAGAGGAACCGTATGCACGCCGCTTGGTTTGTCTAAAGCGAGCCACTCTTCGTCCTCATATAAAATTGGGGTTCGACTCAGCAGTTGTGGCGCAGGCTTGACCACCCATTCGTTCTTTGGAACGAAGTCATCGAGGTGAAAGGCATCCTCGACTTGAACGCGCGCACCTGGAGCGCACAGCCGTCCATTGACCTTGATACGACCATCCTTCAAGGCTTTCCTAATTTCGGAAACAGATACTTTTTGTCCGAGCTCAGACAAACACTCGGTGATAGCTCGGTCCATTCGGAGGCCCGTGTGTTCGGGCCTTAGTTTCATTTCCGTGGCCCAGGTCGGCGAGGACCTGGTCTACGAGGACCTGAACGACCTGATGGTCTCGCGCGCGGTCGAGCACCGGAGCGCGGTGGACCACGTCGGGGTCCCCTTCGTCCTCGAGCGCGCGGAGGTGCTGTACGACCCGCTGAACGTGGACTCGCTGCTTTGGTTTTTGGTTCTTCTAAGATTCGGCTACCTTCCATGGGCTCGAGAGGCACATAGCCCATCGCACCTTCAGGCGTAATCTTGTACCTACGAACGGGACGAGCGCGGTCGTGCATCGCTGCAAAAACCATGTAACTCAAGGCTTCAATTTTGATCCAAGTAACGTCTCGGCTGTACCAAGACTTGCAGAAATTCCAGAGGGTCTTTGCGACCATTTCGCAAAACCATTTCCCACCGACTCGATACTTCATCAAAAATTGTGAAAGCTCTTCTTGAGTAAGTGCGTCATCGTTATCTTGGTCAAACTCCGCCATCTTTTTTGCGATGTCTTCTTGAGGAATAATTTTCCCTCGCCCCAATGAGCGACGAAGTTTACTGGCGAGTTCGAGTCCGGGCACGTACCCTATGGCGTACACCCTGTCGGGGATTGCGTAAAGTCGGAAACTTACTCAAGACGATAGCTGAAGCTCACCTGATTCCATTCCACGTCGAGGCGTACATGGCGATGTTCGTCCGGATCAGGACGTGCACGAATAGCAATTGAAATTTCCTCTCCCGCTTCGACCGTCGTGGGAGGCCAGTTTAAATTCGTTTGCGCCCAGTGCGTCTCGGGAAGATGCGGAGCCGTGTCGAGCAACACGTTCGGACTCAATTGCGCGCGAAACCAAGCTGCAAAGCCGGTAATGACAGCAGGTCGTTCAACTTTAAGGGTATACTTTGATTCGAACCAGTGTTGGTCGATAGGTACGGCTTTCAGATCGGTCTTGGTGAGAATCTGCGGTTTCGCGCAAAGCGATGCCGGGTCTACCCTTATTTGGGAAGCCCGTGCTTGGCCGAGCTCCTTCTCTTCCAAGAGGGAAAAATCCAAGCCATGCACGGGTTTTCTCCAATATCCTGGGCCGAGACCATAATAAAGAGTGCTGTCGTCAATCGGTGCGAGCAAGATTTCAATGTCCGAGGGAAGCATACGTCCTTCCGGCTTGAGATATCGGTCTCGAACAACCGCGAGGTCATCCCACATGCCTTCGACGTAGGCGAAATTCCCTAACCATTCGCTAACAATAAGATCAACCGGTTCGTCGAGCTCAAGGTCAGTCGCGGCACCTCTTTTGACCTTCACGATATCTTGAAGGCCATTCGCTTTCACAAGATTAGCAGCAGACTGAGCCACTGCGGCTTGATCTACCGCGTAAACGCGTTTGGCTCCGGCCTTTGCGCACAGCATAGCAAGAACGCCTGTTCCTGTGCCGATGTCGAGAACAACGTCCCCCGGCTTTACAACCTCCGAGATCGCTTCTGCAAAGGCTTGAGTCCTCCGATCGTCACCAATCATCGTTCGATGTAGTTCAAGATCTCCGTATCGTTCGAAGTAGTACTCCACGAAGTTGGGCATACTTTGTTGATCTCCTGCCCGGCAAAGACTATTCGCGGCATATGAAGTTTTCTCGGATTTCTTTGACAACTTTGCTCGCGATTGTCTGCGCATGCGCCTCGACAACGCCTCAACCCCAAAAGGACACAACGAATGGATCCGACGGTACGGTCAAACCACCAGCGACTGCCTCTTCGACCGTTGCACACGCAAAAGTCATCGGGCTTTCTGATTTTCACGGCTGGCTGCTTCCTCTCGAACCAAAGGGATACAACAAATTCTTTGGCGGCATTGCATACCTCGGCGGTATGCTGAAGGGCTTTGAGAAGCTGACGCCTGAAAACAGCCTTATTCTAGATAACGGTGACATGTTTACGGGACCAACAGAAAGTACTGTGCTTCGAGGCGAACCGGTCATTCAAGCGTACAACATCCTCGGTGTAGATGCCGCGAATGTGGCCAACCACGAATTCGACTACGGATTAGAAATTCTGAAGGCCCGCGCAAGTGAAGCAAACTTCCCATTTGTTTCTGCAAATATTACTCAAGTAGGCTTAGAAACAGCACCAACTTTCCTCAAGCCTTGGGAAATCTTTGAAAGAGATGGAATCAAATTTGGTGTCTTGGGTATTTCTTATGAAAAAACACCAGAGACGACACTCGCCACTCACGTGCAAGGTCTAGAATTTGGGCCTTACGAAGCAGCTCTTAAAAAACACGTTCCTGAATTGAAAAAGGCCGGTGCTGATGTGATCGTCGTACTATTTCACGACGCAACTGATGAGATTGTGAAAGTTCTGGAGAAAGCGGCTCTGCCGGAAATCGATATTGTGATTGCAGGGCAAAATCACCGCAAAGAAACGCGTAAAGTTGGCGATACATTGATTGTTAATCCCGGTCCTTTCGGAAGAAGTTATGCACGCTTTGACGTAAAGATGGAAAAAGCGACGCGTAAAGTTCTGCCCATAAGATTCGAACTTGTCGATGTCACTGGTGAAGTTGGTAATCCGAGTTACGCACCCAATTCCGAACTTTCTGCCATCGCAGACTCTGCGCGACAAAAGGTAAAAGAGCTCACTGGTGAAGTGGTTGGTCAGCTCAAGCGACCTCTTCCGCAGGGGCGTTTTTCAGATTCTCCCGTAGGACACTTGGTCGCTGACTCTTGGCTCGCTGCCTTCCCGAAAGCGGACTTTGCCATTTGTAATCACGGCGCACTTCGCCAAGGACTTGGTAAAGGCGATGTGACCTTTGGTGACATCGTTTCTATGATGCCTTTTGAGAATAACCTCTTCATCGTTACGCTGACTGGAAAGCAATTAAAGAGCCAACTCGAAATTGATGGACCAGTCGTCGCTGGTTTGACGTGGAAATACAAAAAAACCAAATCGGGCAGAAAATTGATTCGGGCCGTAGACAACAAAGGTAGAAAGATTGTGGACGCTCGAACATATTCAGTCATCATTAACGACTTTATGTATCTAGGGGGCGACGGTTATCAATTCAAAGATCTAGACGCTACTCCGCAAGATACAGGGCTATCTCTTCGAGAACCAATTATTCGTGCATTAAGAAAAGCAAAAAGTGAAGGCCGCGCGCTCTCGCCTGCGAAAGGTGCTCGCGCGACCAGAAGCCGATAATTAAAACTTGGCTTACATAGATAGGCCGCCATCGACATCGATGGTTCGACCGTTGAAATATTCGCACTCAATCACGAATTTTACAGCTGTCCAAATGTCTTCAGGCTCACCAATGCGACCTACGGGAATCATTCCAACTAAAGCGTCACGCGCTTTTTGATTCATCCCCTGAGTCATAGGCGTTTCGATCATACCAGGTGCAATCGCACCAACTCGAATCCCGAATTTTGCAAACTCCATGGACCAAGTTTTCGTGTTTGCCGCGAGCGCAGACTTCGCCGCAGAATAATTAGATTGACCACGATTTCCATGACGCGCGATCGAGGACATGTTTACGACGACACCTTTGTTGCCGGTCTCAGCCATTTTTGCGACCGTGTCGCGAACCATCAAAGTTGCACCCGTCAGATTGACACCAATGACGAGGTCCCAGTTATCCTTCGTGAGTTTTTTGATCTCACCGGTCTTGCGATCTTTTTTGACCAATAGGCCGTCGCGCAAAATTCCAGCGTTGTTGATGAGTCCCGTAAGTCCGGTCATTTGGTCATTTGCCCAATCAACAAATGCGCCGACGTCTTCTTCATTCGATACGTCCAAGCGTCGTGTATGAATTTTTCCAGGAAGACCTTCAGATTCAGACGCCAACGACGCCAATCCTTCTTCGTTCACGTCACCTACCGCTACCTGGCCGCCGCCTTCGGCAATGCGCATGGCAAAGTGGCGGCCCATACCTTGGGCACCGCCGGTCACTATCATCTTCAATTGATCGATTTTCATGCGCTCGGGAATAGCTTCCCAGGGAGGGTGAAAGCAATGACTTTTCTAAAAACAACACCGAGCGAACGCGGTGGAAGAGATGGTCGGTCAGAAAATTTAGTGCAGCTTGCGCCACACACCGCAAACAATTCCAAGGATCGATGTTGAGCGAAAATCTTGTTTACGGACGACAATTGGCTCCATCGTAGGATGTTCAGCTACGAATTTAATGACGTCACCTTGGGGCTCATATCGTTTTACTGTGGCCTCGCCGTCGATCATCGCCACCACGATTTGGCCGCGTCTCGCTTCAAGTTGTTTACGAACGAAAATATAATCACCGTCGTGAATACCCGCATCGATCATGGATTCTCCGGTTACTCTAAGGGCAAATACTTTATCGCGAGGCGTGGCTCCGAGAAAAAAACTATCGACGCGCACAGTCGACTCAATATTTTCATCCGCCAAAATCGGTGCACCAGCAGCAACTCGACCAACGATTGGAATGTCGAGCATATCCCCCTGACCAAGAATGGCCGGCATGACATTCGATTGAACAGGCTTTGGCATGTTCGTTGGTCTAAGTGCCCGAGATTTCAGGCCATCTCGCTGCAGGTATCCTTTTCGCTCTAGGGCTTTTAGATGGTCATTGACCCCGTTTGTCGAGCGAATCCCCATATGTTCCCCTATTTCACGGATGGTTGGTGGATAACCACGGTCCAAAATCCACTCCGTAATGTAGTCCAGAATTTGTTGTTGGCGAGCGGTGAGTCCTTGCATGAGGGTGACTATATCTGAACGTTTGTATATACGCAACATTTGAACACTATGGATATTTCGGTCCCGATCGTTATGCTGCGCGCCTCACTATGTGTCCGGTAAGCAAAAAAGAATCCGACGCCGAAGAAAAACGGACCGGCGGCAAAAAGTCCTCTCCCAAAAGGCAAACGCAGGGATCTCCACGTAAGTCTGGTCAATCGGAAGGACGATCCCAGTCGCGCAGTCGTTCAGATCGCTCGGACAGAAGGCGAACGAGCGACAGAAGAGACGACAAAGAACAATCCGGGCGACCAAGAAGAAGCGGTGCACCGGGAGACAAAAGGCGCTTCAAATCAAACGACGAACGGTCGGACAGAAGGCGAACGAGCAGCAGAAGAGACGACAAAGAACAATCCGGGCGACCAAGAAGAAGTGGTGCACCGGGAGACAAGAAGCGCTTCAAATCAAACGACGAAAGGTCAAACAGGCCAGACAGGTCGGACCGTCATCGTTCATATGATAAGCGCCCAAAGTCGTATGACTCTTCTGAACCAGAAAAGAAAACAAAGGCCCCAAAAGTCAAAAAAATTAGAACGGAGTTCGGTACACGTGTGGCGCGCAGGATTACATGTACGGCTTGCGGCAAATCCGACACAATCGATTTTGTGCCTCAAGAAGGCGGAGCAATCGTTTGTAGACAATGCGCTTACGAAAAATACAACGTTCATGATCCCGATCGAAATGACTATTCCGAATACGAATACGACTGTTCTACTTGCGGCATAAAATTTAAGAGTGTCATCTTCTTTGAAGATGAAAGCGAAGTACAGTGTTCAAATTGCTACATGGGTATAGAAACGAAGCAAGACGATAAACTCAAGCGCGGCAAGAAAGTTAAGTCAGGCGTCGTGCGCGTCCAGCGACGCAAATAGGAACGTTATCGGTAATCATCAGGATTAATCCGGAAGCGCTTCAGCCACCGGTGAATTTGCATTCTAGAGCGTCCACTCGCGCGAGCCACTGCACTCACATTTCCGCGGTGAGATGCCAGTAGCCGACGTAGTTCAGCCTCTCTCTCGCCCGAAGAGATGTCTGCTGCGTGGGCCTCAGGTTTATTCATCGTAGAGAGTAAGGCTTGCGGTAGGTCATTCTTCTCGATTCGATCGGTCTGGGAGATCGCGATAGCTGATTCAACAGCTCTTTCAAGCTCACGTACGTTGTAGGGCCAAGCGTACATCATGAGCGCACGATAGGCGGCAGGAGCAAAAGATTTTTCTTCCGCGCCAAATCGCCTCAAAAAGCGGGCGATTAATAGTCCCAAATCTTCCGGCCGCTCGCGTAAGTCTGGAATACGAAGACGACAGCCTTTGAGGCGAGCAAATAAGTCACCTCGAAACTCTCCCGTTTCAATCAAAGAATCTAAATCTTGATGTGTTGCACATATGAAGCGCACGTCCACTTTGCTTGCCTTGTCACTACCCACAGGCACAACCTCGGATTCCTGCAGGAGCCTTAGGATCGTAGCCTGGACCTCTAAAGGCATGTCTCCGATCTCATCCAGTAGGAGACTTCCAGTGTCCGCCTGTCTTACCAATCCTGTTCGGGCATCATGTGCCAAAGAATGTGCACCGCGTTCGACTCCAAAAAGCTCGGACGCTATAAGATTTGTTTGAATGGCTGCGGTGTTGATCGCTATGAATTCTCCAGCGCGGCCAGAAAGCTCGTGAAGTCTGCGAGCAAGCACTTCTTTGCCGGTACCCGTGGAGCCAATGAGCATGACAGGAACTCGAGTTCGAGCAACTCGGCGCAATCGAGATATCGTCTCTTGAAAGGCTGGGTTTAAAGTTGTGAGAACATCGTCGCTTGTCGCTGGTTGAATTTCTTTTGCCAAACGCTGTTCATGAAATCGCCAGAAGGTTCCGCCTGTCTCAAATAAATCACCATGCGAAAGCTCGCCGCTTGAGCGAGGGGTGCCTTGGTGTCTTGTGCCGTTGCTAGAACCCAGATCTCGGAGTATCCATCGGCCTTCTTTTGAGAAGACCTCCGCGTGTCTCGCGGACATCCAAGGATCGTCGGTCGCAAACCGATGGTCTCGACCCAAGATCAGAGTCTGCTCAGGAGCTAACGGCACAACCTCGGGATTGAGAAGAGGATTGTGAGCACAACCGACTCGGGTCAACCAGACTCGGTTGGGAACGTGTTGTCGCCCGGTCATTTCCTCGGCGGTTAATCGTTGGGTACTCAAAGCATCTCCGTCCTCAAAGAAGGTTCACAAATTACAATAACCGAAAACACGGATTCGTGAATTATTTTACCAAAATGGAGTAAGATTGCTGCGAATTTCCCGGTGATTACAGGTATATGTAACGTGTAACCAACAAAGTGTTACACTTCGTTCAAACGTGCAACAAAGCTGTTCAAAACTGAGATGAGTCATAGGATGGCATGAGATTCGCAGAAGGATTATATCGCTCTTAGGAGCCCATAAGGTTTTTTCATATGTTGTTTTGTAAAAGTGCTGTTTTGTTACCCCTGCTTCTTGCAGCCAACCTGAGCCCGAGAGTAGCCGTCATCATTGATGACGCTGCCGAAAACCAGCCTGCCCAGGCAAGCATTGAAGCAAGCTTACAACGCAGAGGCTATTCGGTCGTATCTTCGGAGGTTTCAGAAAAACTCAGAAAAGTCGTCGCCCCAGCGGAACTCTTACGAGCGCGACTGCCTGAAGGACTATCGGTTTTTGAGGCTGATGCTATTTTGGTTGGCGCAATTTCCTATGGCGAAGCACAAGATATGGACGGGGTTCAGACGCTTCCTGTTTCCCTGACAGCCAAACTCATTGACCTGGGGACAGGTAAGACCACTTCAACGATTCAAACAAGTGGCAGAGGAATCGGTATTGTTGGCCCCGAGCTGAAGACAAGAGGCGCTAAGGCTGCTGTTAAATCGCTCTTTAAAATGAAACGTTTTCGCACTGCACTAAAAGGGCTTGGCCAACACTCTGGAAGCGTTACACTCATTGTGCAAAATTTGCCGCATCGCGACGCTTTGTTGGAGTTGAAAAAAGCATTAGAGACAGCTTTCGCAGGCGCTCCAGTGAAAGAGGTTTATTATGCCAAAGGTCTCGGGAAACTTATGCTTGGCGGAAGCAAAGCAAAGTCAATGGCTGGACCACAGATCGCAGATATAATTGGTGAAAACCGATATCTAGCATTAGTGGTCGACGAAGTTGCAAACACTCGAATCGTGACACGCTTTGATCGGGCACGAACCGTACAAATCCATGCACTTGTTCTCCAGCCAAAGATCTCCAATACGAAGAGTAAGAAAGCATCCCGAGAGCTTGGCCGATACCTAGCCAGCCGATTCGCCGAGTTCAGCTATGCAAGAGCATCCTTTCAGCCAGGCCAACTGACAAGGAAGCAAGCACTGAATCAGGCGAAGAAGATGAAAGCTGATGTCATCGTAGAGTCCGAAATTATTGGAGATAAAGAATCTCCTGCACTGGCTATTCGAGTGGTAGATGCCAACACCGGGCGGCCGTTGTACAGGGAGCAGCGTTTCCTCGACGAAAAAGGAAAGAGACTGCAAACAGCTGCGAAACTCCTCGGAAGCCTTCAGCAACAGCTGCCGCATGTTCTCGCAAGCGAGAAAGTGGGCGTCATTCCATTCGAACTATCAAACTCGGGTCCGCGGACTGCGGAAACAGACTTAAAAGAACTCAAGGACTAAGGTATTTATGATTCCCGCTACTCTTGCTGTCAGCGTTTGTCTCGCACAAACACTTCTCGCGGAACCGAACCAAAAGGGTTTGGTTTCGAATACTACGGAACAAACACGTATTGCCATAATGCAATTATCTGCGGATGGCGTTCCGAAAGCGTACGCAGTTGGATTGACCGAAACTGTCGCAACAACACTTGATGAAACGGGGATATTTGAAACAATTTCACCTAAACAAATCTCTTCTGTTCTCGCTTATGAAAAGCGTAGAGATGCTCTGGGAGATTGTTCAAACGAAGAGTGTTATACCCAAATTGCAAAATTATTGAGAGCCGATTATCTCGTTTCAGGTTCGGTCGCGAAGGTCAGTGAAACAATTGTCGTCAATTTAGCTCTTATTCATGCGGAAAAAGGAGAGGTTACCAAAAGAGTGGATCGGCGCCTGAATAACGCCGCAGAACTCATGTTAACCATTGAGCCGGCAACAATAAGTCTGGTTCAGCCTCTACTTAGCGCGCGACAGGGATATCTTCGAGTCAGCTCTAATGTCGACCGCGCGAAAATCTATGTAGACGACCAACTCCAAATTGAAAATATAGATCAATTGATCTCACTGTCCGCCGGACCACATACATTGACAATCGTCAAAGACGGCTTCTATCGAGCCAATGGGCGCTTTTCTATCAAGCCGGGACTCGTCCATGATGAGAAAATCACGTTGATTCCCGCTCAAGAAACGATTGCAGCATACGAATCAAAAGCGAACACGATGAGGTATAGCGCATATGCCACGGGAATCTTAGCTCTTGGTTCCGCGTTTCTAAGCGGATATTTCTATAACCAAGCCACTGACGACAAATTGATTGTAGACAGCTATGCCAGTGCTCTAGAATCTGAACGCGCGCAAACCGACCGAAGAAATGAGGCTCTGTCTGCGAAAGACAGCTTTGACACCAACCAATCGCTTTATGTAGTCAGCTTATCGACAGCCGTTCTTTCCGCTGCAGGCTCTGCTCTTTTGTTTATGTTTGGTGAAGATCCGAGTCGCTATGAAGCATTTTCCCAACTCGAAAAGTAAGCCTTCTCATAAACTCGCGTCCGACAACGGAAGAGTGCTACACTTCGTCGTGTTTGAAGGACACTCGCGACCAAATCACGCGTGAGACTGCGCGTCCTAAAGCGAACACAGAACCACTTCCCGTGAGTGAGTCGGAGATTGATCCGTTTTACGATCCCGCTCGAGACCTTCCTGACGTAGGAAACAGATTCGAACTTCTCGGACGTCTTGGAGAAGGTGGAATGGGAGAAGTATTCAAAGCACGAGACGTTGAACTCGATGAAATCGTAGCTCTCAAAATCCTTACTCCTCAATTTGGCGAGGACCAGTCTCGTCTCGATCGACTAAAGCAAGAGGTAAAATTAGCCAGAAAAATAAGCAGCCCGGGCGTGTGCCGCATTCATGACTTGGTAGAACTTCCGAATGGGATTCGAGGGATTGCAATGGAGTTTATCGAAGGACAGACACTTGGCGCGCTAGTAGATCAAGGATTAGAGGTCGATTACTTACGGTTTGCAAAGTGGGGCGCTGATATTTCCGAAGGACTCGCCGCAGCCCACAAAATTTCAGTGATTCACAGGGATCTCAAGCCCGAAAATGTAATGATCACGACGGATGATAGAGCGATGATATTAGACTTCGGGGTCGCTAGAAATCATGAACCTGCATCGAAAGGGGAGCGATTGACTCAGGAGGGAACGATTCTAGGAACGATTCCTTACATGGCACCGGAACAACTCAGCAATGCACCATTAGATCCAAGGTCAGACCTCTATTCTCTGGGATTAATATTGGCAGAGCTGGTCACCGGCGAAATCCCTTTTTACGGCGACGGCTACCACGAAACACTGAAACTTAGAGTCATCGAGCCAGAGATTTTTGAACTCAGCTTACGCGATCCAGCAGCACCTGAAGCATTCTGTGCTGTGGTAGACCACCTTCTTAGAACAGCCGTAGAGGAGCGTCCTTACTCAGCGATGATGGTTGCAGATCATTTCAGAGAGTTCAGCGGGACAACGGCACTCAGCGTGGATACTCGGCGATCGCATCAGGCGTCACAATGGCCCGGCCCTATCAACGCATCAGACCTTCAGGTGCCAAAGGAGGCATCACTCTCCACGGAGGAAGTTCGCTCGGAACGCTCCGCGAATGTTCTAATCCTGGCGGCCATAGCGATACTGTGCGTCGGGGTTGCGCTGGCCGTCGCAAAAATTACGCAAAAGACACCCAGAGTACCGAGAACAACAAAGCCATTGAGCCCGACACAAAAACCCGATACGCAGACAAAGGAAATACCGCGGGATAAAATCATCAAAAAGGACGAAGAAACGAAACCAAAGGTAGAAGTCGTGAGTCCGAAAATAAAGAAGGGCAGCGAACCGGCGACAAACTCAAAACCCAAAAAGAAGAAACGGAATAAGAAAAAGCGACAAAATCAAGAAAGCTCGGATGAAATACCGCTTCCTGAAGAACTTTAGGTGATTCGCGAAAAATCTCGAGCAATCACGGACGCAAGAACAACATTACGGCGAACAAGCGCGAGGTTCGTGTCTACAAATGAGCCGTTCGAATCATCTGCGAGTTGTTGGAGTAGAAACGGTGTTGTCGCTGCTCCAGTAATACCTTTAGCCTCAGCTTTTTCGAGAGCAGCGCGAATTTTCGCTTCAACGTGCATAGGATCTTGAGCTGCATCCCGAGGCGGATCTTGAACAATCAGTACACCACCTTGTCCGAGCGTCTCGATTCGATTGTGGACAACCTGGGCGATCGTCGCCGTTTCTGTGAAGCGATGCTTCAAAAGAAGGTTCTGGGACGGGCAATAAAATCCTGGAAAGCTGTCGGTCTCGTAGCCGAGAACCGGAACACCGAGCGTTTCAAGTCGTTCCACGGTCTTAGGCAAGTCGAGGATTGCTTTGGCTCCTGCACTCACCACGGCCACAGGGTATTTTGCGAGGGCCAACAGGTCCGCTGACTCATCGAAGGTTTGGGCTGCGTTACGGTGAACACCACCGATTCCTCCGGTCGCAAAAAGCCGAATGGAGGCTAATGATGCAATGTACATGGTCGACGCAACAGTTGTCGCCCAAACCCCTCCGGTAGTTAGAGCCACTGCTAAATCTCGCACCGAGGCTTTTTGGGTATTTTCTTGAGTCAACCGCTTCAGCTGCTCTTCGTTCAGCCCAATGCAAAATTCGTTATCAATAATCGCGATCGTCGCGGGGACGGCCTGATGATCTCGAACCAGCGCTTCAAGTTCATGTGCCACATCAAGGCGAATCGGAGCAGGAAGTCCATGAGCAAGAAGAGTTGACTCGAGTGCTACCACCGGCGCTGAAGGGGATTTCAGCGCGTCAGCAACATCTGGATGAATATTAAGTTTCAAAAAATTCTCAGCCGAGTGCTGCGCGCAGAGTTTTTGCGAGTTCTACAGCCGGTCCGTCACCTTGCCGCATCACTAACGCATCGATCTTTTGAATCAAAAGCATCCGACTCGGCTTTTTACCTGACTCTACAATATCAAGAAGTTTTTCGAGGACCGGTTCAAGGAGTTCGTCCTCTTCGAGATCCAGCAGCTTCATGAGAAAACGAGCATCTTCGGGCAATGGCAGTTCAGCATCAATTACCGCACGAAGCGAGGTTGCATCTGCTTTAGAGGTCAAAGCGTCGAGCAAAGCGCGTTTCTCTTTCTCAACTTCGCTCGGTGGCCCGAGTTTTTCTTTTAGGTGGTCAGGCAACTGAATGCCCGCACCGCCAGAAAACATTTTATCCAAACTAGACTTATAGCTTGAATAAGCAGACGACCGAGAAGCACGCTCACGACGGTGTTCATAGTCGTCGCGACGCGAGCGACTAGAGCCTCCGCTATTGCGAAGCTTGTCGATCTCGCTCCAGCTCTTCTTGGGGCGGTCGTCACTCATAAAAAAAACTGACTCGCTATTCAGCAGATTCTTCTGCTGCTTCGTCTTTTGGTTGAGCGTTGTTCCCGAAAAGAGCGAAAACATCGACAGCATCTTTTTTCTGATGGATCAAAAGCGCGTTGACCGCACGAAGAAGTTTTCCTCGAACCTGTCGGGAAAGCTTCGTTCCCGCGAGCGCTCGCTTAACAGTATTCAGGGAAACACCGCGTCCAGAGTGAGCCGCCTTGGCAAGATTTAGCTCTTCATACGACTTCTTGTCTTTGGCTCCACGCGCAATGTGTCGCTTGGACATCAACTCGCGATCGGCACTTGTAAAATCTTCAAGACCTTTCGATGCTGCAACAATTGCTGCCGCGGTAATTTCGTTTTGCTGGGTGAATTCAGAAAAATTAGACATATCCGTTCCTTTATCGATTCTTTCGAGAGCGTGACTTTACGATCGTCGCGGTCGCTGTCAACCTAGAAACGCCTTTCATGGATGCAGAACGTATACAGATGGCCTCAAGTTTGTTCTGTGGGCGGAGTTCTGAGCCCTGGCGTGACCGAGTCCACGGCTGGTTTCAGATTTTTGATTCACTCTATCAGGTCAAACCCGCAAAGATGACGCCAGGAAACTTCAACGGTTATAACGCAGGGCCGAACCAGCATCGCTTTCGAGCTTTGGGGCCTGATCGTTCCGAAGCGCAATTGGCGGCACAACAACTTCTCGAGGATCTGTTCGGTGGCCGAATCCAAGAGATGACAACCAAGCTCGCTTCGACTTTTTGGGCTGCCTGGCCCAATGGGCGGTTTCTTATCCACAAAACCGTAGATCTGAACGACGGATTGATTTCAAAGCACCCTGATTGGGAAGAGAAGGTCAAGTTTGGGCAGTGGCGAGTCTATCATTTTGGTGAAATCAAGAAAGGCTTGCAGAGAGGACTTCCTGAGATCCTGGATGCTTTCCTGGGCCTTCAAAACGCACTTCTCGTTACGGTAACGGTATCAGTGGAGGCACAATTCTCAGTACGTCTGATGATGGCCATGGAAAAAGCCGCCTCCGGAGACTGGAAGAGCAGGAACCTACCGATGGTCTCACCGGATGACGTCCAAATGGCATCGATATCCATGACCTCGTTAGAGTCAGCAACATGCAAACGTGCGTACACGTTTATTCGAGGCCTTGTGCTTGGTCACCTTGAACCTACGCAAACGCTCGAAACGTACTTCACACCTCATGTTTGGCTCAACAACAAACGATATAACACATCGGAAATACGCGATTTATTAGCAAAAGAGCCATTCTTTGCCCAGAGTAGCGAGACGGGCATTACCGACATAAGTGAGATGAGTACCGAGAAGCTTCGTAAGAAAGTTCCGAAGCTACACTGGGAGCAGTTTGAAAAGTACTTAAAACACACCCAGCTTCGTCCACTAGTCCGAATTCGTACGACCGCGTTGGAATGCACGGTGGGTACGTACGATCCAAAAAATAGAACCTTTCGCAACCGAATCTCGGTCTTTTTGGTACTTGTGATCGATGAGGCGGAAGGCACAGGTCACGAATCGATAAAAATTTCGGCCATATTTCAGAATTGACCGAATTTTTGAACCCTAGGGTGAAGGAGGGTACAGTCAGGACGGTCCGGTATGTATAAAAAGAACGTATTCACCGCTTGGGTCATCAGCCTTACCTTCTGCCTAATACCGATAGCTGGAGCCTCCCCGCTAATTGGGCCGCAAACCACTCAAGCCAAAGTGTCTTCGGTTGAAGCCATCGTAGCATTTGACGGCAGCCAAGAGCAGCTTATCGAGAGAGTGGTTGTAAAAAAAGCAAAAGCAAGCGGTGGGAAGATTGGGTGGATTCGAGCCTTCCCATCTCGACCGACGATTTCCTCTGTTGAAGGCTCAATTTTCGAAGAAGCAGAAAGAGTTAGCCGCTCAGAAGAGCCCTATTATCAAACCGTTCGAGAGCTCGTCACTCACCCGTCTTTAATCACTCGAGTATATCGAGCCGTCGTGCCTTCAGCAGCAAATACAAAACGTAAACTGCCAAGTAATGAAGTAGTCATCGACGAAGCCTCATTCGATTTCATAGAGGCAAACGTTGTCACTTCGACAATCAACGGCAGCAAGTCATTACCTTCAGAAATAGAAAGTTGGTTTGCTGAATATGAATTAAAACCTACGCGTAACCAACGTCGAAAAATAATGCAGTACTGCGAGTTGGGGTGGGTTTTGGCATTATCAACTTTCGATTTGTCTTCTGTGATTGATGAAGAATCTTTCACTCTGAGCACGACCAGCTATAGTTTTTCGACCCGTGAAGCAGTTCATCCCCATCTATTTTTAGTGCACCGAGAAACAGAATTCCGGTACTGGATTGTATCTGATGTACCACTGCAGCCGGTAAATCTGTCTCTGGTTAGAACGAACGATCTCGAAGAGATCGAAAATAATAAAGGTGCGTTTATTGTTACGTCACAGCGAAAAGGTAGCTCAGCTGAGCTTCCCACCACCCTGAGCCAAAATTGGGCAGAGGAACAAGAAGAGGTCTACTTTGATAAAGCTATTTTTGATAGCGACCAAGCCATTCTAGAACCTCAATACTTCACCCCTTTAGACAATGCGATGTCCAGTTATGACACAAGCTTCAGAGGAGATATCAAAGACCTTCTTTTCTGTATCCTCTTGGGACTCGCACCGCTTTTTGTGTTGCCAGAATCCTGGTTGTTATATTGGTTGAGGCATCAGTCCAAGTTACAAAGAACACGAGTCAACCCCAACCCACTTGGAACCAAGCTCTGGTCCTTATACGCACTCGCAATCGGGATTTTTTGGGCCCTTAGCCAAACGGGTGCTGGGAGAGCTGCGGCGATTCTTCCGTTGTTGTTCGGGCTCCTTTCGATTCGTACCCAAGAAACGCCAAAAGGCCGAGTCATCGTAACATTCGCCAAGAAAAAGAAGCCTGTGCAGAAAAGAGGAGCAGAATAGCGTCTCTGCTTTACATAGATTTAGGGTGAACCGCCGCGAAACGTGAGACGTCTGGCCCTGACTTTCGGTTTTTCGAAAAGCATAAGCGCTTTATTGTAGTGCTTTTCAGAAAAAAGTGAGAGTGGTTTTTGGTCAGTTTGGGCAGCAAACCGACCAAAGGACGATACGTTTATGTCGACCGATTTCTCGACGTACAGCCGCGGAGTGGCAAAAGTTACGAGGTGGTGCCTTGACCACACGAAGACAACTGTCGGCGTGGCGACAAGTCTTCTGCTGCTGTCTGTATTCTTCATCAGCAAAATTCAAGTCGATTCAAGTCCCGAAACCTATATGGAAGGCGCGCCAGCGTGGAATGTATACGAGCAAATCAACAGAAGCTTTGGAGTCGGTGAAACGATCGTCATCGCAGTTCGAGAATCGGGCGGGACAATCTTCGATGCAGACTCTGTTCGAACAATCGCCCAAATCGATGAAAAAGTTTCCGAGATCCAGGCAGTCAAAAGGGTTCTTTCCATCGCGAGCGCTTCAGTCATTGGAAATGTGGGTTCGGCCGAAGCCGTCGATACCATCGACGTGGGTCGCCTTCTTCCTAGTGGACCGATCACGCCACAGAGCGCTCGGATTTTGGGTGAACGAATTGTCCAACATCAAATTTACCCAAAGGTGCTCGTTGATAAGTCACACGAAACAACCTTCCTTCTTGTCCAACTAGACCCTGAACTGAGTACCCGATTTAGCCGCTTAGATTTGGCGCGAAATATTAGAGATATCGCCGATAGTTTTGCAACCGAGGATCGAAGCATTCATCTCGGTGGGCCACCTATGACCAAGGAGGCGATCGCACACGGTGTACTTCAGGATACCAAGACCTTCATCCCAGCAACCTTCGTTCTACTTTTTGTTCTTCTCTTCTTGATGTTCGGTGACGTTTTGGTTGGGCTCATCTCAATCACCAGTATCGGTTTCTCCACAATGGTCGTCGTTGGATGGTTGGGAATGATAGGAAGTAGCCTAAACATGGCCACAGTTCTGGTGCCGGTTATTATTCTAGTGATTGGATTGGCAGATAACATTCACCTTCTGGTCGAATTACGTCGTCAATTTTCCCGGAAAAAAGACAGAAAAGAGGCGCTCATCGCGACAGTTGAAGCGCTTGCCCTTCCCTGCCTACTCACATCGATCACTTCTGCAATCGGATTTTTGGTGCTCGTAAATAGCGGTATTGGACCCCTTCGCAGTCTTGGAGCCGGAGCGGCGCTGGGACTTACCTTGGCATACGCTGCATCAATGTTTCTTACACCGGTACTGCTCTTATCGATTCGATACCCAAAACAGAGCAGCCGTGAATTTGTGGGTGCTCCAAAAATGGGACGCGCTCTTACAAACTTTGCCGTACTCACAGGAAAAAACGTTTTTTTCCCGGTTGGCGTTACTGGCCTCTTACTCGGAATATGTTTTGCTACTTTGAACTTGTTGGAGGTGAACTCGGATTTTATTGGATATCTTCCGCCAGAGCACAGGTTACGAAAAGATATCGATATAATCGGGCACACACTCGGAGGTTCAGACACACTGGAAGTTGTTATCCGAAGTAAAAAGGAAGGTACGTTCCTTGATCCGACTCTGCTGAAGCACATTGCAAAGGCGGAGGTTGAGGTACGAAAACTCGATGGGATTCATGGCGTTCTTAGTTTCGTAGATTACCTCAAGCTTGCAAATTCTCTACTCGATCCCGAACGTGGATATGCGATTCCACTCACAAGAAATGCCGTTTCTCAAGTGATGCTGCTCGAAGCAGAAGGCTTTCCTGCACTTGCTTCTCCGGACATGAAAGAGATTCGGATGAGTATTCAGGTACCAAACATGACCAGCGAGGAGGTTCGGAAACTAGTCTACCGAATCAAAACTACCGCTGAATCCAGTTTGAACATGAAAGAGCTGGAAGTCGTCGTCACCGGGATCCCACTGTTATTTGCAGATGTCGTAAATTATTTCGTCAAAAGCGCTGCAAGTAGTTTTGCTTTCATCATTTTCATCCTTTGGATCGCCATGATTTTTGGGTTCAAGAATTTCATGCTTTCTACCGTCGCGTTGATCCCCAGCGTTCTTCCCATCGGTATGACGTATGCAACCATGGTCTTGCTGGGTCTAAACTTTGACGCAAACAGTGCTATCGTTGGGTATCTCGGACTTGGGATCGCTGTCGACGATACCATTCACGTGATCACCCGGTATCAACGAGCACGCGAGCAAGGTGCACCAACAACGACTCGAGCGCTGAGATATGCATTGACACACGCTGGGCACCCTGTGGTGTTAACTTCTGTCCTCTTAGTGGTTGGATTTTTAGTACTGGCGCTCTCCTCATTTGTACCCACAGTTCGAATTGGCCTTCTCGGTGCCATGCTCGTTCTTTACGCGGGTCTTCTTGACCTATGTTTATTGCCCAGCCTGCTCATCGGAGTCGATAGACTGACGGCACAATTTGAACCAAAGGTTCAAAGTCGACCAAGCCCTCTCACGGGTGACTTCACGGCTGCCTCGTCCAGGCTCACATCTCTACCATCTACATTTGAAGAGGATGAATTCTAATGGTGCGCTGTGCTCGCGTGCCTGATGTTCAACGTTTTCGTGACCGCAAACGTTTTCTTGATGGCGTCCGGAAATTTTTTGATGAGAAAGGTTTTCTCGAAGTCGACACGCCGATTATGGTTCCGTCACCGGGAATGGAGCCACATTTACTCGCTTTCGAAACCGAGTTTACCTCGTCGAAAGAACGACGTGCTTCGCAACTCTATCTTCATACGTCACCTGAATACGCTATGAAGAGGCTGCTCGCCCATGGCGCGGGAGATATCTATCAGATTGCTCGTGTTTTTCGAGATGAGCCGATATCGAATACTCATAATCCAGAATTCACTATGCTTGAATTCTATCGCTGTCCTGGTGATTTAGACATGCTCATAGACGACGTAAAGGAATTCCTTTTCTTTATTGCAGGAGTTGTTGATGGACCATGGCGGCCGAGGGATGTGGAAATCATCAGTGTTTCAGAAGCGTTCAAACGGGTGGGATTATGCGATCCTCTTAGTGGCGTCTCAACAGAGGAATTTCGAAAAGCACTGCCAATCCGCACACACGAAGATGACACCTGGGACGACCTGTTTCACCGGGCAATGTTTGAGTGTGTTGAGCCGAGTTTTGCGATTGAATGCCCGACGATACTCCATGGGTATCCAGCAAGCATGGCTGCCTTATCAAGAATAGATCCTGAAGATCAGTCCCGCTGCCTGCGTTTTGAGGTTTTCGCAGGCTCTTTGGAGCTTGGTAATGCGTTCGATGAATTGGTAGATCCTGTCTTGCAAAGGAATCGCTTTGTTGAAGAAAACCAATTACGTAGAAAACTAGGAAGACCTAGTTATCCGATCGATGAGGATCTTGTCGGAGACCTCGAACAAATTGCGAATGCAAGTGGGATTGCAATTGGTCTAGATAGACTTCTTATGCTGTGTCTGGGGAAAGAAAAACTAAGTGAGGTTCTTACTTTTCCGCCGGAAGTGGAGGACAACTAAAAATGACAAGACGAGTTCGAAGGCACGCAAACCCGTTCAGTTGTAAAGTGGAGTTGGGCATGCTTGATCGCATGGCCTTATTTGGTAGAGAGGCTCCATTAGAGATTGAACTCGGTCCTGGCAACGCGAGTTTTCTTTTTGACCGAGCGCGAGCTTGTCCGGAAACAGACTTCGTCGGGATAGAGGTACGTAAACCAATGGTGGACCAAGCCATGGAGCGACGAGAAAGGTTAGGCTTGAAGAATGCGGTGGTTTTGTACGGCAATGCGAACGTCAATTTGAAGGGACTGGTTTCCCCGAGCATCGTAAAATGCTTCCATGTTCACTTCCCAGATCCATGGGTAAAAAAACGACATTGGAAACGCAGAATGGTTCAACCTCAGTTAATCAGAGACATGGCTGAACTTCTGGATATCGGCGGACAAATTTATGCCCAGTCCGACGTGCCCAATTTGGCCAAAGAAATGTATTATTTTTTTTCCGAAGACGGATCATTTGACAGCCTTCTCGATCCTTCCATGTTGGTTGAAAGACCAATTCCAGAATTCACAGACTGGGAAAAACATCACGAAGACATCGGGGAACCGATCTATCGAATGCTTTTTGAGAAGGCACGTGTGGCCGAAGGACCGGTACCGGACCTAGAACATCAAGAAGCAGAACTAAAATGATATCGAATATTTAGACTACTTTTGCTGCGAGATTATTCTTGCATTCTCTTCAGAACTTCGTCGCGACGACCTTCTTCGATAAGTTTGTCGTTTTTTCGAGCCTCAGACAAAGAGACCCAAGTGAAATAGGCGACGAGACCAACCATCAAAATGATCGGAATGTTGTCAGGTTTTGTAATAATGGCTGAGAAATTGTCCCAGCCGCTGGCTAGAATCATCATTTGTACTTCTCACCTAGTCGCTTGGAACTCCCGGGTCAAGAGATCCCTTGCATGAGTTTTTCGTGCAGATTCAGTGGCTTGTATCGCTTGACTCGATGGTTAGCAGATCATACTTCTCCGTCGGGGTTGAGGTACAAAGTAATTAAATCCTCAACAGTAAGCGGTGTAGTTACATGGCAGGACAAGTAAGAGACGACTCTTTACAAACAAAAGATTGGACTTGGTCGAGACGAGACTTTTTTTCGCTCGCCGGCTGGGGCGCACTACTCAACGCAGTAGGCGTCCTTACGCTGGGATTCGTGCGGTTTTTATTTCCGCGGGTTTTGTTCGAACCATCCACAATATTCAATGCAGGGCAGCCGAGTGAGTACGCGCCAAATACGGTGAGTGAAAAACTCGTGAAGAAAGAAAAGGCGTGGATCGCGCATCAGGTAGATGCAAATCAACAAAGCGTGTTCCTCGCTGTTTCTACAGTATGCACACACCTTGGCTGTACGCCTCGATGGTTCCCTGTGGAGAATAAATTCAAGTGCCCTTGTCACGGTTCAGGTTTTCGAGGTTTCGACTTCGCGCGTGGCCGAGACATCTTAGCATTGAATTATGAAGGCCCAGCGCCGCGTCCACTTGAGCGACTCAAGATTTGGGTAGGCGACGACGGTAGCATCTGGGTGGATCGTGGGATCAAATTCCTACACGAGAAAGGTCAGTGGGGAGAAGCTGACTCTCGGGCGAAGGTATAATCATGAGTGAACGCAAAGAAAATTCAGCGACTTCGAATGCGCTCAAAGCCATCACGGAGTCCCAAGTTTGGACATCAATCTTCCGTCACGGGTATGCGGACACACCTCGAAACCGCTCCCTACAAATCAGTGCGAATGTGTGGCTGCATTTGCATCCAACCAAGGTTCGTCGGCACGGTATCCGCTATCGATACACGTGGTGCGCCGGTGGTTTGACCTTCTTGTTATATCTCGTGACTGTGGTTACGGGCGTTATCTTGATGTTCTATTACCGACCCGCTGCGGAGTACGCGTATCACGATATCAAGTATCTCGATTTTGACGTGCCGTTTGGTATGTTCACTCGAAATATGCACAGGTGGGCGGCCCACGGTATGATTATCTTCGTGTGGCTGCATATGTTCCGCGTGTTCATGACTGGCTCGTACAAGCCACCCCGTGAGTTCAACTGGATCGTGGGCGTATTGCTTCTCGTTCTTACGATGTTGCTTTCATTTACCGGCTATCTCCTACCGTGGGATCAGCTAGCTATTTGGGCGGTAACTGTAGGTTCGAACATGGCGCGTGCGACACCACTTCTCGGTCATGAAGGCCCGTTCGGTCCGCAACTGGGTGTAACACCTCGTTACGATGCACGTTCCATTCTCACCGCGGGTGTCAACATTGGCTCACCGACGTTGTTACGTTTCTACGTACTTCACTGCGTATTCATTCCGATCGCGGCTTCGGTTCTTATGATTCTGCACTTCTGGCGTATTCGTAAGGACGGAGGAATTTCGGGTCCACTGTAGGTCACGGAGGTAAACATGGCAGATTCTGTACATACCGATCATTCACTCAATCGACCCGCTGACAGTAAAGTTGCAACGGGTAAACTTCGGCTCACCAAAAAGGATGAAGTCCTTTCGGACAAAATCCACAGCTGGCCGTATTTCGTTCGTGTAGAGTTCATCGCTGGACTCATCATGATGCTGGTGCTTATCGTTTGGTCTTTGACCATTGATGCTCCAATGGAAGAGCCTGCGAATCCAGGCGTCACGCCAAACCCATCGAAAGCGCCTTGGTACTTCCTTGGGCTTCAAGAAATGCTCGTATATTTTGATGCATGGATGGCGGGTGTTGTGCTTCCTTCACTCATCATCGTTGGTTTGATGGTGATTCCATATATCGACATCAATCCGCGTGGTAACGGTTACTATACCTTAAAAGAGCGCTGGTTCGCGGTATTGAACTTCCTGTTCGGCTTTCACGTTCTCTGGGTAGTCATGATCGTCATCGGTGTATTCTTGCGTGGTCCAGGTTGGAACTTTTTCATGCCTTGGCAGTTCTGGGATCCGCACAAGGTTGTGGCTTTGAACAATGTGGACTGGGCGTACTTCCTAGGGTTCCGTGATTACTGGGCGAGCTTCTTCGTTGGCGCGGCGACCATGGGTGCCTTCTTCAGCGTTATTCCCGGGGTTTGGATTGTTTTCCACAAGAAAGCTCCAATTCTGCGTCAACTCGGTTTTATTCGATACAACATCGTAGCGGCCTTGTTCATGCTGCAGATGTTGCTACCGTTCAAGATGCTCCTTCGATGGACACTGGACATCAAATACATCTGGGTCACTCCTTGGTTCAACCTGTAAGCTTTTGACCCCTCCCCTCCCTCTTTCTTTTCTTCTCCTCGTTACAATTCTTTCGTTACAAGCTTGTAGCGGTTTATCGACCCATTCAAGGTCAGCCAGAACTGGTATCCTTCAAAAGTTTGTTGTTTCGCCTCAAGGAGATGACGGTGCCGTCGGTTCGAGGGAACAACCTTGGCGGACGCTATCACCTCTAAGCCGACGCCTCTCCTCTCCCGGTGAAGGCGCGCTCGTTGAACTCACAGCAGGAAAATACGACAGGCCGCTCCGACTTAATAGTCCTACTTCTCTCATTATACGAAGCTTGGGACCGGTTGAAGTAACCTTAGAGATCGAAAACAGCGGTCATAAAGACGGAAAAGTAAAAATTCAACAATTGCAGCTAACAGGACAAATTCGGATTAAGAATAGCTCAATAGATATCGAAGACTCCCAACTGACTTGCGAGACGGGGATTTGTATACGGTTTGAAAACACCAAGGTTTTGGTGAACAGGGTTTCATTTTCTGGCGCCAAAAAAGTTATGAATCTCATCAACATGTCGAACACAGAAGCAAGGCTCCAAGGGGTTAGAATCAATAATGGTGGGCATCAAGCGCAGATCTTAGCCAAGGAAAACAGTCGCCTCACATTGAGTAATTCTGAAGTCATGGCAAGCGAAGGAATTGGGCTCAGCATCATCGGTGAAAGTAAGGCGGTGCTCGAGAATTCAGTACTCAAAAACGCAAAAAAGTTCGCGCTTCATGTTGATGATTCAGATGTTGAAGTAATGAGCTCCACCGTTGGTAGCACGAATGATATAGGCGTAGGTGTAGCGCGCGGAAGCGTACAATTTTCACGTAGTATTGTAGAGAGCTCAAAAGTAGGTTCGGTCTACGCCTTTAGGAGCTTGCTTTCTTTTATGAATTCTCGCGTAGAGAACGAGACGGGTTATGGGCTCATCGCGGAACAAAGTCATCTCAAAGGTCAAGAGTCGTTCTTCGGACAGATCGAACGCGGAACTAGTTCGAGTATCGATGACACGTTATTTCTTACGGGCTCTGAGACTCAGTTTTTTCTGCACAAAACGCAAATTGAGAACTCAAGAGGGTTCGGATTGCGCGTAGAAAATGGTGCGCACGGCGTATTCAGCGGTGAAATATCAAACGCGAGATACGGGGCAGTGTGGATCAACACAAAGGCAGATGAAGGAGTTCGGATCGAAAACTCAAAGATCTCTCGTGTATTCGAAGGACCAGGCGTTCTCGTCTCTGCGGGTGAAAAGGCGGTCATTGTGAACAGCCAGATTCGAGGGTGCTCTGGAGGAGGCCTCTTAGTGACCGTAGATTCATCTGTCGCGGTAGATGGAGCACAGGTTACGAACAACGGAAATTACGATATGGCAGCCTACGGCACATCTAATATTTCGACATACAGTCACAAAGAATTAGATCGTGCAAAAACCTTTGCGAGCTGCGGAGAAGAGGCCCAAATAGAATTCGTAAGCTCTTCACCGACCGACGAAAAAGCAAAAAGTTCTCTTTCTTGCCCGTAAGGAACTTCATTAAATCTGAAGATCTTTGCGAACATCTTCAAAAAGCGATGGAGGCACAAAGTTGAGGTCAACCTGCCGGGCGGTGAGCTCGCGATAGCGTGGTGAGTCCGTGCTCTCAATAATCTGAGCAGCCCTTTTGATCGTTTCCGTAGCAAATTGTTTGATGAGGCTTCGGAAAGCATCCTTCTGTAAGGAGCCAATGTCCCTTATGACGTAAGAGTAAGTGACCAAGACAGCGCACGCAAGAAAGACATTTTCGCGTGGCAAGAGTTGTTTTGATTGTTCGGCAAAGCTTTCTAGAAGCATTGAAGACGAAGAACATCGATGTTCCACCGACGCTCGGTACAGAAGTCCAAGGTCGTACATAAAGAGTTCAGGGACAAACTGAAGACCAGCCGCTTTCGCTACACCGCTGTAGTAGGCAAGGTTTGACGCGATGTCCTTCGCCAATGTCGGATGTCCACCGAGAGCCTCTTCAGCGAGAACTCTATACTGAGTGAGTACATCAAATACTGCGTGGGGCTCGCCGTGAGTGATCGCAAAACGAATATTTGAATTAAATGCCCTTACGGCATTATCAACGACGGGAAAATCTTCACGACGATATGCATCGGAAGCGATGCCTCTGATGGTGTCAGCGACATATACCACCGCATCAGGCATCTTTATAAGCGCAGCTTCAAATGCTAGGTTTAGGTCTTGGAGAGCAATAAGCTCGGCCCAGCACCGATCAGAGGCGATGAAATGCATAGCCTCTGGTGCCAATCCGCGAAAATCTTCAGGTTCAGGAACAAACCAATGTTTCGGTAGGTCTCTTTTATGGTGGCCATAGGTTCGTAATAAGTCTCGTGTTGCTCGGATGGCTTCTTCGGTACCTCGTCTCGCACTACCATCAATGGCTTTAAGCATGAGACTCCCAAGATTGTGAAGAGCGTGAGCGAGCTCGCGCTGGGTCGTTGATAAACGTTTCTGGTGACGGGCTTTGTCGACCGCACCGTTGCCTTGTTTTTGGATTCTCGAAACCAAAGAACTCGGCTCAAGAAACCAAATTACGTAGCAAAAATAAGGAACAACCAAGCCAAATCCAAGCATGCAGGTGAACATAACGGCCTTTGCAAGCAGAAACGCGGTTTCGTCGTTACGAATGATGTAGCTCACCCAATTCGCGTGGAGTGCAGCGAGAGCATAGATAGTGAGAATACTGAGATGGATTTTATCGGTGAGAAAAAGTCTGAGAAGCTTAGGTGTATAGTGGGTGGCAGTAATCGGTATCGCAACAGCAACGGACACCAAGACGACTGAGAGCAGCTGATTGTGCGAACGACTCATCGCGCTGACAGCAGCATGAATCGTCTCGAAGTTACCGTAAGCGAGTTCTCCCGCGTAAAGAAAATGAACTTCTGAATACATGATGGCGACCAAAATCAGAATCAAGGTCAGAAAAAGCGGTAGTGGGAAGCGGTTCCACACGTTTCTAGTATATTCGAGTTTGGCCTCAGACCAAAAAAATGGACCGTTTGACGAAGTATTTCATAAAGATTGTCGACTACATGCAATCAATATGAGCGAGCTTGGCGGTGATGGTCTTGCGATAAAAAGCCCGAGCGTCCTCAACCACGCGATAGAAGTCTCCGTGAGCGAGTTGGCTATCCATCCAGCGAACATATCGTGAAGCATTATTATGAGCGACGATATATCTTTCTTCAGAGTCGGGAGTAACGCTTGGATGCAGATGGAGGCTCGCAAAGAGACGCGACATCGCATCACGGACGCCGAAGAGAATCCGCAAAAGTAGGTATTTGTCGACCTCTGCCTGTAATTCCAATTCCAGTTGCGATACCGGACGTTGAAGAGCAGCACTGCAATACGTCAGATATAGAAAGTGAGAGACGCCCTCTAAGGCTACGCAAAAAGAGTCAACGGATCCGGTTTTTGGGGCATCGATAAATTTTTCTGCTCTGCGGACTTCATGAGGACAAATATACAAACCGATATCGGTGGTCTGATCTGCTCCAGGAATAAGATAGAGAGCTTCCCTCGGCCTTTCCTTGTTCGGTTCACCCAAAAGCAGAGAAAGATGCTCTGGATGCAGCTGAAAATCATTGGCCTCGACGGGACTATCAACCCGATAGAGATACTGGAGGGTCTGTTGGAGACGATTGAGTAGGTTCATAGTTCCTTCCTGCACTAAGAACCGATTGGAACGGCACCCTGTCGAATCAGGCGTTCGTACAACTCTCGATTGTCTGTATTCCGCGACCAACGTTCGTAGAGGTTCGCGAGATCTCGGCCAATAGGTAGGCTGGTCTTTTCAGCGAGTTGAGTCAGTAATTCAACAACCCGTGAAAACTTGTCCGCCAATTGACGCATCAAAGGACGCATTTTACCGGTTCGGTCGAGGCTTGCTGCGCGATCATAGGCACTGCCGCCCATCCGAATATAATAATCGAACGAAACCACAGAACGCTCGACATGAGGTGCGAAGAAACTGCTCACAAACAAAGAGACATCGCCTAAGTGACGGTAGGCTTCAAATTGTTCGAGAGGCGGCGCGCTGATCGCCCTTTCGTATAATCGAAACAAGGCAGGCGGCCCAGATTCTTCGGCGCTGTTATGGCTGTGAAGAACAGCAGGGTCTGTAAAGCCAGATACGACTTGTACAAGATACGCAGCCGATGCATCGCTAAGTTGCACGTCCTGACCTTTTAGGACTTCTTCAAGAAGATCGCTGAAAAACCCTGAAACGCTTTTGCTTGTGACAATTTTTTTCTCCATACGCACCATCATCATATTCCTATTTTCGGCGCCACCGAAGATATGTTGCACAATGATTTCAATGCCTTAGCGGTAATACTTTATCTTACCTACGCGATGCGTCACACAAATAGATTAAAAAAGTTATTGATTATAAGTGCTTATTCATAGATATCCTAAAATCTTTGGCAACCAACTATATCGAGTGGCTAATAAAATTAATTCAAAAAAAATTTTCGGAAGGGAGAATCATTTGCGACGGACAATTTTCATGCCAACAGATATTTTTTATTTGTGTGGAGCTCAGGTCCGTTCATGTATAATTCGCTTCGCCTTTACACGATCGACCGCGATGAGGGCTTCTTGCAATCGAACTTAGAGTGACCTAGCTTCTCGATCGCTGACATGGCGGAGTACCGGCACAAACATACAGTCTTGGACAACGGACTCACCGTGGTGACCGTCAACATGCCCCATTTACACAGTGCTCATGTTTCAATCTTCGCACGTGTAGGCAGTAGACATGAAAAGACCGAAAACAATGGTATCTCTCATTTCTTAGAACATATGTTCTTTCGAGGGTGTGAGGGATTTCCAGATTCGACCGCATTGAACGCCGCGATGGAAGACTACGGCGGGGTTCTAGACGGATTTACATCGCGAGACTCTTCTTCGTATCACACTACCGTTCACCCCGAGCACGTTCGAGAAGCGATCGAAATTTTCGGGAGCATGTTTTTGGCATCAACCTTCTCTGATATTGATGTCGAACGATCGATTATTATGGAAGAAATGCTCGACGCGATAGACGATCGAGGTCGGATGATTGACCTGGATAACATCGCTCATCGAGAAACGTTCGCGGGGCACTCACTCGGCCTGCCCATAGAAGGCTCTCAGAAAAATGTTCGACGATTCCACATCGACGATTTAGTTGCGCATCGAAGAAAATATTATGGAGCTGCGAACATGGTCGTTTGCGTCGCAGGCAAAATCGATTCAGCAGCTTGTCGAAAAGCAATCCAAAGAACTTTTGGACCACTACGCAAAGGAAGACGAGCAACCGAGGTCGCACCAAAGTTACAGGAGCCTAAACCACGACTTGTTTACGTTCGAACCGACGAACCCCAAACCCGAATTCGTCTCAGTTTTCGGACAGTATCGGAAGAACACCCAGATTACGCAGCCCTAAACCTCCTTAGACATGTTTTGGATGGTGGGCTGTCTGGAAGGCTACAAAATGTGTTCGTGGAGAAACTCGGATTGGCCTACGACATTAGCGCAGATATAGAAACGTATTCAGATTGTGGCTTATTCAACTTTGAAGTGGCCGTTTCGAATCGCAAGCTCCTTTCTGTTCTTGAAAGATTGGTGGCATTTATTTCTGAGCTTAAGAAAGAAGGCCTTACCAAAGGGGAACTTGATCGAGTTCGGTATCGCGCCGGTCTCGCGTTGGAATTTTCTTTAGATTCCCCGCAGGAGCTGAGTCACTGGTATGGCGAATCGGCTCTTTTTCGTAAGCCTAAAAAATTTGGTCATAAAATCAAATTACTAAAATCCGTACGTACGGAAGATATTTTGCGAGTTTGCCGGACGTATTTATCGCCCACCCGCCTCACGGCGACGGCAGTAGGTGGCGCAGATCCTAATACAGTCAAAAAAGCACGGAACATATTGAAAAAGACCATGGAGGAAAACTAATGGCTCGGCTTCCATTGGGACCAAGTCGTTTCATCGCAATTGCGGGGAATATGGGTGCAGGAAAATCAACCTTGGTTGAGTTTCTTAAGACACAATACAATCTTGACGCCTACTATGAGCCGAATGATGAAAATCCATACCTAAAAGATTTTTACCTAGATATGAAACGCTGGTCATTTCAATCTCAGATGTTTTTTCTATCGAAAAAGTTTTCCATTCATCAAAAACTTACAGCGTCAGAGAAAGCGGTTATTCAAGATCGTACAATTTATGAAGATGCGGAGATATTTGCGGAAAATCTGTATCGCCAAAAGAAAATGAGCAAACGGGACTATATGGTCTATCGAGAACTCTATGAAGCAATCATTCGTGAACTACGCGCTCCAGATCTCATGATTTATCTGACCTGTTCCGTCAAAACCTTGCGGAAGCGAATTAAGCTACGAGGAAGACAAGAGGAACAGAATCTTCCGAGGTCTTACCTACCAAGACTACAAACTCTTTATAACGAGTGGTTTGAGCGTTATGATTTGTCGAAAACCTTGGTCATCGATACCGATAAACTCGATTACCTAGAAGACCTTTTTGATCAAATCGATTTGTTTAAGCAAATAGAAAATGCCCTCAGCTAAGTTAGCAGGTCTAAGGTCTATCAAGCTTGAGAATGCGAGCACTAAGAGCGGCCAATGCTTCTAAGTCTTCTACGGTTTCATCGAGATAAGGAAGCGCGACTGCGCCATCGCCGCCTGAACGGGAGCTGACACTAATGAGTCTTTCAAATAAAGCTTCGTCGGAGGCGATTCTTTGAATTTCGGTCTGTGCGAGGGGTTCTAATTTACGAAGAATTTCTTTGATGTCAGTATCCGTCTCCGAGGAAGCAAGTTCGCCCGGGAGAGGAGCATCTTTAGAATCTAAGTATGTTCGATTTAAAACAAAGCCTTCAACCTTGAGTCCTAGTTCCCTTACCCGACGGTCGAAAAACAGAGCTTCTTCAAAAGCTGCTTCTTCGGTACTCGTAATTACGATAAATGACGCGACCTTTGACTGAAGAAGTTCGCGGACACCTTTCGCGTGAATCCGCATTTTGCCAAAGAGTGCAGCGAATGCGCTGAGGAACTGCTGCAGCTCGCCTACAAATTCGGGTGTGAAGGCTTTAGACATCGCCGTGGTAACGACCTTTGAAGCCGCTCGAATGATTGCACTGCGTTTGGAGTTTGGCTGAGGAACAAACACAGACAAGGTTCGCTCATCAAGGAAACGAGCCAAGCGACGTGGTGCGTCTAGAAAATCTAGAGCATTACGAGATGGCGGAGTATCGAGAACGATCAGGTCATAGACATTTCTTTCTTTGAAGTCATAAAGTGCTTCAGCAGCAGTAAACTCTTGCAATCCAGCCATGACCTCTTTGAGCGCATTATATAAACGTGTATCGCGAATTTGTTGCGCAGCCTCTTTACTTGGAGCGAAGCGGTCGACGACACTTTCAAGAACACTCGCAGGGTCCAACATCCAAGCATGCAGCTCGCCGCCTTCCGGGACCTCAATTCCTGCTGCTTGCATAAGTTTATGATCAATAGCAGATGGCTCATGCCCTGTAGGAGGAATACCTAGAGCTTGCGCCAAGCGACGAGCCGGATCAATTGTGAGTACGAGGGCTTTCCGGCCGTTTCGAGCAGCAGCCAGTGCGAGTGCGGCAGAAACAGTTGTTTTTCCAACGCCACCGGCACCACAACAAACAATCACCGATTGTTCCTTCACCAATCGATCAATCTTCATGCCGGGCCTCCCTCTAAGTTTGGCGAAGACTCGATAGATTCAGAGTGCTCAGTCGGTGAGAGCGTGAGAGCTGCGCGTAAATACTCGGGAAAGCGAAGGAGGCGCTTTTGGTCTCGGTCTGCGTGAAGTTCCGGAACCTCATATTTTGTGAGCGTGTTAGGGAGGCCTGAACGAAACATCTTCTGGGCTGCGAGCGCGCGGTCGAGACGAACGAGTTCTCTCGCACCTAAGAACCGGCCATGAGAATTCTGTGCCGACCAGTCATCAAGATGATCCCGTTCAACATCAGTCAGTGGGTTATTAGGAATTCGATTGAGTACGACAGCTCCAACGTGGATTCCACATTCGTGCAGAGAGTCTATCAATTCTCCCGTTTCAGTCACGGGCATGGATTCCGGAAGTGTTGGAATGACCGCCCAGCAACGACTTGCAGAGGTCAAGATATCGAGCCCCTCCTTGATCGCATCTCCGATGAGACCGGTTGGAACAACTCTGTGAACAACTCGCGGTAAGGAAGCGAGAGCCAAAGCATGACCGGTGGCAGGCAGATCAATGATCACATGGTCAAAGCGCTTCTGACGAATCAAATGAACGATCTGAAAGAGAACACCAATTTCAGGGAACGTCGGGGCGGCCATAAGAAAGCGCGTTAGCGCGGCAGACTTCATCGCTGCATCGACCAGCAAACGGACTTTAAGTGCTTGCCTGAGAAATAATCGGTGACCCGACTGAGGTGCGATTCGAATTCCGTAGAGCTGACCCGAGATCCGAAACGGCTCTTCAGTGCGAGGCCTTGGATGGCCAAAGTGACTAAGAAGAGGAGAAGTGGTGTGCAGGTCAGGCGTAACTTCTGCGATTAATACTTTTCGACCGGCTTCGGCGGCCATTTGCCCCATGACCGCAGTCAGTGTCGTTTTCCCAACACCGCCTTTACCAGAAACCAAGACAAGTTCCCGGGACCAAATAGGTTCGACCGCCGACATCAGATTCACCGATGACACGTCATAAACCTGAGATCCATCGAATCCGTTATTGCGGGTCAAAAAACTGTAACATTTTTACAGAAAAGATAGGTGTATGGGCTGAATTGCCTCCACCTGGGCCGAATGATATGGATTTGCTTGCGGGAGATCTCCATTGAGCGAACAAAGAGAAGTTTTCACCCAAGCAAAACAGGCCTTATTAGACGGCAAGCCACCCATTGTGTACACGCATTGTCGATTGGCCGTTATCGCAGGTCCAAATGCCGGTTCTACGGTAGAAACGGAGAAAGACCTCATTAGAGTAGGTGCAAATCCTGATAACGATTTAGTGGTGAATGATGCCGCCGTAAGTCGAGCACATTTCGAGCTTCATAAAAAAGAGGGAGAGTACAACCTCATAGACCCGGGCTCGTCAAACGGCACCTTTGTAGGAAGCCTCCAAGTGCGTGATGCCATGCTGCGCTCGACCACAGAGATCGAAATCGGAGACAGTACGCTGCGTTTTGAGCCAATGTCGACGGAAATTGAAGTAGAACCGTCGACCTCGAAACGCTGCGGAGAAATGGTTGGTGACACCTTAGCAATGAGGGAAATCTACACGATCATCGAACGTGTTGCGGGAACAGAACTCGCGGTGCTGGTCACGGGTGAAACAGGAACGGGGAAAGAACTTGTCGCCCGAGCAATTCACCAACAAAGTCGGGTCAAGGACGGCCCGTTTATTACATTGAGCCTGGAGACTCTACCGGCCGCACTTCTTGAAAGCGCACTCTTCGGGCATGAGCCGGGCGCGTTCGATGGCGCGACAGAAGCTTTCGCTGGTGCTTTCGAAAATGCGGATAACGGGACTCTATTTTTAGACGGAGTCGATCATCTTCCACTCGACTTACAAGCAAGACTCCTTCGCGCATTAGAGCGTGGTGAAATTCAACGGCTACGTGGTGACCGAGTCATTAGAGTCAATACTCGAGTCATTGCAGCGGTAGGCACGAACATACAAAGTAAGGTGGAAGACCAGTCATTTCGAAACGACCTCTATTATCGATTAGCGGTGATAAGGCTGGATCTGCCTCCCTTACGTTATCGAATCGAGGATGTCCCGGTGATCGTGGAAGACTTCTTTGAAAGGTATGGGCCGGAACTTGCGGAGTTTGGCAGTACTGCTACCAGCGTAAGCTCGGCCGCAATGAGCCAGCTATGCAACTACACTTTTCCCGGCAATGTTCGGGAACTTATAAATACATTACGCCAAGCAGTAGCCGTAGCAACCTCTAATAATGTTCAAGTCGCTGACCTCCCTGCGGAGATTACAGGATCAAAAGCTGTCGGGAGCTCAAACGAGTCAGCAAATTCTGTTGTACTTCCAGATGCTTCGATGCGCTTCAAAGATGCAAAAGCAAAGGTTCTAGATGCATTCGAGCGGCAATACTTGCAAGATTTATTGCAGCGTCATCAACTCAATATTTCAAAGGCGGCGCGCGAAGCAGGTATCGACCGAAGACATCTGTATCGTTTACTTGAAAAGTACAACATAGAAATCAAAGAACGAACCGTCGAGTAGTCTCCACTTTCACGATGATAGATCCAAATCGACTCAAGAGCATTAAACTGATCTTCGAAGATGAGGATATCGTGGTTGTCAACAAACCATCGAATATGGCCGTACACGGCGGTGCTTCGCTCGATCGAAAAGGTACGTTGTTTGGCATCCTGCAACAACTCAGTCCAACAAAGCTCTATCCTGTACACCGGCTAGACAAAGCGACGAGCGGACTCGTTGTTCTCGCTAAAAATGCAGACTCTGTAAAAAAGCTCGGGCAAACATGGGAACAATCTGAAAAAGTCTACTACGCGTGGGTTTTCGGAAAGAGCGAGCCAAAAACGATCACGTTAGATATCGACGGTCAGTCGGCAAAGACAGAAATTATCGGGACACGGAGAATGTATGACCGAGCAAATATCAGCGAGCTCGAAATTAAATTATGGACTGGCAGAACTCACCAAATCCGACGACACCTTACGGCTGAAAATCTAGCGGTCGTTATGGACGACAAGTATGGCGACTTTCGAAACAATAAGGCCTTTCGACGGCAAATGAAGGCGCTGGGGATCTCTATTTCAAAAAAAACGCTATTTTTACACGCCGGGCGACTGCGAATCGCGAGCAGGCAAACTGAGTTTACCTGTGACGTACCCGAGCTGTGGAGAGAATGCGCAACAAAACTCGGTTCGCAGGCAGGGAATTTGTGAAGACCCCGCTGGCTAGGCTATGATCCAATCCAGCTCTAAGGGTTGAGTCGAAATACTTATGCTTTGTCCAGAATGTGGAACATCAAATAGCTCACGGTCGGTTGCATGCCGACATTGCGGGGCGCCTTTTTCGGGCAACACTGAAAGTTCGCCCTGGGACAAAATGATTGGGTCAAGGCCAGAGAATCTGGTTTCTTCACAAGAAGACCAAAAGGCGAAAAATAAACCACTCGAATCGAAAGTTCGCGGACCAGATGCAAACCCGCGACCACCTGTCCGTTCGCGAAAACCAATCCCCAAGAAAGTCGTCACTCCGGAGATGGTGAAGCGACCTGTCATACGTCCTAAATCAGAACACGAACTCACGCCGCCCCATCGAGTGCAGGCTTTACGGGCAGCGGTTCCTCCACCTGCAGTAGCGATCCCTCCGCCGGTGCCAGCGGCAAGCCAGTTACCAACTCAAGAAGATCGCAATACCGAACCGAGTTTCGTGACCAGCGACGAAGCACCTACTGATCGTCCAGGACCAGCACAACCAGAGGATTCCCTGGCAGAATCAGCGGAAACCATCGATCCTGTACTGAAACTGCCTCGAGGCCAACAATCAGAAGAACCAGAGATGATCGTCTCATTTCAGGTGGCGGGCATACGACAAAGGTTGAGCGTCTTTTTTATCGATGGATTAGTAGGCCTGGTACTTTTGCAAGGGCTTATTTCCTTCGGACTGGTTTCGCTTGACGGTAGTCACCTTGGCCATCTCCTAAGCCTTGATGCCTTGGCGAATACTTACCGAGATGGCCACTTAATCCCATTGATTTTTGCAGGTACGGCGACCAGCGGACTCATGTACTTTGCAATGAGCGCGACCGTCGGACGCTCCCTCGGCGAAATGGCTTTTGGCTTACAACTGATTCACCGCGATAGTGGCGAAAGACCGGATCTCCAGTACATCGGCAAACGTTGCCTGGGAGGTATCCTAAGCTTTTTTGCTTTCCTCGCGGGATATTTTTGGGTCCTGGTGGACCCCGAGTTTCGGACTTGGCATGATCAACTTTCCAGGACTATCCTTGTTAAATTTCGACCGGGAACATCTATCAGCGACCCCTCCATGACGACCGGCGATCTCCCTAGGGTGCGTTAAATAAAGGGTTTATACGAAGCCTGATTCAATTTCCGTTTTGAGAAAGAGGGAAAAGCATCGACAAGTGCGAGCGGCTCTTTTAAATAGATGGGTAATGACGGCGATTGCACATGACCCACACCGAAAAGCGCGAACCATTTGGTTCGTTGCCGTAAATGTAATTTCTCTTGTCATTTCTATCGCTGTTTTCGCGGGCGTACTGTATTTCGACGGCCTCAGCCGAGTATTTGAACCGCTATTGCTCGGTGTCTATGAGTACAAAATAGTGGTCATCGCCATCGCAATGTCTCCGCTATTCGCGTCGCTTCTTGTTGGTATGGCCTACGCCAAGCGAGCAATAAAAAGAAAGAAAGCTGAGGCCGCTGCCGCTGCTCATTCTTAGTGTAGTCTGCTGACTATGCTCATGGGCTCCAGGCCTGCTCTTGCCAAATCGCTCCGCCAGCAAGACCGACTGACAGCACCGCCAAGCCTACTAGCCACCATATAGAACCCGTATAAGGCATATAAGCTTTGGTTTTCTCGCAGCCGTCACAAGCCGCGGCAACCCTAGGTTCAAATTGAGGTCCAGGCAAAGCAGTGTCGTCCCCTTCCAGGAATATTCTTCGGGCTAAGAGATGGTCATGAGGCCAACGAAGATACGCCTGAACCATGATTCGAGCAGTTGTATCAAGAGCGCCGATACCACCGTACTCATTACGATTGACCGCGTGACTATCCAGACGAGTCAATAATCGAAAGCCTTTCTGTGTTTTTATGTACACCTGCACTCGACCAAGGATCTGGGCAGGATCGCTCACAGTCAGTCGGATACGGTCTTCAAGTCTCGCCGCGAAGATTCGGACTGACCCCGATGTTTCAAGCCGCTTTTGTAACCGGTCGGTCCAGGCTTGAAATGGTTCGGGGATACTTCGAGCCTCTTCTTTTAGGGTCATCCATCCCCACAAAGCGCGGTCCTGATCCTTTACATTCCCTGCTTGTTTCGCCTGAAGCGCTTGGGACCACAGCAATTCCAGTGCTTCAGTGCTCGAAGTCGCGGTTTCGACCGGCGTGATGGAGATCAGAATGCTCGTGAGGAGGCTCAACATGAATACGACTAAACTAACGAAAAAAGAGGTTGGGGTTAATAGACGAATGTTGCCTTTAATTGCATCTTTTTGGGTCATATCCTTGTGGTGACGAATAAGCTGCGAGAGATTTAGGGTGTTCGATGCCCGCACGGTTGATGGAAGAACTCGTTCGCCGCACTTTGATCGAGGCGACTGAGGCCGAGTCCGTTTTGACTCGGATGGAAAACGAATCCGTTTCTATCGATACCGTATTACTTGAGCGGAGTCTGGTCTGCGAAAAGGACCTGCTTCAGGCGCTGGGCGTCACCTATGGTTTTGCCACAGCAGGTTCCAAAGAGAGTGTAGAAAGCGTCGATGACGCAGTTTTTCGAATGTTTCCTGAGCAACTTGCTGTCAAATATGGATGGGCGCCGCTGGGGTTTGAAGCATCTGGCGAAATTCTTAAGGTTCTCTGTACGGCGCCGCCCAACCTAAAGACTCTACGTTCAGTGGGCGAATTGCTTGAGCTCAAGCTAAAACCTGTTTTGACTACGGAAATTCGCGTGGCTCAACGGCAAGCCTTGCTCTACAACCGCCCACTCTCAGAACGAATGATGAACCTTCTGCGCGAAGGAAATGGCGTAGGCAATGAGGCGATCAGAGGACCCGAAACGCAAAATAGTGAGACACGAAGTTCTATATTAGAAAAACAGCCGATCAGCTTTACCGAAGCCACTCGCCAACTTTCAGAGGCGGTTGAACGAGATCGCATCATTGATATTGCTCTTTATTATGTCCATCGTACATTCAGTTACGCCGCACTGATCATCTCCAAAAAAGGAAAGTTGAAGGGATGGAAAGCGGTCGGACGACAAGCCGAAGATATCGAGAATCTATCGATTGACTTATCTACGAAATCTTCATTTGGAACAGCCTTTCATTCTCAAGCTCAGGTGCTCGGCCCTGTGAGTGAGCAAGATAAGAATCACCTGTCTCTTCTTGGACGACACCACACTCGTACTTTACTACTGATCCCTCTACGGTTGGGCGGCAAAGTATTTGCCCTTCTTTATGTAGATAACGACTCCTCGTCGATTTCACCTCATCATGCTGCTGAACTCATGGTGTTTAGCCAACACGTTCAAAAAGCGATGGAGCGAGTTGTGCTCAATCGTAAAGACCAAACAGCTGAGCGAGAGGTTCTGCCCATACCAGCTTTGGCAGAAAACAGCGGAGTTCCAGAAAGAACAAAGGCTCGTAATGAAGCGGAACGAGCAACAGAATCGACCATTTCGGTTCATGAGTCCGTCGAATCGAACCATAGCCCCAGCCGTAGCGACATTGATGAAGATACAGAGGAAATACCTCCGGAGGCGCTCGCATCGGTTTTCGAAAACAAAGCCAAGCAAAGCGCAATGTTCGATAATACGAGTGTACTAGGTGACACAATTCCTTCGCCGCCAAATCGCGCGACGAAAGAGCCTGAAAAGTCAGCTGTCTCTGTGAAACAACCTCTTGTTCTTCCTCCATTCCCTTCGACGATTTTGCCGGGCACGTTGCCCTCTCCCGCACGGCTTGCAGACAATGCAAGAAATAAGGAGCCTGAATCGGTTGTTGCAAACCCTGCCTACAAACAACCTGATTTTGATATTTCACAAATTGAACAAGCCTCAGGTCAAAGTCTAGAGGCTCTCGACTCAAACGAAGAGCTTGGATTCCCGTTTCGTTCGGAACGCTCTGACAAACCCAGTAAAGAGGATTTTGAATTTACGCCTGAAGAGTCGGCCGATGAACACGTTCCAGCAGCTTTCGAAGGACATCGAGACCCAACAACCGAGAGTGCTCGGCTTCAAGTGCCCGCTGCATTGCTTGATCCAACGCGAGACTCGCTTTGGGATGAAATCAGCCAACTGCCGTCTATAGCGCCTCCAGCGGCACCATTTGAAGAAGCGCTCTTGGCCGAACCTAAAGAATTCCAATCCGTGATCAGAGGAAAAACAGATGATCAAGAAAAGTACGGCGCCGAGCGACCTACGATGCTTGAGGCCCCCGAAGCGTTTGGGCAAGTTTCAGAAAAAACCTCACCGCGAGAAGCATCTCGCCCCACCATGGAGGCTCCTCTTCTTGACTCCAAAAAACGTGCAGAGACGAAACAAGAAGGCGGGCCTAAGGCACTTCGCTCAAATTTGGTATCGCGAAACGAAGAGGCACAGCAAGAGCACGATGAGGTTCATGAACTGCTACGGGAAGAGAGTGAACCCTCTAATCCTACTGCCCATGAGTTCTTCAGGTTCGAACCGAGCCAAGAACAGATTGAAGATTGGATAGAAAAAATTAATTCTGAAAAAGCGAGCGATAGACACCAAGCTTCGCAAGATGACTTGGCGAGATATCCAGGCGTATTACCGGATCTGATGAAACGTTTTCCAGGAGTCGTCGACGTCGATACTCGTTCACAAGGAACAACTATGCCCCCTTTCGCCAAATGTGGTGCATTACTTGGAGTAATCAGTGAGATGAGCGTAGAAGCTCATCCGTTTGTTGAGCCTTTTCTAAACTCAACACAACGAGAGCAGCGCTTTTTTGCCAGCTACTTCTACGGTCATTGTCACGTTGTGAGTATCATTCCGCAGCTCCTCCGTCGTCTGCACGATGGCGACCAAATCATTGCGGCAGCCGCTGAGACGAGCCTAATTCGATATAAAAACGAAGCGGAGTTTAGCATCGTGATTGACCACCTCCATCAAAGACTCGCGGGGCAAAGTCTCGATGCTCGTAAGCGAGCCATTGCGTGTCTCGCAAAATACAAAGATACGTCAGTCATCCCAAAACTGATACAGGTGCTCGAACGAAAAGAAAAAAACGTAATGTCCGCTGCTTTGCTGGCCCTCGAGTCACTTACTCGACAATCATGGGGACTTAACGCAAAAAAATGGTATTCATGGTGGGAAAAAAATCATCACCGAACGCGCACAGCATGGCTCGTTGATGCGCTCGAATCAAAAGACAAGATTGTTAGAGAGAAAGCACTAAAGGAACTTGTACGGGTCAGTGGAGATGATTTCGGTTACGTGGCGACAGCTTCACGTTGGGGTCGAGGACGTTCTATTAATCGCTGGAAAGCCTGGCTTAGAGAGCACACCTAAGAGCAAGACCCGCATTAAATGGTTGCTGGTCCAGCTCCGGGTGCACCATTCGATCAACTAGTCTGTAGACTGCTCTTCTTTTAGGGCAGCCGCGATTCGCTGTTCGGTATCCGCGTCTCGAGCTCGGGCCGCAGTGTCGGCAGCAATGACCTCTTGAGCCGCTCGCTGTGCTTCTTGCGCATACGCATAATCAATATCACCCTCAACGGGGAGTTCTTGTCGTGAACGTGGAGTAAAATGCTCTTTACCTCGGATAGGATTTTCTTTCTCTGCTTGAAAAGCAGCTCGAATCGCTTCTATTGCTACTTGCTTGTCCACTTTTTTCGAAGGAAGGCTCGACACATCAAACAGAACTTCGTGGTCTTCGGGCAGGCTCGACCGTGGTGTGGATGTTACCTCGCTTTTCGGTTCCGACACCGGTTTCTTCTTCGTTACCTTCTTCTTCGCGGCGGGCTTCTTCTTAGCTACTTTCTTCTTCGCGGCGGGCTTCTTCTTAGCCACTTTCTTCTTCTTTGAAGCGGGTTTCTTCTTCGTTACCTTCTTCTTTGCGGCGGGCTTCTTCTTAGCCACTTTCTTCTTCGTTACCTTCTTCTTCGCGGCGGGCTTC
>JAYZDF010000008.1:0-22500 GCA_036337945.1 Myxococcota bacterium
GGGAGACGTCGCCACCAGCGCATCGGGAGAGCACAAGCTCCCTTCCTCCGGTTGATTATCCACGAATATATCAAAGGTAGATTGTTGTCGTCTATTCAGGACGAAGCTGCTGAGGATTTGGGGCAACACTAAACGTAGGCGCAACCTCGCTATTTTCAGCGAGGCTTTGGTGTCCAGCGGTGATGAATTGAAACGACTGTTCGCCAACATCGGGACAATTGATTGTCAGAAGATACTCTTCGCTCAGCGTCATATCTACAATCAATTTTGATTGCCCGGCTTTTTTCTCTGGAAGTCCCGGAAAGAGTATTGTTCCCAAATAGTTTGCATCAAAGAGTTCCTCTTGCTCGCCTTGAAAAAAATCGACTTCAATCGTCTTTTGATTATCGCGGGTTGTCGGAATCATAATCCGCCGAGTGATGGGAAGCTTTGCCTTCTTATCGATAATTTTCATAAAGCGGCCATCAGACAACGCGATCCCAATCGGACTTTCAACCATTTTGTCTTGAACCGGTTCTTCTCGACCAAGACTTTCAGCCAAAAGAGCGGACCCTAGTGCGATGACTTCTTCAGGGGCAATGCTGAATTTTGGTTCTTTCCCGAAGTAATTTTCGATCACTTTATGAATGACTGGTGTCCGTGTAGCGCCTCCGACCAAAATGACATCATCAATATCTTCGGGCGAGAGATTCCGTTGCCGCAATACAAATCGAACTAAGCCCATGAGCCGATGAGTAATTGTTTCTGCAAACTTTTCTACAGTTTTGCGCTCAAGCCTTAGTTTCGCGATCGGGGTGTTTGGCGTACGCTTTTCTGCTCGAAGAGGAATTTGTAGGTCAACCGCCTGATACCGAGAAAGTTCCCGCTTTGCTTGCTCAGCCGCCGTACGTACTTTGACTAGAAGCGCCGGTTGTTTGGTCAAATCTAAATTATATTGGCGCTTAATTTGAGAAAGGATCCAATCGACAAGCTGAGTATCTAAGTTTGCTCCGCCAAGATATGGGTCACCACTGGTCGCGACAACATCAAACACGTTTCTAGTAATCTCCATCACCGAAATATCGAGTCTTACGCCTCCCATATCGATAATTACTATGCGTGCCTGTTCGGATTTATCGTATCCATAGGCGAGGGCGACTGCTGTTGGTTCATGGACCAGCCGAACAATATTGATGCCTGCAAGTTCACCTGCTTTAATAACCGCGTTTTTTTGTTCTGCATTGAAGTAAGCCGGGACTGCAACGACGGCTCTATTAATTGGTTTCTTGAGGTGATTGGATGCGTACGCCTTGATTCTGGCTAAGATGAATCCAGCAAGTTCTGACGGGCTAAATACCCGTTCGTTGATGGAGACAACGGCTCGGCCTTCACCATCCGCCATGATCTTGTATCCGACTCGCTCGACTAAGTCGCGGACCGCTTGGCAATCGTGTGAGCGACCTAATAGCCTCTTAATCCCGGTCACCGTTCTCTCGGGTGATATGGTAATTTGATCTCGCGCGGCCCTCCCTACCTGAGGTTTCGCTGGATTGGCAAAACTGACCACGGATGCCAACGCGGTTTGACCTCTTTCGGTGGGTATGATTTTCGGAACGCCATCGCTTTTTTGTACATGAGCGGCGAGAATTGATGTCATTCCGAGGTCGATGCCGATGATTGGCGCATCATCAGAGTCGGCTTGAACCCCTCCGGTGATCCGTGTAGTTCGTTCTTCGTGGCCCGTCACTACGCTCGACTCTAACAGCTTGAGAAGCTCACGTTTAGCCCAGTAGAACAAAAACCCATTTAAGGGTTTACTCGCCATTTTTAGTGGTTTAACGCGCTCGAAGCTCCTGGAATGGCTCATTTTTGGCGCCCAGAGCCGAGGAGCGATAGCCTAAGACCGCATGGTGGTTTCTTTGCGGGTCCGCATTGTCCACCGCAATCGTATCAATGAATGACGCAGTCGAAAACTCTGTGAATCGCTGGCACTGGACTCGAGTTCCGGTCGAGCGGCTTGGTGAGAGCGTCCTAAATTTTATCCAGGAGATCGGCGAGCTTGTCCTGCTTGCCGGCCGCTGCATCATCTGGCTTTTCAAGCCCCCTTTTCGTGCAAGATTATTTGTTCAACAAGCAGAGTTTGTCGGTGTCGGTTCCCTCTTCATCGTTCTTTTGACCGGGTTGTTTGCTGGTCTTGTTTTTGCTCTTCAGTCTGCTTACGCATTTTCAAAATTCAATGCTGAATCTTTAGTTGGCGCTACGGTCGTCATTTCCATGTGTCGAGAACTCGGACCCGTTTTGACTGCCCTTATGGTTACGGGTCGAAGTGGTTCTGCTATGGCAACTGAACTCGGTACTATGCGGGTGACAGAGCAAATTGACGCCCTCGAAACCTTTGGAATTTCACCCGTTCAATATTTAGTCCTTCCTCGCGTCGTTGCACTCATCATCATGATGCCTCTTCTCACAATGTTGTTTAACTACGTCGGCTATCTTGGTGCGTATGTCGTCTCGGTAGGACAAGCTGGTATCAACGAAGGTACTTTTCTGGGCCGAATTTATCGAATGGTCGAGCTCAATGACTTGCTTGGTGGCCTAGGCAAAGCCGCAGTCTTTGGCTGTATTATCGGTTTGATAGCTTGCCAAAAAGGGATGAACGCCTCTGGTGGGTCAAGAGGAGTCGGTCTTGCTGCAACCACAACCGTCGTGACGGCCTCGATTGGTATTCTCATCAGCGACTACTTTCTCACTACGTTACTCTTGATGGTGGCACCATGAGCTATTCCGCCGTAGCCGAAAGTCCTGTTGTAATGAGCGTCCAAGATGTTCATAAACGCTTTGATTCAAATCACGTCCTAAAAGGTATAAGTTTAGACTTTCGAGAAGGCACCACCACCGTTATTCTTGGTGGCTCTGGCAGCGGCAAAACGGTTCTCATGAAGCACCTGATCGGACTTTTATCTCCTGATGAAGGTCACGTTTTCGTTGATGGCGAAGATATATCCGGCCTAAAAGGTCAGGCTCTCAATAATCTTCGAATGAAATTCGGGATGGTGTTTCAATGGGCGGCGCTTTTCGATTCGATGAATGTTTACGAAAATGTTGCCTTTCCACTCCGGGAACACGAGCCGAACCTCGACGAGGAAGAGGTAAAGAAACGAGTTGCTCAAAAACTTGCTTTATTCGGTCTTGAGGGCATTGAGGCAAAAAATCCTGCGGACCTCTCGGGAGGCATGCGAAAACGTGTTGGCTTGGCTCGAGCGATCATGATGAACCCCCGTATTGTTCTTTATGATGAGCCGACAACAGGCCTTGATCCTATAACAACAAAATATGTTGATGATATGATTCTACGTGCAGCACGTGAATTGAAGGTGACAAGTGTTGTGATCAGCCATGACATAGCCTCTGCCTTCAACGTCGCCGATTATATTGCTTTTCTATATCAAGGAGAAATTGTCGAATACGGAACTCCTGCCCAACTAAGAAAATCAGAGCACCCATTTGTTTCAGAATTTCTTGATACCTGGTTCGGGAGGCAATGATGGCGGGACCACAAAGCTTTGTCAGTCCCCTAAAGGTTGGTGTTCTCGTATTGGCATCAGCTTTGTCTTTTGGTGCGTTTCTTCAGATCATTTCTACGCGAGGATATGATGCATCAAACTCGTATGAGGTTCATGCCGTCTTTGATGACGTCCTGGGTCTGGAGAAAAAATCACCGGTCCAGATAGCGGGTATTGATATAGGACGCATCAAGAACGTTCAATTATATAAAGGACGCGCAAAGGTAACCATGATCATCCAAGGGGAAGTAGAACTCTATGAGGATGCTGCTGTCGAAAAGGTTGCAATTTCCTTGTTGGGTGATTTCAAGCTTTCAGTTGAACCTGGTGGTGCTTCAGGAGCACAACGACTCAAAAACGGTGACGAGATCAAGAATGTTAAGTCGATTTCCAGCGTTGATGCTGTAGTCGAAGAGGTCAGAGAAATCTCAAAATCGATGCGTAAGCTAATTTCCGGTGATGAAAATCAACCAGCTCCACTTGAGAAAATTGTATCTGATGTAGAGTTATCGGCGTCTGCTGCTCGCAAAGTCTTGGAGGTTGTATCGAAGAACATCGGTGGTAACACGGAAAAACTCGATGATATCTTAGATAATGTTCGATACTTTACCAAAGACCTCTCATCCATTTCCTCTGGTCGCGATCGAGATGTTGCAGTAATCCTCAAAGACTCTCGTTTGATAGCATCCGCTCTAAAAAATACTGCTCAAAGTCTCGAGAAGATAGTCGTTGGCCAAGATGAAAAAGAGATAAGTGATTCCGTGAAATCGCTAAGGCAGACCTTAGATACCTTAAATCGATCATTGGATACAATGTCATCTATCTTAGAGAAGGTCGATCGCGGAGAAGGCACGATTGGTGCTCTCATAAATGATGATGGTATCCATGAAGGTATCGATGAAACCGTCGAAGGTATAAATGAGGTCCTTGGTGGAATCACGCGCATGCAGACGTGGGTGAATTTACGAAGTGAGTTTCAATTTCGGTCAGGGTCCGCCAAAAACTACGTCCAGTTTGTTCTTAAACCTAAAGAAGATAAATACTATATCTTTGAGGTTGTCGATGATCCGCGTGGCGTGCGAACAACCATCACCGAAGATGTGGAGTCGACCTCGCCTGAAATGGGTCGATCCTTTCAATATCGAGAGCGCACGACGACAACAGTGGACGGGCTTAACTTTTCCCTTCAGTTTGCGAAACGATTCTATTGGCTGAGTCTTCGTTTTGGGGTCATCGAAGGCACAGGAGGAATCGGTGCTAACTTACATTTCCTAGATGACCGACTCGAGGTGCTGGTAGATGCTAATCAATTCGGTATCGAAGCTCGAAACCCCCGTATGAAGATTTTGGCGCTCTTCGAGCCAATGAAGCACGTATATTTGCACGGCGGTGTGGACGATTTCTTAAATCAAGGCACGACCGACTACTTTATCGGTGCCGGTGTTCGATTTAATGACGAAGATATCAAAACATTGCTGATTACGAGTGGAATCCCTTCTACTCAGTAGGACAGAAACTTTTGAATATGGTAGCAAGGAAAATGTAAATGAAGCGTTTGATGATTGTATTTTTAGCTCTCCTGAGTGGCTGCGCGCAGGAAACGATTGCACATCAGCAATTGGAGCGTAACGCCAACCGCATCCTGGTGCTTTTGGGAAAATCTGGCATCCCCGCGGACAAAATTCGAGATGAAAACTCACGTGATCTCCGATTTAATATTGTTGTCGCGAAAGCCGAGTCACAAAACGCTCTGACAATCCTGGACCGTTACAATTTGCCCGAATCTCCATTTGAAGGAACTTCGGCCATGTTCAAGGAAGGCGGAATGATTCCAACCAATACTCAAGAGCGAGCGAAGCGAGAGGTTGGTGTTTCCGGAGATATAGCTAACGGTCTTCGCCGAATCGATAGAGTTGTTGAAGTCAGTGCGCTTGTTTCGATACCAGAAGATAATCCGTTACGTGACGTAAACGAGGCCAAGCCAAAACCTAAGGCTTCGGTCATCATTAGCTATCTTCCGGATGCCGATAACTCTCCGCCGGTAACAGTGGAAAATGTCCAAAGTTTTGTGCAAGCTGCGCTTCCCGAAATGAAGAGCGCTGAGGTCTCTGTGCAGATGATTCCGGTAACCTCCATTGGTTCAACGCCGTCGGCTGACGGGAGCGGCGGCACCGCCGTGATCAACGGTTGCGAAAACAGGAAAGTGATAGGAATCGATGTTTGCTCGCACCACCAAAGCAAGCTGGTGAATGCGATGCTTCTTATGGTGACTCTTGCCGCTTTGTTGGCCGGGCTTGTCATCCTATCTGTACTGAAAGCAATGAGATACCGAAAAGATTTAACCCGCCTTACTAAGCAGGTTGCTCAAATTAGGAAGTAATACTTCTACGTCGCGAAATTCGTGCTGTCCCCGAATAACATATTCTACCCTCTCTCTCCTCGCCTCACGATACTATTGTGCACCCTTTTTATTCGAGGCGAGGAAACAGATCTCACTCTCATCGAACTACTCGACTATGAAGACGCTGAAGTCTTGCGGGAGCGCGCTGAATTTCTAAATCAGATGGACGGTCGTAAACGAGCAGCGATTATCGCTGCTGAAATGCGACGCCAACTACAATTTCGTGGCGTGATTGGTCTCGACCAAGTTGATGCTACTTGGCTTCTTGCTGGTCTACGAGGAGAGCATCCTCAAACTATTGGTATCGTCATCAATCAACTTTCAGCGCATACCAGACAAAGAGTCCTTGAAAATCTCCCAACTACTGTGGCCGACAAGGTCCCGAATAAAGATCAGCTTGGACACGTGAAATTAGACATCATGCGCGTGGTCCGGCAACTTTTCGAGTCTAAATTTGCGACGATGCCTATGCCGCCAAGTGAGCCGACCCAGTTCTATTTCAAGGATCTCGTTCTCCTCGACCATTCCGAGCTATTGCAATTGATAAACTCACTAGGCGTGGAAGAGCTCGGATCCGCGTTCCTTACGGTTGGACGCAGAAAACTCGCAGAGTTATGCCAACGTCTGGGGAAAGAGGCAGCCGAGCTGCTTGTGACGTCTGTTCGACAAACAGCGAAAGAGGATGCGATGCCTCTCGAAGAAGCAAACGCTCTTCTCCAACGAATTCTCACAGATATTCGAAGCGACGGTGTGAGACCAAGTCATATTCCACGTTCCAGTGGCTCATTTCATCAAGACTTATTTCGTAGTGCAGGCTTGTTGCGTTTGGCCAAAGCAAGCTGTCGAGAATATCCTCTTTTTGTTCAACAAGTTTCTCAGAAGCTGCCGAGAGGACATGGTCGATTATTGCGCCACTATGTAGATAAAATCGATGATCTGTTTTCAACGGAAGACAGGTCAATTAGACGCTTACAAGATTTGGTTTTATATCGGGTGGAAAAGCTTTGTGCCCGAGGAAAAATAAATCCAAAATTTCTCAAGTTTTCGTTTTGTTATTGGGGAGATGAAGCACAAGAAGATGTGGGCCATGAGGAGCATGAATCAGAGTCTGATTATGCCGAGGACGATTATCAGTGACGCCCTATAAGAAAGTAAAGCGATATTCCGTATACGTCATTACTAGAATATTTCTTTCTTTCCTCAGTTTATTACCTCTAAATCTTGCCCTATCTATTGGCTCACTCATCGGCTCTATAGTGCATTACGTTGCTTTGCGACCTCGGCGAATTGCCCTTAGGCAATTGCAGGAGAGCATGTCGTATTCAGAATCTGAAGCATCAAATGTCGTTCAGCGACTGTTTCGAAATTGTGGATTGCTAGCGGTGGAGATGGCTTGTCTCAATAAAATCTATACCCAAATACAAAATTACGTTCATATCGATGAATCAGATCTCACAGCTGTGAAAAACGAATTATCGAAAAAGGGAGGCGCGGTTATCGTAAGCGCTCATATTGGAAATTGGGAACTTCTTGCTCAACGAATGGTAGCCGCTAAAATGCCGTCAACAGTCTTGGCGCGTATGAATCCAAATCCGTATCTTGGAAAATGGGTGGTAGACCAAAGGCAGAGATCTGGTCTTGAAGTCATCGATCGTCAGGATCCGAAAGCTGCACGCCGAGTCTTAGCCGCCTTGAAAAAAAACCGGATTGTTGGATTTCTCATCGATCAAGATACGAAAGTAAAATCTACTTTTGTGCCTTTTTTTGGCCGCCAAGCCTCAACCCCGGTAGGCGCAGCGCAATTTGCATTGCGAAATGAGACACCGACTTTTTTTATGTATTCTTGCCGAGAGCCGAAAGGGCACCGTATAAAAGTTCAACCGGTTTGCTTGAAGCCATATTTGGCGATGTCCCGAAAAGAAGGAATCCGTGCGCTCACCGGTGATCTGACCGTTCTCATCGAGCATGCTGTCCGGGAACACCCGGATCAGTGGATGTGGTTTCATGAGAGATGGAAAACTCAGCCGTTGCCGGATTGCGGCGATCAAGGTACACCTGAGGTGGTACGATGAACTTTTTCCTTATCAGCCTTTCTACGATTTTGTTGACCAACCAGCCGAGTTCCGAGACGAATCGAATTGAAACCTCCGGCTTGCCCGTTGAAATGACGGCGAAAGGAGGTTTACGAGTCGATCTCGAACGAAAGCTAGGCTTTGCTAAACAAGACGTGGTTATTCGTAGAGCAGATGTCACAGTTTGCTGCGATGAAGCAGTAGCGAGCTATTCAGAGAACAAAATCGAAACAGTGGAGTGTCGAGGCAGAGTGGTTATTGTCAGGCCAGACGGAACGACTGCTCGTGCTGACAGGGCTGTGTTTCTTGCCAATAAAGACCAATTGAGTCTTACGGGTACAGCATCTTTGAAGTCTGCCACGACACAGCTGACTGGCGAGGAGATTATCTACGACATTGCGAAGGATAAGTTATTCGTAAAAGGCAAAAACAGCCGGTTTCGTTTCATACCGCAAGACAAGCCTAAGAATAAACGGCGTGCGGAGCGAAAGTGCCCGAGTTAGAGCCAAGCTGTCATCCAGATGGTCTCGAAGTGCGAGACCTTGTTAAGTCCTATCGTAGTGCGGGAAGAGTGGTCGATGGAGTTTCCTTTCGAGTGAACCCTGGAGAAGTCGTGGGTCTGCTCGGACCAAACGGTGCCGGAAAATCAACGTCGTTCAATATGGTTGTAGGTTTAGTGAAACCTGATGCTGGGCAAGTATTACTTGCCGAAAAAGATGTCAGTCTCGCTCCAATTCATTTACGAGCACGTGCAGGGTTAGCGTATTTACCGCAAGAGAAGTCTATTTTTCGTCGGTTAACCGTAAGAGATAATCTGAGAGCGGTCTTAGAGCTGCGTGCGGACTTTAGTGAAGCGCAACGCACCGCGAAAATTGATCATCTCATCAAAACTTATGAGTTAGAACATGTTCAGCAATCATTAGGACAGCATCTATCAGGAGGTGAGCGCCGACGTTTAGAGATTGCGCGGTGTCTCGTCATGGATCCAAAGATAGTCTTACTAGATGAACCGTTTGCTGGAGTCGATCCGATTGCGGTGAGAGACCTCCAGGCGTTGATACAGCAGTTGGCGGAGCAAGGTCTGGGGGTGCTAATTACTGACCACAACGTTCGCGAGACGCTTGGCATCTGTGACCGTGCGTACATTCTCGCTGCGGGAAAGAGACTTGAACACGGTGACCGAAAGACGATAGCAAGCAGCCAAAAGGCTAGAGATGTTTATTTGGGAGATTCTTTTTCCTTGTAGTCGTGCCGACGATAATTTTTCACTATTTGTGTGAAAGAGCTGCGCAATTTATTTGGTGGAAAAACTAAGGCGCAATAATAAGCCGATGAATTGGCAACACGCAAGAGTGGTAGTTTGCCTTATTTCCAAAACAATTCCTTTCCCTGATGGCGCTAGTGATTTTGGGGCAAAAATTTGAGGCCGTTGGCCTCGTTTGCGCAAAACACCTGTCAATTGTGCTCTGCATTGCTTGGTCTCATCTGTGCATGTTAGTCTCTCTCTGATGGCGTTTGAACTCAAACAGAGCCTCAATCTGAAACTAAGTCAAAACCTGGTTATGACACCACAACTGCAGCAGGCGATCCGTCTATTGCAGCTTTCTCGAATGGAATTGATTGATGCGATTCATAACGAATTAGAATCAAATCCAGTTCTTGAGGAAGAACTCCGTCCTGAAAAATCTCAACTTGAAGCGGAAGCGGCTGTTTTAGGAAACGATCCCAAACAAGTGCAGGAGCCCGCAGGCGAAACAGATAAGGTTCAAGAATTGAGTGATGGCAAAACAGCCAATGAAACAGATTGGGAAAGCTATCTTGAGCAGCTCAATTCATCAGCACCAATGCCAGGTAGTGGAATCCGACGTGACCAAGATGAGCTTCCAAATATCGAGCAGACGCTGTCTGCTGCTGATACGTTGTTTGATCACCTTATGTGGCAATTAAATGTTTCTAACATGGTCGATGACGATCGTGCGGTAGCCTACGAAATTATCGGCGCTTTAGACGATAGAGGATTTTTAAGAGGAGAACGCCCGGTCGAGGATATCGCAATTCGCTTGGAGGTTAGCGTTGACCATGTTGAACGTGTTCTCGGTATCATTCAACATTTCGACCCCATTGGTATTGCAACTCGTTCGTTGCAAGAATGTCTAAAGGTTCAGTTGGGTCATTTTGGATATGACAATCCTCTCGCTGAAAGGATGATTGATGAGTTTTTGCCTGACCTTGAAAAACGAAATTTCCAAGCCATTGCGAAAAAAACCGAAAAGACAATAGAGGAAGTGGCGCAAGCGTTACAGATTATTCAAAGCCTTGAACCGCGGCCCGCTCGCAATTTCGGAGCTACCGATTCTATCTACATCACGCCTGACATTTATGTGAATAAAGTTGGCGACGAATACGTTATCGTTCAAAATGAAGAGGGACTGCCGATGCTTCGAGTTTCGAAGTATTATAAAGCCGCTTTGCAAGACGGAATGAACGGTGAAGCCAAGGCCTATGTTCAAGAAAAACTCCGTTCTGCTGAATGGCTTATTCGCTCTATTCATCAGCGGAAGAGAACGATTTACAAAGTCATGGAATCGATTCTCAAGTTTCAACAAGACTTTTTTGAAAAAGGAGTTGAGCATCTTCGACCTCTCATTCTTCGGCAAGTGGCCGAAGATATAGGCATGCATGAGTCAACAATATCGCGTGTAACCTCAAATAAGTATGTTCATACGCCGAGAGGAATTTTTGAGCTCAAGTACTTCTTTAACAGCTCTATTGGTCGGCAAACGGGCGATGAGAATATTGCCAGTATGTCGGTCAAGCATAAGATTAAACAAATCATCGAGGGCGAGAATCAGAAGAAGCCTTTTTCTGACCAAGCGATCGTTGATAAACTGAAGAAGGAGAACATCGATATCGCCAGGAGGACAGTTGCTAAATACAGAGAAAGTATGGGCATCATGTCTTCTTCTAAGCGAAGAAAGATCATTTGAAAGAGTGTAACGAACAACACAGCGCAGTTAGTTCTGCATGGAAAAGGATAGGGACAAAAATATAATGAGATGCAAAGTTACCTTTCGACATATGAAAGCCAGTGATTCGATTCGTACCTACGTTGAAGAAAAAGTTTCCAAACTTGATCGACTCGTAAGCGAAGAACGAAGTGAAGTGCATGTAGTCATTTCGATAGAGAAATTACAGCACATTGCACATTTCGAACTTATTATCGCAGGAGCTCTAAGAGTAAGGGCGGATGATCGTAGCGATAATATTCGAACGTCGATTGATGTGGCGATTGATAAGATGGTGGCTCAAGTAAAGCGGTATCGTTCGAAAACTAAGAACGAACATCATCGGGCAGAAGCTCACAAACTTAGAGAGGTGCCTTATCAGGTCATTTCATTACCAAGTTTGGCTGAAGATGAAGTGGCGTCAGCAGCCAACTCTCCTCAAGTAACGCGCCACGAAAGAATCGTCGCGCAAGAGATGCACCTCAATGATGCAGTTGAGCAAATGGACCTCTTGAATTCTGATTTCTTGGTGTTTACCGACTCCGAGAGCCAAAAAATGAACGTGATGTATCGCCTGCCAGATGGGCAATTCGGCCTCATTGAAACTCAATCTGCGGAGTCTGCTTAGCTCCTCTGTTTAGGTCGGGTTTATACTGTTCTACAAAACGAAGTCTGTTTTTACGCTTAGCTTGGTTTATTCGAACGGGTCAGCTCGAACCCTAATATCGTGTAAACGTCTATAATAATTAGATAATCACAACCGCTTTTTTTTCTTACCACGACCCTTTTTCTTGGTTGGCGATATACCATAGCAAAGGTAGGGTCGGTCCCGATGAAGATCGTCGACATCTTGTCTGAGGATCTCGTAGTTCCTCAAATGAAGGCACGCAGCAAGTCTTCGGCCATCGATGAATTGGTTCACAAGATTGCGAGTGTGCATTCAAATATTGATGTGGAACAAGCGAGGCGTGTTCTATTGGACCGAGAACGGCTCGGTTCTACAGGTGTAGGCCAAGGGCTCGCGATTCCGCACGGGAAATTACCGGACCTTGATCGCGTCATTGCTTGCTTTAGTCGTAGCGTATCTGGAATTCACTTCGACGCTTTAGATGGCAATCAGGTTCATCTCTTTTTTACGTTGCTCGCCCCTAAGAGCGCCGCCGGACTTCATCTGAAGGCTTTGGCTAGAGCTTCACGTTTATTTAAGAGTCAAGCATTTCGCGGTCAGCTACTCGAGGCTAAAAGCAGCGACGAAATTTATCAGCTCATCAAATTACAGGATGAGCAACTGACGCTCTTGGCGGCAACTCATGGATAGCTTTTCTGAAATAACGGTTCAGACGTTCATTGAAAGGGTGCAAGAACCACTTGAACTCGAACTGATTTCCGGCAGCGATGGTTGTTCTCGGGTGTTGCGTTCCTCAAGAATCCAAAAGCCAGGCTTAGCTTTGGTAGGGCATTTATCTTCTGTTCACCCCGACAGAGTGCAAGTGCTCGGCAAGACTGAATTATCTTTTCTTGAATCTCTTAGCGAATCAGAGCGAGATATTTCGATTAATCGATTATTAGACCTCGAACTCGCATGCATCGTAATTACAAAGGGTCTCTCAATTCCCGATACTCTATTGAAAGGGTGTGACCGTACAAAGACCCCCTTACTGAGAACTCCGAAAGAATCGTCCGAATGTATCCGCAGAGTGCTCACCTATCTGGATGACTTACTTACGCCAAGAACCAGTGTCCATGGAGTTTTGGTTGATGTTGCTGGCGTTGGCGTCTTAATCACCGGTGCATCAGGAATTGGTAAATCAGAATGTGCACTCGATTTGATTCTTCGTGGGCACCGATTGGTTGCTGACGATGTCGTTGATATACGATGTCGAGGAGACGACTTGGTTGGCCAAGCGGCTGATCTTATCCGGAATCTTATTGAGATTCGCGGTCTAGGCATCCTCAATATAGCCGAGTTGTATGGTGTGGCCGCGACTCGTGACCACAAGAAAATTGAACTTCATATTGAACTTGAAGAGTGGCGCCCAGATCGCGTCTACGATCGGATAGGCCTTGAGGATTTTCGGAAGAACATTCTTGGTATTGAACTCGAATCAGCGCTTTTACCTGTCAGGCCCGGACGCGACATTGCAGCGATTATTGAGGTCGCCGCTCGAAATTTCTTGCTCAAAACTCGAGGTCATCATGCTGCTCTGGACTTAAAAAAGAGGATCGATGGTGTGATGTCCGTCGAAAACAGCCGCCGAATAAACCCTCGATCTTTCACAGGAATTGACCTGTCGGATCAACCAACAGCGGATCTAAGATCTGCCGCACAGCTCACGGATATAACCGACCATATTGAAGATGAAGTTGAGTAACGAATAAGGACTATTGTGGAAATTGTAATCATATCAGGCATAAATGGATCTGGAAAATCTACCGCGTTACGTGCACTAGAAGATCTTGGCTACTACGCCATTGATAACCTTCCGTTCTCACTTATAGGACGTCTAATTGAAGTTTTTAGTTTGCACAAAGACGAATTTCAGCAGCTCGCTTTAGTTGCTGATACTCGCGGCGCACACAACATCGATAAAATTCCGGAAATGATTCAAACGCTAAAGAACAATGGGCACGAAGTGCATGTGCTTTGGTTAGACGCGGCGGATGAAGTTATTTCGAGGCGCTACTCTGAAACTCGCCGAAGGCATCCTCTTGAAGAAGACGACAACACTCTTCAAGATGCAATCAATCGAGATCGGCAGCTCGTAAATCCTGTTCGGTCCGCAGCTACTCTAACTATCAATACAAGCGCTTTATCTGTTCACGAGACCAAAAAGAAGATCATAGAGCAGTTCACTGATGAAGCAGGCATTCGTAAGCAAACCACTATTACGATTATGTCATTTGGATTCAAAAAAGGCGTACCGACTGAGGCTGATCTTGTGTTTGATGTTCGTTTTCTCAATAATCCGTATTTTGTGCCTGAACTCAAAGAGACGACGGGGCAAGACCCGGAATGTTCGAAGTACGTAATGAGTCAGGAACCAGCAAAAATATTTTTGGAGAAATTGCTCGCACTACTCGACTTTCTGATTCCGCAATACGACGACGAAGGGAAGGCGTATCTAACTATTGCGATTGGATGTACTGGCGGCCGTCATCGTTCTGTCGCTATTTCCGAGCAGCTCACAACCCACTTTGGTCAACAAAACCGTGACGTTCGTCTTCGTCATCGAGATATGCCAAAACGAAATTCATAATTATCCATTTGATAAGGGCTTGTTCCTATATGACGATTAGGCTGCTTCGCGTTAAGCTCCAGCTCGCATGATTGGTCTAATTTTGGTGAGTCATGGAAGGGTCGGGGAAGTTCTGTTACAAACAGCGAGCGAGATCGTAGGCGAATTCGACTCAGCAGAGTCACTAACGATTGAACGTTACGACGATTGCGAGCAAGTACATAGTCAATTAGAAGAGCTGATTCAAAAAGTTGATCAGGGTCAAGGTGTAATTATTTTAGCGGACATGTTTGGTGGCACTGCGTGCAACATTTCATTGCGGCTCGTAGAGTCATACAAAATCGAAGTCGTTACTGGAATGAATCTTCCTATGCTTCTGAAGTTGAATATTGAACGAGTGAAAAATAACGATGTTTCTTCGGTCGCACAGCTTGTTAAGTACTACGGTCAACGAAATATAATGGTAGCTGGTGATGTGCTCAAGGAGAGAGAACTGTGAACAAGAATTTTATTTTCCGTGTTGACCCCAGACTTGTTCATGCGACGATTATGAACGTTTGGGTTCCGAGTGTGGGAGCAAAAGACATCGTCATCTGTGATGACGAGATTGTTCAGAATCACCGGCTCCGGAAAATCCAAGAACTTTCATCGGTTGGCCTTGTGCAGGTTTCGTTTTGCTCTGCCTCTACTGTTGCGAGAACTCTCGAAGCCTTTCCTTCAAACGCGTCTGTCATCGTTTTATTCAGGTCATTACTCGGTGTAGAAAAAGCAGTTGAAGAAGGTCTTGTCATCGAGCACCTTAATATTGGACACATTCCTCAAAGTTCAGATTCAAACGAAATACACCCTTCGGTACATCTTGGTTATGCGGAATACGAATTGATCGGGAAGCTGAAATCAAAAAAAATTGATATTTTCGTACAACCACTTCCTTCTGATAAAAGACTCTGTATAGCTCGAAGAGCTCTGAGCGCGATCACGAATATCCCTTTGTCTCAATCCAGCACAGTCGTTAGAAAGCTTCGGGTCGTTAATGAAAAAGGACTTCATCTACGAGCAGCTCATATCTTTGCTCATCTAGCAGGTAGGCTCTCCTGCAAAGTAACGATTTTACATTCAAACGGTGAAGTGAATGCGAAAAGCTTATTGGGATTAACGACGCTCGGTGCGATTTGTGGAACTTTTCTAAAGGTTCGTGTTGAGGGGCCCCTTGCCGAAAGTGAGATGGAAGAAATTGAAGAACTGTTCGCGGGTGGTTTTGATGAAGGTGTATCGTGGATTGATACTGAAGAGGGGAGGTCGAGCTAATGGGTGATTTTGTATTCAAAGGGCTCGGTGTTTGTTCGGGGATTGCCTTCGGGAAAGTTCATTTAGTAGACCGTCGTCGGGTCGCCGTACCTCGCTATCATCTCGACGTAAGCAAAATAGAAGAGGAACTTAGTCGGTTTGAAAGAGCGATTGAAATATCTGAGCAGCAACTGAAGGAAATCAAAGAGAGAGCTCATCGAAGCGACTTAAAAGAAGTGGAAATGCTTCTCGATGCACACACCATGGTTCTCCGCGACGAGGCGATTCGTGATGCTACGCGCCGTCGGATCGTTGAATATAGAATGAATGCCGAATGGGCCCTAAAAGAAGAGCTTAAGGAAATCCGAAAAATGTTCGACGGACTCGATGTTGAGTACTTTCGGGAACGTCGTAGTGATGTCGACCTAGTGAGCGACCGCGTCATGAGGAATTTGCTCGGCGCACAAACTGACTTCCTTGAAAATATCCCCGAGGACGCAATTGTTATCGCTTATGACTTATCTCCCGCGGATACAGTGGCCTTAGCTCGATATTCGGCAAAAGGTTTCGTGACTGAAACCGGAGGAAAAACTTCTCACACAGCAATTATCGCGAAAGCAATGAATGTACCGGCTGTTCTAGGTGTTCATGGATTATTAGAAAAAGCTGGAACTGGCGATGAAATCATTGTTGACGGCGAGCTCGGAGATGTCATCCTTGAGCCTTCTGAGAAGCGAATAGTCGCGTATCAAGAACACAAGCAACGCCGAGCACGCGAAGAAAATGCGCTTCTTGCTGATGGAATGCTTCCAGGTGTGACCCTAGACGGTCATAGTGTTGAGTTGCTCGGTAATATCGAGGTTGCGGATGAAATTGAACATGTGCTTAGCCACGGGGGCGAAGGCATAGGTTTGTATCGCACCGAATTCTTGGTGATTGAGAGACACGCAATGTTGTCTGCTGAAGACCACGCATTAGAGTACGCGAAGGTGGCTGGTGCGATGAAAGGACGGCAAGTGACTGTTCGTACAATCGACCTTGGCGGCGATAAATTCGTTCGGAATCTAGCTCAACGACCTTCAACCAATGAATCATCGAATGATATCAATCCGGCTCTTGGTCTACGTGCGATACGAATCAGCCTGAAAGAAATAGATACATTTAGAGCGCAAATACGAGGGATTTTGAAGGCGAGTACCCAAGGCAATCTTCGTGTGCTTTTACCCTTTGTCACTCAGCTCGAGGAAGTGAGAAAAGCGAAAAAGATATTGGACGAAGAGATGGCTTTTCTTACCGCAAAAGGTATCTCGTATGACGACGACATCCCCTTAGGCATAATGATTGAGACACCGGCTGCGGTGATGATCGCGGACCAACTGGCTTCTGAGGTCGATTTCTTTAGCGTTGGAACTAACGACCTCATCCAGTATTCATTGGCGGTTGACCGTGCGAACGATGATGTTGCGCATTTGTATCGCCCATCGAGTCCTGCCGTACTGAGAATGCTGAAAATGGTGTGTGACGTCTCTATTAGCTCTAAAACCCCGTTATGCGTATGCGGAGAAATGGCGTCAGACCCCTTCCATATTCCATTACTCCTTGGTTTGGGAGTTCGGTCTTTGTCGATGAGTGCTCAATCTTTACCCCTCATCAAGAGGCTTATCCGACGGGTGACAGTAAGTGATTGTGAGAATCTCGTCCAACGGGCAATTAATATGAAGACCGCAGAAGAGGTCGAGCATGAGGTTGTGGCGGCGTTAAAGGCCTGGAAAAAGAAAGAGTCTAATCAGAGCAACGTTATCATTTTGGAGTAACCGCTTTTAGTTTTGCTCCTGTGATATCGAAAACAACCATCTTGTCGTCATTATTCATAATCGCGACTTGCCTACACATGGATTGACACTTGCTATCCGCCACAAGAAAGCCATCTTTTTTGAGGAGCTCTTGCAATTTTCTCACAGCAACCTGTCTTTCTGTTTGAGTTAGTCTTTCCCATTTCGCATCGTCTAGGTAACCAACGAAGATACCATTATGACTCTTTGCTTCTCGGATAGGAAAGACGGTGCCGTATCGTTCGACACTTAAGTTTCGTGAGGGCTGTACAAGCCAGGAGGTAACGCCAAGTCCCAGCAAAAGTAGTAAGACGAATACGCGTTTTAGCAGTTTGCCTCTGGCCGACATCTCTGACTGCCCGGCCAGGTTATATTCAGCCAATTGGCTTTCTTTTTTATTGGTGGTTTGGGTGTTTTCCTGGCTGACTGAACCAGGTAAGGGGGCAATTTGGCTCGGGTCCGCTTGGATTCCTCCTGCGCGAAAATTATCTGTATTTTGCTCTTTAGCTCGTTCGAGAATTTCAATTTGCTTCTCTTCGCTGAGGCCTAAGGATGGAATTTGAAAAGCGATATTCATGCTGTCTAGCACGGGTTTGAAGCTCGCGAGACCAATATACAGCGATTCAGGAGAGTTCCCGGAAAGCTGCAGCAGCTGCGGTAAAATGGAGTCGATGACAAATCGCTGTTCCTGCATCATCGAGTCAAAATTCTTCGTGATTAGAAATTGTACCTCACCGGTGTGCAGCTCGCCGCCGAATGCGCCTTTTAGAGATTGAGCGAAGGCCCAAGAAATTCGATTAGATAGCTCTTCCTGTGATGTTTGCCTATCTTCTGTCGTACTTACCGGCGCGTCGTTTGTGTTTACGGAATCTTCGACGGGGCGCCCAATCCCCGCGACTTTAGGATCAGAGCCCATTCGACCACCCGAGACTGATGTTCCGATTCCTGCTGGTAGTTTTCCGACAGGAGTTCCGATTCCTGTTGGGATCGCAGTTCCGACCGGTTTGCCAATTCCGGCCAGGTGAGGGCTTGCGCTGCGACCGGGAGCTGCCAGAGGTGCTTTACGGCTCGAACTTTGTTCCTCAAAGTCAGCTAGATATGCGGCTTTCGAATTTGCAGGGAGTCGGTCTATCTCTGAGGGTTGCCTGACGTTTAGGCCAAGCTCCCGTGTAACTTGTCCAAATCTTAGAAATATACCGTAGAGGTCTTCAGGCGCAAATTGGTTGGATAATGCTGACCAAATGGGTTGGAAGTCAAATACGTCGGTTCGTACGAGCAGGGAATACTTTTCCGAGATCATTCCGTAGAATTGTTTCACGTCGATCTCGTCGGAGATTTCACTATCTCTAAGAACGCTCACAAGCGACGTACACACCGCTTTCTTTTGTTCCTCTGGTGACCTTTCAACCACAGTATCCTTAGCGTAAACCGCCTAGGAGCGCGCTTCAAGTCAACAATTGCACTGATACTTGACCTTTTCGAATTCTGAGTGGTAATCGACCCATCGAATGAAAATCTCGAACAGCTTATTTACCTCTGAATCTGTCAATGAAGGCCATCCAGACAAAGTTAGCGACCAGATCTCTGACGCGGTCTTGGATGCTTGCCTTACGGAAGACTCAGGTTCTCGTGTCGCCTGTGAAACGATGTGTATGACAGGTCTCGTCGTTGTTGGTGGCGAAATTACTACGAAGGCAAGCCTGGATATTCCTGAGATCGTTCGAGGGGTCATCAAGGACATCGGATATGACGATTCCGCTATGGGGTTTGATTATAAATCCTGCGGCATAATCAACTGTTTGAATAAACAATCTCCCGATATCGCAATGGGTGTCGATCGGGATGGTGCAGGTGACCAAGGCATGATGTTTGGTTATGCGGTTGATGAAACACCTGAGCTCATGCCGATGCCAATCATGTACTCTCACCGCTTGATGGAGAGATTGACTGAGGTACGTAAATCCGGATTGCTGCCTTATTTGCGCCCAGACGGGAAAGGTCAGGTTACGGTTCGCTATGAAGACGGTAAACCGGCCGAAGTTACAACGGTTGTTGTTTCAACTCAGCACGCCCCAGATGTCGAAAACGACCAGTTACACAAAGAAATCATCTCTGAAGTGATTCAGAAGGTAATTCCTGCCGAACTCCTTGGATCTGATGTCAAATACCACATCAACCCTACGGGACGGTTTGAAGTAGGTGGTCCCCACGGAGACGCTGGGCTGACGGGACGTAAAATTATTGTAGATACGTATGGTGGTATGGGACGTCACGGTGGTGGTGCTTTCTCAGGCAAAGATCCAACCAAGGTTGATCGTTCGGCTGCGTACATGGCCCGCTATATTGCCAAGAATGTCGTCGCGTCAAAAGCGGCCTCGAGATGCGAAGTTCAATTAGCATATGCTATTGGAGTAGCTGATCCAGTGTCTGTTTTGGTAAGCACGTTTGGGACGAACAATGTCGACGAAGCAGCCATTGCGTCCGCTGTGAAAGATTTGTTCCCTATGACTCCTCGCGGAATTATTGAACACCTCGAACTTACGAAGCCAGGCTTGCGACGAACCGCTGCCTATGGACACTTCGGACGAAAAGAGTTTACCTGGGAGCAGACGGATAAATCTGCTGACCTTGCCAAAGCTTTAGGGCTTTAGATAAAGCCCCCCTTGCACCGGAGCTGTCGAGCGAATGTTTAGAATGCACGGTCAACGGGCAGCACCTCAATTTGTCATCCTTCTCATTGCAGCCGTTATCTTCAGCGCCTGTGTAGCCCAAAATCCTAAGAGTCTTAGCGATTCGTCAACTGCGCCTGAGTCGAGCACTGAACTACTGACACCGGTTATCTTTGATACCGATCGAGGCCCTGTCCAGTTTCTCAGTGAAGTCGTAGACACCCCCGCGGGTCGCCAAAAAGGCCTCATGTTTCGGGAGTCTCTTCCTGAAAAAACTGGTATGCTCTTCGTGTTTCCTAATGAAGCTCAGCGTTCGTTTTGGATGAGAAATACACTTATTCCATTGGATATGATCTTCATTAAGAGTGATAAAACCGTTTTAGGGATTGTAGAAAATGCAGAGCCACGAACCGATTCTTCCCGAAGCGTTCCAGGAGCAAGCCAATACGTTCTCGAGCTGATTGGTGGGAGCGCGCAAAATTATCGTCTACAGGCTGGGCAATCCGTGAAGTTTGTTACAGTGTTACCCGAGCAATAATATTTAGGGGTTAGTACTATATTTGAAATCAAGTCTAAATAACGGGCAAGTGACTTGCGTCGCCTCCGTATCTTGTGGTGTCTGAAAAAGGGCACCGCAAGCGATGGCAGATTTCACCCATTTACATCTACACACTCAATACAGCTTTCTCGATGGCGCGATTCACATGAAGGATCTCTGCGGCCGCATCGGTGAACTGGGTATGGATGCCTGTGCAATGACAGATCATTCCAACCTTTTTGGAGCGATCGATTTTTACCAGCGTGCACGCAAGGCCGGAATCAAACCGATTTTAGGTTGCGAAGTCAACGTAGCGCCCCGTGGGAGGTTTGACCGCACTTCCGCGCGAACCCATCACCTTATTCTTCTCGCCCGAAATCAAGTGGGATGGAGAAATCTGATGTATCTGGTTTCTGCAGGGTACACTGAGGGCTTCTATTATAAACCTCGAGTTGATAAAGAACTCCTTCGTAAACACAGCGAGGGTATCATTGGACTTAGTGCCTGCTTGGGTGGCGAAATTCCTCGTGCTGCGAAAGACGGCGACATGGATGCTGCTCGAAATGCGGTGAAGGAATATAAGTCCATGTTCGCGCCGGACCATTTTTTTCTTGAGCTTCAAGAGAATGGCATGGCCGACCAAACCACTGCAAACAACGCACTCAAACAACTTGCCCGCGACGAAGCATTGCCTCTTGTAGCGACAAATAATTGCCATTACATCGAAAAAGAGGATGCGGCAGCACACGATATTCTTCAATGCATCAAGGATGGCAAAAGCCGAGACGATCCCAAGCGCTGGAGAAGAAGCACCAATTCACTATGGATCCGTTCTCCCGACGACATGCTTGACGTGTTCTCTGATTGTCCCGAAGCGGTCTATAATACTCAGCGAATTGTAGAAATGGTCGATCTTGATTTCGACCTCGGTAAGCCCATGTTACCGACTTTTCTTCCTCCTGATGGAAGTGACCTGGAGACTTATCTTAGAGAGCAGTCTCGACTCGGGCTGGAGGCAAGAATTACGGAGCTTCCTTATCAAGTTGATCGCGATCAGTATTTTAGTCGACTCAATGAAGAACTAGACATCATCATTTCGATGAAGTTTCCAGGTTACTTTTTGATTGTTGCGGATTTCATTATCTGGGCAAAGAGAAATTATATACCTGTTGGCCCAGGGCGAGGCTCAGGTGCTGGCTCATTGGTTGCTTACGCTCTAAAGATCACCGATCTGGATCCCATTCCTTATAATCTCCTCTTTCAACGATTCTTAAACCCAGAGCGAGTTTCAATGCCTGATTTCGATATCGATTTTTGCCAGGAACGCCGTGGCGAAGTGATCGATTACGTTCGTGAGAAATACGGCGTGAATAATGTCGGGCAGATCGGCACGTTTGCTCAAATGAAAGCAAAATCAGTCATCAAAGATGTCTCTCGCGCTTTGGAAGTCGAGTTTTCTCGAGTCAATGGAATCACCCGCCTGTTACCGGATACTTACAAAGACGAAAAAGGTTCAGTAAAGCCCATAACGATCGACAAAGCTCTAGAACTTGACCCCGACCTACGGACTATGGCCGAAAGTTTTCGGGCCGAAAATAAAGATATCATAGGAATCGCTCGTCGTCTTGAGGGTCTTTATAGACAGGCCGGTATGCATGCAGCCGGCGTAGTTATCGCCGACGGTCCATTATGGGAGACTGTTCCTGTTTTCACAGGGAAAGAAAAAGAACTCGTCGCACAATTTTCAATGGTCGATGTCGAGCTTGCAGGTCTGGTTAAGTTCGATTTTCTCGGTCTCAAAACATTGGATGTTGTCGACGGAGCTGAGCGTCATGTGAACGAACGCATCATCAGAGAAATTGAGAGCAAAGATACTGAAGCTTTATGGAAACATCCTCACATCCAGAAATTATTTGAA
>JAYZDF010000009.1:0-16960 GCA_036337945.1 Myxococcota bacterium
GGACACGATGTCCGTCACCAAGAAGGTAAGAGGAAAACAAATAACGCTTACGGGAAAGGTTTGTTCCCCTACCACTGGCAAATCGAGATTGAATAATTTCGTTCCGACAGTCTTCGTCAGCAGAATGAGGCAGACATACAGACCGATTAGTGTTGCGTACACTTGGCCACGGGCGTCGGTTGGAAGTTCGCCTTCATAATTGATGTTCTCCGACCCGCGTCCAGGATTTGAACCACTTCGGGATCCACCTTGGCCGTTTTGCTCTGCGACTTGATCGTGAGTATCTGACAGCTTGGAACTGAGGCCTTTGCTCGAGGGATCATTCGTCATCGCTGCCGCATGGTCCGCAATTCTTTCGCCTTTGTCGAGATAGCGTGAAATCTTGCTCGTATCGACCCCGGCAACCCTTTGCGTAGGCGTGGAAACATATGTGGTTATAACCCTCTAATCTAAGAAGTGTTTAGGTAAAGAGGGCTTATCATATGTTTGGCTGAGCTTATGCGCTGTGGATAGACGCGTTTGTATTGGATTTTGTCGACTGTTGGTCGATAAACTTGCCGAATATCGGTCACATGACCCCGCACATGTAGGCGCAGGTCTGGTAGGGTCCGACACGGTGGAACGGAAAAGCCTTGGGCTCATTGCCTCATGCCTAACTACTATCTCCTGCGCAGCTCTATTTCCTGCACAGGATCAGCCGAAGACGATTGCTGAGGCTGAGGCTGCAGCAAGAGCGAAGCGGCAGGCCGAGAAACAAGAACAACTGAAGCAAGACTTTAGAAATTCACTTACAAGTCTTTCGTCTGACGTGATGCAAGCGAAAACCTCTACGCCAACGCGTGCCCTCGTTGCGGTCACGAGGAACAAGATTGCCGCCGCTCAAACCATGATGAACTCAGCTTTTCCTGATGGTGCCTCGCAGGCTTCGGAAGCGTACACATCGAGTGTCACGAAAACCTTGGCCTCTTATTCTGCGGCGGTTGATGCCATCGAATTTGAGGTGAGGATATACGAGGCGAAGAACAACATTGCAGATGTCTTCTCCCAGATAAAAATCAACGTACCTAACGTAGCAACGTCGACCCACGCTTTTCGGATTGTCCGACAGTTGGAGAAAAACTTTAGTGCGCTCGAACAGTTGACTACCGAGACAGCGACCCTTGCCTCTCGCGATGACTCTTTTGCAGCATTCTCGCAGGAGATCTCTCGTAAGGTTACTGCGCTGAGGCCCGATTTTGAGACCTCTCGAAAGAACGTTTATATAACTGTCTACAGTGATGAACTTTCTGTAAGCACGAAAACGCTCCGAACTTTGGTTGCCAAGCTATCAAAAAGAAAAAATGACTCGGACACTTTCGAAGCTGTCAGCGGCCAACTCAAAAATCATACCGACAAGCTAAGCGAAGTCAACGCCTTGCAATTGTCCGACCCTGCGCTCGCCAAGCTTATTGTCTCGGCCGAGACTCAAAAATCAGAGGCAGAAAAAAAACTCACCGCCCTACGATTTGTATACGAAGTCGCTCTTCACAAGAAAAAGGTAAAGGCTGGCATCGAAACCCTAAAGTCGTTCACCATTCAATTTGAAACCACGACGGATGAAAGTATTTTCGAAAAAGCGCTAGAAGCTTTGAATGCTCTCGAAAAATCATTGGTAGAGGGTCAAAAGTACGAAACAAAAGATGCAGCGTATGCAGGCTTTGTGAACGGTGTTCGCCTTGGAATAAAGCGAGGACGAACAGGAATCAAAAAGGCGAAAGCGAAGTGGCCGGTCAAGAAACAGATAAATCTACTGACCCAGGCAGCGGACAAGGCCGAAAAAATTGCTTCTGAACTCGAAAAGAAACCTTCGGCGGACTTAATTACTCAATTGAGTGCTGCGAAGAAAGCGATTTCAGAAACCCTCAATTCAGGTAAGGCTCTGGAGTCCAAGGACCTAGCGTATTTGCGAAAAGCTATCGCTCAACGGAAGGCCCTCGCAAAATACGAGCGATTGATTAAGAAAACGAATTCGCGCATGACCATCATCTCGCAACGTGAAAAAGTCGAGTCCGCCGTCGCAAATGTATTGAAGCTTCTCAAAGAATCTAAAGATGATACGGGTCTCAAAAGAACGTCGGAAGCCATAAAAGAGATATCCGTCGCATTGGCTGAAGGAAAGAACCTTGAATCAAAGGATCTTGAATACCTTCGCTACGCAATCAAGCAAAAAAAGAAAATTAAGGAACTAGGTAAAAAGATTACCGACAAAGCGATTACACTTCGACTTGAGGCTAAACAAGCAGAAATAAATGCGGCAGCAGAGGCAATAAAGAGTCAGTTTGATAGCGCCGTAACTCCAGAGGACTTAAACAGCGTACTTACGGAATTGGTCAAACTTGAGAAAGTTATAGATGGTGTCGATGACGAACTGAGGCAAAATCAAGAATTCAAGGCTTCCCTTGCAAAACAAAGCAAATTCGTCGATTCCTCAAAACAAAAAATAGCCAAAAAAACTCAGGCAAAAAACATCAAAGCGAGTAAACTCGCACTCGAAAAAGCAATTGCGGCTGTTCAGTCTAGTGTTTCAGACGCGCAGGAGCCGGAACAGTTTCAGGCCGCCCAAAAGGCGATTGTCGAAGCGCAGAAAATATTCTCGGCACAAAAGAAATTATCTAAGAAGTCGTCAAAATTTAAAAACTACGTCCAGGAACAAAGAAAGCTTCTAAAGAAAGCATCTAAAGCTCTTCAGGCTAAACAAAACGCTGTCCAACGAAAACAGGCGGTCATTGCGATTGAAAAGGCTTTAGAAGGAACTATTGTCGATGCGCAAAATGTGTCAGCCACTCTGAATATCGCGAGCCTCGAATCTGCAATCAAAACGGCTGAAGGAGCGATGAAGAATTACACCGAGCTCGAGAAAAGGGATTCTGAATTCAAAAAGATTATGCAATCCCGGCGCAAGCAGCTTAAGGAGACGAAGAAAGCAATCGCGACGTCTAAAAAGCAGGCTGAAGTCAAAAAAGCGAAAGATGAAGTAACCATCATCTTGACCGCATTTCAGGAATCGCTTGAATCTGCGGAGGACAAGGCTTCACTTGAGGCAGCCAAAGCCAAACTTACCGAGATCGATAGCAAGTTGTCATCCCTTCAAACGCTTGAAAAAAAGTCGAAGACTTTCAAAAAGTTCGCGGATTCTACTCGTCGAAAGATTACAAAAGCTAAAAACAAACTCTCCACAAAGAGAAGAAAACTCCGCGTTTCGCAGGCGATGATCACATTGGAAACTGCCAAGGCGGCCATCTCTGAAAAATTGGCGGCAGCATCTACAGAAGCGGGATTAGCAGCGCTCAACCAATCGATTGCTGAAGCATCGAAGACCCTAAAGTCGAATAAAAAACTTGAGAATAAATCCGCTGAATATAAGAAATTTGCAACGGCGCTAAGAGCGGAATTAAAGTCCTTCAAAACGTCAGCGAAAAAGAAGCGCGCAAAAGAAGTTAAATCTGCCTTGCAGGCTGAGCTCGAAGAGTCGGCCGGGAAAGCCGAGGCAGCGCTCGCTAGTGCGACTGATGAAGAAGGGCTCAATAACGCCGCTAATCTACGCAAAGCTTTTGTCACTCTCCTGAAAGCCAAGAAAGGGGAGACCGCAAAATCGCCAGTTCTTTCGAAACTCGTTTCGAAGGAGTTAGCCCGTGCAAAATCTCTGAAGGCAAACGAACAAGCTACACGCAAAAGATTGATGCAAAATGCGGCAAGAGTGGATGTTGAAGCGAGCCTCGCTGATATTGAGCAAAAGCTCGAAAGTGCTACAGACAAGGCTGGGTTTGTTGAGGTTGAAAAAGCGCTTGTAAACCTTGCCAAGATAATTAGTAAGCATTCAGCGAAAGCGAAAGGAGATAAAGTTCTCACTAAATTCCTTGCTGAGACTGAGAAGAATCAGGGGAAAGCTCAAAAAATCCTTGCGAGTCGGCGTATAGCGGGAAAAGTGCAAGTCCATCAAATCGAATTAGAAACAGCGCAGGCAGAAGCTGAAGCTAAAACTGAAGGTCTGTCCCAGGAATCTACTCAAAAAGCGTACCAGGATGCTGCAAACGCAGTGTCAAAACTGTCAAAAATTATTGAAGCTGGCCAGTCACTTGGGGATTCTAGTCCGAAATATCGCAAGATTCTTGCGAGCGCAGAAAAGCAGAAAAATCGTCTTCGTGCGTTGATTCCTAAGAGAAGAATTGGTGTGGCAGAAGCAGAAGCAAAGTCGCTGTTCGCCACCTATAAATCGTCACTTGCGAAAGATGATTATGAAAACGCAGTGATTGCAGCCGACAAATTTCAGAATATAGTCCGAGCAAACACGTCCTTTAGTGGTGCTACGAAGAAATATGAGAAGTTTGTTGCCGCTAAACTTACTCAAGCAAAGAAACTCAAGAAGAAAATTCTCAGCGAACGTTTCGTATCAGCAGAAAAGAGAATGCAAGCGAATCTAGATATTCTTCAGGGTCAACCTGAGTCCGAAGCGTTTGAGCCCGTCGAGGCCGCGATCAGGAACTTTGAAAGTGTTGTGCGCGAGTATCAAGACTCAAGTTCAAAGACGATAAAGAGCTTAGTCGCTAAAAGCCAAAAGACAATAGAGTCCGCGAAGCGTAAACTTATGAGTTTGAAAGTTAAAGCTGAGTTGGCAAGAGCCTCGGCATTGGTAAACGCGCTGGATGCAGAATCAGTGATGGCAGACTTTTCTGAAGCGAAAGACGGGATTTCGTCTCTTTCAGATGCTCTCGACGAGGCTGAGGTGACACTTCTGGAAAGCAAAAAAACCAAGGCGCTGTTCGCAAAAACAAAGAAAACCTTGAATCGTCTGAGAACTAAAGTTGAGAAGCAAAAGGTCGTAGCATCGTTAGCGCCAGAACGAGACAAAATGAATCGAGCGTTCGTTGAGACCACGGCCACCGTTGAGGGACTTTTGAGTGAGTTAACGCCTGAGAATGTCGCAAAAATCAACAAATCTATCGAAGTTATGGAAACGGTGATTTTTGATGCGAGTAAACACGACGGAAAGAGTAAGTCGTTCTCAAAATTTCGCGACAAAATGAGTTCAAAAGTCGGTAAGCTAAAGTCTCGTCTTGCGAAACAGCAGAAACGTAACGCACGCAACACTTATAAACAGAAGCTATTAGAAGAAGTCGCGAAAGCTGAAGAAACATCTGCCTTGGTGGAAGGTAGTCTTGATGAGGCTGTGCTTGAAAAAGCTTTGAGCGCACTTTCTGAGGCACGTAGGGTTGCTAAAGACGGTTCAGAATACGGGAGTGGAAAAAAGCACAAAGCTTTTTTGAAAGAACAGTCGGCGATTATTTCTAAGCTCAGAAAAACCGCCATTAAGTCGTTCGTTTCCACAAAAAAGAAGAAAATGGAAATAGATGTTGCGGGACTCTCGACATCCAGTGACCTTGAGGAATTTCAACGAGCGCAATCTTCGATCGATGATTACTCAAAGTCACTTAAATCCTTGAAGAAGAAACTTGGTAAATCGAAGTCTGCCGGCAAGGTGATAGCCGCTGCTCAAAAAGGCCTGCCGAAAGCGAAGCGGCAAGTTTCGGAAATGAGAGTTTTTGCCGCTGCTCGAGCTAACAAGACTCAAATGCAAATAATGCGTGAATCTGGAGACGATGATTCTGTCGATATGGCAAGGGCAACCAACGATGTATTGGCCAAAACGATTCGCAGCGCTCGAGAATCATCAGCGAAGCTAAAGAAAAGCAAAAAGCTCAAGAAACTGGCGGCTAGAGTGAAAACGAATAGGGCCGAAATTGAAAAGTTTGAATACAAAGTGCTCACGCGGCCTCACCGAAACAAACTCAAGGCGTCCGCGATTTCGGTAAAAGAAAAGCTTAGTGCGTTGAAGGGTGGCTCAATCGATAAGGCAGCACTTACAAATGCGGAGAAAGCTATCGCGGCGCACATTTCGATAGCTGGAGATATTCCGGTGATGCTTCGAGACAACAAGAAGTACAAGAAGTTTCTGAAAGGAGAAAAGAAACGGATTGCTGGATACCAGAAGAATCTGTCGAAGTATCGGACCCAAGGTCAAATAAGTAAGCATAAGCTTGAGGTTGAGTCTGCTCGTGCTGAAGCGCGAACTGCGGTCAAAGGTCTGTCGAACGGAGCTGGCGCAGAGGCGTACCAAGCGGCTGAGGCAGCTGTAGGAGAGCTTGTTCGAGTTGTTCGGTCCGGTGAAGAATTAGCTTTCGCGAGCAAGAAGTATAGGAAATACTTGGCGAAGATTGAGAAATCGATTCCTGCTCTTTCCAAGAAGGTTTCTGCAAATAGAATCAAGAGCCTTTTCGTGAGGTCAAGCAAAGCTGTCAAAGCAGTAGCCAAAAAGCCAAGTGAATCTGCGATAGAAGAAGCTACTGCGGCCATCGCTGAAGCAAAGAAGACCTTAGAGATGATGAGTTCTTATGCGCAGGGGAGTAAATCTGAAAAGAAACAAATCAAGTCTGCCAAGCAAAAGCTCCGACGGTATGAATTCCGCTTAGCCGAAGCAAAGACAAAAGCACGACTGGCACTATTGTCTTCGGACTCTGAGCAAGAGGCTTTCCTTGCCGCAAACGAGGCGATTGACGCGTTAGCTCAAAAAATAAAAGCATCTAAGAAAGCGGCGAAGAAAGACAAAAAGCTGAAAGCTCTCATTGGTAAGGCTAAGAAACTTATACCTAAATACCGAGTAAAAGTTCGCAAACGTCAGGTTCAATTGGCCTTCGCTGAAGCGACAGACAAGCTGAAAGAAGCCGCGAGAGACCCACAACCTTTGGTTCTTTATGAGGCAGATGAAGCGATCAGCGATCTTGAAGAGATAGTGCGTCAGTCCAAAAAGGCGACAAAGAAAAATAAAAAGTTCAAGAGCTATCTGAAAAACATCTCGAACCGAACTAAAAAGCTTCGAAAGCAACTGACAAAAGCACGACTGAAGAAAGCTCGTAGAGGCTAGTTAGATTGCCTTATTAATGGCCGGAAGATTGAGTTTGTCGATGTCATCGAGGCCATAAAACCTCAGGGCAAGATAAAAAGGCCCTTTTGGGGCAGGCAGCCATACAGTTTCATCTGTTTCGTTAGGCGGTTCGTGACTCAGAATCACTTTGAAACCTGCTTTCGTTGAATTTGCGACGGCTGGTGTTCTATCACCGATAGAGTACCTCTTGATGTCATTTTTATATAAGAAATAAGATTTACCGTCGTAAAGAGTCAGAGACCAGAAAAAGAAGTTGCTGGGCGTATTGTGATCTTTGAATGAAATTTCATAGCTATGTTCGTCAGCATTGAGCCTTTCACCATCAGAATCACAATAGGCCCTGATGTACGTCGCTTCGGCATTGACGTTCGCATATAAAAAGTTCCAAGCGGTCAAAGCTCGAAGTTCGTATTCTTTCCCAAAATTTCCAAGAGCAGTGTGAGGCATAGTCCATTCGTTATAGCTTCGATTGTCTTTAGAGGATTTACTTTCTAAATTTTCTCTCGCTTGCTGGATACCGATGTTTATAGCGTCGAGTTGTCCTGCAGAGAATTGTTCAGTGTTGAATGCCTTGCCGGGTCCAACGCCGATTTTTGAAAAGCTAGCGATGAGGTCTTTTTCATTCGTGTCAAAATTATGCCATTGCATCATAAAATTCATGATGTTGAAGAACCCAAGATCACTTTGAAACTTTACATCGTAATAGGTTGGCCATTTGATGTCTTTAGCAGATAAGGGGCGCTTTTGGCTGAGTGTTGAAACGTGAATACTATTTTGGAGCGCACGTGCGGATTCCAGGTCGGCTTTGTCTTGAACAGCGGTGCGACAAATTCCGAGGACGAGTGAGGAAGGTGAACAGATTTTCGAGTCGACCTGAGTCTGACTATGGTCTGTATCGCCTTGCAAATAGAGGAGAGTCCTCTGGGCGGCGTCTCCGGTTGTTCTCGTTCCGATATACCCAAAACTGTTTGTACAAATGTCGATCAATTGTAATGAAAAATAGCGTCCGTAGAGCTTGGGTGTTTCAATCAGGGCAGGGCCAAGGCGAAGATCGAATAAAACAAGGCTCATCAGAGTATCTGTGTTTGGGCTCACAACCGACTGCATTTCGGGTGTCATCAGGTTACGCACGTGAAAAAATTCATTCCAATCACGGTAAACGGGGCTGAATTCAGTCCTATACAATGAGAATAATTTGAAATGTTCGACCAGGGGCAGCCCGAAAATCCATGCTTCCGCTGCTAAAGAAGTCAGCTCGCTGAGCTCTGAAGGAAACTCAGCTATAGTCTGGTTGTGCATCGAAGATCTGTTAGCACAATCACCAAAAGGAGACTACCGACATCAAGAGGCGCATGGGTGCATTGGTGTATCTATGTACTGACAGTCAATTAGGTGACTTTGATTGAAAGGAGAGACGCGATTTTGCGTTGCGCGAACGAGGGACTAGCCTAGCAAGTCTTTTACAGTCTCGCGCTCTTCCTCAAGTTCTTTTGCGGTTGCGGCGAGCTTCTCTTTCGCGAAGTCAGAGTGTTCTAGGCCTTCCACGATAGACCATTTGCCGTCTGCGACAGTACAAGGGAAGCTGTAAATGAGGCCCTCTGGAGTTCCGTATTCGCCACTTGAAGGAACTGCCATGCTTGCCCATTCGCCTTCCTTCGTTCCGTGATACCACGTCGACATGTGATCAAGTGCTGCGCTTGCGGCACTCGCAGCGCTGGATGCGCCTCGGGCTTCGATAATAGCCTTACCACGAGTAGAAACGGTTTTGAGGAAGTCGTTTTGTAGCCATTCGCCGTCGACTAAATCCGTAACGGCTTTTCCATCGCAGGTTGCATTGAAGTAATCTGGGAACATCGTAGGAGAATGATTTCCCCAGATATTGATATGAGAGATCTTGTCGTTCGATACTTCAAGCTTTTGTGCCAATTGCGCAGTCGCTCGGTTTTGGTCTAAGCGAGTCATTGCAGTGAATCTCTCTTTTGGAATATCTGGCGCAGAGTGCATCGCAATTAAAGCATTGGTGTTGCAGGGATTGCCGACGACGACGACTCGAACATCGTCCGCCGCAGAGCTGTTGAGTGCTTTACCTTGAGTTGTAAAGATTGGACCATTGACTGCAATAAGGTCAGACCGGAGCATCCCTTTTGAGCGTGGACGACTTCCAACGAGGAACGCGTGATTGACGCCTGAAAATGCTTTCTCTGCGTCGTCCGAAATCTCGATTCCGTGAACGAGGTCGAAAGCGCCATCATTTAGTTCCATGACGACACCCTCAAGCGCCTTCATAGCGGGTGGAATCTCTAGAAGTTGCAAAATGATCGGTTGATCGGTGCCGAAGCATTCTCCAGAAGCGAGTCGAAATAGTAACGAGTAAGAAATGTTGCCTGCGGCTCCAGTCACCGCCACGCGTAATGGGTTCTTCACAAAATTCTCCGTATGTAGGCGATTCGACGTTCGCGTCAGCGACAACGAATCGTAAAAATTTTCAGTAGTGCTAACTGGCAAATAATCTAGCGTTTTACCGCTGCCAGCCTACGCCTACTTGCGGCTCGATATGCATTGAAGACAAGGTCAACGTCAAGGCGCCTCTGGGCTGAAACCAACGAGGAAATACCCCTTTGGTCCTCATTGCTTTGGTCTTGCGGCTGGTAGATTTCGTGAAAACTCGTGTGATGAAAAGTGGGAATTGTCTGATTTATTGCGTTTCAATCTGAAGGGTTGTCTCAAGAGGAACGAGATTAGCCGAGTTTTATAGCAGATTTGATGCATTGATTTGAGTAAATGCAAGCACTTACACAGAAGATCAGATATGCTTCCGGCGTTCATGACGCCGGAGCGGGACATTCCTAGGACAGAAAATATTCCGCAGGGACCTAGTTATACAAAGGTCGAAAACCTGTTCTTTCTGCCTTACTTCTTAGCGCTCGCTGCACTCACTTGGCAAACAGACGAATGGCGAATCATCTCAATGGTAGCCGTAGTCAATCTTGCAGTTCATCTGGCGTCTTTATTTATGGGAGCCCCGAGGGCCAAAACTCGCGCTCGAAACACCAAACTTTCGCGTTCGTTCAAGGTGAAGACCGCGATACAAGTAGCTTCTAACGGGCTTTTGATCGCGCTCATGCCTGTCAACTCTCTGACGTGGGTTGTTTCTCTCATCTGTATTTGGCGTACTCCTTTTCAATACGCGCCGAGAGAGGCGTCTCTAAATTTCGCTCTTGAACTCTTAGTCTGCGTTGGGTTGCTCATCCTGTCTGCTTATGAGCCGTCGATAATGGTTTCCTACTTCTTGTTGGCAGGGACTGCATTCGCATTGTCCTTCCGCATGGTCTCTTTCATTCGCGCCATGTCTGCCCGGATTGACGACAAGACAAACAAGATTGAAAGAATGAATGAAGAAAAAGCGAAGCTTGTGATGGAGGCGCGCGAATTTCGCCGTCTGGCTTCCATGGGGCAGCTCGCAGCAGGTATTGCTCATGAAATTAATAATCCGCTGACCTACGTAATTTCCAACCTGGAATATGCTTCTCGTTCCCTCAACTCCCAAAATGACAAAGACGAAGAGATCCTTAGAGCGCTTGATGATGCTGCTCAAGGCGCTGAACGTGTTCGATACATTGTTCGAGATGTAAAGAGCTTTTCAAGATCAGACGAACAAAATGTTCAACAAGAAGTGGACTTGAACGAGGTTGTTCTCGCCTCACTTAACATTATGAAAAGTCAGGTTAGACAAACTGCGATCGTCGAAACGAAGTTCGGTAATGTTCCAACAATAAGAGCGGATAAAGCTTCTCTTGGTCAGGTATTTGTGAACCTTCTTGCGAATGCTGCCCAAGCAATTGACCCGACAGGTGTTCGTAAAAATAAAATTTCTATAGTGACGAAAAGCTCAGAGGGCTTAGTACATGCTGAGGTTACAGACACGGGATCCGGTATCGAAGCACAAATTATGGAAAAGATATTTGAGCCGTTCTTCACCTCGAAACCATTAGGAATTGGAACAGGCCTTGGTTTATCAATTGTAAAACAAATTGTTGAAGCGAACAGCGGCACGATTTCAGTGACAAGCGAGCCGGATCAAGGTGCGACATTTCGAGTTAGTTTTCCCGCTGTAGACCTAAGCAAGGCGGATCCTGTGACGGGCAGCTACACCGGGAGCCTCCGCAGTTTTCCCAAGATTGAACGAATATTGATCGTTGATGATGACGCCAGTTTGCTTGCCGGCTTAAGTCGTCAATTCCACAAGTGCAAAGTCGTGACCGCCAGCTCGGGTCACGAGGCGCTCGCGATTCTGCAAAACGATGCTCAGTATGATGCGATTTTGTGTGACCTGATTATGCCATTGATGAGTGGCGTCGCATTCTATGAGGAATTAATCCGACAGAGACCAGAAATACAGAACAAGATTGTTTTTATGACGGGAGGTGCCTTTACGCCCCAAGTCCAAGCATTTTTAGACCAGGACTGGATTCGGTGCTTAGGAAAGCCGTTTACGTGGCCAGATTTACTTCGTGTCCTTATGCTGCCTGGTTCACCCGAAGAGATCAGTTATCGAGAGGAGTTGTCCAGTCGACCGCCTCGTGTAAGCTCAGGTCTCTAACGCCATTAGTGGTACTCAAGAAAGTTTGCTCGTTGTCTCTTATCTTCGGGCCGTAACCAATCTTTAGCTGGAATAGCAAATTCATTAGCTTGACCAGGAAAAGAGCCTGTTTGACGGTGCTCAATCATGAGTTTGTCTTTCTCTTCGAATCGTTCAAGTACCCAAGCATGTAGCTTGTCTTCGTCTTTCGGGAGTTCTGAAATGGAATAGCGACGAACGTGAATGTTATATTGTGAAACGCGGGCAGAAAAGCACGTGAACAGATTCGGTAGTGGTGTCTGGGGATATCCAAGGGTGACATCGTAAACAGCATCGAGGTGCTCTTGCAAAGCAGAGGTCGCTGCGATGAATCCTTTCGTTCTAGGAACAAGCGTCTCTTGCGGTATGTATAAATTATTTTTGCGTGCGTATTCTTGTGAACTCTTAATCTTGCTAGGTGTAGCTCTCGTTCCTTCCAGAAAGTTCACTAAGAACAGCGGAATGTTATTGTCGCGATACTTATTGAAGAGTTTTCCGATGAGTTTACTGTCTTTCGTCCAATTTCTCTTTACGAACACACAGTCTAAAAACAGCATTCCCCATCCGATGCCAGGAATATATTTGATGATATCCTTGACGAACCATTTCATATCTCCGAGGCGACCACAGCGCCAAGCAAGTGAGAGTAGCACCAAGATGTCTAGCGAGCTTTGATGATTGAGAATAACAAAGCTGTTCTCTTTCCAAACAGGTACATCTCCTGTGAAGCGAACTTTCACCTTGTTCTGAGCTTCACTAAGGATCACCCAAATTCCCCAAATTGAACGAGCGCACCAGCGATTGATTTTTCGTACGGTGTTTGGCGACAAAGGATATAAAAATGAGCTGATGACCTGGATAGGGTTCAACACAAAGATTAGGTATAGAAAGCTAACCGAGATAGTGATGAGGCTCTGTGCCGACTTGAGAACGCTCATCCTGGAGACCGTCTAACAGAAATGGCCGTAGGGCACTAGGCTCAATTCTTATTTATAGCGGTGGATGACCCTAGGATAGAAAACCCATCGGTGTTTGTGCTAAATACCTCATTTATGCGGCAGTTATTCCTCTTTTGTTTGCTTGCGGCCTTTTTGTGGTGCTCTTCTGATTTACCATTTGAACCAGCCGGGCCCAATTCTGCTCCAGACCCATCAGCCTTCGGGCCATTTTCTGTAGGTGTACAGACGAGGATTGAATACGATTATGCTCGGACGGCACCTGATGGAGTGAGCCCGAGAAAACTAGTAACTGAGATATGGTATCCTTCGCTGCCCGCTGAAGGTTCAGCAAACTTGGAAAGCTATAACGTGAAAGACGTATTACCCGCTGAATTGTTGGAAAGGCTAGATGGGGTTACAATCACTTCATTTCCTACTGATGCAATTCGGGATGCTGAGCCAAACACTGATCACGGACCGTATCCAGTGATCCTATTTAGTCACGGTAGTCTTAGTATTCGGTTTCAATCAACCTTCCTAACGGTTTACTTAGCCAGCCACGGCTACGTTGTTATTTCGCCCGATCATCAAGGTAATACCTTCGCTGAACTGTCTGACGGCAACTCGGTAGAAATTGAGGATCAGGTTCAGAGCTTGGTTGATCGGCCTGACGACCTGATTTATTACCTCGACCGATATCCAAATCTTTCAGACAGCGACAGCCTGAGCGGTCTAATAGATTGGGAGCGTGTGGGAGTCTCTGGGCATTCATTTGGTGCGGTAACCACCCTTCGTGCGGCTGGGTTAGATGACCGAATTGACGCCATCGTCCCTCAATGCCCCGCTGGATACTCTCTAACGTGGCTTGACATTGAAAGACCTCTAGCGAGCTTGGAGATACCTATTATGGTTCAAATGGCGCAAGGTGATATGACAACACCTCCGGAGATGGCCGAGTCTATTTGGGAGAACGTCACGGCTCCAGGCTATTATTTGCGCCTTGAGACGGCAGGTCATTTTACCTACTCGGACCTGTGTACCTTAGGAACCGATACTGTCCAGCAGGTCGAAGCAGCAGGAATTGGGGGCGGCCTAATCAGCGATGGATGTAACGTAACAAACCTTAGCTCAGAGGAAGGTCTGCCACTAATTCGTAATTATACCATTGGATTTTTTAATCATTATTTGAGGAACTCGCCAGGAAGCTTAGTCTTTCTTGATGAGGAGAAAGCGAAGAGTTGGACGCAAAGTTCTGTCCAATTATTAACGAAGTAACTGGTTGTTATCCATCACTAGTTCATGCTTGTCGATATAAGGAGACATTATGTTTGATTATCCAGACCTAACCGGCCGAGTAGCCATTGTAACCGGTGCTAGTCGTGGCGTCGGTAAAGTTGTTGCGACCTCACTTGCAAAAGCGGGATGCGATGTTTGTGTTGCTGCAAAATCATTAGAATCAAAACCGGAACTGCCAGGTTCGATCATTGAGACTCGAGACGAGGTGATCGCTTTAGGCCGTCGGAGCATCGCCGTGCAAACCGATGTTCGGTTTGAGGAGCAGATTGCGTCCATGGTGAACAAGACCGTAGAAGAGTTCGGTCGAGTAGATGTTCTTGTGAATAATGCAGGCGCTTTGTGGTGGAGGAACTTAGAAGATACTCCCGCAAACCGTTTCGATCTGGTTATGAATGTAAACGCACGAGCGTCCTTCTTGAGCGCTCAGCACTGCTTACCCCATATGCGTAAGAATTCTTGGGGACACATTATTAATATGTCGCCACCAGTTGAGTTAGAGATGGTGCCGGGAAAGATTGCGTACTGTATTTCGAAATTTGGCATGACTTTAGTTGCGCACGGACTTGCTAGCGAACTGAAAGGTCAGAACATTGCTGCGAATGCGCTATGGCCAGCTACAATCATCGAGTCGCAGGCTTCGATTAACTTTGGTTTAGGTGGCCCGAAATACTGGCGGAAACCGGAGATTTTGGCCGACGCTGTTATGGCTATCGTCTCTCATGAACCAGATAACTTTACCGGGCAAGCCCTAATCGATGAGCAAGTTCTCGACTTGGTGGGCGTGAAGGATTTTTCTTCTTATCTTTGTGAGCCGGGCGGCGAGCCTATCCGAATCGTAGGCGATGCAGCCGTATCTGCGGGATTTGGCACAGGAGCAGGCGGAAAAGATAAAGCCAAAATGTAGGCTACTGGGAGACCCACAAAGCAACAATCTATTGCTGTAATCACCGGGGCATGGTCGACAAATTGTCCATGCCCTGTCTACAATCAGGGTGCATGGAATCCGCCGGCACCCCGCGACCTTCAATGATACCGCCGAACTCAACTGAGTCACATCGGTTTGGTGATTATGAACTCGTTACTTCCATTGGTCATGGTGGGATGGGCGAAGTTTTTCTCGCTCGAGATAAAACAGCTTCGCCCGATGATCCACCTGTCGCCGTCAAAATCCTTCTTGAAAGCGTAAACAAGAACCAAGAAGCGGTTACGATGTTTATGGATGAAGCTGCGATCATGACTCAGATTCACCATCCTAATGTATTAGAGGTTTTTGCCTTCGGAAAAGAGCAAGGTCGATATTATTTGGCGATGGAATATCTTCAAGGTCAATCGCTGGCGAATTGCATTGAGGAATCTAAAACGCGTGGGCAAAAACTGACCTACGCACAAATTGCTGCCATAGGGATCGGCATGGCTCGTGGCTTGGGGAGTGCACACACTGCAGTGGGTCGAGAAGGTAAGCCGCTTAATGTTGTACACCGTGATGTCACGCCACAAAATATTTTTATTACTCATAAAGGCCGCGTAAAAGTCATCGATTTTGGTATCGCTAAAGCAAGCGAACGCCTTACGCAGACAATGGTTGGTATGTACAAAGGGAAGGCTGCGTACATGGCACCCGAGCAGATTGATATGGAGTCACCAGACGCTCGTGCCGATATCTTTGCTATGGGTGTTTGCCTTTGGGAAATGATAACCCAACAGCGCCTTTTTCTCCGTAAGACTCCAGTCGAATGCCTACAGGCCATCCTGCTCGATGAAATTCCTTCTCCCACCGAACTTGCAGGAAAGAAAGATGCACTACTTGATGAGGTTGTATTCAACGCACTAGAGCGACCCTTGGAGATGAGAACACAAACTGCTGCAGAAATTGAGGCATCTCTTTCGTCATACCTGCGTGCTTTGACAGAGGAATATGAAGAAATCATCATCCAGGAACTGATGAAAGGCTTGTACGAAGAAAAAGCGAATGAAGAGGCTTCAATCATAAACTCGACGAAGCATCCTATCAATCCGCATGACCCAAAGTTACAAAAGCTAAAGGACATTTCAGGGATTGCGCCATCTATCGCGCCCAATCCGAAACAAATTATGACTTTAGCCGGACAAGCGGATGGACGAGAAACCATGGTCTTAGAGCTTGCTGGAGTTCGTGACACTATGCCTTGTGCACCGAGGCAGTCGATTGTAGATCATCTGCGTCGCGACCGAATAGAGTCCGTTCACAAAGCGGTGCATGAATTGAGCGTTCAGCTACCGACGAAGCAAGAAGCGCCTGTTCAGGAAGCTCCTCCCGAGAATACGCCGGAGCAATCTTCTCTCGAAGAACAGCCCTCGATAGCGCCGATCCCCTCTGAATTTCCTCAAGTAAAAAGAAGTCGCTCTCTTGTTATCTTTGCAGTGATTATAGTCATCGTTCTGGCTGCCACTTTGGGGTGGTACTCCACGCAAGATGAGCCGTCTGCGACACCCTTAGAGGCGGTTCCCTTGGACTTGTCCAGCCCTTCTTCGAAATGAGTCCGCCCCTCTAGGGCGAATAAGTAGAAAACCAACAACTAGGCCTAAATATACTAGCGACGTTTTGCGGGATTGGTGGTTGGTTTTGCACTTACATGAAAGAATCGATTCAGGCTCAGAGGCCGGTGGTAGACCAGAAGGAGGTGCAGGAGCGGGCATACTTGAGCATAGATTTATTTGACCCTGACATTCTCCTTCCATGCAGATATCGTCTCCGCTGCATCGGTTATTGTCATCGCACATACTTCCATCTGCTTTTGAGGAGTCATTCGGGCAATCAATTGATGTCCCATCGCAGTACTCAATTGCGTCACAGGAATGAATCGCGTCCCGGCAAATAACATCGCTGCTCGCAATTTCATCAACGGGGCAGCTCACAGACTCACCATCGCAATAGTCTGGCTTGTCACAGTCGCCGGACGAAGCTCTGCAGAGGGAATTCTGATCTAGAACGATATCGTCAGGGCATTGAAAAGAAAATCCATCGCATACTTCTTCGTAATCACAATCGCCCTTTGAAGCGCGACAAATTTCTCCTTGTACCTTCTTCAGGTTGATTGGACATCGCGCATTTTCTCCATCGCAAACTTCCTCTTCATCGCAGTCGCCGCT
>JAYZDF010000010.1:0-132749 GCA_036337945.1 Myxococcota bacterium
TTGTTGCAGAGCTGAACCACCGAAGTCGAAACGGCTCCACGAACAGTAGAGCGCGAAGCTTTACGCGAAGCTCGGAAGGTCTTGATGACCTTATTCGTTTTCGCGTTGATCAGCTTGAGAGAAAGAGAAGTATTCACCACGTGGCTACCGGCCACTTTTCCGCGTTTTTGCGCTTTTACTTTGCCGTGGATCAAAACGTCGAAATCGCCGGAAATCGCGAAATCTGAACCATCTTCATCCGAGTTGGCCTCAACCTGGTAACCTTTGTCAGTCAGTTTTTCCTCTAGACAGGCTTGCACATCAGATGCCGCTGTCCCGATAAGCGCAATGCCGATCGAAATAGAATCAGAAGCAGCGTCAAGTAATCTCGTTATTTCAGCGACATCATGAGGTGGAGGGATTCCGCGACCGCTTCGATCAATGATGCGTAAATCGGAATTAAGTGCTTCACGCTCCGCAAGGGCCGCCATAGCACCCTTTAGATATTGAAGTTTGCTGAGATTGTCGGAAGAACTCATTGCCTGGCTCAATTTAGAGCCTACTACGCGATCAATTTGCTCAATTTTATCTCGGAGCACTCTGGATGCTGGCGCACGCTCGATGACCGCAAGGGCATAAACAGTGCCTTTGCCACTGTCCCATCTTTTTAGGATTTGAGACATCGTGACAACTTTGTCAGTTGAAACCATAGAGTGTCTGGATACTTCTTGAGTTTCCTTCCAGTTCTCACCCGTCTTGGACGAAATCGTTTTTGATGCGCTTTCAAAGCTAGAGGAAACTGCCTGAATATTTGCCTTAAAGATGCGCGCTAGCTCAGCTCGAGAATCATTGTCGGCAGAAGTCCGGTTGGGTCCGTCACCGACACCGCACAAATATTTCGCCTTGTCGCATTTTCCATCGGTCCAAGCTGGACGCGGACCGCCAACTTTTGTGGCTTCTTCGGGAACGTCTGGTTTTTTCGCGGCCGGAGGCGGAACTAGTTTGTCTGCGGCTGGAGGAGCATCAGAACTACCTGACGGTGGTGTTGAGGGAGCAGAACGCTTCTTCGCAGCCGGTGGCGGCGCAGATTCTTTCTCCATATCATTCAAGATACGGCTGCCGTTCTCATCTACCCATTTCTTCATATCGCCGCCCAAACCTTTCGCGGCGAGTTGTCGGCTCTTTTCGAAGTTCAGAGTTACCAAAGAGAAATAGGCGTTTTGGGTAGGATCAAACCAAACTTCAGTGACCTCGGCTCCTTGGAGCAAGTTGGCAGAAAAAGTTTTGATCGCCTGCTCGACACTTTGTTCTTCGCTGGAAGCCGAAAAGTCGCCTGCTGTCGTAGATGCCGAGTAATCCTTCATCAAAGATGCTGAATACGTAGACATGATCTTGGAGATCTCGGCTCGAGCCCGGTTCCCAGCCGTCTTACGAGCAAGCTCGACATTACGGATTCCCATCACCATTCCCACGCCGTGTACACTGCCGTTTTTGACAACGGAGCCACGAGCAATCCAAGCGGGAGCATCGGGGTTCTTGGTCAAGCTGCTTTGCTTCGTCGTAGACGCGCAAGCGCCAAGCGCCATCGCGGTGATGAGTGTGAGCGGTAAATGTAGTTGGCGAAACATTAATAATCTCCTGTTGAGTCAGTTCTCACGACTATTTGACAGCTTATGCACTCAATTGACACCCCCATCAAAGAATGTGTCCGCCGTTACACTTTCAGGGACCGTAGAAATCGTTACTGTCCCACAAAAGAACCATAGTCAGCTTGATGTAGAGGGTTAATATGCTCGAATGAGACTCAAATCAATGCGCAATCAGACCTAGCGCTTGAAATATTTATCGATGGCTTTGACGATCTTCGACACGTTCTTTTTACATATCTTGTGCGCCGCCAGAGCTGCGGAAGCCTTGATAGACCTTCGGCCTTCTTTTCGCGTACCTCGGAAGGTCTTCAGGACTTTCTTGGTTTTACCGTTGATGAGTCTCAAAGTCAGTGAAGTTCGAACCAGTTTGCTCCCAGCGACTTCTCCTGCCTTCTCTGAGCGAAGTTTGCCCTTCAGGATTACATCGTAGCCACCCATGAGCTTGTCGTCCGCTTCAGCGTCCTCATCTTCGCCTTCATCCTCGTCATCCACGCGAAGCTCAGAAATCTCGTATCCTTTGTCTCCAAGTTTCTCCATGATGCAGTCACGAACACGCTCGGCTCCACTGCCGTCAACAATCACGCCGAGCTTCAAATCACCACTCGCTTCATCAAACTTCGCAGCAAGCTCACCAAGACCGATGGGTGCTCGAATACCTCGCCCGTCTTTGTCACAAACTCTGAGCATAGCATTTTTTGCTTCTCGCTCATCCATGATGTTCATGGCTTTACCGTAAGAGCGGAAGGCTTTTACCTTATCTCCTCCGGACGCAGCTTGGACCAAACTGTTGATCTTTGCGTCGAAAGTTTGAATCTCAGACGTAAGCGAGCGAACGCATTGTCCTCGCTCAAGTAAAGCTAAACTATAATGCAGACCATTATCTGTGGCTCTCGCTTCGATACGAACGCCCGATAGGGTTTTTTGGGTCGTCACTTGGTTGAATCGCTCAACCTGTTGCACTTCTATAGAGACGCCCTTCCCGGAGCTGTTCACCACGGACGCTGACTTTTGGAAATCTGTGAAGACTGATTGCACCTTAGATTCAAAAACTCTCGCAACTTCTGCGCGAGCTTCGTTATCAGCAACATCCGCGGAGCTTCCTGTGCCTACTCCAATCACAAATTCCTTATTTGTAAATCTTGAGTCGCGTCCGTCCACCCAGGCTGGAGGCGCTGCGACTGCTGTAGACGCGGTGAAAGCGAATAAGGATAGCGTTATCGTGAGTTGATTCGTCTTAGACACTACTCACCTCGATTATTGCAACGATCGTACGCTAACGATATTCCGCTCACCAGGCTTGACTGTGATTTGAATCGTATCAGTACGACCAATCTGCATGTTGTTCCCGCCGTGATAGGTCACCAGAAGGGTGTGCTGTCCAGCCGGGAGCCATAGTCGCGCGATGCCAACATTAGCAGGCAAGGTACTCCAAGAACGCAAGTCAGCCGCTTCAGTCGCTGCCGACGCAACATTACCAACAAGCCCGACAACACTACCAAGTAAACCTCCGCCAGCCTTTTTCGCAACGGCCTGTGCTCCTTTCGTTGCAGCGTACTTTACGATGGCACGTGCGACCGCTCGGGCTTTGATTGCTGGAAGTTTCTTAGAGAAATTTTTCACAGCAATTTGAGTAATGGGTTCAGCAAGCTCGGTCATAGCACTGGCGTTACCAGCCGTAACTTTAGCGTAAGCAACTCGGCTCCTACGGGCTCGAACTTGAGGTACAGCCATTGACATCATGTATCCATCAGGCATGCGAGCGTTGAACTTGAGTTGTCTTTTCGCAGGAGATTCACCGCTACCATGAAAGAGGATAACTTCACCCATACCATTTTGGAGGTTCTTTAGACTCTGTCCCGTCACGCCCATTCCGGCAAATGATTGGGCTTCGCCTGCTCGGCCGAGTGCAGTAGCTACGCGAACAATATCTTCGGCCAGGAATCCGGGCGCAGAGGCTCCAAATCGTCCTGCGTACTGCTCGTTGTATACACGATAGGCATCCTTATAAAGGCTCAGCGCATCTTGAAGAGATTCACCGTCACCTTTCATCCCTTCGATTTCTCGGTATAGACCAACCAACCAGAGCATAAAGGCGTCTTGCGTATAGACGGTTCCACACTTGTCGGGGCTGACACCCTTTGGACACCCTTCTTTTTCATAATAAACCTTCATCTTTTGAAGCTCTCGATCGGCAGCTCGAGCTTCGACCTGAGCGTCTTGATAGTTGCCTTGAATGGCGTGGTTTAAGGATGTGTAAAGGTAGACAAGAACTTTTTCGTAATCCTCACCCGGGTAAGATTGTGCGGTTTCATTGACTAAAAACTTCGAAGCTTCGGCCGATATGGATTTTGTCCACAAGTCCTGCATCGCTTTTTCCGCGGCCACAAAATTCTTCATAGAAGCGTCTGTCTGAAGAGCGTAGTGCTGCAGAGTCCCCATATTTAGCCAATACATGATGCGATCTTTTTCACCGTAGACAGTCTTTTTCGCAGCGGTCATCTGGGCGACTGCGCCCTTCCAATTTCCTCGCATCATGTTGGGACGCATTTGCCGATAATGACGATTGAGGTCCTGGTGACCGCAGGCCATTGTCATCAATGCCGCGCAAAACAAGCCCAAACGTGTCGTGTGTTTCAAATATTTGTTCATTTTCCCTTCCCCTTAAAGCAGAAAACGCCGAGAAGAGTTCCCCTCGACGCTTCTTTTGAACGCTCGTCTGTCGTGCGTCCTCGAAATTACCAGGTCGTTCCGGACTGATTGATGACTTTACGAATCATCTTTTCGCCAATCCAGATCTTCTCGTTGGTCTCCACATTCACGAGCTCCATGTTTACCATGTACGCGCGAACAGACCTTCCACCGCCGTCGGTTTCGTTCTGAGAGTTAACAATCGTTTGTAAAGTAAAGTCGGCACCGATCTCGTTGCCTTGGCTCTTTACAGTGTCGTCGCTGGCGTTTTTGGCCTGACGAGCTCGTTCAACCAAGTTGACATTGTCTTGGCCCCAAGAAGCAACAACCCGCACTCGACCTGAATTCAAAAGTTCACGCTCAAGTCGTTTCGAGAAATACTGGGTGTTGACGTTTCGATCGTCCGTTCGCTTCAGAACACCCATCAATTTTACGACAGGTTTCGCACCCTCATTTTGTGCTTGGAAGTCAGAAGCCCAAGGTCGCATCAAACAGTCTTTGATCATTTCCTGAGATACCAGGTTGGCATCAATGTCATTCCAGTAACCGGACAAATCGCCGCCTTGCATGCTCCCAGCAGAGGTGCGAGTAACCCTTCTTGGTCCGCAGCCGGCTAATAATGCCATGGCCAGCACAGAGGTTGATAGAACTAGTGTGGTACGTCTAAATTTCATAGTTTCTCCTGTCGTACGGGACGACGCTCAGATACGCCCCAGTTATCATGTGACTTGGCCCAATACAAGTAAGCCCCCGCTATACTCTGGACCTAAATCTATTCGGTCAAATTCGTGTCTCAAACTTCAGTTTTCCCCAGCTAGAACCCGTCATTGCGGAAATGATCTTGAATTCTGCTCGTCTGCGGCCCGGGTCACCAATAAACTTACCTTGAACTACAAAATCCACACCCAGCTTATGAAGGCGCTTGAGATTCTTTTTCTTTTTTTTGCCACGCCCAAGGTCATTCAAAATGATTTCCACCTGGTCCGATGATTTTCCGATGAATTGCTCTGATTCTTCTAAAGATTCAAGAAGCTTCTCTTTGAACATCTTCACCAAGGCTTCATTATCTTCGGCTTCGTCTGCCAAGTTTCCGACTGCGATTCGGTACTTATAGCCAGCATTGGAAACTCGAGCACCAAGGCCAAAATCTCCACGCTTTCGTTTGGATTTGTCTTTTTCTTTGATCCACTTCGCGACAAAACCGCTGCCCATTTCGTCAGGTTCAATGACATACACAACACCAATAGGCTTATCATTGGCCCCAACGCCCTCTTCAAATACTTGGAGCGGCATACCTGGCTTAGGTTTTCCACGTCGAAGTTTCACATGAAGCTTTCGTCCATCGAGTTCCTCGTCGATTTCTCCTTCATAGCGCCAGATACCAAGTCTCTTCAGTGCGCTGAGACACCGGTCAGCCGTATCATAAAATTGCCGTGAATCAATATTGAGGAACTTCTCGTGCGTTTTTTCGGTGCGTCCCTCTCCGGTGATCAAAGCCAACATCCGTTGCGCAGAGGAACGAATAGCTAAACGAAATTTTCGACGATTACGGAAGTCTACGTCGTCGGCAAGGATAACTTCGGCGGTCTTAACATTAGTCAGCTGAGTCGTCATCGTAAATGAATCACCCACGAAGGTAAGCTTTCCCGACAAAAGGTAATCGGCTTTGAGTAGTTTGCCTAGTTCTTGCGTTTGAGCTTTAGATTTAGACCGTCGTTTTTGGTAACGCGCCTTGCGCATCGCTCGCTGCAAAGCGCGCTCATCAACAACTGAGACTTTTCCGGAATTTACGAATTGCGTAATGAAGGTCGGCTGGACATTTCGCCCCATGGAACCAAGGTTTCCTCGATTTGGTGAAGCAAAAGGTAGGACCGCGATGACAGGCTTGGCAGCATCGGCGGGGGGTGAGGAAAAAAGCGAAACCCAAATTATACTGAGAACGAGTCCCAGAGGGTGCAACTTTACCAAAGTCCCATTCCTCGAGATTTTTTCTTCTTCTGACCGTTCTTACGACGAATCTTATCGCTCATTTCTTCCATCATATTCTCAAGTGCTTTGATCTCTTTGATGCGCTTTCGAACGAATGGATCCAGCTTGTAAGGTCGACGTTTCGTAAGAATTTTTGCTTTCTTTTCTAGTTTCGGTGCCGCCTTCTTGGCCTTCGCTTTTTGTTTAGCTACACGGCGCTTAGGGACACTGCGACCACTCGATACCGTGATCGTCTCTTGCCCGCTGACGGAACCTTCCCATTCCGGATCACTTGCCACTTCTTCGCCCTCTTCGGGCTCATGCACTGCAATCGTGATCTTTCCGTCTGAACTTTTGAGAGTTTCCTTCGGTTCTTTTGGTTTCGCAACCGGTGCAGGTTTTGCAGCCGGTGCAGCTTTCTTTTCAGCCGCAGGAGCAACTGCAACCGCAGTCTGACCTTGAGTCGAAGCATTCCTCGGCTTTACGTAAGCAAGTGACATCAAATCGCGACGTTTCATCCACTCGACTGGAACAGAGCTTTTCAAACTGAAATTGATATCAGTGATCGCAAGTCCATCAGCGGCTCGGCGAGAAATACACGTATTGATACCAATCATTTGACCGAAGGCATTGAGCAGCGGGCCACCAGAATTACCGCGGTTAATTGAGGCCTCAGTTTGGAATACGTTCTTTCCTTTCACGCCTTGAAAATCAGCAACGACAGAAGAAATGACGCCAGTTGTCAGCGTCCATAAACCTGCTGTTTCAGGGTGCCCAATAGCGACAACAGGCTCACCGATTTCGACTTCGTCTGGATCGACAAAATTGATGACAGTAAGATCTTTCGGGGGCGACTTCATTTTCAGCAAAGCCAAGTCTAAATCATGATCAATATCGATCAATTTCGCCTCAAAGCGGTGCTTGAGGTCTGCACGCATAGAGCCACGAAGCTTGTCTGGTTTAAGATAAACAAATAGGCGTTTGAATGGACGTCCTTCTTTTGCCACGACGTGAGCGTTAGTAATTATCTGGCCGTCTTTGGTGATGATCGAACCCGTTCCTGCACTTCCTTGAGCCGAACCATCCGTTCCGAATACCAAGACGACACCTTTGGCAGTAGATTTGTAAATTTGGCGAGGTGACATTCCTTCCGCGAAGGCGCTCGACGCTGCTAGCGAGAGCGTCATTGCTCCGCAGAGTACAATTGGTAACTTAGAAAAATACATTGCTTAAACCTCGTAATTCATGACGCCTAACGCGCTTCCATCGCCTCAAGTTCGTCAAAAGCTTTGCGAGCATTTTCTTTAACCCGCTGAATCCGCTTTTCCCGATCAGGACTTTCCTGAGTCGTTGCGGCAGCTTCAAGCTTCTCAGCAAACTCTTTCATCGATGCATCCTTCGGCATGCATGCCAAAGCGTAAGTCATTCCATCTCGGTCAACGACTCCATGCTCATCGAACCAAATTTCGCTCACTTGGGCCCCGGACAGAACAACATCACTGATACTGCCAACTATCTGCTGGATAGATACCTCATCCGTGAATCCTCCACCGTGACTGTTGACCTCATCATACATAACCGTACTGATTTTTACTTGAACCGTACGTGCTAATTCATTGCGCGCCGCTTCGCTGGCGTTCCGACGTCCATCATCTCGATAAAAGGTCGGGTCTACCGCTCCCACCGCACACACTTTGTCTTTGATTGAGGGTGTCTTCATGACCCACTTCGGAGCTTTTTTAGCTGGACCTTTCTTCTTCGCGGGAAGAATATGGGGATTCCGGTGCGCCGCTTGGCGAGGTCCACTGCATGCACCACACAAAGCGAAGACGAATCCCAGCGCTACGTATTCAAAACGTAATCCAAAGCACATTTGACGAGTCACAATTATGTCCCTAATCACACAACCGGCCGTCGATTTTACATCACGTCAAAAGACTAGTTTGAGGCTGACGCACCCTAAAAAAGATGCGCCAACCTCATCCAACAATCGTCGGCTAGTTAAGCGACCAATTTTTATTGGTCGGAGTTCTTAGCTTCTTCGGCGGACAGGTCTGCAAATGATTTTGCAGCCGCACGTTTTACAGCTTCTTTTACTTTCGCATTGAGCTCTTTCGCTTTGTCAATTTGGTCCATGAAACCATTGATGTCCAATCGAGCGAGAGCATAGATTGTGCCGTCTGCTGGGTGAATCCAGTGATCGACAATCTCAACACCGTTCAGCGTGTTCGCAGAAAAGGTCTTGATCGCTTGCTCAACGTGCTGTTCTTCGCTTGATGCGCTGAAGTCACCTGACGTCGTAGATGCCGAGTAATCCTTCATCAGCGAAGCGCTGTACGTAGAAAAAGTCTTTGAAATTTCGGCGCGAGCGCGGTTGTCCGCGGTGCTTCGAGCCAGTGAGTGGTTACGAATACCAGAAGCAGAACCTACTCCGTAGAATACTTTCTTTTCGCCACCAAAAGCACCTGAGCCTTTGTTGACCCAGTCTGGATAATTAACAGCGGCCGTATTGGGCTGAATTTGTTGTGGTGCACTTCCACCACACGCCATCAGCGCCATAGGTACTGTAAAGGTAATTGCAGTCATTAAACGATTCATTGATTATCTCCTTGCATTAACTAGTCGGGATCGCTTTGGGAAACCCCGGGAGGTTCTAAGTTCGACCAGACTTAGAGTCAAGTCAGCCCCTTTGAACATCCAGCAGTCCTTTCACGCCAATCGTTATCGCATACTTCGACGGAATATGAGAGCTTCAGACCAAGTGTGGCTGCCATCACGTTGCTGTTTTGCTACACTAAAAAAGTCTGCACGATGAAAGAATCGCCAATTAGAATTTGCCAGTTCACACCATGCCTTTGGAGCGGAGGAACGGAAGAGAGAATCGCCAGAATAATCAATAACCTACCCTCTGATCGGTTTCGCATTACGTGGATGGGATTTGGACCAGTGCGAGAGGCTTTAGTAGATAAAGCAGGCCCATCGGTCGAGGTGTTTCCAATCGCACGACATCCAGAGAGAGGTATCGAATGGCAATCCATTCTCGCAATTCAGCGAGTATTGTCGCGAACAAAACCACATATCTTACACCTTCATAACTGGTCGACGAGTTTATACGGAATCGTAGCGGGCCGTTTAGCAGGCGTTCCAAGAATTCTTTATGGGTCAGGAGGACGAGAGGTATCCGCAGGCGCGAATGCGCGACGTCAAAAGTGGATGCACACTCTGGCACCGCACATTGACGGGTATACATCAGTCTGCCAATTTCTTGGAGAAGAACTCATCGAAGACTTTGGCGCTTCTAAAGACCAGTTGCACGTGATTAAGACGGGCGTAGACACGAGTAAAATAGCGCATGGGGCCACTCGTCGAGATATTGCACGCGAGCAACTCGGAATTCCAAAAGATGCGGTCGTTGTGGGAGCTATTAGTGTATTTAGACCGGTAAAGAGAATTCCTGACCTCATCGAGGCTGTCGGTCGAATTGCACAAAAACATCCCGATGTTCACCTGTTGCTGGTTGGTAATCCGGTTCGGATGACGGTTGAGGACCTGCGCGACCAAGCAAGAGAGCAAGGATTTGGAGACCGAATTCATCTTCCCGGCAGACTCGAAGATCCGAGCAAAGTACTAAGTGCGTTCGATATTTTTGTAAATTGCTCTGAATTCGAAGGGTCTTCAAACGCCATTATCGAGGCGATGGCATCTCGACTCGCAGTCGTAGGAACCGCTGTCGGCGGAACTCCAGAGCTCATCAAACACGAAAAAACTGGTTTATTGGTTCGGCCTGGTGATGTCGATGAACTGACCGAAGCAATCGAGAGGCTCGTAATAGACCGAGAGCTGCGGACATTTTTGGGCAATAGAGCCTCTGAATTCGCCGAGGTTGAGCACGACTGTCGCGCAATGTATGCCGCATACCGTACACTCTACAAAAGTCACTTCGATGACCAAAACTTGGGGAAGTGGGCCTCATTATCAAACGCAGCGCTTGCGACACTGAAAAGCGTAAGGGCTCAACTCTAAAGTCATTTATTCCGCGGGTGATATTGTGGGCACCTTAGGTTCTGTGCGAGCCTCCATACCGATGAAGTCGCTACACCCCAAATTGGGACCAATGTGCGAATTACACCCGCTTGGGGACGGAAACACAGCAGTTCACCATAGCAAATTAGGTGCACGTTTTCGTGTAGACCGGGAGGAGACATCCTTACTTCTGGCCATGACGGGTGACAAAACAATTGAAGAACTCCATGATCTCATGAGGCAACATCGTGGCGCTTTCGCGTTCAAAGATCTGCAAGTGCTGTTGTTCCAACTCTGGTCTCATGGACTGCTAGAAAATAGCGAAGAAATACGCAGTGAGCTTTTCGCTGATCATGATGATTCAGAAATTCAACGACAAACACTGATCAATAAACTCTCAGTGCTAACGTCGACCAAATGGATGCCGAGTTCCCTTGTTGGCAATCCTTCCGGTCTCTTCGGGTCTGTAGGAAAATTAGCCGCGAGCAATCAACTGCTTTGGTTACAGCTTCTGTTAGCTTTGACCCCTATTCCATTACTTTTGAATAATATGGCGCAAGTCCCCAAAACGATTTTTCGTTTTCAAAGCTCATGGGTCGCTGGGATCACCATCTTTTACGCCTGTTTAGCATTTATTCTTTCTTATCGAGGCCTGATCAGAGTGATGGTCGCCTCAACTTTTCCTCAGTTTGAGTTCAAAGTTGGTCTTCGTCTCAGATTGGGAATCATATATCTCGATATGGATGATGAGGATGTCCAATTCTTATCGTCACACCAGCAGACTCGATTTGCGCTTTCGGGGTTAGCGAGCATCGGTTCGATCGCCGGAGTCTGTGCGGCTGCACAGTTAGCCAATGCCCCGCTCCTCTTCTCTTACCTTATGGTGTCAGCTTTCATTCTAGGCGTTTTGGATCTTTGTCCCCTTATTCCAACTGACGGCGAGAGACTCATCGAAAGCGTACTCCATGGCAACCAGCCGAGTAGTATTCGTCGTTATATTGGGCAAAGGCTCGTGCGTGACCTTATGGTCCGATACGATGAGGAGCACGAATCGCCGCTATATCCAGTTATAGCTAGCCTGTGGATTGTATGGGGCGGAGTTGCATTAGAAATTTTTCAACGTTTTATTCTTTCTGACATCCTTGCCCTTCAAACGGCTATCTGGACCACCGAGAATCCATCTTTACAAGTTGTAGGGGGAGCGTTTTTCGGGTTGGTTGTGTTAACTATATTGGGATTTGCAATCTCGCTGGCGTACTTAGGCCTGAGCCTTCTCATTCAGCTTCTTTCCCCCGACCGAATGACAAAGCCCACCTCACGTGAGGATTCCCAAAATCTCGCCGAAGATGATGTGAATACTCTAAATCGAGCGCTGGAACAATTTTTGGATTTTCAGAAAAACACCAATGTCATCAATCAAATACGAGACCGACTACAAGTGGAGACCTATAAGACGAACGCATGGATTCAAAGGGCCGGCCGTAAAGACCATCGGTTTTTTGTGGTTCTGGAGGGTTGTATCGACTTGTTGCACTGCCATGAAGACGGACGGCACGAATTCGTCGCAACAATGAATATTGGCGACACTTTCGGAGACGAAGGCCTTAGTGGTCATCCTCCTTGCCACGACGCACGAGCGCGGACTGAATGCAAAGTAGCATGTCTTGATGGTGATCTTCTCGTTGCCCTACTTAGAGACGCGTCTGACGACCAAACTCGTGAGGTATTAGACAGAGCTCACTTTTTGGACCAGGTTCCTGAATTGTCCGGACTTGGTGCAAGCGGACGCCTAAAACTGGCTTATGCATCGTCTGACAAGATGGCCGAAAACGGTCAGATGATCATCATGCAAGGAGACCCCCCAAATAATATGTATATTATTCGGTCCGGCGAATTCACGGTGACCAGAGCAGAGAATGGCTCAGAAAGCACCATCGCCTCGCTGAGCTCAGGGCAAACATTTGGCGAGCTTGGATTACTCAGAGGAGAGCCAAGAAACGCTACGGTTCGAGCCACGGGGCCGAAATCATCGTTTATTGAGATCCCGAAACAGGCTCTTGAAACCGCACTTTCCGCTTCTTTCCACGTCGGACTGGCACTTGAACAAGTTGCCAATCAAAGAAAAAGCCGAGGAGCATAGTCATGGCGACCCTAGGAAAACTAATGCCCCTCATTGCTTTGGCTGGCGTCGGAGCGACTCAAAAAGATAAAATTGAGGAAGTTGGTGGTCACGCCATCGATATGGTTAAGGTCATCGCGACGAAGCATGAACTCACAACTATCCGTACCGCAATTATGAATGAAAATGCCGCAGGAAATATGCGAGAGGTACGTAATGATTTTCACGCATTCGTAAAACGAATTGCACACTCCGACCAAAAAGACGTCACCATCGACTTCTGGGACAACCCATACGTTATGGATGAAGAAGACGGCCTCGTATATCTGACTTCGCTTGGGCCCGACTGCGAAAAGGGTACCGATGACGACATCACCGTCAGTCTGCCTATTCGATAAGAAGATCGAAAAAAGCAAAGAAAACAAAAAACCACGTCACGGGAGGCACTCTCCTATGACGTGGCTTTTATAAAGTTCTTTACCGCTACTGCTTAGTCGTCGCTCGCTTCGCTGCTTCGGTCTTCACGATCAACAAACTCGATAATTGACATTTCAGCGCAATCACCTCGGCGAGGTCCGAGCTTGTAGATGCGAGTGTAGCCACCGTGACGGTCCTTATAGCGTTCCGCCAGTACGTCGAATAGACGGTCTACACTCTCACTATCACGAAGCTTAGCGTACGCATTTCTGCGAGCCGCAAGCGAGCCTTTTTTGCCCATCGTGATTAGCTTTTCAGCGTAACGACGAAGCTCACGTGCTTTCGCGTCAGTTGTCGTAATTTGCTCATGCTCGATGAGCGCTTTTGCCATGTTCGCGAACAAGGCACGACGGTGTGCTGATGTACGGTTTAGTTTTCTACCTGCTTTGCGATGTCGCATGATGCACCTACTTCTTGAGTTCTTTCGGTGGCCAGTTATCGAGCTTCATACCGAGGCTCAGGCTCATCTCCGAGAGAATCTCCTTAATTTCCTTCAATGACTTACGACCAAAGTTTTTGGTCTTGAGCATTTCACTTTCAGTCTTTTGAACCAAATCTCCGATGTACTTGATGTTCGCGTTTGCGAGACAGTTCGCAGAACGAACCGAAAGTTCAAGCTCATCAACACTGCGCAACAAGTTCTCATTGAACGGTTGCTCTGGTTCTGGAGCGATTACAATTTCAGGCTCAACGTCTTCTTCAAAGTTGATGAAGATACTGAGCTGGTCCTTGATGATTTTTGCAGCGAATCCAACTGCATCTTCCGGGCTAATCGAACCGTCGGTCCAAACTTCTAGTGTCAGCTTATCGAAGTCAGTTTGCTGACCAACACGAGCGTTGGTGACGTGGTAATTAACCTTCTTTACTGGAGAGAAGATGGAATCGATAGGAATCGCGCCAACTGGCATATTCGCGACTTTGTTGGCGTCCGCCTGAACGTATCCTCGGCCTTTCTTAACCGACATTTCCATCTTGAGATGTCCGTCTTGCCCAACGGTTGCAAGGACGAGGTCTTTGTTCAAAATCTCGATGCTCGCGTCACCTTCGATGTCTGCAGCGGTGACAGTGCAAGGGCCTTGACGATCAACACGTAGTGTTTTCTGGTCCCAAGTACGCGCTTTGATCAACATCGCTTTGACGTTGAGAATGATGTCGGCGACGTCTTCAGTAATACCAGGTAATGAAGTGAACTCGTGCAATGCGCCGTCAATTCGGACGGACGTTACAGCCGCACCTTGAAGAGACGATAGTAAAACGCGCCGAAGCGAATTTCCAAGAGTGATACCAAAACCACGCTCTAGAGGTTCTGCGAAGAACTTTCCATAGGTTGCAGTCAGAGACTCTTTCTCTACCGTTAGGCCTTTTGGCTTGATCAGGTCACGCCAGTGTTTGTAAATTTCTTTATCCATCATTTGCTCCATCGAATCACCACTTTGCTCATCCCCGAATGAGCAACACCACGATACGAAAGAATAAAGCGCAGTTCCCGGAGCCAAACGGCTCGGAGATTTCTACGCTCAGTTATTATCTAGACGCGACGACGCTTTGGTGGTCGGCATCCGTTGTGGGGCAACGGAGTAACGTCTTTTACGAGTGTAATTTTTAGTCCCGCTGAGGCCAATGCTCGAAGCGCTGCCTCACGACCTGAGCCTGGTCCTTTGACCAAGCAAACGCACGAACGAAGACCGTGCTCCATTGCTCGTTTAGCTGCTTCATCGGCCGCAAGCTGAGCTGCAAAAGGAGTCGATTTACGTGAGCCTTTGAAGCCTTGCGCGCCAGCAGAACGCCATGAAATCACATTCCCGCTGGTATCAGTGATCGTGACCATCGTGTTGTTGAAGGTCGCAACAATGTGCGCAACGCCATTTGGAATATTCTTTTTGACTTTACGCTTTGCTGTTTTCGCATTCTTGGTTGCCATGATTCTTACTTCCTCTTCTTAGCCACTGCGCGTTTTGGACCTTTTCGTGTACGCGAGTTCGTATGCGTACGCTGTCCACGAACGGGCAGCTTACGACGATGTCGAAGACCGCGGTAGCAGCCCAGATCCATGAGACGCTTGATATTCATGGATACTTCTCGACGAAGGTCACCTTCGACCTTGTAGTCTCGTTCTAGGATTTCGCGAATCTTCGCGATATCATCTTCGGTTGCCTGATCTGAGTTTAGAGTTGCTTCAACTCCGGCTGCAGACAGAATGTCCCGAGAGGTCTTGCGACCGACGCCATAGATGTACGTCAGAGCAATCCACATTTGCTTATTTCGCGGTAAATCAACACCAGCTATACGTGCCATATCTGATTCCTGTTCCTACGCTCAGCCCTGTCGCTGCTTGTGATTGGGGTTGTCGGGACAGATCACTCGGACGACCCCTTTTCGCCGAATAACCTTGCATTTGATGCATATTTTTTTAACCGATGCTCGGACTTTCATTTCTCTTTCCTCGAGGTGTGCGAGCTATCATGACCCACATCTACTCACCAAGAACTATCCTTCTAAAATACCAATAATCGCGGAAAAAACTTCATCCGCGCCTTGTTTACCATCGACCTTGCTGACAATGCCAGATGGTTCGAAGTATGGAATAACACTAGCAGTTTCGCTCTCATATTGACCAAAACGTACTCGTACTTTTTCCTCGTTATCATCAGAACGTTGAACAAGCGTCCCGCCGCAAGCATCACAAGTTCCTTCCACCTTGGGGGGTGAAAAAGACACGTGATGAACATTGCCGCAAGAAGGACAACTTCTCCTTCCAACGATCCTTTCTACTATCGCTTCGCCCGGAACATCCAAAAGGATCACATGTCGGAGTTTTTTCGACATTTTCTCGAGCAACTGATTGAGACCTTCAGCTTGAGGAAGCGTTCGTGGAAATCCGTCTAGGATCCATCCATTTTGAAACGCGTCCTCAGCAAGTTTTGCTTCAATGAGCCCCATGATCAAATCATCAGGCACCAATTGACCAGCATTCATAAATCCTTTGGCCTTCAGACCAAGTTCTGTTTCGTCTTTGATGGCTTGACGCAAGATATCACCGGTGGACAGCTGGGGAATATTGTACTTCTCAACCAATCTCTTGGCTTGAGTTCCTTTCCCTGACCCTGGTGCACCGACCAGCATTATGTTCATAGCTGCTGACATCTTCGTTCACACATTACGCCATCGTAGAGCGTTTACCTCTCACGCGAGAGGTAAGACCTCCCGAGAATCCATCGTAGCTACGAGTAATCAGATGAGATTCGATTTGATTGACGGTATCCAGCGCTACGCCGACCACAATCAAAAGTGCCGTTCCACCGAAATAGAATGGCAAGTTTGGATTATCCGCCAAAAGAATATTCGGTAACACGCAGACCGCCGAGAGATAAATCGAACCACCCGTTGTGACTCGAGTAAGTACTTTGTCGATATATTCGGCTGTGTGCTTACCTGGGCGTACGCCCGGTATGTACCCACCGTTCTTCTTGAGGTTATCAGCAACATCCTCAGGATTGAATGTGACTGCTGTGTAGAAGAATGTGAAGAACACAATCAAAGCTACATAGACCACATTGTAGCCCCATTCTGTCGGAACCAACGATGCAGACACCTGCTGCATTATGGTCGAATCAGGAAAGAACTGTCCTAGTGTTGCTGGAAAAATCAGGAGAGAGGACGCAAAAATTGGCGGAATGACACCCGAAGTGTTTACACGCAAAGGCAAATGAGTCCCCTGGCCACCGAACTGTTTACGTCCAACCACACGCTTCGCATACTGGATAGGCAATCGACGCTGCGCTCTTTCAAAAAACACAAACACAAAGATTGTTCCGAGAACAATACCCACAAGAAACAACACGCTCAGCGGTTTGAGGATGTCCCCAATGATCATCTGTCCTGTTTGATAAAGCGCTGGAAGTAGTCCAGCAACAATACCTGCGAAGATGATGAGAGACATACCATTTCCAATACCTTTCTCTGTGATTTGCTCACCAAGCCACATAATGAAGGCCGTACCGGCTGTCAGAGAAAGAATCGTTACCAACTGAAAAGTCAGACCTGGATTCTGCACCACCATTTGGCCATTGAAGTTCATACCCTCGAGATTGACGGCAATGATTGAGCCCTGGATGACAGCAAGAGCGATGGTTCCGTATCTTGTGTACTGATTGATCTTCTTGCGTCCCTGCTCGCCTTCTTTCGAAAGCCTTTCGAGCTTCGGAACAACTACATTAAGAAGTTGGAAAATAATGCTCGAGGAGATGTACGGCATGATGCCCAGTGAGAAAACTGAGGCTTGTTCAAGCGCACCACCAACGAACATGTTGAACATTCCAAAAAGTGTCCCAGATTGTTGAGAGAGAATCTCGCCCATCAATGCTCGGTCCACGCCTGGGGTCGTTACAAAAATTCCCAGTCGATAAATCGACAGTAAAGCGCAGGTAAACAGGATTCTGTTCCTGAGCTCGGGAATTTTCGTTATATTTCCGAAAGAAGAAGTCATACGTGTGTTCCAGATTCTTTATTTGAGCTTAAGCTTGTTTTGCCGCTCGACGTTTGGCGCGGGTGTCTTGTCGTTCCCACTTCTCACGATCAGCAATCATCTCAACGGTGCCGCCAGCAGCTTCGATTTTCGCTTTGGCTGCCTTTGAAATGCGGTTGGTTCTTACAGTGAGCTTACGCTCGACTTCTCCGTTCGCGAGAATCTTGATTCCGTCGTTTCGACCTTTTGCAATGCCGTGCTTACGAAGCGCCGCACGATCTACAACGTCACCATCCGCGAACAGTTCGTTGAGGTGTCGAAGGCTCACCTCTGCAAAATTCTTTGCAAAGATATTTACGAAGCCACGTTTTGGTAGGCGTCGCGCCATCGGCATTTGACCACCTTCGAAACCGGGTCGAACACCACCCGATTTACGAGCTTTTTGTCCTTTCTGACCACGCGAAGACGTCTTACCCATACCAGAGGAGCGACCACGGCCCTTGTGCTTGCCGCGCTTAACCGCACCCTTCGGTGCTTTCAGTGTACTTAGTTCACCACTCATTTTCCTGCTCCTCAGCCGTTGGCTCGTTGCGCACGAAGGCGTGCGCTGTCACGAAGGCTGTCATCACCGTCGAACCTTTCGATTTCAACCAGGTGCTGTACCTTCATAATCATGCCTCGAATTGGCACAGTGTCTTTCAAGACCTTCTCGGAATTTCTCTTGCCGAGACCTAGGCCTGCTACCGTTGCACGTTGTCTTTCTGTGCATCCCGCGAGACCACTCTTCAACTTAACTCGAATTAGGCTTGCCATTAGTTTGCCTCCAATCGTTCGATACTGATTCCGCGACGCTCAGCCTGAATTTTTGCGGTCGTAAGACTACGCAAGCCTTCAACTGCTGCGTGGACGCAGTTTTGCTTGTTTGCGGTTCCAAGTGATTTGGTCAAAATATCTCGAACACCTGCCATATCCATAACGGCACGGACGGGACCACCTGCAATCACGCCGGTACCAGGGCTTGCAGGACGGAGGACGACCTTTCCTGCACCAAAGCGGCCTACGACCGCGTGAGGAATAGTTGCTCCATGCAACGGTACACGGAATAGATTCTTTTCCGCCTGATCTTTCCCTTTACGAATCGCTTCGGGAACCTCATTTGCTTTTCCAAGACCAACGCCAACGTATCCTTCGCCATTTCCGACAACAACGAGTGCGGAGAATGAAAAGCGTCGACCACCCTTCACTACTTTGGCGACACGGTTGATGTGGATAACACGTTCAACCAGGTCTAATTCTTTTGCATTTATAACTTCATCTCGAGCCATGTTCGTTGCTCCTAGAATTGCAACCCGCCATCGCGGGCTCCCTTTGCTAATGCTGCGACTCGGCCGTGAAATGGATAGCCATTGCGGTCGAATACAACTTCTGTAACACCTGCAGCCTGAGCTTTCTCGGCAAGCTTTTTGCCAACAAGTTCAGCAGCCTCGCTCTTTTTGAGGCCGTTCAAATCACCCTTAATATCAGTGATCTTTGTCGATGCAGAGGTAATCGTTTTACCCGCATCGTCATCAATGACCTGCGCGTAAATGTGATTATTGCTACGAAACACAGACAAACGGGGTCGTGAGCTGGTTCCAGATATTTTCTTACGAATTGAAAACGCTCGTCGCTTCCTACGGCGTAGACTGTCGTCTTTTATTACTCGTTTCATAATGAACCTCAATAACCAGACGGCGTTACGCCGCGCCGGTCTTGCCCTCCTTGCGGCGGACACGTTCGCCTACGTATTTGACACCCTTGCCTTTATAAGGCTCGCATGGGCGATACGCTCGAAGCGCTGCAGCAACTTGTCCAACGAGAGCTTTATCAATCGACTCCAAATGAACCGTGGTCTGCTTATCAATGGTGCAAGTGACTCCGTCCGGGATGGGATGGATAACATCATGCGAGAGGCCAACTTGTAGCTTGATCGCTTTACCGACCATCTCCGCGCGATAACCAACACCAGTGATTTCGAGAGATTTCTTGAATGGGTTTTGTACCCCAGAAACCATATTTGAAATCAAAGTACGAGTGAGTCCGTGCATTGAGCGAGAAACACGGTCGTTACCTTTCGCGGTGACAGTAATGCTGCCCTCTGCAGGAGCTACATCAACCTCGGGTCGAATCTTGAGGTCCAATGAACCTTTCGGACCAGCAATAGTAAGTACTTCACCGGCAACCTTTACGTTCACACCACTCGGGACAGTAATCGGTTTTTTTCCAATACGTGACATGACCTACTCCCTACCAAACGGTGCAAACCAGCTCTCCACCAACGTGTTGGCGGCGGGCTTCGCGGTCTGTCAGAAGGCCTTTAGAAGTTGAAACCAAGGCAACTCCGAGACCGTTACGTACTACCGGAATGTCAGACGCTCTAACGTAAGAGCGAAGACCTGGACGACTAACGCGTTTCAAACCAGTGATTACGCATTCTCGACGATGGTCGTACTTAAGTTGAACAGTTAAGACAGATACCGTCTTGCTGGTATCTACTTCAAAATCTTCAATGAAACCTTCGGATTTTAGGCATTCCGCAATCTTAAGTTTCATTTTTGATAGTGGCATTGGCACTTTCATGTGACGCGCGTTCATACCGTTTCGGATACGCGTCAGCATATCGGCAATTGGGTCACTAACTACACCGGTGTTCTTCATGACACCCCCTGTGTGCTGGTCTTTCTACCAGCACGGATAAAATTACTAGGTACATTGTTATATGGCACCCAGTAAGTGGAAGCGGTTTGGAATGCTCTTATTGGCATTGACCACCTACTCCAGTTAAAATTGTTCGCGCCGATGAAACGGCATTCCCAAAGCGGTAAGCAGAGCTTTTCCTTGTACGTCATCCTTTGCACTGGTGACGAAACAAATGTTTAGCCCACGAATCTTATCGACTTTGTCATAGTCAATTTCTTGAAAAACGATCTGTTCTTTGATGCCAAGCGTATAGTTTCCACGTCCATCGAACGCTTTAGTAGAAACACCTTTGAAGTCACGCATACGAGGAAGCGTAATCGATACGAGACGATCAAAGAATTCCCACATTTTTTCGCGACGCAAAGTCACCATTGCACCAATCGGCATCCCTTCTCGCAATTTGAAGTTCGATATGGACTTCTTTGCTTTCGTGATGACGGCCTTTTGCCCTGTGATGGACTCAAGTTCACCAATAGCGTAGTCCAACACTTTATTGTTATTGATTGCTTCGCCCAGCCCCATATTGAGAACGATCTTCTCAAGCTTTGGCACTTCGTGAACATTCTTCAGGCCTAGCTGTTCTTTCAACGCAGAGCGAACCTCTTGACGATACTTCACACCGATACGTGCTGGTACACCGTCTTTAGCTGCCGCGTTGCTTTCGTTATTCTCGGACATTTCTTATCTCCTACCGGTTTCGAACTTAATCGAGCTCCGCTCCGTTATGTTCTTTACCGCGAGCAACTCGGATATATTTGTCGTGCTTGCTAGTGCTATTCGGATTTTCAGCAAATCCGACACGAACTGCCGCCCCAAGCTTCTCAGAGTAAAATTTCACGTTTGAAATTGAAATTTTGCTGGGTCGCTCGATCACTCCACCATTTGGCTGATTGGGATTCGCGCCTGGTTTCAGATGACGATGATGAATGGCAACGCCTTCAACCCGAACCTTTCCTTCACCTGGGAAGACTTCAAGAACCTTTCCTTTTTGTCCTAGGTCCTTGCCCGCAATCACTTCTACCATGTCGCCTTTTTTGATCTTTTGCATGACTACAAAACCTCCGGAGCCAATGAAACAATCTTCATATAGTTCTTGGCTCTCAATTCACGAGCGACTGGTCCAAAAATACGGGTACCTAGCGGATCACCGTCCTTGTTGATCAGAACCGCTGAGTTGCCATCAAATTTGATGTACGTGCCATCAGCGCGACCTGTTTGGTACGCAGTACGGACGATGACAGCTTTGACCACGTCACCCTTTTTTACCTTCGTATGCGGCAAAGCCTCTCGAACTGAACAGACGACGATGTCGCCGATTCGTGCATATCTTCGCTTTGAGCCGCCGAGGACTTTGATGCAGAAGAGCTTCTTTGCTCCACTATTATCTGCTACGTCTAAGACGCTGGTCATTTGAATCATGACCGACTCTCCTTCGTTCCTAAGAACTTCCTAAATTAGCTACGTCGAACGGTTTTGCCAACAACTTGCCAGCGTTTCGTTTTCGACAGTGGTCGAGTTTCTCGAATTTTTACAAAGTCACCAACACTGACACCGATGGTGTCGTGAACAGCGTATCGCTTACGCCGTGTGACATACTTTTTGTAGCGCGGGTGTTTGATTCGGCGTGAAACCTGAACAACCACCGTTTTCTGCGCGCCAGCCTTAACAACCAATCCTTCGCGTTCTTTGCGACGACGGATGCGAGGAGCCTCAGCTGCTGCTGCTTCTGCTTGTACTTCTTCTGCTTGTACTTCTTCAGACATCTTATTTACCCTTCTGCCCCATTTCGCTCAGCCATAATGGTCTTTGCTCGAGCAATTTCGCGACGAACAGTCTTCATACGAGCGACGTTCTCAAGTTGCCCGGTTGCAAACTGAAATCGCAGTTTGAGCAATTCGTCGGTCTTATCAGTAATAAAGCCCGAAAGTTCTTCTGGTGATTGAGCGCGTAAATCGGCTGCTTTCGTTTGTTCTGAAGCCATTTTATAGCTCCTCCTCGCGAGTGATGATCTTCGTCTTGATCGGTAGTTTATGACCGGCACGACGAAGCGCTTCTCGAGCGATGTTCAAATCAACACCATCGACTTCGTACAGAATTCGTCCGGGCTTGATGACCGCTACATAGTGATCAGGTGAGCCTTTACCTTTACCCATACGAGTTTCAAGTGGCTTTTTGCAGACAGGCTTGTCTGGAAAAACACGAATCCAAACACGTCCACCACGCTTGATGTGACGAGTAAGTGCGATACGAGCTGCCTCGATTTGGCGTGATGTCATCCAACCACGTTCCGTAGCCTGAATAGCGATCGTTCCAAACGAAATCGAGCTGCCTCGATACGCAGACCCTCGCATTTTGCCTTTTTGGGTCTTACGATATTTTGTTCTAGCTGGCTGAAGCACGATTATTCTCCTTCAGTTACCGGCGTTCAGTTGCCGGACGCCCTGCGGTCTGTGAACGACCACCGCGATTTTGCCAATTGTCATCAGCGGTGCGACGACCAGGCAGAATCTCCCCTTTGAAGATCCAGCACTTGATGCCGATTACACCCTGCTTTGTTTTTGCTTCGGTGAAGCCGTACTCAACATCCGCACGCAATGTGTGCAGAGGAACACGTCCGTCGAGATACCATTCGTAACGAGACATTTCGGCACCACCCAATCGACCGGAGCAAGCAACGCGAATACCTTTCGCGCCAAACTTCATTGCAATGGTCAAGGCTTTCTTCATCGCTCGTCGAAATGCGATACGACGTTCAAGTTGCGTTGCGATATTTTCGGCAACCAGTTGAGCGTTAGTTTCAGCTTTTCGAATTTCTTGGATATTGATTCGAACCTCATTTTCAGTGAGTTTCTGTAGCTCTTTTTTGAGCTGCTCAATGCCCGCACCTTTTTTGCCGATAACGATACCAGGTCGTGCGGTGAAGATGTTTACCTTCACTTTTTGAGCAGCGCGCTCAATCTCTACCTTAGCGATACCAGCACTTGCGTGCTTTTTCTTAACCCAGCCGCGGAGAGCAAGGTCTTCATGCAGCCAATTTGCGTAATTTTTTTCTTCGAACCATTTAGAGTCCCAGCCACGTATTACGCCTAGACGGAAGCCGGTTGGATGTGTTTTCTGGCCCATTTATCGTTGCTCCAAAGTCACGCTAATATGTGACGTACGCTTGATTAGAGGTGTTGCTCGACCCATAGCTCTAGGCCGCCATCGTTTATTCACTTTTCCACCATCAACAGTGATGGTTTGGATGAATAACTTATCGACGTTCACCCCGCCTTTGTTGTCTGCGTTCGCAACTGCTGATTGAACTAGCTTTGCGAGTGGACGTGCACAGCGTTTTGTAGAGAACTGCAAAATGCTCAGTGCTTCCGCCACATCTTTTCCGCGAATAAGGTCTGCCACCAAACGTACTTTTTGGGGGCCAACCCGTAGATTAGATAGTTTTGCTGTCGATGCTGCCATAACTTCTACTTCCCTTTCTTCTTCTTGTCCGCAGCATGTCCGTGGAACGTCCGCGTAGGTGAAAACTCACCCAGCTTGTGTCCAACCATGTGCTCCGTGACAAACACAGGAATGAATTTCTTGCCATTGTGCACCGCGAAGGTGTGGCCAATAAATTCAGGAATGATCATCGATCGACGAGACCATGTTTTGATTACTTGCTTACGGCTTCCTTCCATCGCTTCAACCTTCTTGATGAGGTAGTGGTCTACGAAAGGCCCTTTTTTCAATGAACGTGGCATAATTTACTTCCCACCTGATTGCTTACCGCGTTTACGAGCAGTAACCACAAACTTATCCGTTGCTTTGTTCTTGCGAGTACGAAGACCTCGAGCAGCCTTGCCCCACGGAGTTACGGGTGGTTTGCCGCCCTTAGAGCGTCCTTCACCACCACCGTTGCCGTGGTCGACCGGGTTCATACATGCACCACGAACAGTTGGGCGAATACCCATCCATCGCGAGCGACCCGCTTTACCAATAACAACATTTTCATTCTGCTCGTTTCCGAGCGCACCGATTGTTGCCATGCAAGAAATGAGGATTCGACGCATCTCAGTTGAAGGCAGACGAATCGTTGCATACTTGCCTTCTTTCGCCATCAACGTCGCGTAGTTCCCAGCAGAACGAACAAGTTGCCCGCCCTTTCCTGGTCGCAATTCGACATTGTGGATCGTGCTACCTAGTGGCATTTCTTTGAGAGGCATTGCATTACCCGCAACCGGGTCAATCGCACTCTGCGAAGCCATGATGGTGTCGCCGACTTTCATTTTTTGTGGAGCAAGGATGTATGCTTTCTCACCGTCTGCGTAATGCAATAAAGCAATACGCGCAGTTCGGTTCGGATCATATTCGATGCTCGCAACCTTCGCAGGTACGTCAAACTTCCTTCTTTTGAAGTCAATGACGCGATACCGGCGTCGGTGTCCGCCACCGCGGTGACGTACAGTAATTTTTCCACGTGCATTCCGTCCGCCACTTTTCTTTACGCGGCGAAGCAGTTTTTTCTCAGGCTTGTCTGTTGTGATTTCAGAGAAATCAGAACAGGTCATGTGCCGTCGTGCTGGGGTGATTGGCTTATACGAACGAGTACCCATTTTTCACTCCTAAATCGATACACCACCGAAGAAATCAATCTCATTCCCCTCAGCGAGGGTCACAATTGCTTTCTTCCAGGTAGGCAACTTACCAACAGTCCGACCGCGGCGTTTTACTTTACCGCGAACGATCATGGTTCGAACTTTTGTCACTTCGACATTGAACGCGGCCTGCACTGCGTTCTTAATCTCGGTTTTGTTAGCGTCTTTAGCGACTTCGAAAACGACGACGTTGCTCCCTTCTGCAAGCATCGAGGTCTTTTCTGTGATTCGCGGACGACGAAGGATATTCACTGCGTTACGCATGATTTACTTACTCCTCCCCTTCCGACGCTGACGCATCACTTCGTGATGGTGCAGTCTTCAGGCGTTCATTGATTCCGTCGATAACGTCGGAGCTAATAAACAGATGGTCGTATTTCAGCACGTCGTAAACATTGAGACCTTCGACAGGCAAAAACTTCGCGTGAGGCAGGTTCCGAACTGAGAGACGAAGATTATCGTCAGAGCGTCCACCGATCACCAAAGCTTTCGTAGCTTCAAAGTTGCTCAATACTGAGACGGCATCTTTTGTTTTTGGTGCATCAGGCGACCAACCTTGAACAACGTGTAGTTTGCTCTCGGAAAGACGGAGACTCAGCGCTGATCGTAAAGCCCCTTGAATCATCTTCTTAGGAACTTTGTAACCATAGCTTCTCGGCTTTGGCCCGAGAGCAACAGCACCGCCGCGCATATGAGTTCCACGCGTGGAGCCTTGTCGAGCTCGACCGGTACCCTTTTGCTTGTATGGCTTTTTACCGGTACCACGGACTTCGGAAGCGGTCTTTGTAGACTGAGTCCCAGCGCGTCGATTCGCCATCTGAGCTTTTACTACTTCGTAAAAGAGCCAAGATTTCACGCGAGCGCCGAATACTGACTCGTCGACCTCAACGTCGCCGACTTTGGCGTTCTTTGTATCTACTACGTCGATAATCATGATTTGATCTCCACATCGACGCCCGCAGACAAATCAAGTTTCATCAATGCATCAAGTGTTTGCGGGGTAGGTTCGAGAATGTCGACAACGCGCTTGTGCGTCCGGATCTCGAATTGTTCTCGGCTTTTCTTATCAACGTGCGGTCCACGCAATACCGTGTATCGGTTAATCCGCGCAGGTAAAGGAATAGGACCTGCAACTCGAGCGCCAGTGCGCTTTGCCGATTCCACGATTTCGCCAACAGCCTGATCAAGAAGTTTGTGATCGTAAGCTTTGAGCCGAATTCGAATTTTTGTGGTCTGGGTAGCCATCATTTACTCCAAGCACACTGGTCGACCGGGACTTCCCGGTCGACCGTGCTCATACTTCAATAGTTTATTGTGTGATTTCGGTTACAACACCGGAACCAACCGTTCGGCCACCTTCACGGATAGCAAAACGAATGCCTTTGTCCATAGCGACTGGCGTGATCAACTCAACAGTCATTGCTGTGTTGTCACCAGGCATGACCATCTCTGTTCCTTCAGGAAGGGTTACAGCGCCAGTTACGTCCGTTGTACGGAAGTAAAACTGTGGGCGATATCCCTTGAAGAATGGAGTATGACGTCCACCTTCTTCCTTAGTCAGAACGTAAACCTCAGCCTTGAAACCGGTGTGAGGTTGGATAGAGCCTGGTTTCGCCAGAACTTGACCACGTTCAATGTCGTCCTTCGCAATACCACGAAGTAGGCAACCAACGTTGTCACCAGCCTGCCCTGAATCGAGAAGCTTACGGAACATTTCAACACCAGTAACGGTGGTAGTCTCAGTATCGCGGAAACCAACGATTTCGACTTTCTCACCAACAGTGATTTGTCCTTGCTCAATACGACCAGTTACAACCGTTCCACGACCAGAGATTGAGAACACGTCTTCAATTGGCATAAGGAAAGGCATGTCTAGTGCACGTTCTGGTTCAGGAATGTACTCGTCTAGATGTCCGAGCAATTCAAGAATGCATTCCGTACCTTCTTTACCTTGTGAGTTGTATGCAGGAAGTGCTGCACCACGAACGACAGGGATGTCGTCGCCTGGGAAATCGTACATGCTAAGAAGCTCACGAATTTCCATTTCAACCAAGTCCAAGAGTTCTTCGTCGTCGACCAAATCGCACTTGTTCATGAATACAACAATTCGAGGAACACCAACCTGACGCGCGAGTAGAATGTGCTCGCGAGTCTGAGGCATGGGGCCATCAGTTGCAGAACAAACAAGGATTGCGCCGTCCATCTGTGCCGCACCAGTGATCATGTTCTTTACGTAATCAGCATGTCCCGGGCAATCTACGTGTGCGTAGTGACGGTTGTCTGATTCGTACTCAACGTGCGAAGTCGCGATCGTCATGATCTTGGTCGCATCACGACGGCCCTGCGACTCAGACGCTTTCGCAATCTCGTCGTAGCTGAGGGGCTGCGCCATTCCACGCGCTGCACTAACCATTGTAATGGCGGCTGTAAGCGTAGTCTTGCCATGGTCGACGTGACCAATTGTCCCGACGTTCACATGCGGCTTAGTCCGCTCAAATTTTTCTTTTGCCATCTTTCTCCACTCCTAGGGTCTAAATGCGACCCTGAGCCTTTGCCAAGATCTCCTCCGCAACATGCGAAGGGACCGCGTTATAAAAACCAAATTTCATCGAAAAGGTCGCACGCCCTTGGGTGCGCGACCGAAGCGCCGTTGCATACCCAAACATGTTGGACAACGGAACCTCTGCACTAACAATTTGGATCCCCGAACGAGGATCCATACCCGAAACGCTTCCACGGCGAGCATTGACGTCGCCAATGACATCTCCGCAGTATTCGTCAGGGGTGGTGATCTCCGTGAGCATTATTGGCTCAAGAAGAACTGGCTTAGCGTTCTCAAAAGCATCCTTGAATGCCATCGAACCAGCCACCTTGAAAGCCATTTCCGAAGAATCAACTTCATGAAATGAACCATCGAGAATTTTTACATTCATATCCACTGCTGGAAAGCCAGCCAAGAAGCCCATGTCAGCGGCCTCTCGGATACCAGCTTCAACAGCAGGAATAAAATCTTTAGGAATCGTCCCACCCACGGTACGATTCTCTACTTCTACGCCTGAACCGCGCTCAGCGGGTTCTAGGTCGATAATCGCGTGTCCATATTGGCCACGTCCGCCACTCTGGCGAATAAATTTGCCCTCACCGCGCGCTTGAAGAGTTGCAGCTTCGCGATAGGCAACCTGTGGTCGACCGATATTAGCGTCTACTTTGTATTCACGCTTTAGTCGGTCGACAATAATTTCGAGGTGTAGCTCACCCATACCTGCGATCAGGGTCTGACCGCTTTCGCTGTCAGTACGAACAGAGAAGGAAGGATCTTCCATCGCTAATTTAGCGAGCGCACTTCCAAGCTTTTCTTGGTCGACTTTTGTCCGTGGCTCGATCGCAATTGTAATAACTGGTTCAGGTGTACCGATTCGCTCAAGTAGAACTTCATGATTCCGTGAAGTCAGAGTGTCACCGGTAAAAGTGTTTTTGAGCCCAACAGCGGCGACGATGTCTCCTGCTGAACATGATTCAACATCTTCGCGCTTGTTCGCGTGCATTCTCAAGATGCGACCAATTCGCTCTTTCTTGTTTTTCGAAGCGTTGACGACTTGCGTTCCCGCCTTAAGTGAGCCCGAGTAGATTCGGAGATAAGTAAGGTTCCCCACGTGTGGGTCAGCCATGATCTTGAAGGCTAAGGCAGCGAAGGTTCCGTTAGTATCGGCTGCTAGTTCTACCGTTTCACCGGCTCGTTTTGCGGACTCTGCCGTAACCGGCGGAAGGTCGCTTGGTGCTGGCAAGTACTGCACGCAAGCATCCAACAAAGGCTGAACACCTTTATTCTTGAATGCAGAACCGCATAGCACAGGGAATACTTTCAAGGAGAGGCATGCTTGACGCAAAGATGCGCGAAGGTCAGCCGGTGCAATTTCTTCGCCGGCCACATATTTCTCCATCAGAGATTCATCAGACGAAGACAACACATCAAGGATACGGTCTCGAGCTGTACTGACCTCGTCGGCCATATCTGCCGGTACGTCTTCGTAGTGATAGCTTGCACCCAGAGTTTCTTGGTCCCAGATGATGGCTTTTTCTTCGATAAGGTCGACCATTCCAATAAATTCGCTCTCAGAGCCAATAGGCAGCTGAATGGGAAGCGGAGTGGCCTTCAGGCGTTCAGAAATCGATTTGACAGAGTTTTCAAAGCTCGCGCCAACTCGGTCCATCTTGTTGATGAAGCAAATTCGGGGAACTTGATACTTGTCAGCTTGGCGCCAGACTGTTTCGCTCTGCGGTTCCACACCGGAGACCGCGTCGAAAAGCGCTACTGCTCCATCGAGGACTCGAAGAGAACGTTCGACTTCAATCGTGAAATCAACGTGTCCAGGAGTATCAATGATGTTGATCGAGTGGTCATCCCACGAACAAGTCGTTGCAGCGGAGGTAATGGTGATTCCACGTTCCTGCTCTTGTGCCATCCAGTCCATGGTAGCGGTTCCGTCATGAACCTCTCCCATGCGATGCTCTACACCGGTATAGAACAAGATGCGCTCGGTAACCGTAGTTTTACCGGCATCAATGTGCGCCATGATCCCGATGTTGCGGGTACGCTCTAATTGTCCTTGCCGATTCACCATAACCAAACACTCAAGTCTTGTACTCGAGAAAACCTCCTACCAACGAAAATGTGCGAACGCTTTGTTCGCTTCTGCCATCTTGTGTGTGTCGTCGCGCTTTTTGACCGCGGCTCCGCGGTTTTCAGCAGCGTCGAGAATTTCACCTGCGAGGCGTTCACGCATTGTTTTTTCACCGCGCTTTTCTGCGTACGTGATCAACCAACGCATACCAAGCGAGGTACGTCGCTCGGGGCGTACTTCCATCGGAACCTGGAAGGTCGCACCACCAACACGTCGAGACTTAACCTCGATCCGTGGTTTAATGTTCTCAAGGCTCTTCTTGAACAGCCCGAGAGGGTTATCGTCCCCAGTACGTTTCGCAACGAGATCGAATGCTCCGTAACAAATACGTTCAGCGGTCGACTTCTTGCCGCCGATCATCAATGCATTGATGAATTTCGCGACCAATCGGTCATGGTACTTCGGATCAGGTAAGATCTTCCGTTTCGGGGTTTCTCTGCGGCGTCCCATTTTATCGTGCCCTCTTTACGCCGTACTTCGAACGAGCTTGGTTACGACGTAGCTTGTTAGTGTTTGATGGTCCCTCGGCCGCTGACGCGTCGAGAGCGCCACGAACGATGTGGTAACGGACACCAGGAAGGTCCTTTACACGACCACCACGTACGAGCACCACGGAGTGCTCTTGCAAATTGTGACCTTCACCACCGATATACGAGGTGACTTCAAAACCGTTCGTTAGGCGCACACGAGCAACCTTACGAAGAGCTGAGTTTGGTTTCTTCGGTGTCGACGTATAGACGCGGACACAAACGCCGCGTCGCTGCGGACACGATTTCAATGCGGGAGACTTGGTCTTAGTCTTGATGACCTTTCGTCCCTTAGTTACAAGTTGTTGAATCGTAGGCATCTTCGCTCAACTTCCTTTTGTCCGTGACTGGCTAAACCAAGTGCGGACCGCTTTTCCTCGCCTCGTTAGAGGTAAGGCACTTAATACTTTCTTGTGATTCGGGTGTGGATGCTTTCGAGAGCCTGCATAATGTCTGCTGCTCGCTTGAAAGCCTCTCTGTTCTTCGTATGAGGGCTGTCTTTTCGGTCCTTGGGTATAACTGCGCGAACGCTTTGCACCCGAAGGGTCCGTCAAAATAGTCTTACGTGCTGTACTCTGAACAATCGATCATTCCGAAGCATCTGCAGACAGGCGGGGTGCCTTGATGGATCTTCCATCGTAAAATCTGCGCATCAGCGATATCTCATTTACATTCACAGAGCACTAGCGGCCCGAATCACCTCCTATCCTCCCTTGGCTTACATCTCCAAGAGAGGCTGCGCATAAACCAAGCGGAGCATAGGGTGTCAAGCGCTAACGAAATTTATTCGCACTTTGTCCGATAGATTTCAGTTTTTGCTCTAACTTCTGAGAAATTCGAACAGTTTTTAGGCCAATATTTCGATAAATGCTTTCGGATTCTCTGGGATTCTGAGATTTTTTAAGGACCCCAATTTTTTCTAAGTGTCTAGAAATGGTGCTCAAACTGCAGGACGGCGATAGAGCATCTCGAATCAAAAGCTGATGCGAGCTATCTAGCTTGGATAAAAACACCTCGATCCGTTAGCTAGAATAGAGAGCTTGAATCACGGTTTGAGTGAATTCAAGCCAAGAGCCGGGCAATAACCCTAAGAAGAGAACGCCGATGGTTGTTAGAATCAGACCATAGTGGATCGTAGCACCCGGTTGCCCTTCCGCGACTGGCCCCGGGTCGGCGACATCACGCATATAAAAGGCCACGACGACTCTCAAGTAATAATAGACACTTACAACGGATCCGAGGATCCCGAAACCCACTAAGTATGTGAGATCTGCTTTAATTGCGGCGCTGAATAAGTATAGTTTACCAACAAAGCCGCCGGTGAGCGGCATCCCGGCCAAGGCGATCATGAAAAGTGTCATGGCGAGACTGAGCCCAGGGTATTTAAACCCTATACCAGCGTAGGCACCAAATCTTTCTGAGTCCGCATGCCCCTCTTTGCGTTCGAGGTATGTCAAAACAGAGAACGCACCGAGGGTCATAAACGTATACGCGGCGAGGTAGAAGAGAACAGCCGAAGCAGCGCTTTGCTCACCTTGCGCGACTGCAGCCATGCCAATCATGGCATACCCTGCATGAGAAACGGATGAGTAGGCCAGCATCCTTTTCACGCTTTTTTGCACAAGTGCGAGAACGTTCCCGACCAGGATCGTGGCAATAGCGATCCCCGAAAAGAGTGGAATAATAAAATGAGACGCTGCAGCAGCTTCTCCCATGCCAACCACAACGATCCGCAGTAATCCAAAAAACGCAGCAGCCTTTACGGCTACGGCCATAAAACCAGTCACGGGCGTTGGCGCGCCTTCATATACGTCTGGAGCCCAGCTATGGAATGGCACCGCAGCCACTTTGAAAGAAAATCCTAATACAAGCAAAACAAGACCAAGATTCAATACCCCGTTGGAGCCCGCAACCATTGCTCTTTTCATGTCATGGAAATGAACTGAACCAGTCGCGCCGTATATCATCGATATCCCGAACAAGAGAAAAGCAGTGGCAAACGCACCCATCAGAAAGTATTTCATCGCCGCTTCGCCAGAACGTTTATTTCGAGTTCTTAGTCCAGTCAGAACGTAAACGGCGATCGACATCACTTCGAGACCCAAGAACAAAGTCATAAGATCAGCGGCCATGGTCATGACCATCATGCCAATGATGGAAAGAAGAAGTAGCGCGTAATATTCAGCACTCTCGCAATTTGCATTGCGCATGTACGTCGGTGAAATTAGGCAGGCAACAATCCCAGCGATGACAAAAACGATGGAGGCATGTCGCGCAAAAGGATCGAGAAGAAGCGCACCTGAGAATAATTCAATACTCTTTGTGTCCCCCATCTCTGAAGCCAAGATGTACAAGCTTAGGCCGAGTCCAAACACAGCAACACGAGCCGCCCAGCTTCTGTCTTTACCTTCAGAGAAGACCTCAAACATCAATAACGCAAAAGCCGTTACAAGAATAATGAGAGAAGGTGCCATAGAAACAAAATCAGCCATCGTTGCTACTCCTCTCCTTGCCGGCGAATACGAGGCAACTCGTTTACTCTCACGGGTTTTTGAGAATCTAGGTTGGTCGGCATACCCGCCGGATATCTTTTCCCTAGTCGCCGAATCGGGTTCGGTAGAATCCGCGGGCGCTGGAATAGGCGAAGTGCAGGCTCAGGCGTCGCTTTTTTCTGAGATTTATCCCAGCCCGGGCGACGTTGACCAGGGTCGGCTGTCGCCATCGCTTCATTTTTTTGCTGCATCGAAATCACGAATTTCTTCGTGGTCGGTTCAATTTTTTCTAGAAAAACACCGGGTCGTACACCCATAACGAGGATGACGACAGCAAATGTACCAATCACAAAAATCTCACGAGCGTTCATATCCGTCAGGGATTCGTTGGCTTTATGAACAAGAGGTCCAAAAAGCACCTTTTGAACCATGAAGAGCAGATAAACGGCTGCGAGAATTACGCCTGTTGCGGCAAGAATTGCCAGTGCATGATGAGCCTTGAGAGAGCCTTCAAACCATCCAAAAGGTAGACCAACGTCCAGAGGAGCTGTTCCGGTGAAGGTTCCGAGCAGGATGAGAAACTCGCCAGGAAAGCCACACAATGCTGGCATGCCAGCACTCGCTAATACAACGAAAACGAGAAAAAATGCGAAGACAGGAGCCTTTTTAGCAATGCCCCCATAATCAGCGAGCATGCGGGTATGTCGACGCTCATAAAGCACGCCGACCAGCAAGAAGAGCGCACCCGTAGACATACCGTGAGCAAGCATTTGATAAACAGAACCGGTTACTCCTTCAACTGTCAGTGCGCAAAGACCCAGCACACAAAAACCGAGGTGACTGACAGACGAATAAGCTACCAATTTTTTCATGTCGTGTTGCACCCACGCAGCGAGAGCTCCATAGATGATTCCAACAACGCTAAGAGTGGCAATGACTGGCGCCGCTTCCATCGCTGCACCCGGAAACATCGGAAAAGCGAATCGAATGAGCCCATAGACCCCAAGTTTCAAAAGCACTCCGGCCAAGATAACCGATCCAGCAGTTGGTGCTTCGGTATGAGCATCAGGAAGCCATGTGTGAACGGGGAACAGCGGAACTTTAATTAGAAAAGCTAATGAAAAAGCATAGAAAAGATATTTCGCTTTCTCTGGTTCGAAGCTGCGCGATAGCGCGGCTTCCAAGGCGAAGTTCCAGGAGCCATCTGTTTGCCAGGCAACATAAACGATAGCGACTAACATTAGCAGTGAGCCTGCCATTGTAAAGATGAAGAATTTTATTGCCGCATATAGCCGTCGTTGACCGCCCCAAATACCGATGAGGAAGTACATCGGCACGAGCATCACTTCCCAAAAAACGTAGAAGAGAAAGAGGTCAAGAGCAACAAACGCGCCGAGCATGCCTGTCTGTAAAATCAAAATAGAAATAACGAACTCTTTCACGCGTTTTTCAACGGCCGTCCACGACCCCAATAACGTTAGAGGTGTGAGAAAGGTCGTGAGAATGACGAGCAAGAAGGAAATGCCGTCGAGCCCGACATGATAAGTAATACCTAGAGTTTTGATCCAGTCGTGCTGAACTTGAAACTGATATCCAGTGTTGTTGGGTTCAAAACCAAACCACAGGCCGAGTGAAATAACGAAAGTCATCAAGGTCGCGGTCAATGCACCCAGTTTTAGATTTGTATTTTGCTGAGCAGGAATGAAGCACAGCAAAATTGCTCCGACCGTAGGTGCAAACACAACGGCTGTTAAGAGTTCGGGCATATGGGCGCGAGGTACTACGGACCAGCGACTCGGTCAACGAGTTGGAGCATAAGTATGATTGACAGATTCTGTCAGGCACCGCAGTAAGCATCGAACAATGGCGACACAGCGGAAAAAACCGAGCCGTCGGACGAGGACAAGACCGAAAGCGAAACCTTGGGCCTTTGTCGTTAGACCCGGATTCGAATCAGAGCTTATTAGTGAAATACCCGACAACTACCAGCCCGAATCGCCCGCAGAAGGCATTGTCGTCGCATCTGCTCGACCTAGTGACGGGTCAGGCTGGTCCACCATCGCCTTCGCACAACAGGCAATGGAAACCCTAGGTAAACCCATCCAGGCACACTCAGAGTTGCTCGCCGACGCTCTGACGAAAGAAATAATCAGTATTTACCCTCAAACCAAGTCGATTCCGTGGACGATTCAAGTCGTGAGTCCTCCGACCTCGGCTACACACGACCCACGTCGTAAAAGAGCTCGTGAAATCGATGAGCGGATCGCAGAGGCTTTGGATGCACGGCTGGATCGACGGATCGCAGAGGCCTTTGTCGACGATCCTACAGAAGCTGAAAGAATTGCTCAGGTCTGGCTCATCGACGAAGACACTGCCATCACGGGTTTTACCCGCTCCAAAGACTGCATAAGTATTTTTCCGGCCGGCAAACCAATGGTCGAACCACTCGCAGATGCCCCCAGTAAATCAGGCCTAAAACTACAGGAAGCGTTCCAGTGGTTGAACTTGGAGCCAAGTCGAGGAGAAACAGTCGTGGATCTCGGAGCCGCGCCCGGAGCTTGGGCGCAAGTCATGTTGAGCTACAATACAAAATTGATTGCCGTCGACCGCCAGAACCTGAAAATCACTTTGCCCAAAAAGAAAGCTGAGTACTTCCAAGGCAACGCTTTTCAGTTTTCTCCTAGCGAAACGGTAGATTGGATGTTGGTAGACATGGCGCAACGCCCACTCGACCTTGCGAAGCTCGCAGCGAAGTGGGGAAGACACTCCTGGGCGCGGCAAATGTTGATCAGCTTCAAGATGCCCGACAAGAACCGAGTAGAGATGCTTCAAAGGATTCTCAAGATTTTGACTGACGCGGGATGGAAAGGAATCAAGGCGCGCCAACTTTATCACAACAAAAATGAAGTCACGGTGTTTGGCTGGCTCGATCCCAAACTTATACAGCGAGGACGACTTGCCGGTTTTGACGAAATGAAAAAGAAGCGGGATGCCGCGCCAAAACCTAAAGGCCGACGAAAGCGGCGATAACTCCTCGAAGAGAGAAGTAGTCTAGCAACCTCGAAATTCGGCTTTTCGCTTTTCGACGTACGAGGCGATGCCCTCTTTGGCATCATCAGACGTGAATAATTGCTGCTGGAGTTCGCGTTCAAGGGAGAGTCCTTCAGAAAAGCCCATTTCGAGACCACTCACAACCGCTCGTTTAATCATTCCGACTGATTTCGAAGCTTTGTTGGGAGGAACAAACTGCTGCGCAAACGTCAAAACATCTTCACGGAATGTTTCTTCAGAAAAAACCTCGCTGATAAGCCCTAAGGTCTTCGCTTCTTCGACCCCAAAGTTTTCGCCTTTCACCATCATTTCTATGGCTTTCGATTTGCCGACCAGGCGCGCAAAGCGCTGCGTACCACCTGTACCAGGTAAAACGCCTAGATGAACTTCAGGTAAACCTAGTTTGTGACGGCCTGATTTACTCACTCGAATATCCGCTGCCATGGCGACTTCTAGACCACCCCCTACACAATGTCCGTTGATCGCCGCAATGACGAGTTTAGGCGTATTTTCCAAACGGTTGAGGGTCTCGTTGGCATGTAAGCAGAAATAGTACTTAAAGTTGGGCTCGGCGTCTTGCAGCATCTGGATATCCGCACCAGCGCAGAAGAACTTCTCTCCTTCTCCTGTGAGGACAATGACGTGAGCTGTAGAGTCCATGCGTGCCTTGAGGATCGCCGCATCCAGTTGCTGCATCATTTCATAGCTGTAGGTATTCGCCGGAGGCGCAGTAAGGGTCAGCATGGCAACCCCACTAGTTACGGTATAATTTACGAGTTCAGTCATGCGACGGGTCATAGCAGTTTCCATCAAAATGAGGAAGAACGACAAAACGATGAAGTTAAGTCAACGGATCGGTTCCTTATGAAGTCGAGAGCCACCCAAAAAAGGAAGATCTCAAGGTTTGAGGTTTCCGTTCACACAACGCCTCTCGGCTCGATTTTCGCCGTCACAGCAAAGAACAAATTGTGTGCCGTTTCATTCTTACAAACGTGGCCCGCAACTCTTGCGAAAATATGCAAGCGTTTCGGCACCGATAACTACATTGAAGCGGAGTTGTACCGCGAAGAGTTTGAAGCTTATTTTTCTAAAGACTTTACGGCCTTCAAGAAAATACGCCTGAATACAGAAGGTACAGACTTTCAAAAGAAAGTTTGGCGACAGCTGTTGAAAATCCCTGCTGGAGAAACAAAAACGTACGGCGATATCAGCAATGCCATAGGTACAAAAGGTGGCGCCCGCGCGGTCGGTCAAGCTGCAAATAAGAATCCGGTTGGAATTGTTATTCCCTGTCATCGTTGCGTTGGGCAAAGCGGGTTCCTCACCGGATATGCGGCGGGTGTGGACCGAAAACGCTGGCTGCTTGAGCACGAAGGTGTTCTACTTCTCTAGATGCATCATTCAAGGTCTAACGCTAAGGAAGCGCCTGCATCGGCATATACATACCGTTTTGATTTCTCACCCACCAATTCGACGTTTTAGCTTTAGTCTCCAAATCAGAAAACCTATAGCGGTCTTTTTGGGCGCGAATGAACTTTGGAGGAGAGCCAGGAAACGGATTATACTCGAGAAGTTTAAGTACCTCTTTATTTCCTTGTAATAGTTGGGTGCAAAACGCTAAAAACCAGCGATTTTGTCGCACATTACCCAAAGCTGCAAACCACATCTGCCAATCTAAACGAGGCATATGCGGTGCCATGAATGTCGGCGCTTCATCAAGCCGACCTGGTTTGTACTTGAAGCGATAACTCTTCCAGACTTTTCCGTCATTACTACCCTGCACATCGATCTCGTTTCGAACAGTCGTCATTACGACGAATAAACCGTATCCATTGATACTACGCAGTGGTCCAATCTTATCAAGAAAGCTTGCTGTCGCGGGAGAATTGTAGCCTTGAACTCGAGCTGTCCTTAGCATTACAAACATCGACGCCCAAAAGTATCCAAAAATAAATACCATTGATACTGCAAGCCAGGTTGCTCTACCCAAAAGAAATAAACGAGTTGTGCTTTGGGCTCTTTCGATAGGATCATCTTGTTTACCTAACTTTACGCAGATATCATTAATTGGTTTGAGAACAGGGAGTTGTTTTAGCCTAACTGCAATTTTTGAGTAAAAAGAGTCATCGACCAATAATGCTGCAATGATGATCGTATTTAGGTTAAAGAACCCATAGTTACCTGTCGCCGCAATAAGTAGCTGGAAACCGATCACGAATATCGCCCCCAAGCGACGCATCCACTGAAATCCAAATAAAGAGAACGGTAGAAAAACCTGAGCAATAAGAACCATGAAACAAGAAAAGCTGTGAAAGCCTCTCGGTAACTGGTGCCAATAGTAGCCAAACCAGGTGGGTAAAGGCTGTGTCTCGAAATGCACAGTAAGCGCGGTTAGATTATCCCAACTTACGTCCTGGCTTGTGTAAAACTTTCCCAGACCGGATGAGAACATGATTCGGAATAGTAACCAGGCGAATAATGCAAGGACCCAGGAATTGGGACGAGAAGAACGGCGGAGGCGAAGCCTTGGTGAGTACAAAAAGAAGGCAAGTAGGCCCGTCTCCAACAATAAGTTATCCCACTGGAAAGCCATGAAATCACGGCCCACTACAACTAATGATAAATAAAGAATCCAAAGAACAAGTAAACAAACATGAGGCAGCCAACCGAAGAGGAGTACGAAAGCAACAACGACACCTGCATACCAATGCAGATGAAGCGCTGAATCAGAGACCCACCACCAACTCAATGTTGGAAACCGAAACCAGTCGGTTTGACCTAAATTCTGCCGTACGTAGGTCATTGTTTGTTCGGCAGGTAAAATGCCTTCGCTTCCGATCAGACCATCGATTTGGACTCCAAAAGATACGAAGGCGCAGACGTATGCCACAGCCAGAAGCTTAATGAACAGCCAACTCGACCAAGAATAACTTGCCGACTCGATCGACTTACGGATCATCGAGAAGTAGCAAACAGTAAACTGAATTGAGTGTCTAGCATCACGCGATACTACGATTACCGTTTCAAATTTTCGGCGTACAGATATGGTGGTCCGACAAAACGCGGAACGCCGATTTGCGAGTTAGTACGCGTGCGCTCACCCAGTCCAAAGCGTGGTAACGAGTGGATCGAAGTCAAGACTTGGGTGTCCCGGCCACGTCTCGACCAAAATCTCCAAAAAAGAGCACACACAAGTCCACCGGGGACCAAGATGACCAATGCGATTAACCCGAATCGTATCAATCCAGTATTCATGACTATTGGCGGTTGCAGATTCCGTGCCGTCTCTTGTGAGCGATGATTTCGGGGGATTTAGGGCACTCAACGAACTTATCCGGACAAAAACGTCAGATATTTGATGAAGCTTGTGTAGTTTTGACCACAAACTCTTGTTGTCGAGAAAACAACAGCATCAGGAGGCCTAACTGTACTTTCTGATCATTTTCAGCGTTGCAAGTATCCCTTAACCGTGTCTTTTAGACGTTGGTGAACGCTCGTATTTCCGCAATTTCTCGTCTGCTGTTCGTGATTTTTCTCTCCGCCTCGCACACGAGCTGTAAGACCTTGCGTGATCAATTTATCGAAATGATGACCCCAAGCTATAAAGTATCACTGAAGACCGAAGAAGGCTTTACACCAGTCTTCGACGACAAAGACCTCGAGCGGGAAAAGATACGGGTGAAGCTTGGACTGGTGGCAGATGGCTTTATACAAATTACAGGTATTGCGTTTGTTCCCAACCGCCCGGACTTAATGGTTGTGCTTGAAAAAGCTGGGCGGGCCTCCTTGACCAGCCTAAAATCAGGCGAAACAAAAACATGGTTTCAAAGAGAGGTCCCGGTGAACTCCGAACAAGGCTTGCTAGCCATTGCCTTCGACCCAAACTTTAGCCGAAACGGCCGGTTCTTCGTCTACGAATCAATACAAGAAAATGGCGATGATTATACGCAACTCGTCAGCATGACCGTCAATGCAACGACAACGCTTGAGTTAACGAGGCCCAAGCAAACCAAAAAAATCTTACGAATTGTACAGCCCTACCCTAATCATAATGCTGGTCAGATTCATTTCGGACAAGACGGTTTTCTTTATCTTGCCTCTGGGGATGGTGGATGGGTCAATGACCCCGAGAATTATGGGCAAAATAAAAAATCTCTTCTCGGAAAAATTATTAGGATTGATGTAACGACCGCAACTGAGGAGCCATATCTAATTCCTCCAGATAACCCATTCGTAAATAATGCCGAATTCCGCCCCGAAATTTACGCGTGGGGCTTTCGAAACCCATGGCGTTTCTCTTTTGACCCAAATGGACGACTTATCGTGGCGGATCTCGGGCAAGACCGCTTTGAAGAAATAAGCTACGTCGAGTCTGGCGATAATGCAGGATGGAAAATCATGGAAGGTTCGCGGTGTTTTGAACCTGAGGAGGCCTGCCCACAAACAGGACTTCGCCTTCCTTTTTACCAATACGGGAGAGAAGATGGAGGCGCTATCATTGGAGGCTACATTCACACAAGTGACCACGTTTCAAAACTTGAAGGCCTCTATATTTTCGGTGATTTTCTTAGCGGCCGACTATGGGCGTTGAAGCTTCCCAAAATAGGCGAAGAACGAAAAGAGGTATTTGCTTTAGGAAGATGGCCCTTTCTTCCAACGACGTTCGGTAGAGATGCGGAAGGCAGGCTATATGTTGGCGCTTATACCAAAGGAACCGTTCATCGCCTGGAGCCATAATGAGTGCGTATTCCAATGAATTTCTGGGCCTGATTACGAAGACTCAAATGGCCCGCATACTCACTGAGACTTATGCTCTCGCTCGAAACCTCGACTTGGATGACGCGTACAATCGGCTAGAAATTGCCTTCAGCGGCGAACAGCTTCTCAGAGGCTTTCAGTCAGGTATTTTTGGAGGTATTACTCGCCTTCGTCCCGACGAAAATATTGAAAAACTGATACAGCGCGCAGTAAAACGAGTTGGGCGGCGAAAAAAATTTCGCGCACTACGAATACCGCGTAAAGACGAAGGGGGATGGGCGGCCCTAATGATCAAAATAGAAATGCAAGCAGGTTTTAGCACCGGCGAAGCCATGGGTATGCTAGACACGCCTGAGGGTGCGGCCCTGCTTCAGCGAGGATACGAAGTCCTTGGTCATGAAATCGCAAAGATCTTAGTTGATTGAGGAAATCTCTAGAGCTGGGTAAAGATTACGTATCCCGTTGCTAATCCCAGCGCAAAACCAATAACCAAGGTGACAACAGGCTTGAGAGAACCAGTCGTTCTCGGAGGCGGTGCTACCGAACCCACCTTTTTGGTTTCCAGTTTTTCGTTGGAAACACGGGCATCAATTCCTTGTGCTCTGAGAAAGCTAACCATTTCGGCCACGAAGGCATCATAGTCGACTCTCATAAAATCGAGCGGTTTGTCGAAACGGTCTCTGTTTTGTTTGTCCAAAACAACAAAGCTTCTCATCTCCGCGACGCCGCGAGCACCGTCGATGAAACCGCAAACAATGTCGTTACCCTTTCCTTTTGGTCCCTTCAAGACCAAGGATTGACGGGCTTGGCGGCCACCTCCTGTACTTGGGCCGTCCGGCGTTGAAATGGTAAGCGAGCGGGGAATGCTTCCGCCGAGCTCCAGTTTCGCAAACTTTAGTTCAACCAGCTGACTGAGCGCAACGGCCTGGCTTGCATGATGAGTTCTACTTGCATCTGTACTCATAAGGACCTCTCTTAGATAACTATCACCCTAGGGCTGTCTTGTGAAATTAGTTGCCTGAAGCAATGATTTGCGCCCTGCCGTCAAAAAGCGCCGAACGAATAAACTCTGTATATCGGCGATTTGCGTCTAAGTCATCGAAGATTGGCCAGTGATCTTGTTCGGGGTATTGTATGAGACCAACCGTTACATTGCCACCTTCAGAGAGGATGTTTCCACTGGTTGGTGCTTCAACCGGAGAAGGACCTACGAGCTCCGCCGCATATGGAACGCGAAAGAAAGGAGCCACCAGTGGCGCACCCACGGCTGAAGCCAAAGCCTCATGACCCCGCGCTGGTGATGCTGAATCCTTAAAACCCTCAATAAAGAGGTAATCACGTAACACTCCACCTGCTGGTGAATGTAGATAATTTGAGCCGTAAGAAATAGGATCCGCGGGGTCGATAAAAGTCTGAATCAAATTGAGAACCGGATGGAAATCATCCACGACTTCTTCGGCAGGAATTGCCAATAATCCCCGCAAGAGCTCTTCGAAATCGACGGGGTCTTTTCGTTCTTGCAAGGTTATATTTAGAACCCCCGAGGTTCCAGAAAAAACGGCCACTTTGATATCAGAGTCAACAGATAGAAATGGGCTACCTGCTAAGCCACCTTGCGAATGCCCCAGGAAGCCCATTCGGGATGTATCGAATTTTGCGTCATAGTTCCTCCTCGTTACTCGAGAAGGTAATGAAAAACCATCTTTCAGCAACTGTGAAAGCATCATGAGATCTACAGCTGCCTGCCTGACATTGTCTCGTGCGGCGAGGATATTGAACAGATTGAAAAAGGTCAGACGCTCGTCACTGTTCGTGGGGTCTCGTGGGCCATGAAGCGTGGGGTCGTAACTTATAATCGCAATACCCTCTCGACCAAGAGACGAAGCGATCTTGCGATTGTACGCGCTTTTGTAGGTTGCACCTGTCCCGTGCGACATCAGCACAACAGGCCATCCATTTTGGGGCATTTCACGCTCAAGAGGCAGGATGAAAGATATTCGCGTCTTTTCGTAATGATGAATGCCGGCCGAACCGTCTGGCTGCCAGAATACAGCACCGCCATCGGAAAATTGTTGATACGGAACATCTCCAGCTTGGATCGATGGCATTTGCACGACCGCGGATGACATCACTACGTCCTCGCGTTCTTCTTCTATCTTTAAGTTCTGAATCGTAAGTGGCGGGAAACTTTCTGCTGATTTTTGAATCCTCTGCATTTCTCCAAGAACATCTTGCGTCGTAAAAACAGTTGCCGCGACCATGTTTTGCGTTGAAAGGTTCTCGCTCGCGATAAATGAACGAAGCGGCTCGAGCAAAGTTGTCAGTGAGGCAGGTGCTGATTCGTTACACGCGGTATTTATTGCATTGTGAAAGTTTTTACTCGCTCGAAAAGAATCATTGTCACTGTCCTTCAAAGCCGTCGTTGCAACCAGAGCATAAGTTGTGTTTGAACGTAGCGTTAGACCAAACGGAGGGAGGACTGCGAGCGAATCTTTGGGTAGATATGTAGTTTTTTCTTTGTAGTACTTCGTGGATAAGGGCCGAAGCCGACCATATTCAGAGGATTCCGGATCGATATCAACAAGAAAAAATGGAGCGTCGTATGAAACATATTCTAGTGGGCTCTTAGTCAAAACCGATTCGTTAATGGGACTCGACGAAGTAAAATATGTCGCAGAGTTCAGACCATAACCGTAAGTGTGGTCACCTATCACCGCCAAGTATTCTTCCAGTGTTGATGACTCAGTTGGATTAGGCCAAGCATTGACTCCAATCGTTTTGTCAGGTCTTCGTCGAGCATCCGAAGGCCAGGGGTGATGAAAAAAGTTATCCGCCTGTCCAGGCTCAGAAAAGTATAAATAACTCCCGCTCGTTTCATCATCCATACATTCCTGGCTGCACCCTAATTGGGTCGTCAAGCTCATGATCACAATGGTAATAAACCTAAAGTTCATCGAAATCTCCGTAAACGAAATTTGAGACAAAGCGCTTTATGAGTTTTGGCCCAAGCGGCGTATTTCGGACCGTTCCTTTAACACGCTTGACCTGACTTTCAGGGTCAAGACCTCGTCGTTGTGCATCGCGAATAATATTCTCTCGGCGTCCATCGACATACATCCTCATGACGTCCTCTGGAAATTCTGGATGAAACTGCACGCCCCAGGTCGAAGCCCCAATGCGGAAGGCCTGATTGGGAGTTGCATCATTTCCTGCAAGACATACAGCATCAGCTGGTAATTTGCTCACGACGTCTCCATGAACCGCATTGAAGGCGAGTGTAGATTGATTATTTGCTAACTCGCCAAGCAAAGGATCCGCAAGACCAGCCTTCGTAAGTGTTACCTCAACTGTTCCTATCTCATACTCTACCGGATTGTTGATCACCTGGCCTCCAAAGGCATGACCTAAAATCTGATGACCATAGCAAACACCGAGACAGGGAAGGCTTTCCTCGTAAGCCTTGAGTGTCCAATCACCTAAGCGATGCGTCCAATCACTTGGCTCGGTCACTGAATGGGGAGAGCCGGTGATGATGACTCCCGCAAAGTCTGCGGGCTTCGGTAGATGAGCGTTGTCTTTATGAACCTCGACCACGGTTACTAAAGTGTCATCAATGCATTGAGCAAACCAACGATCGTAGTCACCGTGGACGGCCTTGATCTCGGGGATTGTATCGCCAGTCTTAATGATCAGTAACGGTTTGCGCACAGTGGTTATATATAACCGGCAAAAGCTCCCAGCGAGTCAAGCGTAAGCCGCATCAAAGGCAAAATGAGAGAGATAAACACCTGAGGTATTGTTGCCTCACGAGGTATTCTCGATATAACTTTGATACAACCGCTTATTCTAGGGAGTTAGTGTCGTGTCTCATCAAAAAGTAAGAATTGGATTTCTCCTCGCAGGGCTTACGAATTTTTGCATAGTTATCTTCAGTCGAGGCTATTCCAATTCTCTGGGGGTCATTGACCCTCATTTTGATAGTACTGGGTGCCTATTGATTACGCTTTGGGGCGCTGCGTATATCAGTATTGCCCGTGATTATGCTCGGGTTCCATGGCTCCCAATTGTTTTCGGCTTCGAGAAATTATTGTACGTGAGCCGATGGATTCTATTCTTGGCAAGTAATCCTGACTTTGGAGCCATCTGGGAAACAGATCCTTTGGCTACCATCTTCTTTGGAATTTACGGTGTCGTTGATGGGCTGTATTGTTTATTCTTTTTGTATGCCGGATTTACATCCTTGAAGAACCAAGACATCTGACCCGTTCACTCAACTCGAACGATAAAGCGCGTCTTACCAATGTTAATTACATCTCCGTCGGTCAGATCAGCATCGCTTATTTTTTGGCCGTTTACCAATGTGCCGTTGGTTGAGATCAAGTCGACAATTGAAGGTCCTTGTTCATCTACGAAGACCATAGCGTGCGTTCGAGATATTTTCTCATCGTCCAAAAGAATATCCCTACCTCTACGAAAAGAACCTATTCGCATTTTTTCCGAATCATCTGTTTTTTGTACTGGCCGACCTTCTAAATGTTCTTCTACGCATTTAAGGTCATCCGGATCGAGAAGCATATCGCCTTCTATGGAAAGTTGAACGGTTGCATTCTTGTTCCCAACACGACCAATTGCGCGATAGGACCGGTTCTCGATTTCGTAACGTGTTCCTTGACTAGGACCCTTATCTACTTCGACCAATACCTTCACTTCGATGACTCTGTAGCGGTCGACACTGTGGCCGTGCCCGCCGCACTATCTTCTAACGCGTCTCTAGACCTCTTACCAGGTGCCGAACCCGTATTTTCCCCAGATCCAGGACGGTCTAGCTCCCGAAAAGCAATAACTTTCCAACCTCCATCCCGCTTTGCTGTCATGACTAAGACGCGATTGGTTAGACGTGTGGTGCCGACTGAGGTTTCCAGGCTATAGGTGTGATGAGCCATTTCTTCATTCATCTTTCGATGTTCCGGCTCACTGTAATATACCTTTACCTTGGCAGGGTTCAGGGCTCCCTGAGAGCGAGCTTTCTTTGCCAGCTCTTGCTCATTTTCAATCCTCATCCGTGCAGACGCAGTGGCAAAAGTAAGTGCTTTATCAAAATTAAACTCAAGATAATAGGCATCGACAAACCTGTTGGCTACTGATGCCGAATCATTGCTTTCTTTGCATGCGAACGTACTTACCGCCAAAAAGATGCTCAGTAATAATCTCAAATTCATCAAAATACCTCTTTTGAGTTCACAAGTAAGACCCGAACCCTGATTCATGTGGTAACGTGGACTCACGCAATGAGCAAGCAGCCCACAGAACCTAAGCCACAGGCAAAACCACGAACTCCCTCTCTAACTCGTCAACTTACGGACGTTGAAGAAGCCAATCTGGCCTTCTACGAGGCATTTAACAAGTGTGATGTTGAGCGAATGGAGAAGCTCTGGGCTCAATCACCGTACGTACGCTGTATTCATCCCGGATGGGAACCTGTCGTTGGCTGGCCGTCAGTTAGACAGAGCTGGGCAGATGTATTCGAGAGCATGTTGTCGATAGACTTTAGTCTTGAAGATGTTCATGTTGAGGTCGTCGGACAGTCGGCGCGCGTGAACCTCGTTGCACACGCAAGCGTAACAACAATAGACAATGACGTTTTTCAAACAAGCGTGGTCGCAACAACAATCATGGACAAAATTGAAAACGAATGGTTGATCGTCTTGCACCATAGTTCCCATTTACTGGAAGACGATTCAGATCTCGAACAACTCGACGGCTTTACCGCAAGTTTGCCTTATACAAACGACGGAAGCTCTCAGCCCAACTAACTTGGTGTTCATTGGATACAGAAAACTTGAATTTATGTGACAGCAAAGATGGTGTCTTCCGTCATTTCCAACTCGATAGAAGGCAGCTTTGAACCAGTGCAAGGACCTTTGACGCAAGTTCCATCAGTAACTTCATATTTTGCTCCGTGAGTAGAGCAAACTAGATAACCGTTTATAAGAGGTAGTGACCCTAATCCGCCGTCAAGCGGTATTGCAATATGCTGACAAACATTCCAGTACGCCCGAAACTGGTCTTTAGATTTAACAAGAACGATGCTTCGGTACGGTGGCTCACCGTCTACAGAGATCAGCTTCGTTTCTCCTTCTTGTAAATCCTGAAGTTTCGCCAGTTTAATGCGTGACACACTAAGGCATTATCCTTTGTAAACCAAAGAATCAAAGGGTGAGACTTAAAAACCTCATCGTACAAAGTCCGATGTCAACCGTTGCCTCGTCCGATATCACGTACGAGTGCAAGTGCTAAATGGTTCAAAAAGAGTGATTGCGGGCGTTTGTATGCTTTTGTTCGCATGCTCTGAAAGTCCGAACAGTTTCAATCCAGCGCTCGAGCTCGCAACTGACGCCGAACCAGTTGAAATCTCGCCGCACGATGGGGATATTCTCACGATAGATGCAGGAAGTATGCTTGCCGACAGCTCGATGCCTGAGGAACGTGAACCCGACTGTGCTGGCGAGGATTGTGGAGAGAACGCGTACTGCGACATGGAAGTCAACGAATGTCGGTGTCTTGATGGATATCGTGGATCGCCTCCAGACGCTTGCACCAAAATCCCTGTGCCTACCGGCTGGATTGGCAGCGCATGCAACAATAATGATGACTGCCGATACGAGGGAGGCTTTTGCCAAGAGGCACCCAACTTTCCTGATGGACACTGCACGTTGAGTTGTACACGCTATTGCCCAGACCGAGCAGATGAGCCCGTTACCTTTTGCGCCGAAGCAGATCCAGAACAAGCAGGACAATGCTTCTCACGCTGTGACACCTCGATTTTTCCATCAAACGGGGGTTGTCGCGAAAACTATAGCTGTCAAGTTTGGCCTCGCTTCAACGAATCGAGTGTCATTCGAAATATTTGTGTTCCCACAGCATGGCTAGAAAACCTGCCATGTACGGACACTCTTAATTTTGCCGGAAACAACGATTGCTACCTGAATATGGTGAGCTTTGAAAATGACGAACTTAGACATTTGAGTGAGGCCATTCTCAAAGGTTCGAGTTCGGCAACAACTGCGCAGGCATGGCTAGAACTCAATTTTAGTTTATCTCAAGACTTCATTACAGATGAACTTGGCCGCACAATTAACCCAAATTATTCGTCGGGCCACCGAAGAACGTCACCAATGAGAGGCGCAATAGTTCACTACACCGCCGCAGCACGCGAAGATTCTACAATTGGTTATTTTGTGAGTAGCTCTCCTCATGCGTCCACACATTTCGTAATCGGGAGTCAACGAAACGGACTCATTGTGCAGCTATTCTCTCATCGGCATCGAACCTGGCACGCCGGCTCGGCATACAATCATGACCGTTTCGGAATTGATTTCGCAAACGCAGGTTATCTAATCGCTCGTGGTGACGGTGGCTTTGAAGACTATGCGGGTCGCAGATACGACTTAAACCTGCCTCTATATGGTGACTCTCCGATCGAAGTCAGAAATGGGATTCCTGAAGCTGAACGCAAATACTCCGTTCGCGAACTGTGGCAACCGTACACGTATTATCAATTAGTTAGCTTCATCCTGCTAGGTCGTGCACTCGATCAAGTCTACAACCTTGAGCGTAGTGCAATCGAAAGGCATGGAGACGTATCAGCAAGTCGAGTAGATCCCGGCCCTCATCTACCCTATCGGTTCTTACTCGACGCTATGTTTGACCGAAGCAATGTTTTTGAACTTAGTTGGCTTAACGCATACAAAGTGGAGCGGGATTGGATTTCAAGACACCCAGAGGCTCGATAATCGCTACTTTGACGAAACCAGCGACAATATTGCTCCGTAAGCCTCTTCGCTCACTTTCCCAACACGAACACACCTAGTCTTGCCCATTGGATCGACCAGAATATGGACAGGAATGGGAGACATCGATTCAATTCCCAGCGGAGCGAAAAATTTGGGAACAGATTCAGGAGAATCAAACCAGCCAACCCATCCTGGCATGGGTTGAAGTTTTTTAACAGATGCTACAAGTTTTTCTCCATCTTCGTCCATGCTCCAAAGCTCAAACTCGAGATGTTTTGATAAGGCGTTCTGCCACTGACGAAACAAAGGAATCTCTTCAACGCAGGGTGCACACCAAGAAGCCCACACGTTCACCCATTTCCACTTAGTTGATGATTTTGGTCGGGCCACTATCCCAAGTTCTTCGGGAACTGGTTTAGATGGTGGTGGAACAAAGGCGGGAGCACTCTTTGCATCGTGAAAGACCTCGCAAAACGCGGCTAGACTCGTCGCTGATTTCTTCTTTTTTTTCGCGACCGCTGCAAACCGTTGCACAGAAGGATTGTCCTGTTTCCTTTCACTACATGCAAAAGTCCAAACCAAGATAAATGTGAGAACATAAATTCTTCTCATATTGCACAATCAATCCATGCAACAAAAGCGCTACGATTGATCTCCTTCTGGGTACAGTCGTCCTCGCGACTCCGATTCCAAGAGCAAAACTCTGTGCCTAATTGCGCAAATTCTTCTCCAAGCCAAAGTAACCCGACTTGATTTTTGATGTCTGGGTCATCGAACTTAGTCGTGAGATGCTCAAGAACCGCCCCGGCTCGTAATCTCGATAACTCTTGATTTTTCTTCGCGCCGCCGTCCTGGCTCGCCCTGGAAACAACAAAAAAGAAACTTGCACCGCGCTGGGCGCTCCAAGCGTTCTCGACAAGTTGTTTAGCTGATTCGTCCAGCATCACTTCATTGGCATCGAACTGAATGATAGAGGCTCGGTGAGACAAGGGACGAAATAAAGTGTTGAAGTCATCGCCAGATACAGCAGCGACAGATTTCGCGTCGGTTGGTTTGCATCCTCGCCCGCCATCGTTAATCAGTCCACAGGCGCCTGCCACTCTTCGCAACACCCTCTTGAGATGAGCAGAACAATATTGGTCCTCGGAAACACTGGCAATCGCGACCTCACTCGTGGATTCCGAGGCAGCCTCAAGCTCTGTTCTAGCATTTTGGAGCCAACTCAGCTCAAGTCCGGCGGGAATAGTGAATCCCAAGAAAAGTGCCATTGCAGTATGAGTCGATGCAGTTTTCATTTTTGACCTCCAGCAGAGAGCATTTGTGCCAAGGTATATTCAAGTCCAAGATCAGTATCTTCATCGCACACGCGTTTATCGCGAATAAACAATTGCGGAGTCAGAACGGGTATAGCGTTAGAAACTGCCCAACGTAGACTCTTATTGAGTCTACTGCGGACTTTTGATGTTCCTAAGCACGCCTTGGTCTTCGGAAAACTTTCCTTGAGTAAAGCACGAAGTTTCTTCTCATCTTTTTTGGCAATATCCATCAACTCTTCCTGTTTTGAAAAAGCCCAAGTCATAATCTCATCAATCTGACCGGGCGCACAAAGTATCGCCTCACTTACTGCGCAGGCTCCTGGGTGTAACGCTTGGTCGACCATCCAGTTGCAAGAGCTATCCAAAGGAAACAGAAGGACGCTGAGGTTGAGGCGCTTTTGCATCCCGCTAATTTCAAGCCTATTTTCGAAAGCACGACAGGCAGGACATAATGGGTCCAGAACAGTAATCGCAGGTGTGCCGGCTTTGTTTTCGATATAAGGAATGAGGACGCCCTTACGGGCCTTGGTCCTAACAAGTTTACCGCAGCCTTCCATAACTTTGTCGGATTGCGGGGCAAACATAAAGTAAACCAAAACAATTCCTATAACGTAAGCACAGCCCTGTAAGAACCAAGTTGTGTATGCAGACTTTTGAGAAAAGACATTCGGGCGGCGCTCGGTGTTCCTGTGAGCAAGAATCACTGCAACAAACATCACGAGAGAAACAACGTAAATGGCCGCACAGACACTACATATCGCGCCCACTTCCACCACAGAAATTGTTCCGTATATTATGCTCATGAGAAAAGGTAATGCAGAGCCCACAACCAAGAAGCCTGTCTCGGTTCGTGTCACTTGTTTCCGGCGTGCAGAAAGAAATATCCGAACGCTCATATACGAATACACGGCCAACGCAAGCAGACTTATTGGCAGTCCTCCCCAGATCGCAGTCCGAAAGAGTGAACTGTAAGGACTCATCATAGCCGTTCTGCAGCCGCTCTCACCAATGGTTGCGCCGGCTCCCGGCAAAACGGAACAATGAATAGAGTGTACTTGACGATCAAGATGCGAGATAAAATCTGCGGACGAAATCGCAGCAAATATCGCTCCGAGAATCGCGCATGCCGCTGCTGTATACAAAAAGCGGACAACCGTAACGGGCGTCTGTGCATCCGGAACAGTCGCAGCGACGTCTAAAGGTTCATTCTCGAACTGCGAAGTCATCGCCTAGGTGAAATCATAGGCGAAGCGCAAGGTAAAGCAGCGAGAGTCGAAAAGAAGAACAGCAGACGATCAGATTAGGCAGTTTGACCCACCGCGCTCAAGAGTTCGTTGTAGCTGAGTTTGCCATCTGTTGGTGATTTATCGAGTTTTTCCATAATCCCATCAACCCACATTCCACGAGTGATAAAATTCCCAATCCCAATGTCCCCTAATGCGTCACTGAGCTCGCTCCGATTCAACGTCCCGTCATTGTCGTTGTCGAAATACTCGAAGGCTTTGTCGTAATCACCGCCGAAACGATCCTGCACAAAGGCGCTCAATTTGTCTGCTAACTCTTGTTCCCGCGCGTCTCGTTCTTCCACTCCAGCCGATGCAAGAGTCATGTCAGCCGGGTCGGCTGTATCACCGGCCGCGTCAAACAGAAGATCTTTAGCGAAATCCGCCGGCATCGCTGCAGCTTCTACCGGAGCCAAGGCGGTTGCACCAACCACCGCTGCCCCAACCGCAGGTGCCATCATGGTCATAAGAACCGCGGCTCGCGTGCCCCAGGATGTGTCCGCAGTTTCAGCAGTATGCCGAAATCGGGGCGCTTCAAACTTATCTGTGTGTAAGTCCGGCGCTGATGGTTTCAATTCAGCGCCGGGCGAAGCCCCTTCTTCTGTGCCTTTATTGACCAAAGGCGTATTTGACGAAACAGATCGAACCATGATTTGTGTCACGTAGGTTATCGCAGTTTGCTCCCAATTGGTTGCGTTGACACACAGGTTCATTTACAAGTAGCCCGAATATAGGAAAAACCCATGATTACCCCAGACGAAATTGAACTTAATTTCTACGAGAAGTTCTTTATTGCTAGGGATATCGAGCCCTATCCGGTTCAAGAAGAAGCTCTGAATCATATTTTCAATGACGCAAACATTCTCGTCACCGTTCCCACAGGCACAGGGAAAACGCTGATCGCAAAAGCGGCGATTTATCGTGCTTTCCACATGGGAAAGACAGCTATTTATACAACTCCGCTTCGAGCGCTCACTGAAGAAAAGTTTCGAGAACTCTCCGAAGAGTTTGGCGAATCCAATGTTGGATTCGCTACCGGCGACTATCAAGTTAATCCCGGAGCACCCATCCAAGTTCTCGTCGCAGAAATTCTGTGGAATCAGATTTATGACGACCGAAATCATGCGCCTGCAGACGTCATTATCATGGACGAAGGACATTATTTTAACGAACCGAGTCGTGGGCACATTTGGGAGCAATCCATCATTGGACTACACCCCGAATCCCAATTGATCATCCTTTCAGCAACAATTGGAGCGCCGCAAAGTTTCTGCCAGTGGATATACACGACACGCGGAATAAAGATGGAGCTTGTCCGCTCTACAGAACGACGTATTCCACTCGTGCATGAGTACCGTGAGCAGTATCTCATTGAATGCGTGAGAGAACTGGCCCGCGACGGAGACTATCCAGCTATCGTTTTTTGCTTTAATCGAAAAGAATGCTTTGAACGAGCACGGCTACTGAAGAGTTGCTCACGATTTACAACCAAAGCGGAAATGGAAGAGATCGAAAAAATAGCTCTGAGCGCATTATCAGCTCAGGGACTTAGCCGCGAATTTCTCCCTCTGCTGAAGCACGGTATCGGAATTCATCACGCTGGCATTCTTCCCCAATACAAACAACTCGTTGAGTCTCTCACGCTAAAGAGACTATTGAAGTTTATTGTAAGCACAGAAACAATCGCTGCTGGAATCAACTTACCAGCCAAACGAGTGATCTTTCCTTCACTACGAAAGTATATTCGAGGAGGCCCAAGGATACTGAGACCTGACGAATACCATCAAATGGCGGGAAGAGCGGGACGACCGCAATTCGACTCAGAGGGCATCGCTATCACTCTCGCTCCCGAAGATATCGTCCAAGATTTTACGAGAGAGATAAAACAAATTAAGAAGTCCGGACGCCACGTCGACGAAGTCCGAATTAAGAAGAATGCGTATTCCCGAGCGAAAGCCGAAGCAGCAAAAAGGAAAGATGTTATTTGGTCAGAAGAAGAACATCAAAAACTCATAGAAGGGGAACCGGCTGCTCTCACAAGCCAAACCCAAGTGACCGCAGAGCAAATTCTTGCGATTGGTTTACCGGACCTAAAAGAAGAATCATTGGTTGAATCCACAGAGGAAAACGGTCTTCAAAACCCGTCTGAGCTCGAGCCCGCGTACTTGAACCTAAACATTCGTACGGTTATTGATAATCTATTACTGGATGAAGCCAAAAAGCGAGAAGCGCAAAAACAACTCGCGCAAGTCACTGCGAACCTTCAAGCCATGGGGGTGCTTGATGAAGGCGGAACACAGGTCAAGGGCAAGATGATTGGAGAATTCCGAGGAATCGACGGTCCATTCATCTACTATGCCACCGTCAATTACGATCTCGATTACGAGCAGTCACGAGAAATGACCGAATTCTTGGTCGATCACGAGGTCATTCATCGGATTCTCCTCAGAAAAAAAGAAGAAGCCAAGCGAGCTTGGATAAGAAACCATTTGCGAGAACTCAGAAAGAACTCTCCGCTTACGACTTGGGAAGACGCTGAGGAGGCTTATGAGCAGAAGCACCCGCGCGAATTCTCGAAGACCGAGAAGATTCATCACGAATTTATTTCAAATCTGCCGCATCCAGAGATCCACGGTGGGAAGACTCAAAAAGAAATATGGAAAGAAATGGAAGATAATGAAACCGGCTTCTTTGATTTTGTGATGCAACATGAACTCACAAGAGAAGAAGGAAATTTATTCTCCTACCTATCTAGAGTCATGAAAACAGCTAAAATGATTCACGAAGTCACTCTGATCGAACATTTCGAAGTCATAGAACGAAACATTCGACACATTTTAGGCCAAGTCGATCAACGCGTACTGAAAACGAACTAAATTAACTAAAAACCAGCTGACCAAGAAAAAGTAAGTCCACCATCATTGGGAACAACGGACAGAACAGAATTGGCAATCGAGATGGGGCTCGAAGTACCGTCAAAGTGATAAAGAAGGCTTCCCGCTCCTGTGACCGCAAGGCTTATTCCAAACGTCAACCAGGCTAAACTAGCATGTGAATCTCTGGACTCAGACAGAGTTCGAAACTGCTGATACTCCTCAGCACTTACTGATTGGTTAGATCTCTGTTCTTGCAACCGAGCAGCAGCTTGATCGTCTCGAAGAGCCATGAGTCCAACCACACCTGCCGTAGTCAAACCCAGGGTTCCAATGGAAAGGACCGCATACGAAATCGTTCGCTGCGCCGTCACGGGAAGCTCTACATCAATCTCAACATCTCCACCTCGTTCAACGGTGAGGTTTCGAGCCCAAGGTGTTCGGCCTTTTTTGGTGACATAAATCTGGTGTTTACCTGCAGGAACCATCAGTGGTTTTGCCAAAGGAGTCTGGCCAACAGGACGTCCGTTCAGCCAAATTTGCGCACCGACTACACCCTTGACCCAAACTCGAGCAGGCTTTTCCTTCGGCTCTATATTTATAACGATCAAGCGCCCTTCCACTGCCGTGACTTGCTTAGTCACAGTTTCATAACCAGGTGCCTTCACTTGTGCAACATGGAGTCCAGGCTCAACCACTGCCGTCGTTGGCACTTGACGAGATTCCGGACCTCCATCAATCGAAATTGTTGATTGTGGTGCGCTACTCATAATCATTATCTGAGTGGGCGGCTCATAAGGCTCGATCGGAGCAGGCGCAATTTCAAGCTCTGCTTTCCGTTCTTGATCTAACTTTAACTTGATGGGCTCTAATTCAGACAAAGATGTCACCGCATCGAATCGACGGGCTCCCGATGACGCCGAATCAATATAGAGTCTATATAAGGTGATCGCTCGTTCAAGATGTCGACTGTCTTGATCAACGAAAAACTGTAAGCGATAAGCCTGGGCAAGAGAAAAAGCGGTCGCAGGCAGAGGGATGAGTTCATAAGACTGCTCAAGAGCTTGAGCTGCAGCGAGGTATTGTCCCGAAGAATAGGCTGCAGAGCCCGCACGGAACAGCCTTTTTGCTTCGTCGCGGGTCTTAGACGAATTCCGCTTCGGCGTCTCAGAACGTGCGTCAAAATGAGTGTAAGAACTGCTCACTGCGAAAGCCAGGACAATAGATAGCAAACGACTCATGGTTTCTGTTGTCCTTCTTTCGCATAAAGAAAATATAGTCGACCAACGTCAACCCAGGCTAAGTCAGTCAGACCATTGCCATTCATATCTTGAACGAGTAATTGCGATGGACTCAGTGCCTCTGATAGCTTAGTTGGTTGTTCATAGGTTCTTGATAGAGGCTCGAAGCTATACTGAAAGACGCCGCTTATTCGCTGATTCTCACCTGGTGTGCGAAGCATACGCGTTGTTACAATAATCGTAGAAAAGTCGCCGCTCAATCCTGGTAAAACGGCTAAGTCTGTCATGGCCTGTGATTGAGGTAACGCGGTCGAATTGCCCGAGACAAACTCGCCACCTTCATTCCACATAACGACAACCCCGGATCCAAGCGCAGTCTGGCTGTTTTCATATCCTCGAAATCCAATGACGAGATCAAAGTCTCCGTCGTTGTCTAGGTCAGCAGCTTCAATATGTGCTGGATTGCGATAACTGCTGGGTACACTCGACAATTCGTAATTGAGTGGGCCGTCACACCTATCATCGGTTGTAGAAGCGTCTACGACCAGTAAATGACTGGCCTCGGTCGAAAGATCTCCGGAATTGAGTGCACCACATAGCCTCGAATTATCAATCCCAATCAATTCCTCGAAGCCGTCGTAGTCAATGTCAGCTTTGGTCCAGCAAGAACTATCAATACTAAACAAATCGGAAGGTTCTAAGCGTGAACGTCGATAGGCCCCTTCGCTGAAGTCGAATGAAGAAAGTGAAGACTGCGCTTGATGACCTGATAATACCCACAGATATGGGATATCTGAAGACTCGGTACCAGGTCTGCGTCGTTCGCCTGTTTGAGAGTTTGACCAAGCAATTGCGGCAATATCTGGAGCAAGTATGCAACTCTCTTGTGATGAGCTTGGACAATATCCACAAAATTCTCCAAACATAGCTGCTTGGGGATCATCAACGCCTATCGTCTCTCCTTGAGGATCTTGGTCACGAAGGAGAAATGGCGAAAACAAACGGCGTTCGGCGTTGCCGAACATGACTGCCACTGCCAAATTCTGCTGAGAAGTAGAAGTTCCAGAAACCGTTGAAGTCACAATAATATCCGTCATCCCATCGAGATTGCCTGCGCCACTCGCCACAGACATAGCGTGCAGACCCTGAACGTTTTCAAATTCTCCCATGGTTCGTACAGAAATATTCTCATGAAGTTGCTGGCCGAAAAGAATACCCAGTGTGACCTCTGGCACGCCGATAGTCTGGTGAGTGAAGGCAATATCGTCTACAAAGTCGCCATCGAAATCGCCCGTGGAGATCCTTGAAGCTCTTCTCGACACATCGACCTCTACAGGGTTGAATACACCGTTATCGTTACCCAGCAGCAGAAGAATTTCTGGTTTCAGACGATAACTCGCACCGAGATCTTGCTTACCATCTCCGTTGAAGTCACCCAACACCACTTCAGCCCAGGGCTCCCCCGCGACAACATAAGCAAGAGATGCTGGTTGAGGAAATTCTCCGCACACCGCCAAAGTATCTGTAAGCGGATTAATCGCAATTCCAAACCGACTTACAAAATCAGCGCGTCTATCTCCGTTGACGTCAACAAAACGAAGTGGAAAATTATCAGTTGTTAACTGAGTGGTACCCAACACGATACGAACTGAGCATGAAGCGGAAAAAGAATTTTGAGCGGGATTCCAGTATGCAATAACCAACCCGGTTTCGTCATTTGTCGTAAACCGTACAGACACAAGCAAATCGTCGAAACCGTCGCCATTGATATCAGCAAAGTCGGCGCCTTGATCCACGGTTGAAGCACGAGGAATATCGACTTCTTGGAAAAGCTTCACAACAGATTTTCCGTTTGGCGCTTTTGTAGACGTATAGACCCAAACGCTCGACGCATTTCTAAAGGCCAAGGCAAATTCCGAAATACCGTCCTTCGCTCCTAGATCAGACTTAGGAATGTCGCCAACGATTTGCGTCAATGCGCGGTTAGGCGGCAAAGCCAAACTTGGCGCATCAATCCTTTGACCTTCTACAGATTCTATTCGTAGTCCCTCATCACTGATGATAAGAATCTCTTCACCGGGCCTTTGTTCATCGCTTTCAATGGGATCTAAAATAACTCCTACGGCACCAGGTAGAATCCAAGGCTGGTAGGTCACTGAAACCAAGTCCCTATCCGTTTCGCCTAAAAATATATGGAGCGCATTGCGAATCGGGATGAGTAAATCCGATACTCCATCGAGGTTAAAATCAGAAATACTAAAGTCGTTCTGAGGCCTCGGAGAATTTACGATCAGCTCATCTACGAATGCCGCATCCTCGTCGCCGTATCGAACTGTCACCTTGTTATCTCGCATCCCAACAAGGTCAACGAAAAGGTCGCCATCAAAGTCCGCAACCTCGATATTACCCTGCGTGAAATCTCCTGCCTCTACAGGCGTCTCGGAGAAACCGACTCCAAGTCGACAACGGTTATCAAGGCCACAACTCCATCCCGATGGACATGCCATCATATCTGGAATCATATGATCGCAAACGTAAGTACACGGGCCAGTAGGGTGATTCGGTTCGCCGCAGGTTCCACCCGCTATTTCAGGATAGCCATCGCAATCTTCGTTAGCTTCTACAACGCGATTCCCACAAAGATTCTCCTGTACAAATGTGAAATTCGAACAGGCAGAAAGAGCACAAAGTGCATAGGGCAGATAAAGTCTTCGCATCAAAATTATTTCTCGAAAGGATCTTCTAAACGGTCTCGAGAGCGTCTCGGTCGTTTTGGTTTCGGTTTTTCTTTATTTGAAGGAACAGTCTTCATCTTCGACTTCATCGTCAAAAGCAGTGTTTGAGAACTCTGTGGCACAACGGCCGTCGAGGTTGATACGTGCCCTTCTGCTCTCAATACCAAAAGTGCAGGTTCGTTATTTCGAAGCAATTGTATTTGACCGGGTGCAACGCCGACCAGTTGTCCTAAATGAAAAACCTCAGTGCCTTCTGGTACGCCATTGATAGTAATCAGAATTTTAGGTGGAATGGGCGGTCCCATGATCTCCGCGGAGGACTCGTTGATAGATATTGCACTGCTTTCATCGCCATCATTTGTCGCATCAAAAACAAAGAAGGCCACAACAAGACCTAAAATCAAGCACATCGCCGGAAGAAGAAGCGGACGTATCGCGACGTTTCCTGGAACCTCATTCAGTTCATCTGCAGACGTTCGCAGGCTTTCCGAAGAAAGTAGATTTTCCATCATCGCAGCTGCGTTGATATGCTCTGTCTTCCCGGAACTATAAGGAAGTAACATTTGGTACATAGCTCTTCCATTGCTAAATCGGCGTTCAGGTAATTTGTCGGTCGCCCGTTGAATAATTTTACGCACTCCTTCTGAAATATCACTTCTATAGGTTGAAATATCAGGCAAGGGTTCACTGATCTGCTTCATTGCAACACTCATTGCGTTTTCTCCAACGAAAGGACGTTGGCCGGTTAAGAGCATCCACAAAATAAGGCCGCAGGCGTACACATCCGAGCGGGCATCGCTCGGTTCGCCGCGAGCCTGTTCAGGTGACATATACGCAGGGGTGCCAAAAAAACTGCCTTTCAAGGTCATTGGCTCCTGGCCAAAACTATCATCCGCCCGCGGTAATAACTTCGCGATTCCAAAATCGCATATCTTAACGAACTCTTCGTACTCACCTTGGTCGTTCCGGCGTGAAGTGACCATGATATTCCCGGGCTTCATATCGCGATGAACGATGCCATTATCATGGGCAGCAGCCAAAGCTGCACAAACTTGAGACATGAGGCGGCAGGCCCGTTGCTCGGTCATAACGCCTTCACTGAAAACCAATTGCCGGAGGTCTTGGCCTTCGATGTACTCCATGACGATAAAGTACAGGCCATCAGATTCACGCCCAAAATCGATGACGCTGACACTGTTGGCATGTTCAAATCGCCCCGCAGCCCTAGCCTCCGCTTCAAACCTTGCGATACCCGTTGTTGAGCGTTCAATATCGGAATGAAGCACTTTTACAGCGACGAATTTCTTCAGCGTTAGGTGTCTTGCGCGATAGACGGCACCCATAGATCCCGAGCCCAAACACGACAATAATTCGTATTTTTCGTTAAGAATTCGTCCAACGAGGGAGTCTGGTTCATCTTCGTAGAGACCTGACATGGGCTACTCGAGTGTACCTGATGGTTCGGAAGAATAAAGTAAAGGGCATTATATGGGTTAAACACCGAAAAACATTACAGGTATTTCGCTAATTATCGTTGAGTAATCACACGTAGCGGAAGGCGTGCATTACTCTAGATTCATCATATTGGGGGTCAAAACCGGTGATCTTTCGGAATTCTGAGTCGTCGACCGTAATTGAATACTTGATGTGATTGACCGCGCCTGAAGGCAAATCTGACAAACCAGCTCGACCCAGCATCCGTTCGAATAAAAACTCCGGAATAGGAACCTGGGTTTTTCCGACACCGCGAATGAGTACTGAAAGAGGGATGCCGGGCGGACCAGCAACATTGAAGACTCCTCGTAATCGAGACTCAACCGTCGCAGAAATTGCGTCACAGGCATCCTGTTCGTGCATGAACTGAAAGAGTGGATCAAAACCTAATACGGTCGGAACTCGCTCAGCAGAAAGAAACGAAGAGAGGGGACCTCTTTGCGTTGGGCCTAACGTATAGACCAAACGTAGCACGGCAGTGTTCAAAGTAGGCCACCGCCAAAGCGCCGAACCCGCAAAGAGGTCTGCTGCAACTAAATCCGAGAGCTCAGGATAAGTTGACGCAGCCAGTGGCGGTTCGGCTTCGGTATGATAGAGCGGAGAATCGGGAGCGGCTCCATAGATGGTATGTCGGCCCACAAAAATAGCCTGTTTCACGTCGTATTTCGCACAATTCTCGAACACAGCTCGGGTTCCATTCATATTGATTCGATATCGTTCTTCAAACCGCGTATTGAGATGGGTCACTGTGGCCATATGAACGAGAACTTCAGGTTGAAAGCTTCGAAATACTTCTTCGGCTGGTCTTTTTCGAATGTCCGCTTGATGAACCTGGATATCTTTCGGCGGATCAACCCAAGGTCGGCGATCAATACCGGCAATTTGATGTCCGTTGTCAGCAAGTGTCTTCGCCAACATTCTCGCCAGAGCGCCTGAAATTCCAGTGATCAAAATCCTCATGTCTTGACGTCTCCCGTTAGCCAAGGCTGCGTCACCGGATCAAGTCCTAGGTCCTCTAATCCCTCATCGATCAGCCTCGCAATCACCATCCGAACCTGGTCGACATACGACTGAATCACCTCGTCGCTCTCATTACCATTCCCCTCGAAGTGCATGGGGGAACCAAATCGAATTTGGCAACGTACAGGTAAAGGCATAGGAACAACGTGTTTGGGAACGGGCCAGTAAGGAGCCCCCACCAAACGCCCCAACCGATTGGCATGAAACATGACCGGCAGCGCTTCTTCTCCACCGATGAATGCGCTTGGAATAATAGGTGTATTGGTCTCAAGTGCGAGCCGCATGAACCCGGTTCCAAATCGGACCAGTTGGTAACGATCGCGAAATAATTTACCCGTCCCCCGCGCACCTTCTGGATAGACAAGCAATAAACGTTCATCGTCGAGGATTCGGCGCGCGTGCTGCGGAATCCCGGTAAATTGACCAAGCCTTGAAAACCAGTGCGAGACGAACATCCATTTTGCCGCAAACTTCTCCACCATACCGTGAGCTAATCGTGGTGGATTCTTATCTAGGATCATCGCCGAGAGGAGCATTCCCGCATCCAAAGGAATTCCGCCGGAGTGATTACTGATCAACATACCGCGACCTTCGTTCGGAACCTGATCAATCCCAACCGTTTCTACCCGAAAATAGTGTCGATAAAAGGGCTTGAGAAATGAGTAGAATAATCCAAGCCGATACGTGGAAATTCCGTACCGATCATAGCCGAATCGATTGAACTTAACATCGAGGATTTCGAGACGCTCTCGGACTTCGGTGTCAATTAATTGCTTCGGCACAAAAATAGAATACACCCAAAATCAATCTAGACGTAAGAAACCGGTAATGAGATGGACCGAAGTGGTGACATTTTCAGGTCAAATCGTCTCATTATGTCCGTCAACAACGGAGACCCTCATAGAATTTGGCTTATCTGACCAAATTTGCGGCATTACAAAATTCTGTATACATCCGGAATCTATTGTAAAAAATCTCACTCAGGTCGGCGGAACGAAGGATCCTGACCTCGAAAAAATCCGCACGTTAGCCCCGGATCTCATTTTCATGAACTCAGAGGAAAACCGCCGAGAAGATTACGAAAGTTTGGCGAAAGAGTTCCAGGTTGATGTGTCCGAACCAAAGTCTGTAGCCGAACTTCCGGCTTTGCTGAGACACTTTGGCAAGCTCACCAATTGCACCGCTGTAGCCGAAGCATCCGCGACACGTTTGGAGCAGGCCCTCGAATCCTTGAAGCAAGCCCGCGAAGACCGCCAAGACCGTGAATCCATATTCACGTACGCCTATCTCATCTGGCGAAAACCATGGATGTCGGTGGGGGCCGATACGTACGTCAGTCGATTGTTTGAAGAGGCCGGCGGAGCCAACGTCTTTGCCCAAAGCGAAGCGCGTTATCCAGAAATTTCCTTGCAAGCGCTTGCGGACAAAAAGCCCGACTTTGTCTTCTTAGCGGACGAGCCTTTTCCTTTTGCCGACAAGCATATTCCCGAAGTTCAGAAAGCCTGCCCCCACGCAAAGATCGAAGTCATCAACGGCGATGATTGTTGCTGGCACGGTATTCGCTCGATTCGCGGCGTCGAGCTCATGCAAACGCTTCTTCACCGATTAGCCAAGCTCGATGCCTAGCTTTTCAAAGTCTTTATCTGCCCTTTCGGCCCATCCTCGATTCGCAACTGGACTTGCCGGGCTAGGATGGAGCACACGGCCAATTCGAATATCCATTCCTGCTAAGGCCTCTTTGGCTCGGCCCTCAGCATAAGCCCCTACGCCAACAATAATTTCTGGCTGCAAATATTCGACCAGTCTTCTTAGAGCAACATCACAGGCAGCGACGATCGGTTCGCGTTCCATCACCGGAAGTTTATCCGGCGTACGATTTTTTCCACTCTCTTCCATGAAGACCAAAGGGCAATAATTCGCGACGAAGAATCGTTCGAAAAAGTTTTCCGGAGTTTTAAATTTATCTTTGACCCAGCCCCAGAGCCTGCGACCACTCACTTCACTGCGTGGGCAATCAAGGCCCTGAATCGGTCGTTTGGGATGCTCAATTTCAGGCTTGTCGACTTTTGCGCTCAGCCCCATCCAGTCCCGAACATGTTCTATTTCGCCAAAAGGAATACCGGTCTGTGCCATGCCCCACGGCCCTGGATTCATACCGAGCATCAATACTTCTTTGCCCGGTGCGCCGAACTTATCGAGATACTGATTATGCATACGCTTGGCGTAGACCAACGGGTTGTACACATGAGTAACCGGTTCACCAAACTCAAGGACGTCTAGTTCTTTGCTGAGTGCGCGGTAAATACTTTTGGGCTTCATTCCGCTTTGTGAATACCACATGCAGCGGCGACTGCATCCCGATAAACGAGCCAATGCTCGAGGGCCTTTTTCATCGCGGACACCACCGAACTGCGCTCATCAGAGGGAACATGATCGAGCAAAATATCCCAAGCGGACTTGCGGTGCTCACCCTCGATGCTCCGATGGGCTTTGGTAAGCGCGAGATGCTCCACCGGCAATCCGTAATGTTTCACCAAAGGATGCTCCTCTAAAGGCGGCGCGGGGCGTTTGGGAGCATCTTCATCCACCTCGCCTCTTTCATATTGAGTTCCTTCAATGAAGAGGGTCGAGACCGCAGCGGCCACAGCCCAACCGTGATTCTGGCAAGCATCATCCAGGCATGCTCGATACGATCTGGCCCCATCGAGCAATTCGATGGATTCAAAGCGCGATAAATCCATCCCCAAGCCCTTTGGATATTCCAAGAACAGCTCCGGATGCGGACGACCCGCGGCGATTCCGCCGGTCTCCTCTTCATAGATATTCTCCGCCAATTCGCGGCGAACTTCCGCAATGGGACATTGCACATAGGCCCAGGCTACGAGGACAGGGAAGTCCCTTACGTAGGTCTCATATTCTTGCTCTAAGTGTATGTGAAGTAGGGATTTGGCGACTTTCCCGCCCGTAAACGAAGGCCAAGCCCAATGTTTTTTCTGCTCCATGACAGACAAGAGGGCTTCGAGAAATTCCTGGCGATTCACAAAAGATACGATAGCCTGAAACCGAAAATCTCCCAAAAAAAGCGTAGACCCGCCCTCTGTTCCGGGCTAACGCTGCCTCGTCTTAGAGCCACAGGTATCATGGATACCCTTGTATCCTAAAAATAAGGTGGCTGAGATTTGGGAGGATAATCGTACGTCATGAGTGGAGACATTAAAGCCCGTGCCGTCGCATCGGCAATGACCGAAAAATACCGAGAACTCACCCCCGCCGCGATGATTCTCGGGGTCATTCAGGGCATCGTTTTGAATTTGGCCTTTGTATATGCGGCCCTGAAACTGGGATTTTCCATCGGCGGAAGTACCGTTGCCGCGATTATGGGATACGCCTTGCTTCGCGGGGTCATGGGCAAAGGAACCATGATTGAGAACAACATCAATCAGACCATTGCCTCCGGTATCAATACCGCTGGAACCGGGGTAGTGTTCACGCTTCCTGCCTTATTCATGCTCGACGCCAAATGGAGAGCCGAAGGCCTTCCTGGCCTCGAATTCTCTATGGGGCCACTACTTCTTGGTGGCGTGGCCGGTGCGGTACTCGGCGTCGTTTTGATCATTCCTCTTCGCAAGCAGATGATCGACCTCGACCGTCTGCGATTCCCATCTGGGATTGCCGTAGCAACGATCATTCGCTCTGGAAGCACGGGCATAGAAAAAGCGAAACTTCTGGGTGTTGGCTTCGCACTCGGTGCCGGATGGAAACTCATCATGGCCACCGGGCTTTTGGATGCACCAGGCGTTTTGTACCATGAAGAACTCAATGTGAGCTTTGGCTTCATTCCAGACTACTTCTCTCCTGTTCTATACCTTTCGCTCATGAACCTCGCGGCCGGCTTACTCGCAGGTCGCGGAGGGATACCATTCTTCGTAGGCGGTCTTCTCGCATGGTGGGTACTTTCTCCCGCTGCATACTTCATGGGTTGGAGCCCAGCGGTCGAGACAACCACGGCGCTGGCAGAATTCAAAGATGGTGCCATTGCGCAAGGAACACCGGTATTTGGATTTATCTACGGCAAAATGATTCGCCCTTTGGGAATCGGAGCGCTGATCGGTGGTGCGCTGATGGGTGTCGTGATGAGTTTTCCGGCCATCAAAAGTGCACTTCGTTCCTTAGCGACGGCGGCCAAAACAGCCACAAGCGGTGGCAGTAAGGTTGGTTCGGATGAAATGCCTCTTTCGGTCCTCATCGCGGGCACCATAGGTGCCATCGTCTTATTCTTCGGCGCTTCGATGATGACCGAAGGTGTAAGCGTCGGCCAAGCCATCCTAGCCTCTGTGGTCGGAGTTGTTTGGTTGTTCTTGGCCGGTCTTATCGTTGCGCAAGCAACGGGTATGACAGATATCTCACCAATGAGCGGTATGGCGCTTATTTCTGTAACGCTCATGATGTTCTTACTGAACAATAATGTGGCCGCAGCCATGGTCGTCGGTATCGCAGTTTGTGTCGCTATCGGACAAGGCGCAGACATGATGCAGGACCTCAAGACCGGCTACATGATTGGTGGCCGACCAGTAAAACAGCAAATTGCTCAGTTTTGCGTCACCTGGATGGGCGCACTTTTGGCGGCCGGCGCAATCTATGTCCTTTGGCACTATGGTCCCAAAGGAACGGGCGCTGGTGGTTTTGGTGAAGGAAGCCCTCTTCCCGCACCTCAAGCCGGCGTTCTCATGGGCATCATTGACGCGGTCAAAAGCGGAAACGTTCCGATTGATAAGTACGCTTTGGGCGGAATCATTGGTGCACTTTTGGGGGCTGCGCCGATGGCTGGTCTCGGCGTCCTGATTGGGTTAGCCATGTATTTACCTTTTTCCATCACTTTTGGTTACGGTCTCGGATGCCTTGCATCGATGTGGATGACCAAAAAATTCGGTGGAGAATTCTATCAGCACAAACTTGTCCCGGTCGCCGCTGGCCTCATTGTTGGTGAGGCGATTATGGGTATCTTTCACGCCGGGTTCGAAATGGCGAAGGCCATGGGAGGTTGATCATGAGTCAAACAGTATCATTTGTAATCTTCGCCATTGGCATAGTGATTTGTATTCTCGGGGGCGCTAAGGTTCCTGATGAAGGACAAACCTGGCCGAGCACCCTCGGTCTGTTCATCGGAGGACTGGTTGTTGCAATCACGGGTTTGATCGCGTGGAGAAAAGCCGTCGCAGCCACAAGCGCAAACGAAGCAGAAAGCAAAGACGGACAAGACCCGGCAACCCTACTCTCCGACCTGGTGGCTCCCTTGGAAAAACTGGGCGCTGAAATTGGTGACCTCGATACGGAAAGCATCACCGCACGGGTAGACGAAGTGCTGGACAAATATGTCCTCCCTTTCGCGGAAGTCCGCCAGCGAATCGTAAACAAATTCGGGATGGAACAAGGCGCAGAAATTCTGGTCGTGGTCGCGTACGGCGAACGAATGCTGAACCGAGTCTGGTCAGCGGCTGCCGACGGACACCATCAAGAAGCTTGCAATAGTTTTCCCGAGGCTTCTGAAGCCTTCAACGAAGCGGTTCGCTTACTCAATCAAGCCGGATAAGCCCAAGCTCTCACTACGCTGAGGCTTCCCCTCCTTCTGTCAAAAAAAACAGGCAATCGACAATACCTCGATACATTCTTCAAATTCTGGTGCTAAACTCCCGCCGTGAGTACAAGATACCAAGCCCCATTTGCCCCCGGCGGGACTCAAGCAATTGACCCCCAAATGGCATCGAAAATCCTGAGTACCGCGCTTCAAGCCGGAGGTGACTACGCCGATTTGTTCTTCGAATACAAGGCGTCCGGGAGCATGATGTATGATGAGCAAATTCTGAAAAGAGCCGGACGAGGCGTCGATATGGGCGTGGGGATTCGAGTTCTTCGAGGCGATGCCACGGGCTACGCCTATGTGGAAGACTTGACGCCCGATGCGATGTTACGAGCTGCGAAGACAGCAGGTGCCATCGCGAATGCCGGCGGCGCAAATACTTCTGCCGAGCTAACATCCGTCAAACTTCCTCGGCGCTACGAACTTGATTCGTTATCTCTGTTGAGTTCTGGGGAAGCGAAACGCGCACTTCTTGAACGTGCAGACCGAGCAGCGAGAGCCTACGACTCACGAATCAAGCGCGTCGAAGCCTCATTTGTTGAGCAAGTTCGCGAAATAGTCATTGCCACAAGTGACGGTCGATTCATTCACGATCGTCAACCCTTACTGCGTTTCAACGTATCAGCCATCGCGGAAGATGGCGAAAACCGACAAGGCGGACGAAGCGGAGGCGGAGGTCGAGTCAACCTCGACTTCTTCACCCTTCAGGGGCAAAAACCTGAAGATCACGGACGCGAAGCCGCCCGAATTGCCATCTCTATGCTTCACGCCGAAGAGGCCCCTGCAGGCGACTTTCCAGTGGTGCTCGCTCCTGGCGACAGTGGCATACTCCTGCACGAAGCCGTGGGACATGGCCTCGAGGCCGACTTCAATCGCAAAGGCACTTCAAATTACTCCGGCAAAATTGGAGAATCGGTAGCGAGCGATCTGGTCACCGTTATCGACGACCCAAGTTACGCCCATGCGCGCGGCAGTATCAACACGGATGACGAAGGTAATGATGCCAAGGCCTCTACCCTCATCGAGAACGGAAAACTGGTCGGTTATCTTCACGACCGACTCAGCGCGAAACATTTCAAGACCGAGAGCTTCAATGGCAGACGTGAGAGTTTTCGCGACGCACCGATGCCTCGAATGACCAACACCATGATGCTTGGGGGACCTCATTCTCCGGAAGAGATCATTGAGAACACCAAGAAAGGCATCTACGCCAAGCGTTTCTCCGGTGGCCAAGTCAACATTACAAACGGTGATTTTGTATTCTCTCTCACCGAAGCGTATCTCATTGAGGATGGTAAGATCACCGCCCCGCTCAAGGGAGTAAATCTCATAGGAAATGGCCCGGAAGCCATGGGTACGGTCGATATGCTTGGTTCAGATGTCGAAATCTCCAACGGCATTTGGACTTGTGGCAAAGATGGTCAATCTGTTCCGGTCGGCGTGGGCTGTCCAACAATAAGAGTTGGCTCAATCACAGTCGGTGGAACGAAGATAGGAGGCTAAGCAGATGACAAATAGAAACGAAACTCGAATCGCACTTGCAAAAGAAATCGTCTCCAGAGCGGAGAAAGCCGGCGCAAAGATTGCTGAAGCTTTAGTAAAAGACGGCGCTGAAATGAGCGTCAAAGTCCGGCAGGGAGAAACCGAACTGGTAGAAGAAGCCGCACCCAAAGGTGCAGGACTTCGAGTCATTATCAATCACCGGTCGGCCGTGACCTATACCAATGACACCACCGATAGCGGTCTCGATGCACTGATTGCCGATGCCATTGAACTGGCCAATCTATCTCAACCTGATGAGTTCGCGGGTCCACCTGAACCGTCCATGCTGGCAAAAACGTTTCCTGAACTTGATTTGTGCGATGAGGAGGCTCGAGAGTTCTCGGCTGAAAAGGCGATAAAATGGGCTGTTGAAGGCGAAAAAGCAGCTCTGGATTACGACGAAAGAATTACAAATTCCGAAGGCGCAACCTTCGGACGAGTGATCGGTGGAACCGCGCTTGTAACCAGCGGTGGTTTTTGCGGCAATTACGACTCAAGCTATTACTCGCTCGTTGTAAATCCAATTGCTGAAGTCGAAGGCGAAAAAATGCAGGTTGGTTTTCACTGGGATGCGAAACGGTTTCTCAGCGATATGCAAGAGGCCGGAGACGTTGGAACCGAAGCTGCCCGGCGAACACTTGAGAAACTGGGAGCTCAAAAAGTACCGACCTGCGAAGCACCCGTTATTTTTGATCCCGATACCGGTCGAGCGCTGCTTTCCGCACTGATGCAATGTCTTTCCGGTAGTGCAATCTATCGACGAAGCTCGTATCTATTAGAAGCGGAGAACGAACTGATTGCGAGTGACATCGTCAATATTGTTGACAACCCATTGATTGCAAGAGCTCCGGGCTCTCGTCCCTTTGATGGCGAAGGCCTTCCTTCTCGAAAGAATACGATTGTAGAGAACGGTATGCTGAAATCCTTTCTTTTGGATACTTACAGCGCACGAAAACTGGGCAAGGAAAGTACGGCAAATGCCTCTAGAGGAATAGGCGGCTCTCCTTCTGTCTCAGCAACCAATTTCCATCTTTTACCGACCGAGACCTCACCTGAAGAAATCATCCAGGGAACTGAAAAAGGATTATACGTTACGAGTATGATGGGCTTCGGTTTCAATCCTGTCACCGGAGACTTCAGCCGTGGTGCGGAAGGGTTTTGGATTGAGAACGGCAAAAAAACAACACCCGTCGGAGAAGTCACAATCAGCTTGAACTTCAAAGACCTATGGAAGCGAATTGACGCGATCGGGTCGGACCTTGTTACCCGAACCGCGATCGCTACACCAACATTTCGTGTCAGCGAAATGACAATTGCCGGAAGTTAACCGGCTGTTCATGCACGATTCAGTACAGAACAAGCCACCGCTTTTTACCAAATCTTTCGGCATCCTGGTCGGAGCCCACTTTCTTCAGTCTTTAGGCTGGACTTCAATGGTTCTTCTTCCTCTGTATTTGAATCATCTTTCAGCTAATCGACTAGAAATTGGTTTGATCGTTGCTGCTGCGAAAATTGGAGGGATTGCTTCTCGCCCGCTCGTTGGGCGTTCTCTTGATACCTGGGGACGAAAAGCAACGCTGATCGTCGGCACCATAATGATTGCTTCGGGGATGGGACTAATTTGGTTTGTCGAGTCTACCGGTCCAATGATCTATCTGTCCCGAGTCATCTTTGGAGTTGGGGTGGGTGCTTGCTTTACAGGCTACTTTACCTTTGCCGCCGACCTTGTTCCCGAATCGAGAAGAACCGAGGGACTGGCTCTCTTTGGCGTCTCAGGATTACTCCCCATGGCTGGTATGCCGCTTATGGAGCAACTGGGAGTTAGAGGCGGTGACCTACAATGGTTTCTGCCTGCGACGGGCCTCGTCGTCGGATCCTCACTATTGTTTCTCTTTGTGATTCAAGAACCTCCATCCCAAGGAAAGAGAGAAAAGTTTTCGTTCGCCGCTGTCATTAATGCAGTCACGCAAAAGCAGTTGCAATCCGTTTGGCTCGCTACAGTTATATTCGCAGCGCTTGTCGCTATGTTTCTCGCATTTATCGGGGTGACCGGAAAAGCAAGAGGGCTTGAGCATCCTTCCAGCCTATGGCTTACCTATTCTTTTGGCGCAGTCGGTGCGCGTCTTCTGGGTGCTGGCTCTCTTGATAGACTGGGCCCGAGTCGCCTTATTCCACCAGCACTCTTTTTGTACATTCTTGCAGCGACTGTCGTCGCGTTCGCGCAGTCGAGTCTTACTTTTTATATTGCTGGAATTCTCGGTGGCATCGCGCATGGGTATTGTTTCCCGTTGCTGGCCAGTCAGGTTACGTCAAGAAATCCGCCTGAGCTGAGAGGTTCGGCTATCGCTTTCTACACCTTACTTTGGGACCTGAGCGGTCTACTTTTGACGCCGGTACTCGGTTTGGTTGCCAATCAATTTAGCGACCGTATGATGTACCTTGGCGCCGCTCTGATAAGCTTGGGATTGATGCCCTTGTGGTTTCGCTTAGAACAGGTGACGAAGAAAAACTTCTAGGCCGTAAGGAGCTCATTAACTTCAATATCAGGCGCAGCTTTATCGTTTTCGTATACGAGCAAACCAATATCGGCATAGTGCTGCTTAATGCGATCTGACAGCAGACCAATTCGACGAAGATTCGGAATAATGCGCCGAAAAATCGTCTTGCGGAACATCTGCATCATGTCTGATTGCAAAAGATTTCTGTCCCACTCCGCTCGGCTCATAATGTGCCCGTAATGCTCTTCGTAAAACTCGTGAGCAAGAAATCGATTACGCATAAGAAGTGACATTTCGTAAGCCCAGTCTTCTCGCTCCGCACGTTCCTTTTCGTTCAGTTGATTCTTGTAAAAGTCACCGAGGGCAACAACACCGTAATGGACATGGCGAGCCTCGTCAGTGATCACTTGTTTAAGCAGCTCACGCAAAAGTGGCTCATTGGTCGTCTGACGGATAGTCCCAAATGCGCCAAGGGCCAGACCTTCAATCATGATTTGCATCCCAAGAAACTTCAGGTCCCAGCGATTGTCGCTCATTAGAGAGTCAATAATCGTGAAGAGGTTATCGTTGACTTGGTAAACCTTTCCTAACTTTTCATCCAAGTACCGATGGAATACTTCAACGTGGCGACCTTCGTCTACGACTTGAGTGGAGCCGTAGAGCTTACCATCCATCCAATGTACTGCCTCTGTCACTTCGCATGCAGCGAATAAAGCGCCTTGCTCACCGTGCAGAAACTGACTCAGCATCCAAGCGAGGATACTGTGGCGTTGAGAGAGCTGTTCTTTTTTTGATAGGCGACGATAAGCAAGTAGATCACGCATAGGGTTGAGCTCTTCTGGCATGAGCTCAACTTCCGTGTTCATTGGGTCAACGTTGGTCTGCCAAGAAAGATCATCACCGTTCCATTGACCGTGTTTCGCAGCATCATAGAGCTTTCTCAGCTCCGAATGATTGCGTTCGTAACTCCAATCAAAAAACGCACTGTTACGAGTCGGGATAGTGATTTGTTCGGACTGCTTGGCTCGTTGTAGTATTAGATTTCGATAGGCGGGTCCCAGAAGACCCATTAGTACCTTCACGTTTTTCATCTTTGCGGCATCGCGCATCGTCGGCACATTCGTTCGCAGATTATTGATAATTTGGCTTAGTTGCATAGCTGTTCACCTTGGATGAGTTCTCTTGCAAGAACTGAAGAATAGTCCCTTTCATCCCCCCATAATGGTTGTCGTAAATTCCCCGCAGCAGAATGAACAATCATTCCTGAAATAATCTGCATCAACGCTGCCCGAATAGGCACGCGACCGCGAACGAAAGAATAACCTTCCGTCTTCGCAAAGTCCTCGACCCGATCTAAAATGGGCACACCCGCGGCGATCAGTAGATCCCGCCCTGGCCCGCGACCGTCCACCAACTCCCTGAGGAACATCAGAGACATATGTCGATGGTCTTCAAGAAACGCGCCGAAGATCTCAATGGTCCGTTTAATCCGAGAGTGAAAATCACCCTCTGCGGTCAGCGCGCTAACCAACGTAGTCCCCAAACGTTGGAAGGCCTGACGAACCACAGCTGCGTACAGCGCGTCCTTCGAGTTGTAATGATACAGAAGAGAAGGACGACTAATTCCGGCAATATTTGCGATATCAGCCAAACGCGCTCGGTCGAATCCCTTGCTGCCAAACTCTTGCTCAGCGGCTGAAAGAAGGCGTTGTGCCGTTTCCACCGTCTGGGTTGTTGCGCGAGGCCGTCCCATAGACAAAACTTTATCTACCACCGAGTAGATAAGTCAACAGTCACAAAGACGACAGGATTTCATATACATAGACAGCTATACAAGACCTAAAAAAGGGTATTCACTAGCAAAAAACTTTACAGAGGAGCATTGTCAGCAAGCTCCGCTGATTGCAATGATTCTCGCGTGTCGAATGCAATAACAAAGGGAATTCGAGTCAAAGTAGTCAGCGAGTACTTACAGGGCCAGTCAGATCCGCGTCGCGATCGTTTTGTGTTTATGTACACGGTGACGATCATCAACGAAGGAGAAGAAACTGCGCAACTAATGACCCGACATTGGATTATTACCGACGCGAATGAAATTGTCCGAGAAGTGAAAGGAGATGGCGTGATTGGTCAACAGCCGACTCTAAAGCCTGGCGAATCTCACGAGTATCAATCTGGATGTATTCTCGAAACGCCTTGGGGGACGATGCACGGGAGCTATGAATTTACTAACGAAGCAAACGAAAAATTCGATGCTGAAATCGCACCCTTCCTATTGGCTACACCGTCTATTACCAGCGCCCAGACGACAAACTGATCAGCATGAGTCGTACTCATCTTCGACTTGGGATATTCAATCTCTTATGGCTTCTCATAATCAGCTGCAGTGAAAATAAGAAAAAAACCACTGCCCCTTCAGTCGAACACCAAAGAGATTTTCATGTTAGGCGAGTAACGCGCACCAGCTCTAGCGTTCAACTTTTGTCAGATATCCAAACTGTCGACCGCATCTATCCATCGATGACCGGCCCAATTTGGAGCCATCAATTCAGCTTACTTGAAAATCAGCAGCCCGAACTGCTTTGGATTCAGGGCATTCGCTCTGAGGTCACTGAGGCCGATGGAGAAACAGTCGCATCCGAGCAATACGTCTGCCACGCAAATTTTGACAGTGAACAACCACCTAAAATTTTTCTTGGGGGGCGCAGAGATCCTCGCGTGTTTACACTTTCGCAAGGCCTCCTGAATCTCTCATTGCCGCCAGGTTTTGGTATTCCAGTGTTGTCTAACGAACCATTTCGGATGGCGACGCAGACCCTTAACCTCCATCAAAATTCAGGAATTGAAAAATTACGTCATCGGACACACATCCAATTCCTTCGTGACAAACACAGGCAAAGCGACATCATACCCCTTACCTACCGGAGTCTTACGGTTCAAGTCTCTATGACTGGTGAATCCATGGTCTATGAAGTACTGACACCGAATCCACTTCAGCGTAAAGCGAGATGCCTGCCTGGCGAAGATGCCAATCAAGGAAATGAGGAACATCGCGACCGGCACGGACGAAGGTTTTCAGGCCACTGGATGGTTCCTCCTGGTCGGCACACATATCGAACTTTAGCCACTCCTCAATTAGCATTAGACGAAGACACGGTGGTGCATGCTGCAGCGGCGCACCTTCATCCATATGCTGAGTCAATCAGCTTACATGATCTTTCGAGTGGGAAAATTATTTATCAAGCGAGTGCTGAAAATTTTAAGGAAACGGTTGGACTCAAAAATATTGATACTTATTCAGACTCAAAAGGTTTTGCTCTATCAGCCAATGGCGAATATGAACTCGTGACTACTTATAATAATACGACCCCAAAAAAAGTAGACGCGATGGCGGTGCTCTATTTGTACATGCGGGATAAAAAGTATGTCATGCCCACCAAAGAAGAACTGAAGGCGCAGTCTCAAAGACGGGCTAGCTCTCGTCCTGCCGAACAGCCATTACCTTAGGCGAGCAACAAGCTAACGGCTAGAAAGATCCGGGCACCGATAGCCGTTCTCATTGTCAAAGGTGGTAGCGACCACGTTCCCCTTAGAATCCCAACATTGAAGGCTACTCGCTTTGTCATTTTCATATGCGCCCTTGGCCATGCGTTTTCCGTTCTTATGCCACCAGGACCATTCACCGATTCTTTGGCCATTAGACATATTTCCTTTCTTTCTTCGCTGACCATCTTCGAACCATTCTCGTTGCTCACCGTATCGTTGTCCGTTGATGAATTGGCTTTTTGAAGAGGCTTGACCGTTTTCATACCACTCGGTCCAGACACCGTCGCGTGCACCATTTTTGTAGATACCTTCTGACTTCTTACGACCACTTGCATACCAGGTCGTAACAGGTCCATCACGTTGATCATCGACAGCACGGCCCTCTTCTTTTTTCTTTCCGTTTTCGTGATATGCAGTCCACGTCCCGTTTTGTTTGTCTTTGATAAATATGCCTACCAGACTAATTTCTCCATTTCGGTGACGGAATATCCATTTGCCTTCGCGGAGTCCGTTCACGAACGAACCTTCTATGCTGAGCTTTTCGTTATCGTGCCACGCACGATATGGACCGACTTGAGCACCATCAAGGAATTGCTGTTCACTTTTCTTTTTCGCATTTGGATACCAGCTTTCCCAAAGACCTGATTTTTCACCGTGCTTATATTCTCGCCGCTCTTTTATGGTCCCGTTGTCATGCCAATAAATGGCTTTACCGTGTTTGACTCCGTTCTTTGAACGACCTTCAATAGATTTTTGACCATTTTCAAACCAATACGTCCAAACACCATCCTGCTTACCGCCAATATATGAGCCCTTCGATGCAATGACGCCGTTTTCGTGCCAAGAGGTCCACTCTCCGTCAGGTCGACCATTCTTATAGTTTCCAGACGATAGTTTTTTACCTGAATCGAACCAATTCGTCATAGAGCCATGAGGTTGTCCATCAATGAACTGTCCTTCAGATAATTTCTTTCCGTTCTCAAACCAAAAAGTCCACAGACCCGTTCGACCCTCTTTTGGGATACCTTGATCACCTTTTTTTTTGTCTTCGGTTTTCGCTTTTTTGTTAAACTGACGTTTCGCAGTTTCCGCATTCTTTGGAACACCCAGCTGATCACGGCTCGCAAATTTTCGGCCGTCACGAAACTGCCCAGACGCTTTTTTCTGACCGTTTTGATACCAAAAGGTCCAAGGGCCGATCATCGAGAAGGTTCCGTCATCATGCTTTTGCACTTGTCCTTGAGACTTGAGTTTGCCGTTTTTATATTTTTCTTCGAACGAGTTACTCTCGCAAGCGATTGCAATGGTAAGCAGCGATAGAGTGCCGTAAAGATAAAGTGATCGCATCGACTTACTTTGAAAGGGCCTTATAGATGAGAGGCAAGCTTACATCTAGACGATAGCTCGTACTTCGATGGCCGTCATTGAACTCCTGATAAACATGCTCTATTCCTAACGAATCAAGTTTACGTTTTAGGCCTCTTGCGCCCCACTGGAGATGATATTCATCTCGTGACCCACAGTCTATGAAGAGTAAATCGAGGCTACGGAGAGATTCCTGACAATCTTTGTCCGTCACCATCTCCACCGGGTCAAGCGCAAGCCAACGGGCGAACACAGCTTCGTCAATTTGACCGGTCGACAAGTCGAACGGAAGCGCAATCCCCAAAGGTTGAGTTTCGTCTGGTGAGTACGCTGCTGCATAAGCCAGCATGCTCATCGGACCAATCCATCGCCCTGTCTTCTTCTTTTTGGCTTTGTCGAAGGCTTTTACTAGGTTTTCTACCCCACCGTGTTCGTGAATAGCATTCATCAAGAGAGGTAGCTCACCAGTGTGGGCCAAACGAAATCCTAAGTCACCTGAGTGACATACCGCCGCCCGGAATTGTCCCGGGTTGCGCATGGCATGGAATAACGCACCATATCCACCAGAAGATTTTCCGGCGATTGCATGTCCGCTTACGTTGAATTTGGATTCAACGAATTCACGCAGTTCTTTGAGCAAATACGTTTCGTACAAGCCTTGTGCGGGCGAATCAAGGAACTGTGAACCACCATACTTCGTAAAGCAGTCCGGCAAAGCGACGATCATCGGTCCAACCAGCCCTTCTGCCTGCAGTCGGCTTATGCGGGCCTGCAAGCTTTCTTGCCAAGGATCACCCGAGAGCATCCCTCGACTAACACCTGCGTAACCTGAAAGATACCAAAGCACTCCGACAGGTTCGTTGTCCGACAGTCCGTCCGGGACAATGCAATGAAGCTCCCTAACGTAGGGGTCACCTAATGGATTATCGCGAAGAGCTTTGGAGTTATGAGTGAAGATTTCAACAGGCATAAGTCTGCAAGTCGCGCATACAGCGCATAGACGATTTAGCGATCGTTGAGCGGTACGTATTCGCGAGCACCGGGACCCGTGAAGATTTGGCGAGGCCGAGCAATTTTTTGCTCTTTATCGTTTACCATTTCGTTCCACTGAGCAAGCCAACCAGCAACTCTTGGGATGGCGAACAGTACAGTAAACATATCCGTCGGGAAGCCCATCGAGTCATAGATGAGACCGGAATAAAAATCGACATTTGGATAGAGCTTACGTTTGATGAAGTATTCATCTTCAAGCGCAATCCTTTCTAGTTCTTGTGCAATTTCCAGCAATGGGTTTGCTCCGGTAATTTCGAATACTTGGTCGGCAAGTGATTTGATCGCTTTCGCTCGCGGATCGTAGCTTTTGTAAACACGATGTCCGAATCCCATGGCACGAGCTTCACCGGACTTAACAGCTTTGATGAATTGCGGAACGTTATCTTTGCTACCGATTTCTCGAAGCATACGTAGGACCTTCTCGTTCGCTCCGCCATGCAGAGGTCCGGATAGTGCGCCGCAGGCCGCAGATACAGCAGTAAACGGATCCGCCTGCGATGAGCCTACGCCTCGAACCGCTGTCGTCGAACAATTCTGTTCGTGGTCTGCGTGGAGAATAAACAGAACATCTAAGGCGCGCTCTAAAGTAGGATTGGGTTCAAATTTTTTCTCCGAGAATCGATTGATCATCTGAAGAAAGTTCCCAGCATAGCTCAACTCATTGTCCGGGTAGATATAGGGAAGGCCTCGGCGATGTCGAAAGGACCAAGCTGCGATGGTCGGCATTTTTGCAAGAAGTCGAATGATTTGCTGTTTACGTTCTTGTTCGTCGCCAACATTTTTGGCTTCTGGGTAAAATGAGGACAGAGCACCTATGGTCGAAATCAAAACACTCATAGGGTGAGCGTCATATCGAAACCCGGTCATGAAATCCTTTACGTTCTCATGAACGTAGGTATGGGTGGTGATCTCATGTTTCCATGCTTCGGATTCTGCGGCGTTCGGAAGTTCGCCGTTGAGTAAAAGGTAGGCAACCTCCAAGAAGGTGCCGTCACGTGCGAGGTCCTCGATCGAATAGCCTCGATAAGTTAAAATTCCCTTTTCGCCGTTAATGTATGTGATGGACGATCGACATGCCGCAGTATTTTGATAAGCGGGATCATACGCCATGAGTCCGAAGTCATCATCGTTCACCTTGATCTGTCTGAGATCCAAACTTCGAATGGTCTCATCGGTAATCGGGATCTCGTAGACTTTGCCCGTTCGGTTATCGGTGATTGAAAGCGTATCTTTTGCCATTTGTTACCATGACATGGCTGGTCCCGAGCATGGCGTCAAGATTCGGAGTCATTTGACGGAGTGTTCAGATCTTTTTTCGTGCCATGCGGGTCTAGCGCGGGCTGCCAGGCGGCGAGGATTTTCGCCGCTTCGGCGGAATCCCCTCTATCTGTAATGGATTTCAACTCTGCTCTGAGCGCCTGACGAGCTCTGGATAGCCTTTGTCTGAAGGCAGAAAACGACATGCCCAAGACTTCAGCAGCCTCTGGACCGGAAACCCCGTCCACATAGGTGACCAACAAAACGAGCTTGTCATCAAGAGACAAATTACCGAGGGCCTGAAGAGCAAAGGCCTGCTCCTCCTTACGTCCCATCACCTCATCAGCAGCTGGACCTTCGTCAACGTCGGCGATTCCCCTATCTGTTTGGGACTCATCTTGGGTTTGACTGGCGAGAATCGGGGCTTTTTGCCTCCGTCTACCCTGCTCAAACCCTACATTCCGGGCGATCCCCAACAGCCATACCCGCGGCGTGCTATCACCTCGATACTTCTCTAAATTCTCTAATGCTCGAGCCATGACAGTCTGAACGGCATCGTCCAGCTCGTTGGGACGAACGAATTTCCGCAAATAGTTCGTCAAAATCGGAGTATGCTGTGCGAGATCCTCCGCTGTGATCTGTCGAGATGACTCGGCATTTTCAGCCACTTCACTATCCTTCGTCATTTTTGTCCTTATTAGTTCGTTCACAGATAAAATGCCAGGGTTGACTCGCCAGGTCGAGGTCGCTAGTCGACCGACGTGGTTTTTGCAGGACTAACTCTCGACGTCGACGCCACCGCACTGGTGGCACTGGCGCTTATCATTTTCCCATTCGTGATCCTCAACGGTTTGGTTTTTAAACCGTTTCTCGAACTTTTTGAAAAGAGGCACGACCGCATCGAAGGCGCTGTAGAAAGAGCGAATCAAAAGCTTGAAGAGGCTGAACGCCAAGCCGAAGCTTTCGAAGAGCAAATCGAAGCCGCGAAGCGCAAAGGTCTGGAGAAGCGAAACGCGATCCGAGCCGCAGCGCAAACTGCGATGAATGAAAAAATCGCCGAAGAACAAGGCTCAGTTGACCAACGCGTGAAGCAATCTTTAGCGGAAATAGCTAAAGAAAAAGACGGCGCGATGTCCACTGTAAACGCAGAGGCTCATCGACTTGCTGACATTACCGCTTCTAAACTTCTCGGGAGGAATATTTAGTCATGATTGGAATGATTATTGGTGCAGGCGGCGGTCACGGAGACGGCAGCATAAATTGGTTCGAGATTGGTGCGTTGGTCATCAACTTCGTCGTACTTCTACTCGCTCTTCCAGCGATTCTCCGAAACCTTACAGGACGGTCTCCAAAAGAACATCTTCAGCATCAGCGTGAAGAAATGGCAGCCCAATTGAAGGAAGCCGAAGAAAAGCAAGCCGCAGCCGAAAAGCGTCTCGAAGAGTACGCCAAAAAATTAGGTAATCTCGAAAAAGAAGTTGAAGAGATTATGGAAAGCTACCAAGCGCAAGCTGAAGCTGATGAAGCGAAAGTCAAAGCAGAAGCAGAACTCAAGATTGAGCGTATGATTCGAGATGCGGACTTCACAATCAATCAGGAGTCTCTCAAGGCTCAACGAGAAATTCGAGAAGCTGCTATAGAAACAACTCTTTCTATGACGCAGAGCTTATTCGCAGAGCGAATCACTGACGCGGACCGTCGCCGACTGGCAGACGAATACATTGGCAATATCGCTAAGAACTAGAAGAAAAAGGATTTAGATATGTCTACCAGCTCAATTGTCAGCCGTCGTTATGCGAAAGCCATTGTCGAAACTGCAAAGTCCGACGAAGAGGTCGACGCTTTTTCCTCTCAACTATCAACCTTCTGCGAAGCGTTTGAAGAGTCTGCTGATCTGCAGAACGTTCTCACCAACCCGACCTTCGGGCAGGAGGAACGGATACAGACCGTCAACGCTATTTTTGAGAAGCTCGAAGCCTCAGTTATCATCCAACGATATGTTCACCTCCTCGTGAAAAGAGGCCGAGCATCAGAATTACCTGCAATCGCTGCCGACGTTCGCACAATGGCGGACGAACGCGCCAAACGAATCCGAGCCCGCGTTGAAAGTGCTTTTCCGCTTACTGAAGACACGAAAGACAGCTTGAAACGAGCCCTAGGCAAACGAACTGGGATGACCGTCGAACTCGATGTCGAAGTAAACCCAGCACTCATTGGCGGCATTCGGACTTCTGTCGGATCGCTTGTATTTGACGGAACACTCCAAACCCAGCTTGCGAGTCTACGCAAACAACTTCAGAGTCACGCCTAGTCAGCATTTGGGCATCTCTTCACCCCGCCTTCGAAACACTCAGCATAAACCCTTAATATCTATGGTTTTCTAGCCTGCTTTTATGCCTCAAAGCGTGCAGGTCAGACAGTAGTGGCCCATTGTTTCTCCTCTGTTGAATATCTCGTGTCGCTAGATTCAACTAAAAATTATGGAGCGAATACTTTCAGTTGATCTTCGTTCAATCGACTGTTAGCCAGCTCTCGATCATGCAAATCCGTGGAGAGGAAATCTCACAACTTATCCGACAACAAATTGAAAGCTACGACAAAAAAGTCGAAGTCGCTGAGACCGGAACAGTCACGACAATCGGTGACGGTATTGCACGTGTCTACGGCCTTCAAAACGCAAAAGCTGGTGAGCTAGTTGAGTTCCCTGGAGAACTGAAAGGGATCGTATTGAACCTTGAAGAAAGCAACGTCGGTGTTGCTCTGATGGGTGCTGGCGAGCATGTCCGTGAAGGCGATACCGTGCGCCGTACTGGCCGTATCGCTGATGTACCAGTTGGTGAGGCGGTGATGGGACGTGTCGTAAACGCTCTCGGTGAACCCATTGACGGAAAAGGGCCGATCCAAACGGACAAACGAGGCAAAATTGAATTGAAGGCACCGGGTATCATTGCTCGTAAAAGCGTTCATGAACCGCTGCAAACAGGTATCAAAGCGATCGATACAATGATTCCAATCGGTCGTGGTCAGCGTGAGCTTATCATCGGCGACCGTCAGACTGGTAAGACTGCAATCGCGGTAGATACAATCATCAATCAAAAAGGTGCTGACGTTCACTGCTTCTATGTAGCCATTGGCCAAAAACAATCCACTGTATCGCAAGTAAAACACAAGCTCGAACAAGAAGGTGCGATGGAGTACACTACCATTGTACTCGCCGGTGCTTCAGACCCCGCTCCTCTTCAGTTCCTTGCACCGTACTCTGGTGTCACGATGGCAGAGTACTTCCGGGACAACGGAAAACATGCCCTCATCATTTATGATGACCTGTCTAAGCAAGCGACCGCATATCGTCAGCTCGCTCTACTTCTTCGCCGTCCTCCTGGTCGTGAAGCGTTTCCTGGAGATGTTTTCTATCTCCACAGCCGATTGCTCGAACGCGCGGCAAAACTGTCCGACGCAAAAGGCGGTGGCTCACTGACAGCACTACCAATCATCGAAACCCAAGCCGGCGACGTTTCTGCGTACATTCCGACTAACGTAATCTCGATTACCGATGGTCAGATCTTCTTGGAAGCTGACTTGTTCAGTTCTGGACAGCGGCCAGCAGTAAATGCGGGTATCTCAGTTTCTCGTGTGGGTGGTAACGCACAGATCAAAGCGATGAAAGACGTTGCGGGTATGCTTCGTTTGAAACTCGCTGCGTACCGTGAACTTGCAGCCTTCGCTCAATTCGGGTCGGATCTTGATGCTGTAACCAAGCGAGAACTCGACATCGGTGTTCGTCTCTTGGAGCTACTTAAACAAGACCAATACAAGCCTGCGAAAGTTGAAAGACAGGTGGCTGTAATCTGGGCTGCTATCTTCCCATCGAAGCCAAAGAACGACGAATACAAGGACACTAGCAAGTACCAAGAAGGTATGTTCGTGATCGACGTTCCCGTCGAGAAAATGCTTGAATTCGAGCGCGAGCTTCTGAGCTATTTGGATGGTAATGCGCCTGAAATTCTCACCGAACTGCGCGAGAAGCAGAAAATCACGCCAGAACTAGAGAAAAGCTTCGTTGAGCACCTTACCAAGTTCAAAGAAACGTTTGGCGCTGAATAAGCAAACCCCGCTCACCTACTAGTATTCCCTCTCGGAGTGCTTATCGCACCCCATTTCCAATTATTACAATACGTTAGCTCGATACTCCTCTCCCAGCAATTTCATGGATTTTCGTACGAAGATCGTTGCCGGTACCGCTAGGCTTTGCTAGCTTACGTCGCGGTGAAACAGACCATTATTCAGATTTTTGAAGTCGTAAAGTTGAGCGACCTTGTGTTTTTCGCATTCGCAACGCTCAGCGTGATCGGAGCCTTAGGCTGTGCATTATCACGGAATATCGTGTACTCAGCCTTTTCTTTACTTGCCACGCTATTCGGTGTCGCCGCCTTGTTCGCCTGGTTGTCTGCAGACTACCTGGCCATCACGCAGCTCATTGTTTATGTCGGCGGAGTTTTGGTGCTCTTCCTATTCGCTGTAATGCTCACGAACAAAATCACTGACAGTGAAGATTCAAATCCACTTGTTAATGTAACTGGGGCACTGCCTGTTGGTTTAGGCATGGGTGCGCTTCTCGTCACCGTTGCCGTACAAACTCCTTGGGAAGTTCTCGCGAAGACAACCGCAACGGAAACGACCTCACTCGTCGGAAATGCTCTCCTTACTGAGTATCTTCTCCCATTTGAAGTCGCATCGATATTGATTCTCGGTGCACTAGTTGGCGCCGTAATGATGGCTCGAAAGGAAGTAAAATAATGCCCCATCAAGAAATACTTACTGTTGGTCTCAAGCACTTTCTTGTTCTCTCTTCAATTCTCTTCGCTGTTGGCTCATTCGTGGTGGTGTCACGACGAAACGCCGTTGGCATATTGATCGGAGTCGAGCTGATTTTAAATAGTGCGAACATCAATCTCATTGCATTTTCTCATTACGTAACAGGATTAGTCGGCGGTCAGGTTTTTGCACTCTTCGTCATTGTTATCGCAGCAGCGGAAGCAGCCATCGCACTCGCAATCGTACTTTCTATCTACCAAAACTTCGGAACGATTGACTCCACACAAGCCGACACAATGCGCGGCTAGACTTTCACCTCTTGTCCAAACTTCTCTAAATTTCTGTCAAGAAAACCTACGAAAATTTATCTTGCAGTAAACTCACATAGAAAAAAAACGATCCTCACTAATTTTTTTTTCTAAGGTGAAAAATTTGACATGATCTAAAAACAAAAAACCATTGGTTTTCTAAGTGCTCAAAATCGTCTCTATAGATCATTTACGCGCTCTAATAGAGATTTCACGTTTTCTAGTTTCGATAAAAAAAAGCTAATTCTTACCTTTTTCTGAGGAGAATTGATGAGCGGTCAAAAAATGGCGTGACCGATCTGAGTAACTTACCTTCGAATTCGTGAGCGAGATACGAGTTCATTTTATCCGGCATGGCGAAGCCAATGCGTACGCCGAAGGAGGTGACTTCAACCGTGGACTTACGGCCAATGGTCGACAGGTAACACGAAAAGTCGCTCAATTACTGGCGCAAGAGATTCGTGGCTTAGACAAAATTTTCACTAGCCCTCTTGTTCGCGCCGTACAAACGACAGAAATCCTCGCTAATTCTTTCGACTGCGACGACGAGATTGAAGCATATCCATTGATTGCTAGCCCATCGTCGATTGAAGACATCTTACACCTTGTAACGTCACAAAGCGCAGCAACGGACCACATTGCAATTGTTGGACACGAACCAACCCTAAGCCATGTCGTAAGTCATCTGTTGGTTGCGAGCTCGAACCCCGCACCATGGATGGGGTTTCGAACAAGCCAAGTCGTTAGCTTTCGTTATCAGCAAACTAAACACGAGTGGGCTTTTGCTCATCTCATCCACCCGCAAGAACCAAAACTTAGTCAGACCATCTAAGGATTACTGGAGTATTCATGTCTAACGCTGCCCTAAAGCAAAACTCAAACCATACTATCCGGCCTGCCGGACGTTTACGAACTACGCGACGCACCGGAGTCACCCCAAGACCGTTTCTTAAGTGGGTGGGAGGAAAAACTCAGCTGCTCGACCAAATATTCGCTGAGTTACCCGAAAATCTTGGAAACTACCATGAACCGTTTATGGGAGGTGGAGCAGTATTTTTTGGTTTGTTCCGATCACGTCGCCTCGCTCGAAAACGCGCAAATTTATCAGACATCAACCAAGAGCTGGTAGACACCTATCAAGCGATCAAAATGGAAGTCGATAGTGTGATTGAAGCACTGGGTGAGCACCATTATGAATCCGATTATTATTATGAGGTAAGAGCTCAAGACCCATGGAACATGAGTCGAGCGGAACGTGCCGCACGAATGATTTATTTGAACCGCTGCGGCTTCAATGGCTTGTACCGCGTCAACAAAAAAGGCCAGTTCAATGTGCCTTTTGGCCGTTACGTGAACCCATTGATCTGCGACGAGGCGAACCTGCGTCAAGTTTCGAAAGCATTGCAGAGAGCAACGATTCGACACACCGGTTTTGAGTCTATCGTTCAACGCGCGAAGCCCGGCGATTTGGTCTATTTTGATCCTCCCTACGTTCCCCTTTCAGAAACATCGAATTTTGTTTCCTACGCGAAAGATGGATTTTCGCAGGAAGACCAAGAGAAGCTGGCTCAAATCGTGGAAGAGCTCAGCGATAACGATGTGCATGTCATCTTGTCGAATTCAGCGGCTCCATGGGTTGTCGACCGATATTCGAAATTTAAGGTAAATATTGTTCCGGCCAGGAGAAGCATCAACAGTAAAGCATCTAAGCGAGGACCTGTAGGCGAAGTAGTCGTTGTCGCCTAATTATCACGGCGGTTTTTACTGTTCATTGCATGTTGAACCATCTGATCAAATGTACCTTCTTCAATCGAACGTCGAATTTGCTTCATATGGGACTGATAAAACCACAAATTGTGCATCGTTAATAAACGAAGGCCGAGGATCTCATTCGAAATAAAAAGATGCCTTAAATATCCGCGTGAGTAATTTTTGCAGGTCGGGCACTCACATGTCGGATCAATTGGCTCATTGTCTTCTTTGTGCGACGCGAGTTTGATCGAATAATAACCATCATTGGTAAAAACTCGACCATTACGAGCATTACGAGTTGGGATCACACAATCAAACATGTCTACGCCGCGTGCAACGGCGAGCGTGAGGTCCCTTGGATAACCTACCCCCATCAGGTAACGGGGTTTGTTTTCAGGCAGAAGCGGCGCGGTAAAGTCGACGACTCGCAAAATCTCTTCGGGTGCTTCGCCAATAGCCACACCGCCAATCGCATAACCGTCGAGATCCCGTTCAATCAGCGTCTGCGCATGCTGAGTCCTTAAATCCTCAAAGCGGCCACCCTGAACAATTCCGAAAAGCGATGTCTTATCCGGCTGCTCTCTTGCCGCAATACATCTATCAAGCCACCTTGTAGTCATATCCATTGAGCGCGCGATATATTCGCGAGATGCATCGTGGGGTGGACACTCGTCAAAGGCCATCGCGATATCCGTGCCGAGGGTTTCTTGTATTTGTAATGACAATTCAGGAGTCATCATATGTTTTGAGCCATCATACGGACTTCTGAATTCTACACCTTTTTCACTGATGGACCTTAGGTCCTTAAGTGAGAAAACCTGATATCCACCAGAGTCGGTTAGAATGGTTTTATTCCAGTTGGAAAAACGATGGAGGCCGCCAAGCTTGTTGACGGTTTTGTGACCTGGCCTGAGATAGAGATGAAAGGTGTTCCCTAAAACAACCTCCGCACCCGTAGACTCAACTTCCTCAGGAAGCATCGCCTTCACAGTCCCGGCGGTTCCGACGGGCATAAACGTTGGCGTGTGTACAACACCATGAGGTGTCGTCATCTTTCCAAGACGAGCTTTCGTTTTGGTATCTACGTGTAACAGTTCGAAATTTACAGTTCGTTCCATAGTCATAAAATCAGCATGGCATCGCCATAAGAAAAGAATCGGTATTCGCGAGATACCGCTTCCGCATACGCTTGCAAAATAAATTCGCGATCAGCAAATGCGGACACCAGCATCAAAAGCGTTGATTTTGGTAAGTGAAAGTTGGTGAGTAAGCCATCGACATACTTAAATGTAAAGCCGGGATAAATGAACAATTGCGTCGCCCCCGAAGTCGCTTGAAGCTGCTCGAGACTTTCGAGCGTTCGAACAACCGTTGTTCCTACGGCGATGACTCGCTGTGCTTCCTTGATTGATTCCGCCACGGTAGTGGTGACCTCAAATGCCTCGAGATGCATCTGGTGACTTTTTATGTCTTCACCACGAACAGGCATAAACGTGCCAGGACCTACGTCGAGTGTAATGGATTGATGCTGAACACCTTTATCTCGGAGCTCTGCAAAAAGTTCAGGAGTAAAATGCAAGCCTGCAGTTGGTGCCGCCACCGACCGCTGATGCTCTTCCGAAGCATACACGGTTTGATACCGCTCTTCGTCAATCTCTTCTGTTTTACGTCCCATGTATGGAGGAAGGGGAATCGTGCCCTGTTCAGCCGCTAATTGTTCAACCGGATTATCAAACTCAAGAATACAAAAGCCCTGACCCTCATTACTAACCACTCGCGCCTTGCTCTCGCTATCAAACTTAAGCTCCATTCCCGGTTTCAAAGTTCGAGAATTGGTGGCCATTACTCTCCATTGACGTGCGTGAGCCTGCGGTGAAATCAGCAGAATTTCCACCTTACCCCCCGTGGGTTTGTAAGCTCTCAGCCGCGCCTTCAAGACTTTAGTATTATTTGTAACCAATAAATCATTCGCCCTGAGTAACTCCGGTAATTCTCTAAAACTCCTGTGTTCGATAGACCGGTCACTTCGGCGCAAGACCATCAAACGAGAATGATCTCTTTGAGATACCGGATACTGGGCAATCAAAGATTCCGGTAGCTCGAAGTCATAATCAGAAACATTCACAGCACCCGTGCTGTATCAGACAAAACCTGATTATTTGTACGAGATTCCGCGACCCCCTTTCATATTCATCATCATATGCAGGTTTACCCTCAAGAACAGTTAGTGAGTGAGCACTCACTTTTTATTGACACTCCGAAATTTCGGGTGTTAAGCCGCCAGCCGTGCCGAGACCTACGGTGATAGATGATGAGGCCATCCTTACAGCCGCCCGGGCCTCTTTTCTCGAGCGCGGCTTTTCTGTGACAACAGCAGAAATAGCAAAGAGTGCCGGTGTCTCAGAAGGTTCAATTTATAAGAGGTTTGGAAGCAAAGCTGAGCTGTTTTGCTCCGCGCTGCAGATTCCAGGGCAGCTTCCTTGGGAAGGCCTTCTCAGCGAGGTCACTCACGAGTCAGATCCTAAGCAGGTATTACTCGACATGGGACATGCTCTCCTTAGGTTCTATCGTGAACACATCGGCAGGATGCTGAAGATTCACGCACATCTGAATGAAATATTACATGCCCTACCCCCGGAACTACCCCCACCGATCAAAGCGGTCAGCGCGATGACTTCCTTCGTGACCGAGCAAATCGCTGAGGACCGCATTGTTTCTCAGTACCCAGAAACCGTCGCCCGCATGCTTCTTGGTGCAATCGCCAACTACGCTTTTTTTGAGTTGATGTTCAATTATACCCCCACTTCGCCGGAGGAATACGTTGAACAGGTCGTTGAATCCCTTTGGAATGGAATCGCACCAGGAGGAAGCCCATGAAACCTATCATTTCTACTGCGCTGCTTCTTGGAACGATGTCCGCTTGTGTTCCCCACACCTATGTCACGAGAAAGCAGGCCGATCCCAAAGTACCCAATACCTTCTCGATGAAGAAGTCCAATTCGCAATCGAACAATTTAGATTCAAAATGGTGGATGGAGTTTGGCGACAAGGAACTAGACTCCACAATCGAGCAAGGACTCAAAAATAATCTCGATATACAGATGGCTGCCGCTCGATTCGAACAGGCCGACGCTGTGGCCAGAAAGCTCGGTGCCGTGTATTGGCCCCGGTTCGACTTAGGAGTAGACGCCGGTCGAAATCAAATCATCAACCAATTTTTTGGTGGCGGCGCACGGACATTCAACCGTTTTGAAGTTTCAATGGGTGTTTCGTATGAATTCGACCTTTGGGGAAAATTTCGTACTCAAAGGAAAGGAGCATTGCGAGACGCTCAAGCTTCTCACGAAGATGTCAATGCAGCGATTATGTCGATCACGGCTCGAATTAGTGAGACCTGGTATCTTCTTGGTGAGCAACGCGCTCAAGCAGTACTTTTGCGTGAGCAAATTTCCGTCAACGAAACTGTTCTGTCATTGATACAGGCAAGGTTTGAGCAAGGACTGGCCAATGCGCTAGATGTATTCCAGCAGAAGCAACAACTGCTAAAGACGCGACGGCGACTAGAGCCTACCCTTGCGCAAATTAGGGTCTTGGAGAATCAATTAGACGTGCTCCTCGGAAGAGCACCAACCGCAAATCGAAAAGAAAAGCGGATTCAGCTGCCTCGCCTCAGTGGACTTCCTCAAATAGGCGTTCCTCTCGATCTTTTACAACAGCGACCAGACCTACGAGCGGCATACGCACGTGTAAAAGCCGCAGATCACCGTATTGCCTCAGCCATCGCCGAGCGATTTCCGAGCTTGCGGCTCAGTGCAAGTACTGGCTTTTTATCGGGCGATATCAGCACGATTTTTGATGGCCTGATCTGGAACGTTCTGGGTGGATTCGTTTTACCGCTCATTGACGGAGGTCAGCGAAAAGCAGAGGTCAGCCGGCAGCGAGCAATCCTAAAGATGACTTTGGCACAGTACAAAAAGGTCGTGATCACCGCAGTGCAGGAAGTCGAAGATGCTTTAGTTCAGTTAGAAAGAAAGGAATCAGAGCTCATCCAACTACAAGCGGAACTAAACGTCGCACGCTCCGCTTTTACCGAGGCACAAAACCGTTATATCCAGGGCCTGAGCTCCTACCTACCCGTTCTAACCGCCCTTGTCGGCATGCAAGAAGCTGAAAGAAATGAACTGACCGCACAAAGACAGCTAATTTCTCACCGCATTCAACTTTATCGCGCACTCGGCGGCGGCATGAAGCCGCCTAAACAAGAGGAATCAAAATAATGCCTAAACTATCAAGAAAACTCTTACCACTCCTGGTCGTAGGCTCCGCCTTCGGTATAGCCATTGTTCTCATCAGTTCACGCCCAGCGCCACGTCGAAAACCTGCGTCGTTTAGTGCACCTTTGGTAGAAACACTTGCTGTCACTGCTACGACAGCGAGGATTATGCTTACATCGCAAGGCACGGTGGTTCCATCACAAGAGATCACTTTGCTCCCTGAGGTTTCAGGTAAACTCATTTGGGTCAGTGAAAAATTTATCCCTGGAAGTAAACTCCGGAAAGGTGAAGTCATCGCCAAAATTGATCCGCGCAACTACCAAGCGATGGTTGAAGCTCAAAAAGCGCAACTTGAGCAGGCCATTTTAAATCTTGAGTTAGAAAAAGGTAAAAAGCGCGTCGCAGAACGAGAGTGGAGCCTCCTGCAAAAAAATCTGAAAGCGAAAGATGATCTTGGACGAGCACTTGCGCTACGAGAACCGCAACTGCGAAGCGCAAAATCGAACGTTGCTGCCGCGAATCAGGCCCTTGAAAAAGCTAATCTTGACCTTGCCCGAACCAATCTGCGAGCGCCGTTTAACGCCGTAATACTCTCAAAAGATGCTGATTTAGGTCAGGTTGTGGGCGCAGGTCGACCGCTGGCAAAACTCGCTGGCACCGATAGCTTCTGGGTCGAGGCCAATGTGCCCCTAGGGCATGTATCCTTTCTCCAGGACAAAACCTCTAAACGAGAGAAATCTGATGCTGTTATCGTGCAAAGGAGCGAAGGACAAACAAGCGAGAAGGCCGGTAAAGTGATCCGAGTCATGAGTAATCTAGACCCGGTTGGAAGGATGGCAAAACTCATCATCGCTGTAAAAAACCCCTTGTCGAAAAAGAATGGCGAACTTCCTCTCTTTCTTGGTGCATTCACAGATATTCAAGTCTCGGGACAAGTACGGTCTAACGTATTCAAAATTCCGGAATCTGTCGTTCAAGATGACGGGAAGGTCCTTATACTAAAGGAAGACAACAGCCTCGATATCCGCAAGGTCAATGTAGTTTGGAAGTCGAGAGACTCTGTAATTGTAGATAAAGGCCTGAAGACGGGAGATAGAATCATCATGACTAGAGTTCCTACTCCTATTCAAGGCATGAAACTTCGAATCAAGGGAGAAACTCAAGCTCGCCCGGCGATTCCAGGAAAACGGTCATGACAAAGCAAATGTCTAAAACCGGATCCATAGCCTGGATGGCTCAAAATAGCGTCGCTGCAAACCTGTTGATGGCTGTTCTGCTGCTCGGTGGCTTGGTGAGTATGCTACGAGTCAAACAAGAAGTATTTCCAGCTTTCGATATCGATACAATTACAGTCGCAGCGGGCTATCCGGGTGCTAGCCCGGACGAGATTGAAAAATCAATTGTCGTAGCCATTGAGGACTCTATTCGCGATGTTGATGGCATAAAGAAAATTTCATCGAGAGCACTGGAAGGCTCGGGCCAAGTTTACGCCGAACTTAGGAATGGCGCGAACCCAGAACGTACGTTGTCTGAAGTGAAAACAGCGGTCGACCGAATCACATCGTTTCCAGAGGATATGGAACGTCCCAATACAAGCCTGATGGCTTCTCGAAGAAGCGTAATTTCTATCATGATCTACGGAGACGTCGGTGAGCAGGTTCTAAAATCCATGTCCGACATTTTTTATGAAGATTTATTGGCGATGGAAGCCATCACGACGGTAGATGTTAGAGGCCTACCTCCGCCAGAGATTAGTATCGAAATTTCTCAAAAGGCCTTGCGTCAACATGGGCTGACAATCGAAGGGGTCGCCAGAACTATTCGAAATGCATCGGTTGAAGTACCTGGGGGCGGCGTAAAGACACAACGTGGTGAAATCCTGCTTCGCGTGACCGAAAGACGTGAGTTTGGAAGGGAATTCAGCGACATCATTGTTAAGTCAGGTCGAAACGGTAACCAAGTAAAGTTAAGTGAGGTCGCCCAGATTCGTGATGACTTCAAAGAGACCGATCAGTCGGCAAGCTTCAACGGCAAGCCTGCGATTCGCTTAACGGTCATGAGAGTTGGTAATCAAAAACCTCTGGAGATAGCAAACGCCGTAAAGCAGTACGTCAATGACATGCGTCCAACGCTTCCAGAGGGTGTGCAAGTGGCTACCTGGGGAGACCAGTCGGAAATCTATAAAGACCGAATTGGTCTACTCACGAGGAACGGAATCTACGGATTATTCTTGGTATTAGGAGTGCTAGGCCTCATTCTTGATTTCCGATTAGCGTTTTGGGTCACTTTGGGAATTCCAATTTCATTTTTTGGGTCACTCATATTTTTCCCGGCTGCGGACGCTTCAATCAACATGGTGTCAATGATGGCATTCATCATCACCCTTGGCATGGTGGTCGATGACGCCATTGTTGTCGGGGAAAATATCTTTACGACACGAAAGACAGAAAAAGACCCCAATGTTGCATCGATCGCCGGCGCCCATGAAGTATCTGTCCCGGTTGTTTTTTCGATCCTCACTACGGTCAGCGCATTCGCTCCGCTTTTCTTTGTAAGCGGCGTTATGGGTAAAATTCTTTGGTCGGTACCATTCGTTGTCGTTTCAGTGCTTCTTTTATCCTTGGTCGAGTCACTGTACATCTTACCTGCACATCTCGCGCACACCCCTCTCGAGCCCACGAATGCCATATTGAAAAAACTCCAAATCATACCCATTCGAGCCAATCGTATTCTCGATAACTTTATTGAAAATCAATTTCAGCCTGTTTTACGCAAAGCCGTCGAATATCGAGGACTCACAATCGCGATTGGTTTCTCAGGACTCATCATCACCATCGGACTCATCGCTGGTGGGAGGATCGGGGCCACATTTCTCCCCAGAATTCCTGCAAATCGCGTTCAAGTCAGTGTCGAACTTCCGTATGGAACTTCGGTAGCCTACACGAAAACCGTACAAACAAAACTCATCGAGGCAGCTCAAAAAACCGCGAAGAGCTTCGGTACCCAAAACGGAGATATCCGCGGTATCTACGGACTCATAGGAAAACGACTCCGTGGAGGAGGACCCGTAAATACAGGCTCTGGCGCAGCGGGTGGTCACATCGCCGGCGTCTCAGTACTACTGGCTGAAAACGACAAAAGAAGTTACGGAGCGCGACAGTTCACTCAAAAGTGGCGCGAAACCATCGGCGAAATTCCCGGAGTGAAGTCGATCTCCTTCAAATTTTCAAGAGGACCATCTGGTGGTGCCGCAATCAACGTCGAACTTAGTCATCCGAGTAAGGATACACTTGAGGAAGCAGCTCGTCGGACCGCAGAATTACTCCAGTCTTTTGATGGAGTAAGAGATATCGATACAGGCTTCGATGACGGCAAGCCTCAAATTGATTTTACGCTCAAGCCAGCGGCTCGCACGTTAGGAATCACTGAGGTCAATTTGGGGAGACAACTTAGAAGCTCGTTTTTCGGAAGCGAAGCTTTGAGGCAACAGCGCGGGCGAGATGAGCTTCGAGTGATGGTTAGATTACCTGAAAACGAACGGAGAACCCAAAGCGATGTTGAGAACCTTATCGTTCAAAGCCCGAGCGGAGGCGAGATTCCACTAAAAGAGGCGGCCAACATCTCTTTTGGAACTTCATTCACCGCCATCAAAAGAGTAGGTGGTCGGCGTGCAGTCAATGTAACGGCCGATGTAGATGAAAAAAAAGCGAATGCAAAAGTGGTCGCTGAGCGTTTCGTGCAAGAAATCCTGCCCAAGATCGCTTCTGAATACCCCGGGATCAAATATTCTCTCGAAGGAGAACAAAGAGAACGTAAAGAATCATTCGCAAGCATGGCCCAAGGCGGTCTCATCGCTCTTGTGGTAATTTTTGGATTACTTGCGATTCCCTTCAGGAGTTACGTTCAACCAATAATTATCATGACCGCAATACCTTTTGGGTTGGTCGGAGCTGTGATCGGGCATCTCGTTATGGGCTATAGCCTGAGTCTCATTAGTATGTTTGGACTCGTCGCACTTACGGGAGTCACAGTGAATGATTCACTCATTCTTGTCGTAGCCATTAACCGCTATCGAGAAAGCGGGCATTCATTGTTTGAAGCCGTGGTGTTTGGAGGAATGAGGCGCTTCCGGCCGATTGTACTAACTTCGGCGACAACATTTCTCGGACTCGCGCCAATGATCTTTGAAACATCGACTCAGGCTCGATTTTTGATTCCGATGGCGCTCAGCCTCGGATACGGTATCCTATTCGCGACGGTCGTTATTTTGCTCATTGTGCCGGCGCGATATATGTCCGTAGAGAGCTTCAAGCTTTGGCTCAATGAAGAAGATCCAAATGCAAAATCCGTAGCACTAGAAGAAGAGTACTCAACTCCAGGTGGATGAAATCAAGTCGCAAACAGCATACTCATATCCCTAAAGCTTTTGAACTCGAGTGCGTTACCACACGGCTCTCTTATAAAGAGCGTCGCCTGCTCTCCCGGCTGTCCCTCAAATCGGATATGAGGTTCAATTAGAAAGCTGCACTCTTCCTGTAGAAGTCTGTCTCTGAGCTTATGCCAATTGTCCCAGTCTAAAATTACTCCGAAATGAAACGCGGGAACTTGATCCCCGTCAACAGGGTTATGTGCCACGCTGCTCGATTCTTCTACAAGATGAATTGTGAGCTGATGCCCAAAGAAATTGAAATCGATCCAACGTTCGTCTGTTCGGCCAACCTCGCAGCCCAGGGTAGATACGAAAAAGTCCCTTGATTTCGTAAGGTCCGTTACTCCAACCGCCAGATGAAAACGAGGCCACGCTACTTGTTCATTTTTCACCCTCTAAGTGTACATCCAAAAGGGTCTTAAGTTGAAAGAGCGTTGACTTCGTAGACGGTAAATACCAATGGTTACTTGGAGGTATTGCTATGATTTCAGAAATATTTGATCCGGAACAATGGTCAGAGGTAGAAGGCTTTGATTTTACAGATCTAACCTATCATCGCGCCAAAGATCAGGGCACAGTGCGTATCGCTTTCAATCGTCCCGAAGTTCGCAATGCCTTTCGCCCAAATACAGTTGATGAGCTGTACCGAGCGCTAGATCACGCTCGCATGACCTCTGACGTGGGCTGTGTTTTGCTGACCGGCAATGGTCCATCACCAAAAGATGGTGGCTGGGCATTTTGCTCCGGAGGTGATCAGAGAATTCGCGGTAAAGATGGCTATAAATATGAAGGAGCCAGCGGCCTCGACCCTGCCAGGCTCGGGCGGCTCCACATCTTAGAAGTACAAAGATTAATTCGTTTTATGCCTAAGGTTGTTATTGCTGTTGTTCCCGGCTGGGCAGTTGGTGGAGGTCATAGCCTTCATGTCGTTTGCGACCTCACCATCGCGAGTCGACAGCATGCAGTTTTCAAGCAAACCGACCCAGATGTTGCAAGCTTTGACAGTGGGTACGGCTCTGCTCTTCTTGCGCGCCAGGTCGGACAAAAGAAAGCAAGAGAGATCTTTTTTCTTGGATACAACTATGATGCTGAACAATCGGCAGCGATGGGTATGGTGAATCTCGTAGTCGAACACAGCGAACTTGAAAAAACAGCACTTGAGTGGGCTGCGACGATTAACTCGAAAAGTCCAACGGCTATGCGCATGCTGAAATATGGCTTTAATCTTCCTGACGATGGAATGGTTGGTCAGCAGCTTTTCGCGGGAGAAGCCACACGACTCGCGTATGGGACAGACGAAGCGCAGGAAGGCAGAGACGCGTTCCTTGAGAAACGAGACCAAGACTACTCGAAATTTCCTTGGCACTTCTAGACAATGGAAGCAAACTCAGAGCAACTCACCTCATTTGACGAAGCTTGTTTAGCTAGGGCTCATGAATTGGCGCTTGAAGCCGAAGCGAAGGGAAATATGCCCATCGGTTCAGTCTTCGCGCGGTCAGACAGAGTTATTGCCGAAGGTCGTAATGAATTACTGATTCCAACCTACAACCCCGGGGCTCATGCAGAAATGGTCGCGCTCGCTCAGGTACCCAAAACAGAGTTGCAACGCGCAAATGAGATCACTTGTTATAGCACTTTGGAGCCTTGCATCATGTGCACGAGTACTCTCATTCTTCATGGCATCCGGCGAGTTGTGTTCGGTGCCCTTGACCAAGAAGGCGGCGGACGCTTTATACTCGACCATCTCCCCCCCTACTACTCTGAATCTAAAATCCACTGGATAGGCCCGGTGGACCCCGAAGTTTACGACCCACTCTATCGTAGAGCGCTTGAAAGGTTTGAAAAATTGCCGTGTGGGTGCCCATAAAACAAGTCTAGTAGACTCGGTGCACTCCAGACCCGTTATAATAATGGGCTAGAATTTCCAGGTAGTTATAACCTGCGTCTGCCAAACCTTTTGCACCCCATTGGCACATCCCAACGCCGTGCCCAAATCCTCGACCTCTGAAATGAACGTCTCCGCCCCGCGTCTTCGCACTAAACTTTGAAGAAAACACCTTGGAATATCCCGACGCAGTTCGCAAGCTTCGAGATGAGAGAAAAAACTTTTTCGAACGCGTGAACGCTGTTGTCTTCATTTGACCATTTTTTCGATAGATTTCTGTTAATTTGCCGCTGATTAGTTTTGCTTTTTGTAACGAACGTTCAAGGTCTTTCAGCGGTATTTGTGTCTCCCAACGATAACGAGGGGATGGTCTGCACCACTTGCACTTCTTAGGAACGAGATAAGAAACATGATTACCAAAAGCCTCTCTCGCCGAATTCGTTTGACCACCGCAAGTCGAGTGAAAGAGAGCTTCTACAAGGCGATGCTTGTGACTCAAGACTTCTCCGCGAGTAAGCGATACGGCATCAATCACTGACTGACTAATCCTTTCAGCGCCCTTATATACTTGTGAAAGAACAGTGGACTCTAAGTCATAAGCTCGATTGGCGTATCTCATAATCATTCGACGTTGCATAGCGTAGGTTCGTGCCGCAACCGCTTGCGCCTTGAGTGCGTCCGAGGGCCAAAGAGGGTTCATTTCGCTACCCACAATTCCAAGGAGATAGGTTTCGATAGGAATTCTATTTATGACAAGAAGTCGCCCTTTCTTAACTTCAGCAGAAATACGACCAAGGTATAATGTGCCGTCGACGCGAACCCCATCATTTGACTCGAAGATTAATTTCTTTGATTCGCGTCTCGCTTTCTTATCGTATTTTAGGCCCTGCGTTGAAATTCTGACCCTTGAATTTGAAACCCGAAGCGAAATATTTGCTTCGCCTACGGCGGTCGCTAGACGCTCACCAATCACTCCGTCAAAAACGGATAAATCTAAACCGGAGATCATGATAGATTTTGCAGTGGAGCTTAGGGCTATTCGGACTTCGTCTTCAGCTTGGGCAAAATTCGCGGTCATCAGACCAAATATCAAAGTGGGAATTGCGAAGCCTTTGCTCATCAAAATCGAAACAAACTTGTGGGACAAGCATGATGACCGTGCCATGTCTGGAAACCGACCGCAAATTGTTCAGCTGTTTTTCGAAAGCGCTTATCTATATAAAATTACTCGAGACTTATTGGTTCGATTCGAACTTGCCCAACAGTCGTAATAGTAATTTCCCGCCCCCGATTGATGCTATCTTCAATGAGAGAAAATTCTTGATCGCCTACCGCTCGACCGTCCCGCTGAAATCTAATCATTCTTCCAACCGAATCAGATGTGAATCTCACACGATTGCTTTCACTTTGAGTGAGAAAGTTTGTCGCGTGAATGACTTCTTCTCCGCCGGCTTGTGTATCGCTATCAACGAAGACCTCGAAGGTGTTCACAGAGGTCACTCGAAATCCAGCGGAACGAACTTTCGGTTGGGCTGCCCAGCCCTGGAACTCTCCGGGAGCCCCCACCGGTTGAGCGTTTCCAGACTGAATTAATCGCCCGGTCAAAGCTTCTGTCCTAGCCTCCAGGATTCGCCCCATGACATTGGCGGCGACGGCATTTAATCTTGCATCTTTCTGTGCTCGAACAAACCACGTCACTGAAACGGTACCAACTATTGCGATAATCGCCATTGCGACTACGATTTCAATCAGACTGAAACCGTGTTTATCCGAGACAGACATGGTCATTTGATTTGAACCACAACCGGCTTCTCAGAGTTCGTACGCCTAAGAATCAATTGAACCTTTCGCCCAAGTTTTGTTTTGATACTCTTGAGTGATTTCTCTGCGAGAACCATTGTGTAGCCGACAAATAAATTCTTTTTGTAGATAGTTCCGGGCGCAATGTCTGCCTTCTTGGATACCTCTCGAAAGCCAGCTCTCTTAAGTTGCGCTCTCTCGCTTTTTTTAATGGGTGTCGACAGCAAGGCAATATTGTCCACGATGCTGTGAAGCCTGCCTGTGGCTACTAATTTTGATTCATCTGCGTTCGCGTTCATCACGCCAAAGCACAAAGCTAAAACGCTTACAATTAGGTTCAACCACTTCATATTAATCCTCTCGCGGTATACGCCAATGATAAATAAATGGAGTTTTCCGAACACCTTTGTTCGGAGTCAAGTCTGCAACCTCAGAGGTGGCAAGATTTGCGTGCGTTACCATAGCGGGGCCGTCTTTCGGAGAGACCACAAGAAGCTCAGACCCAATATCTGTAGCTTGTCTCCATATCTCTCGATCTTCAATATCGCTTTTACCTTGTTGATCGATGACAGCTTTGGCTGTGCAATTATTGACAGCATAAACTCGGTCAACACCTGCCGCAGATTGACATTCTGCCGCCGCTTGCGTGGGCTGATACGTTTTCCAATAAGTGGTTCCTTTGAATACAATAGGTCTTCTAAGTGATTTTTCATTATTTTTAAGTCGCCAAAACCATCCCAGTTGTGGACTTCCTATCGGAGAGTACTCCGCTATCGAAGAAACATCCGCCAGCGAGTTCAGATCAACGTTTTGAACACCATTATCGTCCCAGATCACGCCCACAATATTTCGATTAGAGGCGGGGGTTGTTACAGCGGGTGCCCCAGACAATTCATCCACAGAGGTTGGGCGTTGCGCGTTACCCGTTCCAAAGTATACACCGACAGATTTTCTTCCCGTGCAAGTTGAGGGAACCAAATCGAGACGGCTAAACATCTTTCGAAAGTCTCTAGCCTCACCCTGCCCTAGATTCGCCATATTCGGAGTGTTGTTGGTATACATAAGCCTGATTACGTTCCAGGTTGTTCCATCGTGCCAAGCCTTGAAGATCTGGCCACACTCATCGGGCCAATATAACACACGAGCTTTTTCACCCACAGTATACACAGAAACCTCAGCACTGACTGCGCAGGTCATATGACGTAAATCCCGTCGACGCACGTTTGTCGCATCGAAGCAGTTCTGTCCATCGTTACAATCGCGAGTAAAACGCGCAACGATGGGCGAATTTGTCAGCCGTTCCACAAAACTATTGTTAGGCTGCCGCCATGCTTCAAGGTCCACAATGTATACAGTCGGTGCGTGATCTCGACGCGGGGGAGCGTCTGCCTGAAGATACTCTATTTGTCCGATAATAAAACCACGATTATTCGTGGCGTTTCCGTCTGTAAGCATCCTCACCTGTAAGCTGTCAGCGTATACCCACGGGGACCAACCGTCGGCGTCCAAACCACCAGACCAAGAGTCGGCCGCAATGCCTGAGCCAGTTAAACTTGCGGCTGCCATCCCTTGCCCGCTTTGGATCACGACCCCATCATTCGAATCGATGTCGAAGGTGCTAAAGCGAATTCTGTAGGCAATAGCATTTTCGAACGCGAAAGTGCCGGTCGTAAAATCAAGAGGGATAGGGTCTGGATACCCGTCTGATGAAGACCCCGTAAAACCGCAAAACGGTGGCAAACCCAAAGACGCAGAGGCTTGAGGGCAAGTCAGTTGCACCGATGTTGTGCTCGCGAATCGAGAGTCTGTTGTTTGTCCGGGCAAACTAAAATCAGGATTGTCATGTTCTGCGATATGGCCAGATGGAAAGATAGCAACATCGAGCGGGGCCGCTGTTGGATTGTTCACGTTGACAGGATGCATTTGACCTACCCAGGGAGACGCCCAAGTTTCTTGAAGTTCCATAAATTCTCCTGAATCAGCCCACTGTAAAGACCGGATTGGCGTGCGAACATTTGATAGTCGACCGTTAACTATCTGCAGTTGCGCGACATCAATTGCATAATAGGCTTTTCCGCCTCTACCTAAGCCGAAAATAAGCGAGGCAGGCTCATCTCCATCAATGAGGCCATCGGCATCGTTATCTCGATGATATAAGCGTGCACCACCGTCGATGTAATAGCGATGATTGACTTCGCTGGAGGGTTGGTCGATTGCACTTGCTATCGTATTTTTGGCGACCCCATTTGGCTTCCAGAGTTCCGCTGGTATCAGCGCAGACGTTTCTTCCCCATCAAAGGAATCGAAAAAATGTAGCATTCCATCGTTGGCTGCAGTCACGACCCAGCAATTGTTCTTCTGCTCACAGTCTCCAAATTTCAATAAGGTGGTGGGAGTATGGACAATATCACCAATTGGCCACTCTCGAACCGTAAGCGGGTCACCGTTATTGGGATCCGCCTCGAAAGTATAACCATGTAAGTAATTCAGAAGTGATGCGTGAGAACCTCCGGAGGTCCATGCATCTTCAGAAGTCCATTCATCGGCTCCACCTAATTGCACGGGAACATACTCAGAGGTTCCGTTTCGCCATGTGAGTATGTTTCGTGGTCGAAAGGGCGTGTTGGGCGTTTCATTAGGAAGTCCCAAACCGCCGGAGCAGCCAGAATCGTTTGAGCCGCAGAGCATTACTCGACCTGCGCCTCCGACATCAGAAGTTGTAGTACTGGTATCAGGCAACCATTGATCAACTAAATTTGGGTTTGTGAATAATTTTTCTTCAGCTGCGTTGTAGCGAAACATACAACTACTATCAGTGGGGTCATAGTCGATGCCGTTTGCAGCTTTCCGTGGATATATACAAATCTTCTTGAGGTTACCTTTCCACAGTCCATCTGTTTCCGGGCGATACGATGATACGTACATGTAGTTTCCCGTGAAAATTCCTTCTCTTTGAACTGCAGGAGAAGAGAAGAAAATTGCAGATCGGTCGACAATATCTTGGATGATAGTCGAGAAGGCTTCATCGAGACCGTTTACGTCTGATGCATAGTGATAAGAGCCCCCTCCTTCGTTTGCGACACGTTGAAGATTTGATTCGTTGAAGGAGCCCGGCGCACCAAACCCAATCGCGTACGTTTCTATAATTTGGTCTCCATCAACGGAACATAAGAGATCTCCAGAATTCGAGAGATAATTCGCACCATTCCACGGCTGTCTTGAACCTACTGTGCGTGTTGAAACCGACGGGTCACAAGCAGAATTGAATGTTGCAGAGCCTCCGTTAGGATTTCCGTCCGAAAGTAAAACAATATAGTTTGGCCGACAGGAAAGCGAGTTACTGTCACTAAAATAGGCGTTGAAATATTCGCCAGCGTATTTCAAACCCTGTGTGATGGGTGTGTGTCCTCTTGTTCCTACGCCCTGAACCGCGTTTTCAAGAGTGCTATGCTGCGAATCAAATGGGGCCCGAACGCCATACGGTAGCCCTCGAGTCGGAAACTGCATAACGGAAAAATTGACGGTCTCATTCCACTTATCGAGCACACCATCAGAATCGCTTGAGCAACCTGTCAAGGCAGCTTTCATCATTTCGTTCTTATTAAGAGTCAGGTTGGTGGCCCCACCATTATGATTGACAGCGTAGTAAACACAAGGGGTGATTTGTTGACCGTTTCTCATCGAACAAGAATGGTCTAACAATAACGCGACTTGAGGTTTGCGATTTACTGTACGCAACAGATCAAGCTCGTCGGGAAGCTGCTCTTGAGCGATCAAAGTCGAGTATGCGAAGATAATTGTAGGTATTGCAGTTAAGATCATTGATATGGCTCCTCAGCGATAGTGTCTCTTCGGCTGGATACTTTGGCCTTCCCAGCTCGCGGGCCTATAAATTTCAGTTCTAACTTCGGACGTTGCTTCTCCGTTTTCATAACGAGAACGAGTGACGATCTCATAAACAACTGCTCGACTGAGTCCTTGGGAGCTTTCAGTGAGCGGCACCACTCTCATAAAGCTCACTCGAGCTTGATAATCATCAGCATCGTCCGAGACAGAAAATGCACTCGCCTCATTCGCCTGAATCAGCACGCTAAGATTGGGGTCAGTCACTTTTGGTAAGACATCTGTCAAGTTGCTCATATTAATAACCTCGACCGTACCACCCATCGCAATATCTCGTGCGTGAAGTCCTCGGCGACTTTGACCCACGAGATTGTTATCAAGGTTAAGCAAATTGAGTAGCGCTACCCCCATAACTGCTAAAATAGCCACAATCATGATCACAACAATCATGGTGAATCCGCGTTGTGGATGTGAACTTGCGGTATGACTCTTCATTCTAATTGATCCTCATTCGGCCCGCGTTAAGTAAACCGGTGCTCGCTCGTAGAACGAGTCGTCGAAGCGTATTGGGCTCGGTCGTATTCGTACATTCTTGTGGCAGCGCAATATCGGGCCCGGGGAGACAACGGTCCTCCAAAACAAGGCGGGCGTGAGGATGGCTCTTACCTGTCACGTCGACCGCATCAGAACGCATGACAATTTCGACATCCACTCTCAATGGGTTAGTACTTCCGACTGGAATTCCTGCATCTGTCCGGTCGATCCAAGTATTATTGACGCGTTCAAAAATCCTCATTTGTAAGGTATCAACATTGTCAGCGACCACATCACCGCAAGAATCATCAAGCGCTGGGCAGTCCCCCTCCAAGCGTCGTAATTGTGGTCTTTGCGGTGTCGATGCCGACACAAACCAAGTGATACGCTTGAACCCACCGGCCATAGTGCCACCCGTGAAATCTGTCGTGACTGCGCTCGGCCCAGAGGCATAACCGTTACTCGTATCGGGGGCGATTCCGAGATCTTCGCAACCTGCTGAACAATCAACCCCGTTGATACAATTGGCTGCGGGATTGACGGATGTTATCGAAACCGACCGAGCAGATATTCCATCCTCTGACCTGACAATCACGGTATCACCGCGTGAAAATCCTGAGGGTGCACATACCTGAGCCAGGGAATTCGTCCAGTAGGTTAAAGTCACATATTGACCGTCTGCCATCAGTAAGCCGAGATCATCGGTAGGAAATAGTTGGGAAGTTCCAGGTGCTGCAGTAGAAACATGATCGATACTCACCTGGCGCCCGCCATTCGAAGAGAACACGGCGCTGCCTCGGGTAAACTGACCGACCTCAAAGCCGGCAAACCGGCCCGACTCATCATAACCAATTCCAGCTCCAGCATTCGCCAAGTCATCGAGCATAAGGTCCAAGCTCATGCGACCAACTTGCGTCATCTCGAGATTGTCGCGACTGAGACCAAGGGTACGCATTTCATAATGAGCAAACGCCACCGCACCCAAAAGCACGATGAGCGCACATGCAAGACCGACCATCGCTTCTATCAAAGTGAAACCGGTGCGAGATGAGCGTGACTTAAACACCGGGAACCACGTATCTCCTTGCTTGCACTTGTCGAATCTGATTCGCCGGGTCGAGCCAGCAAACACTCACTGTGACCAACCGGCCTTCAGGGAAGAGCGTTGTATCCGGATGGCCTTCAATCGACGTATCAACTCGATATCTTGAGTTGTCTGCCGTGCCCTGCGGGACGAATGCCCCGTTTGCCATCAAAAGTTCTGGAGAATCGACATATCGAGTACAAGCATACCCATTTGTCGATGCTCCAAGCTCTGGCTGAAATGCCGTCATCGTCGCCCGACACCCAGGTCCGGGACCTGGAACTGGACAAACTGGAAGATTCTCAGCACCCACCATAACCAAGTCCTCCAAACGCTGACCCGCGACGTCCAAAGCCACGGAAAAGTCTTCACTAGCGGCGATACCCTTTATGATTGTGCCATGAAGACGAAGAATACCCATGGACGCGATCATGAGGACAGCCATTGCCACCAGAACCTCGATCAGTTTGAAACCCTCCGATCCAGCTCGGGGCCTTCGAACCTGCTTATGGGACGTCTTTGTCACAGCACACTAACCTGCACATCAAGTGCCAACCATAAAATCCCATTAAACGCCTTAAAACGCGACGATGACAGGACCTGAAGTGCAATTCCTTGCGCACAGGCATCCTCCCAAAGGATGACGAGAAATTTCGGCGACAATGCTACAGAACGTAGGTGAGGTTTTTCCGGCGCAAGCGTACTTGGATTCTTCCGCTCGTCGCAGCCGTGTCTACCGTCGCGTTACGAGCACAAAACGCCCACGCAGACTCGATTTTCACCAAAACCGTCAAAAAAATCACGTCTCGGTTACAAGACACGGCTGAAGCGAAACTTGTTCGACTCGAAGTTCGTCAGGAAGCGCTGATATTAGGGCTGGAACTAAGCCCGAAGACACCACTAGATGACTTACCACCTGAGATAGAAAATACGCTCGAAACAGTAGCGGGACTCACTGCGGCATTACGACCAGAAATCGACAATATTATGCTTTTGGTCAGGCATCCCGGGGGCCAATTACGACCTCCGCTGAGGGTTGTACATCCTTCCCAAACCAAACCTCCTAAACAAGAAAAAACCATTCTTCCCCTAAGTGACTATCCACACGGCCAAAGTCTTCGCGGTCGAACGATAGCGATTAGTCCTGGTCACGGATGGATTTACAACAGCAATACGCGGAACTTTCGAACTCAAAGAGGGAGAATATTTTGGAACAATTGCGGCGGATGTCGAGGAATCGTCGAAGACTTCGAAACCCACGAAATTGTCGTGAATCACCTGATACCTCTGCTCGAAGGCGCCGGGGCGAAAGTCGTTCTTGTCCGCGAAAGAAGCTTGGAAAAAACGGGCACAATCCTCGATGAAAATTCAGCTGGTTTTAGCGCTGTGAACGGTCAATTCTCAGACGGAAGTAGCGCGGGGGGACACGATAACAATTACCGAGTGTCGACAGACGCGAATGCGACCGCGCAGTGGCGCTTTGTATCGCCCGAAAATGGGGACTCACTTTTGAGTGTTTGGTTCGTCGCGGGCAGTAATCGATATTCAAATCTTCCACTTACAGTTCAGACACCCGGTTTCACCCATTCATTCGTTATTGATCAGACAACACATGGTCGACGATGGTCCCCTATTCAAACGTTCGGACTCAACCAAGGGGACGAAGTATTGGTTACCGTAAACGCCCCGACCGGCGGTAACAAAGCGTTGATAGCAGACGCTTTTCGGCTTGGCGCAGGACAACATGAAACGGGGCATCCCTGGTGGCAGATGGGAGCTAAGCCCTTCGCGACTTATCAAAACGCGCCAGCTAACATTCAATCCGTGGGAGATGTGAGTATTCGTCCAATCTATGCAGAATGGGCCGGAGCCGATATTTACCTCTCCATTCACAGTAATGCCTCCGGTGTGGCTGAAAGCACGGCCAACGGTTCCTCAAGTTATCGCTACAATTGTGGTCAATTTAGCAATCACAGCTCAGACCCAAACGCGAGCGTTTGCGATGACCCGGTGGGAAGCGATCGACTACAGCGTCTTGTTCACGACGCGATGGTCTCATCCATCAGAAAAGGCTGGGATCCGAATTGGCGCGACCGAGGAACGAAGGTGGCAAACTTTGGGGAACTCAGAAACCTAGATGATATGCCGGGAGTTCTTCTTGAAACAGCATTTCACGATAACGTTCGCTTATCCCAATCTAGCAACTTGAAAATGACCGATAACCAATCGCTTCACGACCCAAGATTTCGAGAAACGCTTGCCTACGGAATCTACCAGGGCATCAGTCAATATTTTGGAGAATCTGAGAACTATCTGGCCCAAGCTCCGGACGTTATGTTCGCGAAGAAAATAGACGCCAAAACGATAGAAGTTCATTTCAATTCGGTAACGGATGCACTTAGTTATCGCGTATATTCAGCGTGCGGACACCGAGACTTCGACCAAGGTGTAATGGTCAAAGCCAGTCCAGCGACGATCACCGGCCTACAGAAGGATGAGGTGTGTATTTTCAAAGTCGCATCGTTAAACGAAGCAGGAGAAGGCTTGCGCAGTCGAGCCATCACTGCGCGAAGCAGTCTCAGGAAATCACAACTCTTAGTCATTGACAGTTACGAGAGACGAGACGCCTGGGTCGAATACATCGACAACCCTGGAAACACGTTGGCAACACACGCACTAGCGCTTCGTGAAGCCTCTTTTACATTCGACTCCGCGAGTGAGTCTGCGGTTCGTAATGGCCTCATCGACCTAAGCCAGTACGACGGAATCATTTTAGCGCTCGGACGTGAATCAGTTGAACACGAAGTGTTGACGACGGACATAAGAAAACAGCTCCTCAATTATACGGGCGCTATTTTTGCTTCTGGAAGCGAAATTGCCTGGACTCTGGACAACCGCGGAGACGCCGATTCGAAGCAATTCCTGTCTGAAGTATTTGGGGCTTCCTACGCGGCAGATAGTGCCGAAAGCCTTGAGCTCAGCCCCACCAGTAACGACTGGTTCGCTTCTATAACTCCCGGAATACTAAATCTAGATGATGGGACCGGATCAGCATTGCGAGCTCGATCCAGCGATGTTTTTTCACCTGAAACAGGCGCGAACATCGCCCTAACCTATTCGGGACCAAATACGGCCGCAGCCGTTCGAAAAAACAAGAATATGCTTTTGGGGTTTGCGGTGGACAGTCTCATTCGTCCCCAAGCAAGAAGCGAGATACTTGAGGCCTGGTTGAAAAATGCCATAGAACTGGCTCCAGAAATCTCTCCCCCAATGCCACCGAATGATGCGGGAATCGCGCCACCCCCTATCGATGCAGGCTTTGTAGACGCATCAGTCGTAGAGCCGGACGCTGAACCCATGGCTTCCGCAGATGCTGAGCTCGTACTTCGTGCGACGACCGATCAACCTATCCGAGGAGAGTGTAGATGCGAATCAGTACCTCACTCAAAACCAAGTAGCGAGCCGTGGCCTACCATCATTCTGCTCGGCGTATTTTTTGCCTTTCGTAGGCTGAAGAAAAGTCAGTTTCACGCGAACTAAAAGTTGATGTAAACTCCGCCTCAGCGAAATGAAAGACCGCCGTGACGCCACAAAAAGCTATCGTCTCGCTCGAACCTTTGTTCAGCGACTCGCGTCAGGATTCTTTCGTCAAATTGATGTTACCGGCTTAGAAAATATCCCAGAAAACCGTGGAGGTTTACTCATTTCCTGGCACCCAAACGGACTCATTGATCCTGGGCTGATTTTGGCTCAATTACCGCGCCCCGTTGTTTTCGGTGCACGACACGGCCTTTTTCGCTGGCCCATTCTTGGATTCGTCATGCGTAGACTCGGGACCGTCCCTATTTTTCGAGCGAGTGATAATAAGAATGTTAGTCCCGAAGAGCGCCGCAAAGCCAACCAAGACAGTCTGAAGGTGCTTGCTCATAAAATCGCATCCGGCTCCTATTCCGCTCTGTTTCCGGAGGGAGTGAGCCACGACGCGCCCCATTTGCAAGAGCTCAAGAAAGGCGGCGCTCGCCTTTTTTATCAGGCCTGCCGCGAAAGCAGTGACGCTGATAAGCCTCCGGTAATCATACCAGTCGGACTTCATTACGACCGCAAACGAGCCTTTCGCTCTCGAGCGTTAGTTTGGTTTCATCCACCGGTTGAGCTAGACGGTGCTTTAGAACCGAGTTCTGAGATCAAGGACCATGATGAAGCCGAGTTACAGGTCGCACAACTTACAGACAAGTTTGAGGCTGTTCTCGACGAGGTGGTGCACGCAACTGACGACTGGGAGACACACTTCCTGATGCATAGACTTCGAAAGCTCGTACGCTCTCAGCGGGCGAAGCTTGCGGGCGCAACAAGTAAACGACCCGGCATTACCGAAAAAACGCTCGGTTTTGCTCGAATTCGGCAAGGTTACTATCAATTGCTCGCGGAAAAACCGGGTGAGGTTATGGCGCTGCGTAAACGTGTTGAAAACTACGACGCAGATTTGCGCGAACTCAAACTAGATGACCATCACCTCGACCAAGATCCTAGGCTCGTCTCTCCCTGGTTAGCCGCATTACTTGTGCTTCAAGCGGTATTTGTTTTCTTGCTCCTGCCGCCCGTCTTAATCTTCGGTTATCTCGCGAACGGTCCAACTGCGCTTGCCCTTTGGGGGCTGGCCCGAGTCAGTGCAAAACAAAAAAAAGATGAAGCAACCATAAAGATTCTAGCCGGCGCCATTGCCTTTCCTATGACCTGGATGCTCGCCGCGTTTTTAGGTTCTTTAGGCCACCAATATGTTCATTCGTACTTCCCGGGAATTCCTAATTCTCCTCTCATTGGTGGCACCCTCGTCGCCATCCTTGCCGCAATCGGAGGCATGGCAGCCCTTCGATATCTTCACCTGAGTAGACAAACCATTCGAGCACTTAAAATCCGACTCACTCGAAGACGTAGGCGAGCAGCCATCGCCCATCTAAAAGTAGAACGCCAAGAAATTTTTGATGCAGTTATTTCATTGTCCTCTCGACTTGATTTACCCGGTCAAGTTCAAGAAGACGGCTCAATAGAACTTTAGCCAACCACGGCTAGCTGTCCGCAGGCTGAGCGCTCTTCTTCGCCTCTCGGCCTTCGAATCATACAAAAATAACCCGCTTCACGCAGACAGTCTCGAAAATGCAGAACACTTTGTGCAGGACTTGGTTTGAGGTCAGGCCTGCCGATGAAATTCATCGGAAGTAAATTGATTCGTACCTCGTGCGGAGCATCTCTAAACAACTCAATACAAGCATCAATGTCATTTTGTTGATCATTGATATTCTCAATCAAGACCATCTCAACAAACAGAGGTCGGTTATTGAGCGCTGCCATGAACCAATCTCGTAATTCCTTCACAGAAGCTTTAGAGGTGGGAATCAAAGCCTTACGAACCTCATCACGAGCCGCATGCAATGACCATGCGAGTCGAGCCGGCCATTTTCCGGCAGCGAGAATCGCCTGTTCGTGCGTTCCCACAGTTGATACTGTGATTCTTCGGCCACCAAACTCGAGACCTAAATCATCCGCTAAAATCTCTAACGACCTTTGGACCTCTTTTGGGTTATCAAGAGGCTCTCCCATCCCCATGAAGACAAGGTTGCGCACTTTTGGAAATCCGAGTCGGATTGATTCACGTATGCCAACGACAACCTGGGCAATAATCTCGTCACAGGAGAGATTGCGCTTCAGACCCATGGTTGCCGTCAGACAAAAATCACAAGCCCGCGCGCAACCCACCTGACTCGAAACACAAAGCGTCGTTCGTTCCGGATTCGGAATCATCACTGTTTCGATCATTTGTCCGTCGTGAAGTTCGAGTAAGGCTTTTGTCGTTTCGTCTGCCGCCGTGACTGTTTTGACGAGCTTGGCGTGGGTTTTTTCGCAGGCTCGAGATAGCCTATTTCTCGAACCAAAGGCGAGCGACTCCGATTCAAATGGATCCTCGCCTCTTTTCAAGGACCGAAAAACATCACGAGACCGTCCGCTTCCTTCTAAAAGAGAAGACAGTTCCGTGGGTGATAGCGATAAAAGCGGTGGCTTACTCATTTAAAATTGGGCACCTATGGTAAGCAGGCCACCATCCTCGGTCGGCATTAAGGCCATAGATACACCGGGGTCGGGTAAATCGAAATTTCGCGTCAAGTAGGTTCCCAAAGCAAGGCCGGCGGTGATTCCAAGTGCTGACCCCACTTGTACCGCTTCTCCTGATACCGAGTCGCCCGCCGTGACCAAAACAGCGGCGGCGCCCACTAAACCACCGAGGATCGCGCTTCCGTCAATGAGAAGGACTCGTCCACGACTCATCGCTAAATCTTTCGCGAAATACGCCATGGTCGCGGCCGACAAGTGAGAAACAAGAAATAAACTGGTCCAAGTCGTCGTCGTTCGATTGATCCCGCCAATACCGAGTGACAATCCCGTCAATACTGACGACCAGATGGTCGCAGAGTTTACTAAAGCGACCTCGCCGGCCGTTGGCTGAAAATATTCATAGGCCAAGCCTCCGGATAGCGTACCGGCGACCTGTCCAAGCATCAAAAGAGTGGTCAATTCCGTGGAACTTTCCGCAAAATCAAAGGCTAAAGACATACTAAACATGGTCCATGCACCCATGATTGTCCCGGAATTGATCGCCGCCGTTTGACCCGGTCGAACGCCGTCAGGTGAATACAGTAAACTACCGGTAAGGCCCGCTGCGCCGCCCAACACAGCGGATGAAATAATGGTTCGGGATTCTAAGCATTGCAAAACGGCACAGAATTCAACGCCAAGGATGATTCCATGGAGGGTCTGGGTGGTGACAAGCTCACCGCGAGCCAATCGAGTGGGAGATTCTGTAAATTCGCCTTCTTGTGCCGGGTTCACCGAAGATAGCGCTCTCTTTTGGTTAGAGCCCAAAAGTCGAGGGCCTTTAGGTAAGCTATTGTCTAACAAGCTGCCAAGACCGGTAGGCCCGTCTAAGACCTCAAGAACCTTCTTTGCTTTCACTCCGAGCGCAGAACGAGATGAAGTTTCGGTCAAGTTGTTAAAGATGCGGCGGGATTCTAATAGTTGCCCTGCCGCAAGGTTCATCGTGGCTCGATGATATAGCTCAAGTTCGTTCGTTTCGACCTCTGATTCAGAGACCGTCGCCGTTGTAATGGTAGATTCTACTTCATTCTCGGAGGCTCGAAAACCGCCTGGTTCATCCTGCGCTGTTGCATCGGTCGCGCTCCATATCATGGCGAACGAAACCGTAAGCACCCACCTCAACGTCTTCATGGTAAAGATATACCTCGAATGCCTCTTTTTCGGCCAGGACAGCCGCTGACGACCGCTTTTTTTATTTTGCAGACCACTGTCTCACAACCTCGTAACTGGTGATGCCCACGCACGTCGAAAGATTTATGGAGCGTAACGAGTCTTCGACCATTGGAATCCGAAAAAGTTTCTCTTTGTACCGTTCCCTGATGGTCTTCGAAAAACCTGCTGTTTCTTTACCAAAAAGAAGTACAACCTTTTCTGGATATTGCGCTTCGAAGTGCATTTTCTCGCCTTCAGCCGAGAAAAAGAACGGCTCTCCTAAGTCTTGCATTTGCGACTCAAAATGATCCCAGTTCTCCCAAACCTGAAGTTTCACGTCTTTCCAATAATCCAATCCCGCGCGCTTGACCGACTTATCATCAATATTGAAACCCAGCGGCTTCACCAGATGCAGCGTTGCATTGAGACCCAGACAAGTTCGGCCCGCATTGCCTGTATTCCAGTGGATTTCAGGCTCTACGAGAACGATATGTATCTCTCTGTTTTTATTGAATATTTTTATCATAAAAGATCTATGCTTCTGCGTGTAATCTTCCGTCCCGAACTTTACGCGAGACTACGTCTCAGCGTTCAGTGAACGACATAGCTAGAACCAACATTAAGAGAATTGCAGAAGGAGTGCAACGATCAATCCAGTCTCCTTCATTGCGAGAAACAAAAATTGCGTTCATACACGAGACAGCAATGCCTGAATTGTTGTGGTTGGCGATATTCTTTTCTGTAACTTTGTTACTGGGCTCTTTGCCGATTCTGCTCGGTATGTCTGGCGTTCCAACAGCTTGTCAAAACTGTAATAAGAAAGAAGCATCCTACGACGGAGCGTTTTGTAGCTTGCGGTGCAAAGCGGAGCATGAAAAGGGTTCACGCCCAGATGAGGCTTCTTCGGGGAAAGGATGATTGTAGATTTAGTATTTTGTCGTCGATAGAAGACGATTCAAACGCGAAGTTCAAGACCACAGTAGCGTCCGAATTAGAGAATACAACTAGCCTTTGCGATTATATTGTCGATGCTGATCAGCATCCGAGACCACAACTTCAACGTCGTTTAGGTCAATGCCGCCGATATGAGAAGCGACCGTCATTCCGGCTGCTTCCTGAATACTCTGAATCAAATCAGGGTTGGTCGGCGGGCGAGGACGATTCGAGGCTTGTTCTTTTACCGCCAATCGAGTGAGTACATCATTAGTCGTGCGCATTTGATTCACGACAATTTCGGTCAACGCACGCAAGAACTTAAATCCCAGCGGTTTTGACGGGCTTATCAAATCCGCAAAATCAAACATTGAAAGTTCAAGAACGACAGAGGTTCGCGCCGCTTTGCACATCGCAGAACGTTGCCCGCCATCTAACAAAGCGATGTGCCCAAATATATCGCCAGGGAAAACTCGGCTAACTTTCTCATGGATGTGCTCTTGGTCGAGCCAGATTTCTAGTTCTCCTTTGAGGAGAACGTAACAAGACATCGCATCATCTCCGGATCTGAAAAGTGTCTCCCCTTGTTCCATCTCAACCGATACGAATCGGCTCGCAATTTCAGTTTTTTCCTCACTGGAAAAGCCGTGAAACATCCTTAGTCCTTTTATGAACGAACGCTCTGAAGCGGATAAACTCATCCCTGCACTCCCTTGACTTTCTCGACGAGTCCTTGCCAAAAAGATTTACTCCGCGGTGCGGGTAGTTCCTCAAGAGGTTCCTCGTTATTGGGGTTGATCGCGTTCACAATATTTTGATTCGTCGCCCGTAATCGAGCACATACCGTAAGTGCAATTCTCCTCGTCACTTTGTAAGTCGCTGGACGGAATTTGTCCTGAAGCTTTTGAAAGTCGCTCCTCATAATTTGAAGAGCTTCGAGTTTAGATAAAGCAGTCACTTGAGCAGACCTTGGCTGCGCATCAATCAGTGCGAGTTCGCCGATAAGTTCACCGGGCCCCAGTTTTGCCACTGGAATGAATTGCCCTGGTTCTTTAGAAATCAGAACCTCCGCGCGGCCGGTTGCAATAACGAACATTGAGTCACCGGGCTCATGTTGTCGACAAATCGTTTGACCAGCCTGAAATTCAACCGACCGAGTGAGCCGAATAATTTCTCCAAGCTCTTGTTTGTCGAGACCGGAAAACATCGGAATCGAAGTCAAAACCTGCGCAATATGCTCTCGTGGTAGCACCACTCATATGTAGCACAACCTTCGGGGAATCCTCTAGTGCCGAGACGAATTGTGAAAAATAAACCGTTATTCCTTGGCACCCAGGCCTATCTTCTCCAAAAGCGGTAACGGACTCACGGGTTGACCACGAAACGATTCATATAACTTCATTTCGTCGTCAGATCCGCCAGCAGAAAACACGAATTTTCTTAGCTTTTTCGCGAGGTCAGGATGAAAAATATTTCCTGCATCCTGAAACGCTCGATACGCATCAGCCTCCAATACCTGAGCCCAGAGGTATACATAGTAGCCGGCGGAATAAGAGTCACCACTAAAGATGTGCTGAAAATAAGTGGAATGATAGCGAGGTGCAATTTCCTCAATAAACCCAATTTTCTTTATCGCAGCTTTCTCAAATGCTTTCACATCAGAAACCTGATTGGCTTCTTCAAGGCTTAGCTGATGCCAGTGAAAATCGAGGAGCGCCGCGCCAACTAATTCGGTCATCTTGAAGCCTTGATTAAACTTTGAGGCTTTCTCTATCTTCTCGATGAGCTCATCCGAAATAGGCGCATTCGTTTCGTAGTGACGAGCGTACTCTTTGATCACCGCCGGCTCTGCTGCCCAGTTCTCCAACAATTGCGATGGAAATTCGACGTAATCCCATTTGACGTTAGTCCCAGCCAATCTTTCGTAACGAACCTGAGACAACAGCCCGTGCAACGCGTGACCAAATTCGTGAAAGAGCGTATTCACTTCATCCCAACCGAGGAGTGCTGGCTTATCATCGGATGGCGCTGGGAAGTTTCCAACATTAACAATGATGGGCCTTACTTCACCATCAAGACTGTTTTGCTCGCGGAATGCGTTCATCCAAGCACCACCGCGTTTCCCATCACGAGGGTGATAGTCAACATACAAGAGGCCGACGTGGCTACCATCAGCATTCATTACATCAAACGCTTTAACCTCTTCGTGGTATGTCGGTACTTTGTGCGTCACTTCCTCAAAACGGATGCCGAACAATTTTGATGCAACGCTAAAGGCACCTTCTCTAACTGCATCGACTTGAAAATAGGGTTTGAGTTCGTCTTCACTTAGGTCAAACTTTGCTTTACGAACTTTTTCTGCGTAATACCACCAATCCCAAGGTTTGAGAGTCTCTGAAGCTCCCAGTTCACCTTGCAGCATTTCATTCAGTGCTTCGCGTTCCGTTTTTGCGATGGAGACAGCGCCATCCCAAAGCTGGCCTAAAAGTTTCAGGACAGCTTCAGGTGTCTTCGCTACATTTTTATCGACATTGTAATGCGCATGACTTTTGAAGCCGAGAAGTTCAGCACGCTCAGCTCTCAACTTGACCGTCTCAAGAATGATCTTTTGCGTATCCACCTCATCATTTTTCTGACCACGAGTTGTGTACGCTTCATAGATTTGTCGTCTAAGCTCGCGATTATCCGCATATTGAAGAAACGGTGTGACCGACGAACGAACTAAAGTAAACGCCCACTTACCTTCTTGACCTTTCCGCTTCGCGGTCGCTGCTGCTGCAGAAACAACCGTTTCCGGGAGACCTGATAAATTTTCTTTTTTATCGACGAACAAAACATATCGCTCATTCTCTTTACGAATATTGTCTCCAAATTGCGCAAAGTTCGTCGCTAATTTTGCGTTGATCTCCGTAAGCCGCTTTTTCTTCTCTGAGCTCAGGTTCGCACCCGCTCGAATAAAACCTTTGTAATATTCGGTAAGCAGTTTTTGTTGATCGGACTCGAGATTTTTCGCCGCATCTGATTCCTTGACGGCCTTCACCCGCTTCCAAAGCTCATCGTTGAGGTTAATGCGATCACGATGTTGAGACAGTTTTGGTGCATAATCAGAACGTATAGATTGACGCACTTCGTTCGAATCTGTTCCTGCCAAATTAAAGAAAACACTGCCAACGCGGCTAAGTAGCTCGCCGGTTCTCTCCATAGCCTCGATCGTATTGGCAAATGTTGCTGGCTCCGTAGATGTCGCTATGGCCTCAATCTCCTCGATATGTCGCTGCATCCCTTGATCAAATGCACCACGATATTCTTTATCATCAATGTCTTGAAACGGGGGTGCTCCATAAGGAGTACTCCAGGTCGGTTGATACAATGGGCTAAGAGTCACTTTCGAAACCTCCTTAGGGGTCGTCGCACAGGCTGAAATCAGAAAAGTTGCGGAAGCTAACAATAGGCGAGCTTTCATGGGGTATGAGTTAGCCTTCAGTGACTACACCGGTCAATATGGCAATGAAACCTAGACATAATAAAGATGCTCAGGAGTGGCCAACATGCATAAATTGAGATGATTTATTCGCCAGTATATCGCGCTTGTTCAGCCTTTTCAGAGCTAGAAACACGCCAGCGAAAGCGCTGAAGCCTGTCATCATCGACACCATCTACAGCGTTTGCCGTTAGCTCTCCTAACAATGGTGCAAATTTAAATGCATGACCACTTCCTGCGGTTGCCACAGTCAATCCCTCCAAATTTGGGTGTCGAGAGATCAAAAAGTCGCCATCTGATGAATCACAGTACAAACATACTCTCGTACCAACGACAGGGAATTCTGCAGCTTGAGGAATGGAGGAACGAAGAAAGTCACGAGCTGCTTCAATAGTTTCCGATTCAACTTGAGGTAACGGTTTCGATAAGTCGATTTCGTAGCCAGGGCCATGATTAGCGATCTTGAGAATACCTTCTTTATTGACAGGAAAACCATACCAGCCCGTGCGAGCAATATCCGCGGCCCAGGGCACGAAATGAGGAGGCTCAAAGGCCGACGGCTCCGTGGGACGAAAATAAATGACAGGTTGCCCCACTACTTTCAGCAGCTCACATAGCTCTGGCAGAATTTTGAGATTCCACGCACCCGCGCAGAGAATGATTTCATCCGCATATAAGTCATGCTCTTGGTTTGTCCTCACGCCACATACGCGAACGTTTTGCTTGATTAATTCCAAGCAACCCTCAGACTCTCGAACATCAACTCCGGCTTCTTTACATAAGCGGAGAACTTCGGCTGTCACCTCTCCGCTTTCGGCCCAACCCGCGGTTGGATTATAGTATCCATCGAGGAACGCTTGTGCATTCCAAGCCTTAAACTCGGACCCTTGCAGACCATCCTTTAGGCGTCGTAAGCGATAATCTTGAGCATTCAAACAGTGATAACTTTCCCACTCGAATTCACCCGGCTTCATTTCTTCTTTGGTGAGTAATAGTGCGCCAACTTCATGAAACAAGGTGCGATGAAAATTTGAGTTCCATTTTCTCCAGCCATCAAACGCATCCGTCATCAGGTTCGTGTAGAAGTGGTCATCACCGTAATCGGCCCGAATAAGCTTACTTATGTCTGTCGACGACGCCTGAGGTTCTGGGATTACTCCCGTCTCAAGGAGTCTAATTTTATGACCTCGTTTCGCCAGGCTGAGGGCGGCCGTCGCGCCAAAAATCCCTCCGCCAACCACCAGAACTTTTTTCGATTTCACGCAGCAGACTCCAGGTGAGCAGTCTTACGTCCCTGTTTCCTAAGAGCGATCACTGCGATGAGGCCAATGAGAGAAAAAAGCATTAGAACGCCGTAAAAATGTTGGTGCCCGGTTGCGCCAGGACTGCGGTCGATCAACCAGCCAGCTACTGGCATGATAAAAATGTCCGGTGTATAACCTACCAACGAGATAATCCCCACGGCGGTTCCTGTTGCATGGCGAGGTACATCAACTTCTTCCATAATCGCGAAATAGACGCCACGTAATCCGTAGATAGCAACAGCGGAGAAGAAGATAGTCAGATAAAAAACAGTCATTTTTCCGGGCGCTGGCTCGAGTACCAGAAAACTTAGATAGGAAAGAATAAGAATCGCGAAAGAAACGGCAGTTGCCTTAGTGGATGAGATTCGGTCGGCAAATATACCCACACCAATCGCTGAGGTCGGCCGAACCCATGCCGCCCATGTACTCAATTCCGCGGCTTCAACCTCGCTCATTCCATAAGCATCGACAGCAAACACTGAATAATTATCCATCCCTTTGTATCCACAGTACGCGCAAATGACGATGAGAGAGATGAGCCAAGTGGAAGGCTGTTTGAGTACCAGCAGAACCGACTCTCCAGAATAATTATTAGGAGTAGCCTCGACAGAATGCTCTTTGGTTTCTTCAGATACAAAGAGAAGAACCAAGACTCCCGCCAGCACGGTCATCACAGAATAGGAAATGATGACTGTTCGAAGGCCTGCGGCCTGCTCGGTAACGGTCGCGGATGCGACGTCATCTGGAAGGACCATTTTGTAGAGAAAAACAATCAGCGTCGCCGCGGCAGCGGCAACCAATCCTCGACCACCATCGAGTAAGCCAAATGCTCTGCCCTGATTGCCGTTTCCGCCCCACTCTCGAGTCGAACGAATCATCGCAGCCCAAAGCAAAATGGTTGTTAGTCCCCAATAGCCGTACAAAGCTGTCATCACGGTTTTTGACGGAATCCTCAGCATGAGCATGCCCCCTGCTGAAGTTAAAAAAGCCGCTAAAGCCATGAGCTTTTTGGCCGAGAAGCGGTCTGCAAGTGTACCTCCGGGACCATATGCAGCCATGGCAACAAATCCATATGCTGAGAACATCGCTCCCAACTGGAAATTGCTTAGTCCAAAGACCTCAAGCATAGTAGGACGGAAAAACCGGGTGATGTGAAAAGGGAGTGCGAAAATGGCTTCTCCGATGAAGATAATACTGGCCATCGCAAACCAACGTCTCCATGCGGTTTGATTAGTCATCAGCGTCCAGGACCATATCTCTTAATCGCGGGGAGTTTTAGAAGGGTAAGCACGAGTTATGAGCCAGTCGGCGGTTCGATTCCGGCAATCCGCAAAAAGAACAATACAAGTCGGGAAAAGAAACTTCGTCCATCAAGAAATCCTGTGCCCATCAAAGCAACAACCACTAAAAAAAGGATGATGGCCAGTTGAATAAGAACCATCACTTTCCGTAGCCATTCCGAAGGCTGCGCTTCTTCTCCTGAGACTTCTTCACTCATCTATCGACTCCGGTCGCGTCCAGCCCTTAGTCTGACTGAATTCCTTACATGAGACAACCTCGCCTTGCTTCGAATAGCAAACGCGTTGCGTTTCTTTGTCATCCTTGAAGGTAAATCGTGCAAGGAGCTCACCGCTTCGGTAGTAGAGGGACTTGTCGCCACTTTGCTGGCCATCCTGGAATTGCTGAATCGACAGGGTTGCGCCATTCGTATGATAGACGTACTGGATACCGTCTATCTTGCCATTTCTGCAGGTGTTCCGATTGATGAGTACACCTTTTTTTGAGTACAAGAAATTCTCGCCTTCACACTTGCCTGCTCGATAGACAACTCTTCGCATGATTCGGCCGTTGTCATAGTATTCAACGGACACGCCGTCGAGAACACCGTTTTCATACGTTTCGTCTTTACGCTGAAAGCCCGTTTCATACCAAGTGCGCATTCTTCCGTGAGGTCGGTCGTTCAAATACGTTACGATTTCACGAGGACGCCCATTTTTGAACCAAAGCTCGTGTTTGCCGTGCTTCTTACCGAGATTGTACTGACGTTGAGCGACCGTCTGCCCGTTTGAGGAATATTCAAACATTCGACCGTCGAGCAGGTTATCCCGATAATAACCTTCGAGATGCATATTTCCATCCGAATGGAATGTCGTCCATTTCCCGTAACGAAGCTTTTTGCCGTCTGGGCCGGTCCGCAGCGTACCTTTCTCTTTTATGGTTCCATCTGGGTAGAAAACTTCTACGGTTTCAAGATCACTACACGCAGCAAGCGCAGCGACTCCGACAATCATAAAAGCAGACCGAGGTGACACACTCTGGAATGTGATTTCGATGGCGTTGCAAGACAAGCGATTTTACTGAAAAAAGGGTATTATGCTGCTTCAAGCCCTACACTTTTTAGATATTCCCGCGCCAAATGAAGGTTATCGATCTGATTCGGATGGAAATCACGACGCCAATAGTCGCGAAACGCATCGAGCATTTGTCCATTCATGACCTTTCGCTGCCAAACTGCGCGCACAAAAGAACGCATCGCGCGTCTAAAGCCTTTCTTTTCCTGAGACACCAACATAAGCGTGCCCATAGTCCAAAAAGAGCTGAGCAAGATCATCGCTGCAACCAGTCCAGCAATCCTCAACGAGTATCGATCATCGACCGTTTGCAATACATCAAAGGCTACGGCTTTATGCTCAATCTCCTCCGCCGCGTGCCATTTGAGTAGTTCTCGCATCACCGGGTGTGCCCCCTCAAGATCGTCCTGACTCAGAGCGCCTGTTGCAAACATGGCCGTGAAATGCTCAAGTGCAGCAGTAACGGCGAGATTTAAATTTTTAGGAGCATTGGACTCAACGATATCGAATGCAATCTTCTGATAAACATCTAGAAACTTCGTGGTGTCTAATCCGTGAGACTCAAGGATTTCAAAGAAGCGTTCATGTTCTCGAGAGTGAGCACCCTCTTGGCCATAGAAGCCTTTGATATCTTCGCGTAGCTTTGGATCCGTAATCATCTTCTCAAAGTGACGCACACTACGAACAAAAAAACGTTCTCCCTTCGGAAATATCATATTGAGTGAGTTGGACATGTGCGTCGCAAGGATATCGTCATCAAACCAAAAGCGAGGAATGTCGGCGTCTTTAAAAGCAAAATCTAATTTTCGAACAGGTATCGCTGAATTTCCAGATTTAATTTCTTTTGTTTCAATCATTTTATTTCTCCATGCTCGTTGCGTAAGTTACAAAAGCAAGCATTATTTCATTCCCCTAAAATTCGTTTCGTAATGGTTTGGGATATATTGAGTATCGTCTTACCCGGCTGAAAATGAGTGGCTTTTGTCGTTGGTAATCCTTCAGGATGTAATTCCTCGACGAATTTCCCAATAATGGACAAGCTACTGTTGTAGCGCGGCGTCCAACCGAGTTCAACTTTCGCTTTTTCAATACACTGATTCATGTGAATATTCCCGTAACGAGACCAAGCAGGGTCGATTGCATCTTTGACTCTCAGTCGAGCCTTCGCAATCGAAATGGTATCAAGCAATACCTTCAGAGGCCCTTTCGGGTCTAACGCGCGTAGTCCCAGAGATTGTGCTATCTCGCGAGTGCTCGATAGTTCTTGAGCGCTGAGGTTGAATGCTCCATGCGCCTTGTTCTTTATAGCAAGCAAACATGCATCCGCGACGTCCTCATCCCAAACCAGAGGCATCGGTACATTATCACTCCCGACAAGATACCCTTTTTCCAGAGCCCGCTTGAACAAAGCTGACAACGGATTATTCATGTTCGTACCAACAAGAATGGATGGACGGAGTCTCGTTATGCGAATCGATGCATGCTGCTGTTCGAACTGGTCTAAAAATTCTTCGACTTGAAATTTCGCGGACGAATAAGGGAAGGCTTTAACGTGAACTCGCGCAGCGTTTTCCTTGATAGGCAAAGAATGCCCGGCACAAACGCCGTAGGCCGCTACCGACGAAACATAGACAACCTGCTGAACATTTTTCTTCGCAGCGCACTCAAAAACGTTACGACTACCACCCACGTTGATCGCGTCAAATTCATGACGAGGAAGATAATGTGTCACGACAAACGCCAAATGAATAACAACGTCGACGCCCTCAAAGCAGTCGCCTATCTCGTCATTCCGAATGTCTATTTGGTGATACACAAGCTTGGGATCCGTGAGGGGAGATGCAGCCAAATCGATGGCTCGTACTTCAGATACAGATTCGTCCCCCAAAAGCCGCGAAACGACTAAGCGTCCTAACTGGCCTGAGGCCCCCGTCACGGCGATCACAGTTTTTGAACTAGACTTTTCAGCCATCAACATATAAAAACATACGTGTTTTTATGATCGATGAAAAGGAAAAAATCATAGAAGAGAATATGAACAATCTCCCCAAGAGATCACCAGGAAGAGGCCGATACGACAGACGCCAAACGAAGCAAGAACGCCAAGAAGAACAGAGGGTTATGATTCTCGAGGCCACAATGCACGTTCTGATTCGTGAAGGTTATTCGCAAACGACGGTTTCTAAAATCTGCAATGAAGCCAAAATGTCACGCGCCACTTTTTATAATCACTACAGGGGATTACGCGAGGTCGTATTGGCACTCCACGATGACGTGGCCGATTTTGTTTTCGAACACGTTGAATCAGCGACCACGCAAGCCAACGACGACTATGAGCGACTTCGGCGAGGCGTCGAAAGCTTTATGGAGATCATCGGTGAGAATCCGGATGAAGCGCGCGTTATGTTTCGTGAAATCAGATCCGCGGGACCTTCGTATGAAGCTCGGCACGAAGAGAAATTTAGACGATTCGTCGACAAATTGAAGCAAGATGTTGAGCAAGCATTTGAAGCGGGGCTTTTGCCTCGAATGCCGACAGAGGATGTCATCATTGCGATTGTTGGAGGGATGGAGGCTGTAGCGATGCGCTATGTTCTCAGTGAGAGACCAGAAGATATCGCTCAATCGGTTCCCGCGATGATAGAGCTTGTCACGCGGGCACTGCTGTAGTCATTGTTTATGGGTATCGTGAACGTTTCAAAACTTCGATTCATGTGGCTGGTTTTTTTTGTTTTCAGCGCAGCTTCTTGCGGAGAAGAAAACTCAGCAGACACCGATAACGTTCCCCCGCGAGAACCTTTTTTTCTGACCGACCAAGCAGCGTGGCAAGCGATGACTCAAGAGGAAGACCCTTTTGCAAATGAGGGCCTTTATCAAGATTGTATCGAAGGAGGATTCAAGGTGGAAACGACAATTCTGGAAGTAGAAACTGATATTTGCCCATACGTCACGCTCACTCAGCCAACGAAGCAGGACATCCTCGTTGGTGATGAGATAGACTTTAGTTTCTGGCACTTGGTGCTGGTCTCAGAATCTCCTGCCGCTGCGCATGTGGTGCTCAGACTGGGTGAATTCTTCGAGTTTGAGCAGGCCATCACCATTCCGTCGTCCGAAATGATTTACCCAGTTCGGTGGAAGGCCACAGAAAAAATCCCTAATGGAACGACTATGTATTTTCATCTCCATAATCATGGATTTAATTCCTACCGGCTGTCAGAGATTGAAGTTACCCCTGCTTCCTGAAATTGATGTAAACTTCCATGCATGGCAAATTCCAGGCCGGCTCAACAAAACTCCATCGCGACAAAAATGCAGGTGCGCAAGTGGTATAACGAACTTGCGGGTTCAACCCAAGGCCTCACCGATTGGACCTTCATGAACTATGGTTACTCTGATTCTCAGTCAGCTGACCTCATACCTCTTACAGGGCTCGATGAGTGGAACCGGTACCCTATCCAACTTTACCACCACCTCGCATCGAAGCTACAGCTCGATGGTGCCGAACTTTTAGATATTGGTTCGGGACGTGGAGGCGGCGCAGACTATATTGCTAGAACCTTCCGTGTGTCCTTCGTTACTGGTGTTGATCTGAGCCACGAAGCGGTCGCGCTTTGTAAAACACTGCATAAAAATAAAAGAGTAGATTTTATTCAAGGAGATGCAGAACGTCTTTCGTTTCAAAATGAAAGTTTTGACGCTATCACCAGCGTTGAAGCGACTCATTGCTTCGTTTCTATCGAAAGATTCTTGAGAGAAGCTTTTCGCGTTCTGCGCCATCAAGGCCAACTTGTGATTACTGACTTTCGGACACCAGAAAGTTTTGACGTATTTTTTGAGCAAGTTGAAAAAAGCGACTTCGAAACGATCAGTTATGAAGACATTAGTTCAAACGTTATTCTAGCACTGCAGAAAGACCACGAACGAAAAAAAGAGTTTTGTAATCAATATCTCCAAGGAGACGTTTCGGCGCAATTTCCACACTTCGCCGCTTTACAGGGCTCCCAGACGTACGACGACTTCATATCTGGGAATTATCTTTACAAAACTATTCATCTAAAGCGATCCACCTAATATGTTTGTTGTAGACGAGCAAATCGAAGAGTACGCCGAAAGATTTACGAGTAAAGAAACCGACTTGATGGCACGGTTGCGAGAGGAAACCTTGCAGTCTCGCACAGATGCTCAAATGCTTGTTGGGCCCCTCGAAGGCGCATTCTTGCAAACCCTCGTGAACATAACGCAGGCAAAGCAAGTCCTAGAAATTGGAACGTATACGGGTTACAGCGCGCTTTGGATGGCTGCAGGACTCCCTGACGATGGCCAACTAACCACTCTAGATTTAGATGAAGAAACAAACTTAGTCGCCAAACGTTATTGGAAAGAAAGCCCGAATGGTTCGAAGATAAAGCCTATTCTCGGTGACGCAAGACAAACTTTACCAAAGCTGCATGGTCACTTTGATCTTATTTTCCTCGATGCCGACAAAGAGAACTACATTGAGTATTGGGCACACTGCAAAAGACTCGTACGAACTGGCGGCTTGATTGTCGTCGACAATGTACTTTGGAGCGGAAAAGCCTTAGCTCCCGATTCTGAACTCGCTCACGCAATCGCTGATTTCAACGAGCATATTCGAGAAGACAAAGAGACACTAAGAGTCATGCTTACGGTCCGAGATGGGATGCTCCTGGCGGTTAAGAAATGATAGAGTTGTCATTCTGGGATCTTCCAGCTGCGGTGTGTCTCGTATCTATGCTCGCTATGCTTTTTTGTGAGTTCAAACTCTATGAGCGAGGAATTGCGACCTTCAAAGTCATTGCCTCTACCGCCTTCGTTATTGCTGGATACTTTCAGGGTGGAGAAGGGACTTTTTACGGAACCTGTATTTTGGCTGCGCTTATTCTGAGCTGGTGGGGAGACGTGTTTTTGCTGTCGAAGTCAGAACCGGTTTTTAAGCTCGGAATTTTGGCTTTTCTTTTAGGGCATGTCGCGTACGTAGTTGCTTTTGCGCAATCGGCGTTTAGCTGGACTGGTGCGGCTGCTGGATTGGGGGTCGTAGGGCTCATTGCATTGCTGGTAGGACGCTGGTTGATCCCGAAACTCGAATCAGGAATGAGGCCAGCAGTGATCGCATACATTACAGTGATTTCCATCATGGTCGTTTTTGCGAGCGCTTTGAGCGTCGCAACTATGCATTTTCAGGTTTTACTAGGGGCGACGATGTTTTTCGTCTCGGACCTCGCGGTGGCCAAACATCGCTTCGTATCGCCGGGTTTCGCCAATAAAATCTGGGGGTTACCGCTTTATTATGGAGCGCAAATTATCCTGGTCTACACAATCTAAAAATTGAGGCTGTCTAATGTGCTCAAAGCTCCCCCTATGTAGGTCTAACTTTTTGAAATAATTGTCTTTTTCTCATGCAGAGCGAGTTCATTTTGGTTATGTTCGCGCGCGAATGTCACTAATTCGATCGCACCGTATTTTTTCGGTTATTTTTACCTTGGTCAGTCTTTCGTCGGGATCTTTGGCCTTTGCCGAACCAGAGGTAATCAAGGACTACTCTCCACTGCTGAGTCTTCAGGCTTCAAAATGGGAATTTGACTTCCCCGTGACTCTTTCTGGTCGTTACGAACGAACAGGTTCAATCCTCCTCGATCGCGATAATACTAGATTAGAAACTTCTTACGCAGACATGCTGGCCCGAGTTGGTTTTCGAGTGAACGCAAACGACGGCCTTCTTCCTTTTCTCTTCAAAGCTGAGTTCGAAGCAGACCTTGTGACTGGCTCAGAGCTTTTTGGTTCAGCCAAAGACGTTGACGGCTTTGGATTTTCAGGGACTCGTCCGCTTGTTACCCCTGGGGATGCAGATTTCTATCGAGACAGCTTACGTAAAGCGTATATCCAGGCTTCGCTTATGCAGTACGCCCATCTTTTTGCGGGCGTAATGACGAGCCAGTGGGGACTTGGGCTTCTTGCGAATGATGGAACACAAGGCTGGAAACCAAGAAACGCAGTTTTCCATGACCCTCGAGGCGGCGACCGAGTGCTTCGCGCAATGCTCGCGACAGGCCCGCACGCAAAACGTCACCAGATCTTTGCGACAGTAGCGGTCGACCAATTACTCAATGACGATATCATGCTCGAAGGTGACGAAGGCTACCAAATCGTTAGCGCACTCATGTACGGACGCGGCAAACCGAAGAATGCAGGCATCTATTTCGTGCGACGCCACCAAGTCAGTCCCCAACGAACGATCACCACGAGTGAACGTGAGTTCGGTATCAATGTCGCTGAGGGTGTGACCGACGTAAATGTCATCGATGCCACTTTCAGTCTTGAGTACGACCTTGGAGACTCCATTGGTCAGCTCAAACTTGCGGGCGAAGCCGCTTACATATTCGGAAACTCCACGCTTGCACCAAACGCAGAAGTCGATACGCGCGAAGTTCGTCAACTTGGTATCGCGGCGAAAGCGAGCCTGGATCGTAGTAACCACGGTTTCCTCGTCGACTTCATGTTGGCCTCGGGCGATGGCGATTTGAACGATGAATACAACGCGGCCTTCATCGCAGACCCCAACTACACAATGGGTTTGCTTATGTATCGGCACCTCATGGCAGGTCATACCGGCCGTGCACTGGTTACAGCGAGCAACCCAGACATCGTCGGTGCGCCGCCACAGGATGTCGAACGATTCGCAACTCAGGGCAGCGTAAGTAACACCATCGCATTCTTTCCTCGCGCGTATTACCAGGTGCTCCAACGCGAAGCAGGCGACCGGATGGACCTAGAAGTTTATGGAGGCACTCTTTTCGCTTTCAGCGCAACACCATTACTCGATCCGTTCAACACCCGAATACAGGGCGGCGACCCAAAGAATGCACTCAACGCGAGTGCTGGCTCATATCTTGGAACCGAGATTGATATAGGGTTTCGAACGCGGAGGTTCTTCAATAGTAGCCAACTGACCACAGGCGCTGAAATCGGCTACCTCATTCCCGGAAGCGCCTTCGTTTCAAATACGGGACAAAACCAAGAGAACGTCTTCGGCGGACGCTTCATCCTTGAATATCGGCTTTAGGAGTCAAAAATGAATAAGAGATTAATTCTAAGCACACTCATCCTCGGAACCGCAGCATGCATTGATAACGACCCCGAAGGCATTGCCCCAGCGCAACCTGCGAAAACAACCATTGAAATGGACTTCTATAATCGTCCACTACCGAGCATCCCGCTGCCCAACGACATCGCGACACGCTACGACCCAGACTCGGCAACCGGCTTACGTATCAATGCTTCCATGATTGCTCCAACCAAAATAGAGCGAGAAGTTCGAGAGCTTTTCGACCAAGTCGATGGCTGGAGCGTGTTCGGTCAAATAACGATCCCGTTCACTGGGCCAATCGACGTACAAAGTGTTGTCGATGGACACAGAGAGCTAAACTACGCCTTGGATAACGATGTCGTCTACCTGGTGAACGTCGACCGAAAATCGAAAAACTTCGGTAAGGTGCATCACCTTGACCTAGGAAACGGAAACTACCCTGTCCTTCTCGAACGAGGAGAATACTGGAAACATGACCCACGCGGCTGGACAGCGTCCTTATCCTTTGAAGAAGCAGACGAAGACCTAAATGGCGACGGTAAACTCAACGAAGGCGAAGACACCGACGCAGACGGCGTACTGGACAAACCTAACTATTTTCCAGGAATGAACCCATCCCGCGATGATCTTGCAGGTCGAGCGGATGCTCTCATGACATTTTATGAAGCCGAGACGAATACATTGATTGCTCGACCTTTGGAGCCGCTTGATGAACGAACTCAGTACGCTGTTGTCGTGACCCGAAGAATAAAAGATCTCGATGGCGAACCGGTTGGATCGCCATTTCCCTGGGTCAATGACAGCTCACAAACCAAGGCCCTTCTGCCCCTTTTTGAGGTCATGCCTCCTGGCTTGACGAAGGAAGATATCGCATTCGCTTTTTCCTTCACCACCCAAACAGTAGAGACCGGCTGGATCGCCGTTCGAGACGGCCTTTACGGAAGCGGTATCCAAAAACATATTGGTGAAAAATTTCCCGCAGAGCTCGCTGGTCTAGAGGATATTCGTGACGACAAGTTCGACCCCTTACTCAAGAACAAAAAAATCATGTACACGGAGAATTGGTTCGAAAAAATCGAATCTGTATACAATGACGTTTTCGAAGCTGACGTTGCCGGACGCGAATTCATCGCCCTGAAATCAGCACATCAGTACATCGACTATCACGTCATAGGCTCCTATGAGTCACCACAACTGTTCGAGCGATTTGAACCAGACGGTGAAACTTGGCTTCGTTACAATGAGCAAACTTGGCCGGAAAACCTCGATACCGAACCTGCTCCTGTTCGCAGTGAGAAAGTCTACTTTTGGCTAACCGTACCTCGAAAGGAAGTGTCTAAACGCGGCGAAGGGAAACAAGCTCCCGTAGTCATTCTTGGACACGGATACAGCAGCAGTCGAATTGAACTCCTCCCATTCGCAGGTCACTTTGCGAAGCATGGCCTGGCTACCCTCGCTATAGACTGCGTATCACATGGAATTGGTGTCAGTGACTTAGTCCTGAATGCGGCACGACAAATCTTCAATGATGCAGGACTCGAACCTTTTGTCGATGCTGCGCTTAAAGACCGAGCAACAGACTTGAACGGAGACCTCGAGCGCGACTCTGGTGCAGACTTTTGGACATCCTACATTTTTCACACACGGGATGTCGTGAGACAGTCCGCGCTTGACTATATGCAGCTCATCCGAATCGTCAAAAGCTGGGACGGACAAAAAAAATGGGGCAAGTGGGCTGAAAATCTTGAAGGCCCGCTCGCTGGAGGACTCGCGGGAGATTTCGACGGAGACGGCGTTGTTGATATCGGGATCGACTCTACCATCGGTATCACAGGTGGTTCTTTGGGCGGCATCATGTCACTCGTTGTTGCCGGTATCGAGCCACACATCGACGTGTCTGTGCCTATCGCGGGCGGTGGTGGACTCTCAGATATTGGGATTCGATCGCTGCAAGGCGGCGTTCGAGAGGCTGTTGTCCTTAGAATGCTAGCGCCACTCTATACTGGCTCTACCAATGATACAGGTACTATGGTTATAGAAACCGTTGTTCCTGACCTAAACGGTTGGAAGTCGCTTCGGGTGAGCTCTGCTCGAAACGTGAAGGCCGGAGATACTGTGATTGTCGATAATTTAGACAATGGTGAGCGCTCTTGCGCATACGTCAACCAAGAAGGGAACTGGCGCGTTGGCATTGCGAGTGATGAAGGCGACCGACATGAAATCTCTTTCTACTCGGGTACAGCTTTGGTGCTCGGTGATACAGAGTGTGGCTTGAAAGATGGCGTTGAAGCCTACAAAACGATCAATACCTTCGAGCGAGAAATATACTTTCAAGCGCGCTATAAGGATGCAGATACACCACTAGTCGCTCTTCAAGATGGATTCGGTCTGCGCCGAGCAAATCCAGAAGTTCGACGATTTATGTCCCTTGCACAACTTGCTTTAGACCCAGCGGACCCGGCCGTTCTCTCTAAGCACACTCAAAAGGAACGGATTACCTACCCCTCAACTCAACAGACGACGGGGGCTCACTTGTTAGTCGTCACGACCGTAGGCGATATGAATGTGCCCGCCAGCTCAGGGCTGTCGATCGGACGCGCGGCAGGTATATTGGAGTACCTTGAAGATGATAGTCGTTTAGGTAAATCTCCAAACCAGGCCCTTATCGATACCTACATGGCAGAAGCGGTCAATACTACGAAACGATTCACATATGGCAACTCGCCGTCAGGTTACGGCGTACACATGGATGTTGAAAACTTTAGCCAAAATTCTGATCGATGGGCCAACTGGACAAGAACGAGTTCTATGACTTGGAGTTCTACTATTGCCATGGATACGCGCTTCGGCGTGGACTCAAACGTGCCAAGATTGGCTGCGCCAATTCGAGCGGGTCTTTACAATATGGATGGCTCTGAACGAATTGACCCTCTGGGTGGCCGGTCGGGTGCCATCTTCCCTTATCCGGTTCCTCGAGGCGAACATGGATTTGCTTTCCCTGGGGCGCTCACGGAGCAACACATTCGAGATTGTAAACGAGAGTGTAGTGACGAAACCTGTAAAGCAAGTTGTGAAACACTCGACGGAAAAACCTTCGACGTAGGATTCTTCATGTTCAACATGCTCGCTCGGTACTTTTCTACCGATGGTAAGGAGTTCAATGATTCGCTTTGTAACTCCAACAGTAGCTGTGTCGATAAAAACGGAGTTCCACATATTCCGCCTGTTCCACCGAAGCGAGACGAAACAACACTTCGATAGAATCGACCGAGAGGCATGGATTGACAGACCAGGGACAGCAAGACCCGAAGGGGCGGCCTTCAATTGGCGTACAATTTGATTGTTGCAACGTCTATATGAGGTTTTATCGCCCTCCCCACAGAAACTTCTATTTAGCGCGCTGCCCCAAATGCGGCAAAAGCGTTCGCTTCGAAGTCCAAGAAGGTGGCAGCACGAGCCGCACCTGGCGAGTAAAATAGAACTATTCTGCCTTTGGCTTGTTGAATCTAAACGGCAATTCCAAATAGAACTTTTTTCCGCTGGGCGGGGGGGAGACTCTCAGGCTGCAAAGTTCTCGGACCACACATCCTGGAACAAGAGCATTTAATAATGTCTTTTCAACCAGAACCACTTGCCGAACATGCCCGTCACTGCCTACTTCAAGCTCGACGACCAGACTGCCTTTTGTGAGTTGATTCAGCGAAACGATACTCTCTTTCGCGAGATCAACGTGGCACGCTGCAACTCTGCTTCCGAATGGAATGAGTCGTTTCTGAAATCTCTCAATATAAGATTTTGAAAGTTCCGAAGGACTATCAAAGTCGTCACCCACGGAGGCATCGGGCACTTGAGTAATTTCAAAATACTCCGGGCATTTTGGAAACCGCAATTCTTCATCCAGCCCTTTTCCTTTTCTCTTTTTTGATTTTCGATACTTCGACTGCAGATGTCTTGTCTGTCGCTCGTAACACCGAATCTCCTTGTTGAGATGCGGGGCGCCTAGTTTTAAGCTCTGGGTGATACACGCGGATTTCTTTTGTTGGATTCTTAGTCCGTTCGCTCTCGCGTCACTTAAGTGAAGCAAAATGCCCAAGGGAAGGAATGCAATAAGAAGACGACTCAAGATGACCTCCAAGAATAAGATGATTATACTTCGAACTACATAGAACAAATAGTTGGTCCACATGCTGTGCCTGTACACTGCCAGGAACCGCCCTCGAGAGTGCATAGGTCGCTACAACCATCGCCCGAATCTGTATTGCCGTCATCGCAACCTTCAGGTGTCTGTTTTACCCCGTCTCCGCATACGCCCATAAAAGTTTGGCAAGAATCCAAGCAATATTGTGAACCACATGCACCGCCATCATCACAGGCCTCCACCGAGAATTGAACTCGGCCATCCCCGCAGGAGCCTATGACTTTTTGACAGTCTGATGAGCAATAGTCACCTGAAGATGTATTTCCGTCATCGCAAAGCTCGCCGTCGTCAACAGTACCATTTCCGCACAGGGTCATTGTGGGAGGCTCATTGGACGTTTTTGGATCATCGCCACAGGCGAACAACACAAGAAGGGCGGCGGCGGAAGTAAAGTTCTTCAACGAGGCTGACCGTAGCATTACAAAAAGAGTCTGACCCAAGGTTCATTCATACGCAATCGTACGAAAGCCTACATGCGAGTGCCGACCGTCTTTCAGGTAGCCATTCCAATGGTCGGCACGGTTTTGCTCTGGACGTGACGCCCAAGAGCCACCCCGAACCGCCATCGCGCCTCTTTGCTCATCATCATCGAAAGGGTTAGTCGTCCACTGCCAAAGATTCCCGACCATGTCATGATGACCGAATTCAGCAACGGATTGAGGGAAATAACCAACAGGCCATGTAACCCTGGGTCCAACACCTCGTACGCCTACTCGATTATCTTCCCACTCATTTCCCCAAGGATAAACCAAGCCTTGGGTTCCTCGGGCAGCCGCTTCCCACTGCGCCTCATTAGGTAAGTGACGGCCTTCAAAGCGACAAAAAGCGTTTGCTTCGTACCAACTTACGCCAACAACCGGCCTCGAAGGACGTAAAAAGCGTCGCCAAAGGGGCCAGTTGGTATCGTGCCAAAACCGCGGTGCATCGATATCGTTCTCTTCTTTCCAGTCCCAAGACTCATCATCCCAGTAATCGGGCTTCTCATAACCGCCCTGCTTCACGAATCGCGCATATCGATAGACCGTTACTGGATATCGATCCATAGAGAAACGCTTGATAAATTGACGACCACCCGCCCTTTCAGACAAGGGATATACGGCGGCGGGAACGATATTCTGAGGGGCAGAAAAACCGAGGTCAACAGCGTCTTTCATCTCGCGAACCACCGCCCCTTCACTTAACACAAATCATTTCTACTTCGCCAGAGGTGAAAAACGCCAAATTCTTGTCTTTCTTGAGCAATCATGGACAAATCAGTGCTTTTGAGATGCAGCATTTCGCGTATTGTGCCAGAGATATCGTCAACGTAATCATGGTGAGGCCACGACTTTGAATCTACCTTTCGAGCTAACCGTTGCGCTGCGATACATTCGCTCGAAGCGGAAAGGACCTGTTTCCTTGATTACACTGATCACGATCGGTGGGGTATGGCTTGGCGTTACTGCGCTGACGGTAGTCACGTCAGTTTGGAACGGTTTCGAGGCAGAATTTCTCAGCAAACTTTTGGGAATCAACGCACACTCGGTTGTCCTAAGAAATCTCGACGTTTTCCGCGACTACGAGTCAATGAGCGAAAAGCTCAAAAAGGAACAGGGAATTACGGTTGTAAATCCTTTCGTCTACAGCGAGGTGATTGTGCGTAGCCCAAGGGCTACGTCTGGTGTTGCCATCAAGGGAGTAGACGCTAGATACGCTAAAGAGACACCGCTCACAGAATATGTAAAGCCTGGCGTGATTGAGAGTCTTTCTGACTCGGATACCAGCACAAACACCTTGCCCGCGATTCTTATAGGTAAAGAGCTGAGAGAGACACTGCTCGTAGAAAAAGGCGACACTATTAGCGTAATTTCTCCATATGGAGGTGAAGAAGGCCAGCCAAAAGCGATGGATTTTCGAGTCGCAGGCGTCTTTCATTCAGGTATGCACGAATTCGATGCCCGTATGGTTTTTGTCTCTTTAGCTGTCGCCCAAGACTTTTTTCGACTCTATGACACGGTCACCGGGCTTGAAATTTGGACGATGGACTCATCTAAATCTTTCATGCTTGTCCGCAATGCGATTCGTAATGCTGTAAAAGATAAGCTTACGAAGGATAATAATGGGGACGGCCTGTTTAACAAAGAGGACGGAGACGACTTTGATGACCGGAACAAGAATGGCGTTTTTGATCCAGAAAATAACTCTGACCCTTACGCATATGAAGTCAGGGACTGGTCTCAGACCAACCGAAGTACGTTCGGCGCTGTCCAACAACAAAAGCAGCTCATCAGTATCGTCTTAGGATTTATTATTCTCGTCGCTGCCTTCAACATCGTTGCAACACTGATTCTTCTTATTCTAGAAAAAAGCCGTGAAATTGCGGTTTTGAAATCAATGGGTGCAAGCAACCGATCAATTCTCACGATATTCGTCATCGACGGGCAAATTATAGGTCTTACCGGGTGCATTCTTGGCGTAATAACGGGTCTATTATTGTGCTCGCTTTTGGAAACCTATGGATTGAAGCTAGATCCCAGAGTTTACTTCCTTGAGAACCTACCGATTGTTGTAAGACCAGTAGAAATAGCCCTCGTGGCTGCGTTCGCGTTAGGCGCTGCCACACTTGCAACTTTGTACCCCGCATACCGGGCAGCCCATATGGCTCCAGTTGATGGCTTGAGAGACGGGAAGTCTGCGGGAGTCGCTCCCCCTAAACCGACGACTCACTAAAAACCTGAGCCGAAAAACACAACAGCTTTGCATGGCCCGCGTGGTAGTCAGCAAGACTCACATTGGCCTTGTGACAAGTCTGAGCGATAAAAGTAGGAATATCCCAGCCAAAGGACGTCGCGACCTGAGGCAACAAAACGCCTCGTTTGTTACCGAGTTCGATCACGAGTCCATGAAGTCCGATTTGCAGCTGACTTTCATTGCTCACTACAACTGGAGGAGACAAGACAGAGATCTCAATCGTAATTCCGGCAATTTCCTCTGGCTGTACGGGAGCGAATCGAGGGTCAGAAAGCGCAGCTGACTTCGCCATTTTTTCCACGACCTGAAACAAAGGAATGGCAGAGGTTAGGCATCCTATGCATCCCCTAAGTTCGTGACCGGCTTTATGTAGAGACACAAAAGCGCCGTACCCCGACGGATAGTCACACTCGATATCTTGCGAAATATGCTCGTCTTGCTGAGCCGCGGCTCTTATTGAGCATCGTGCTAGTCGCAGCAGCTCACGTTGTTGCTCAAGACCTAACATAAAGCTCGCATCAAAATACCGCTCAGTTTCTGGGAGATTTCTTTCATCCTCTAGATGACCCTACCACAGGATCTCGTTTCGCTGTATGGTCTTGTCGCTATGCCGCAACTAGGCTTTTTGTTCAAAACAAGTAGCAAGCCTAAACGCTGTGAGCGGTCTCCATTATCAGTACAAACATCCCACACGGAAGGTGCTCATACTCCCCTTGCCGACCAAATCACTTTGCTCACAGAACGGGTAAATAAAAATGTTCATAGCAAAAGAAGCCTTGAACAAGAGCTACGTGCCAAGGTTGGACCCGGACTTATCTTGAAACTCACCACGAATGTTTCGACAATGATTTCTTCTCGAAGAAAAGGACGTGCATTATATGTACGGGTCCATCAAATGTTCACTACTGCTCCGTCAGAAGTAATCGACGCAGTAGCCGCGTTCGTTGGAGTGAAAAAGCCAAGCCCCGAACAAGAACAACTCTTGGACCGCTGGATCGAATCGCAACGCAGTATCATTCGTCAACAAAGAGAAAACGCAGCTGTCCAGCCAATCGGAGAGTTTCACGACCTCAGTCTTTATTTTGCTCGACTCAATAAACTCTATTTCGATGACCGCATCAAAGCTCGGATTACCTGGACCCTAGCGGCGCAAAAAAGAAAACGAACTTCGATCCAAATGGGGTCATACTCAGATGAACTCAAACTAATTCGCATACACCCTGCTTTAGACCAAAGCTGGGTTCCAAGATACTTTGTGGAGTTCGTCATTTACCACGAAATGCTACATCAAGCCTTTCCGCCCAGCCTAGGCGCACCCAATGGAGCGACCGTACATACTCCTAAATTTAGAGAAGAAGAAAGAAAGTTCAAACATTTCGAAAAAGCTCGGCGCTTTGAAGCAATTCACCTCGAAAGGCTATTGCGATACTAATCCCATTTTTGCGATAAAACCCACTCCTGAGCTTCAGCCTTTGAAGAGATTTTTCGTTCAAGTATCCTGTCTTCCACCTCACGAAGAATACGTTTGAACAAGGGTCCAGGACGAAACCCCATTTGGGCGAGACTTTTACCGTCGATCATCGGAAGCGCCGGTAGAGGGTTCTCTTCTAAGTCGGCCAAAAGCTCTTCGCATTGCCGAACCGTCGAATCGTCTGCCGAATGAGTGGCCTGAAACAGAAAGGAGGCTTCCTTAAATCTTTCATCTCGTACGAGCCTCGT
>JAYZDF010000011.1:0-16190 GCA_036337945.1 Myxococcota bacterium
TGTTGCCGTCTTTTCTGCAAGGTCTGCGCCTAGGCCAGCAAGGTAGGTATAGTTATATTCGAAGCTCAGACTCCAAGGTTTGAGTGATGTAGTCGTCGCTTTGATCCGAAGAGTTGGCGCAGTCGCTTTGATATCGTAGCGCCGAAAAAAATCCTCGCCATCAGAATCTAAAGATAGAAATGGAAAATCGATACCGAGACATGCTTCTGCGTCAATCAGTACTCCTTGCTGCATAGGAACAAGAATCGTCTTAACTTCTCCCCCTGATCCTTCTGTAAGCCTGACTGTTTCTACTTTGACTCCTCGGCTCGTTCTAGGCAGACCTGCCAGTACACCCGTCTCGTCACGAATTCGGCGGGCCCTGACCCATCCTTGGTCTCCGCGACGGTCTCTCACCTGGATCCAGACGCCATCTCCCGTCGAAGCGAGAGCCAGAAGTCGTTCGCCCATCGCGACCAACCGAAGCATTTTACTATGCATTTGTGGAGTCTCTTGTAGGTTCGTCGATTGATTTGTCCAAACATAACCGCGGGTCTGTCCCGACCCCACAGGTGCACGGTCAGGAACCATATCCTGAATTCGACTCATTCCTTCCTTGGACAGTTTATGACTAGGTACCCAGCCAAATAACTCGTCAGATTCAATGAGAACCCAGCTCTCATCCATCGAAACCTCCCCCATCCTAAAGCAGGTATCCTCCTTGATGACCTTCACCACTGGATAGTTCAAGCCCGGACCTCTTCGTACTGTTGATTGCGAAAGCACCTTGACATGTATGATTCTGCCCGGCTGCGCACAGACTAATTTCTTAGAAGTTGTGGATAAGGACGGAGCTTGATCTTTCGTTTTGTTCACCGAACTACTTTTTTTGACTGATTTTGTTTTTTTAGTTTTGCGGCGCCTTCTCTTTGCCTCACTGCTTGAGGGAGTCGTGACACTTCCCGCCAAGAAGGCAAATATAGCGATCGATAGACAGACTCGCCCAGGCGCATTCACGTCTAAAATCCCTCACAATGGGAAAGATCGCGAACTTCGAGAGGGCACTCGCAAAGCTTTGCGACTCCCATCCCTCCATCGCGATCACCGTTTACTCCTGTGCTCGCATCTGGACATCCTCCGCCACCATCCGGGCGCTCGCTATACACGTTGACCCAGCGACATTCTCTTGTCTTTTTTTCAAATTCAAACAAACGCATGTCTTCTTGCACAGAATATTTACGGGCTTTGCCGTCTGCTTCGCCGCCAGAGAGATGAGCTGAGCGAAGTAAGCTTATGCTTTTGATTCCTGGCGTTGACGTCGCTTCCCATAGTTCATCGATGGCCTTGCTCAAAAGCGCAGGATCCGAAAGCTCAGCTCGAGTGGGAATATAAGGTGAGTTAGTGTTATTGGCGTGACACGTTCCTCCCGAACAAGTTGCGCGAGGAGTATTAGCCCCGACCAGGATATCAAAGAAGTGCGATTCGTATGCCTGACGATCAAATCCATATGGCCAGGCCGCCGGAAAATCCAAAACATTCACAGGAGTGCATTCAAGTGTGCCTGTGTCCGGAGTGACGACACCAGCATCGGGGCCTTCAGTCCCCACATCGTTTTCAGCCCCTCCATCGCTTTTATCGCCAGCGTTCGGCGCATCAGGAAAATCTATCGTTCCACACCCCAAAAAAACTGCGGATCCTAGGGAAACAGCCATAAAAAGCGTCAAGGCGGGTTTCGCGTGATACCTTTGATAATGCAGCGCCATTACGTTCTTCTTTCCTGAAGCAAGGTTCGTGCCAGCGAGGAGACCACCAATAAACTATACACGTATCCCATCCGATTTACAGGTGGAAACACGATAAAGGATGACTACTGGGATGTCCGAACAAGCCTAAAATCATCTTGATACCTAGACCACAGACTGAGCAAGAGATGCTATGAAGAATCTACACCCCGTATAGTTATGACCGTCGAAAATCAGAAAGTCACTTCGGAGAGACCATATGCGTTCGCCGTACTGGCCTTGTTCACCGCTCTCCTTATGTGCGGAGGCTTCGTAGCGTGGGCAATTTCATCTCCTGAACTTGTTGTGATTGGTGCAGCAGGACAACACGACGGGCCACTCAATGGTGAACGACTCGCAGGTTGCCTCGATTGTCACGTTCCATTTTTGGGGTCGCCAGGTTCTCGATGCCTCACACCGAGTTGCCATGGGAATCTCGCAACCGGCATACCTCCTCGTACAGGCTCAGCGATGCCTGTTCGTTTTCATGTGGCTTTGAACAGGCTCGAATGTAGTAACTGCCACAATGAACACGGGAAGCAGCCTCCTAAAGTCGCGCAGGATCAATTCAGCCATGACATCATCCCCAATGAGACACGGGCTCAATGCGCCCAATGTCACAGTGGAGCACGCCATTCTGATCACTCCTCAACAGACTCTGTCCCATGCTCAAAGTGCCATGGACTCGAGTCGTGGGATGTTGCTTCAGTAAATCATCAAGCGATTTGGGAGCATGCATGCGATGTTTGCCACGTAACTCCCGAGGGAAAAGAGCACGTCACTGTCGCGGGAACTTGTTCTTCTTGCCACTCAACTTCAACCTGGAAAACACAAACATCAACGACGAACTAACCGATGCTCGACTGAAAGTAGCGCGCGACTGCAAAATTAAGGATCGAAACGCTAACAACCGTGCACAACATTAGGGCATGGATGCGTCTCCAAGGGCGTAGCCTTACATCCCCGAGGATAGCCAACGTCCTACTCGAAGAGCCACCAAACCTGGCCCGGGCAATATCTCTTCGAACAGCGACACCGTATACCAATGTTAGCCAGGTTAATATACCGAGGACACCTCCCAAAAGGCGTAAAACGGACGGTGCTGCAATGAACATAGACATCGTTAGACACGCTCCGCCGATCGCCCCAGAAGCGTCCTTAGTTCGTAAAAAAAATGTCGAGGCACTGGGCAATGCAATCTGGCCTCTTCGTATTAAACTTAGGCCAACGAATAGTGACATTGCGATCAATAACGACACCACGGCAGTGCTGGTTAGAGCAGAATTAAGAGCCGTCTGCGAACTTGGTTCGGAAACAAAAAACTTGAGGAGAAAACCAAATGCAAAAAACACCCCGATGCCAGCACCTCCGGCTAATGCTGCTTCGGATCTAACCCTTCGGGTTGCGATATCATCTGAATGTACCTTCGTCGCGGGCTTGTTTCGGCTTTGATTAATTTCCTTTCGCAGTAGCGCTTGAATGGCAGCGTCTAATTGCTTCACTCGAGAAAAGCGCCGTTGTGGATAAAAGCAAATGAGACGATCAATGAGGCTATGGAAATCGGCTGTTCCTCGTGACAAAACGGTTGAGACTAAAGGACGTCTTTCCTGCAAGCTTTGCCGCAAAATTTCAGAGGCATGCTCTCCCGTAAACAATGTTTGACCTCTGAGCAGCTTGACCAGAGTCATTCCCAAGGCATAGCCATCGCTCTGAAACGAGGGCAGCTGCCCGTCAAGTAGCTCAGGCGCGAGATATTCTGCCGTGCCACATACTGGATGGGTTACACCAACAGCTTGTAAATCAGTTGAAGTTAGATTCTTGGCTAAGCCAATATCTTTGAGAAAAATTTTGCCCTCTTTACTCACCAAAATATTGGAGGGCTTTATGTCACCATGAGAAAAGCCTTTCTCAGCTAATGCTTGGAGTGTTTCTGTGACCGCACTTGCCACGCGCAACGCTTCTGATACTTCAAGAGGCCCTCTGGATGTGAGTTGTTCTTCCAAGCTCCATCCATCAACATATTCGGCGACAGAGAAGTAATGCGAATCGTGAGTTCCTACATAGAACACACGGACAATATTAGGTACGCTCAAGCCTCGAACTTTATTCGACTGTTCGAAAAACCGCATCGCGTACGTCTCGTTCGCCTGAGCTATTCTTGTGAGTACACGAATAGCAAAAGGCCGAGAGTCGGCCTTACGTTGCGCAAGGTAAACCGTCGACATTTCTCCTCGGGCAACACACCTAACAATCGTAAATCCTGCGAATTCATCTCCCTCGGCTAATTCATCCGGACTTCTGACCGCAGCGCGTAATGCTTCATGCAGGGATTCTTTACTGTGCAGAGCAGGTGCCTCACGAACGACATCCACTCGCGGCGATGAAACGTAAGGAGCTGGGGTTTCTTTATCGTCATCATAGCGAATAGACGGGGCCACGGGAGGTGGCTTCGCGATAGTCGAAGGTGCAACAGGATTTTTTGAGTAGGTTTCTTCGACTGGGCTTTTCGAGGTCTCGCTTGACTGCCGGTCGTAAGCATCCCGGAACCCGTGTAAAGATTGAACCTCCTCGGGTACCAAAGCAATGGTCTCGTTCTCGAAAAGTCTTTCCTCTACCGCGCGTTCCTTCGGCTCGACGGTAAGAGAAACAGAGGATTCGGCGGGAAAAAGTTCGTCACCGAGAATAGGAACGCCAACAATTGTTTTCTCTGCTGTGTCTTCATATGACGCAAAAGAATCGTCTACGTCGGGGGAGGACAGAGATAGTTCAGGTAACGGCTGAGATTCTGCAGGCTCTAATACATATTCCACACTTGAGGACGACGGAGGAATCTTTTGCGGTACTTTTAGAGAGGAATCGTCGCGTATTTCAGCAACAAATTCGGCCCTCAGTTTCTCTAAATCAGCAAGATACGAATCATCAACCACTGTCCTTTCAGGCGACTGAAAGGCTTCTTCCTCTGTCGGCATCGGCGAGGAAACATTACTGGGTTGCTGAATATCAGTGGGTGTCGGCGATCTGTGCTCAGGTACTGCTTGACGCTCTTGATGACTCGCTCCATCGAGCCTTCTCAGAGCACGCCGCTTTCGAGCTCTTGCGGGTCCGAAAGACGCTGCCTCTTTCGACGTCTTCGTCTCAGGTGCAGGGACAGGAACGGCTTTAGCTTTTTTCGGTTTGGGCGCTTGTGTAAGTGCTCGAAGGCGGAATATCCCCGTCTTTTGGCGGCGTCGGTCGAAATCAACAGAACTACTTTCTATGAGTTCACGTATTTCGGAATCTGTAAGGTATTGCCGCTTTCGGAGGAGTTCCTCTATGCTAAATTTTTTTCCGAACTTTTCGCGAAGAAACAGTATATCCTCACCTTCTTCAGCATTGAGCCATCGATGGCGAATCGCATAACGGATAAGTTGCTTTTCCTCTCTCGTAATCATGGTTGAGTTGCGCGCAGCAAAAGTTTTTTATCTTCCCGAATCTTCGCAGTCAGAATCCGTAATGTATGATGACAGGCCTCGTGATATCTGAGAAGCCCACAAATTCCACTATCGTGTGGCGAACCAAAAAGGCGCCCTCTTCTTTCCGTAACTTTCTAAGTTTCAATCAGGTTTTCGGCGGGAGGGGGAAAGGAAACAAGGTGCCGACCGGACTCGAACCGGTGAATGTAGGTTTTGCAAACCTATGCCTTACCAACTTGGCGACGGCACCCCATTTACCTGCGCACTTTCATCAAGCGCTTGGGACTTGTGCCCTGACACAATGACAGAGTCAAGTGTGCAGTCGTTTACTTTGAAATATGAGGTATCACCCTGAATTTGTTCGGGGGTTCTTTCTCTTCAAGCTCTGCAGCAAGCGAATAGGCTTGTTCTTCGGGAAGAAAGTCCGTTAGTGGACGCCATTGAACGATTTCGCCTTGCTGCCAGTCCTTCGCCGGTCCGTCCTTGTCTTTCGCGATTTCTCCCATCGTTTCGCGCAGGTCGATATCTGTCACCCCAAAAAATATTTCTTCTCGGTCGTGATTTATGACTTGGAAGACAACTTTGCCTTCTTTCTTTTCTTCTTCAGACACAATATCCAAGTAACCCTAGCATTTGATGTGCGTCAAGGTATGGACCTTTTTGATCTTTTGCGCTACCCAGTCGCTGATATGCCAAAATATGAGTATGCATTCTAGAATTTTGGAGCGGAACTCGAGGTCCATCAAAGAATTTCTGAAGACCCTCTGACGACGTGCCCTAAGTGCAATGCGGAATCACTTGAAAGACTGATATCGAGATCGAACTTTTCGCTCAAAGGCGGTGGTTGGTACGCAGACGGCTACGGGAACAGTGGCAGTTCTGATGGAAGTACGTCGTCTACAACAACTACGAGCACGGCGACTACAGAGACCAAAAGCACGCCGAGTGAATCGGCTGATTCCAGCGCATCCAGCAGCAAAGCTGATAGCTCTTGCGAATAATGCCTCAGGCCTTGAGTAAACACTGATTCATTCTCCAGTGTAAAACAAGGACTCACATCTTCTAAGTGCTTGGATTTACTGATATAATTTTCAAAGCAGCCATTATTGGCGCGGGAGAGCACTCATCCGAAAGCCTGGGTGCGTGAGGCTGGTCTATAACGGGTTTACTAGATTCACGAAAAATCATTACAAACAGCTGAAAATCTTACAACTTTCGTTGCCATAGTAGACGTATCTGGTTATAGCTCGCGGCGCATGGGAGCAGCAGGCACCAGCGTTACCGCTTACTACACTGGACTCAGCGCAATCGCACCCGAGATCTTACTCGCTCTTGGGATGGTTGCGTTATTGATGTGGGAAGCGTTCGCCAAACAGAACGGACTCGGTCGGAAAGCAGGATATGCAACGATCGGCTTATTTAGCGCAGCATTGGTGATGGGACTAGTGATGCCTTCCGAGAAGCAGACGCTTTTCTCTGGAATGATCGTTATCGATCCATTCTTCCAGTTTTTTCGTACGTTTTCTCTTGGAGCGGGGATTCTAGGCGTTACGGTTGCCCTGGCCTCTTCTGAGGTGGAAAGCGACAGAACCGGAGAGTATTACGCACTGTCGATCGCTTTAGTTATTGGGATGATCTTCATGTCCTGCGCATCAGACCTCCTGATGCTCTATTTGGCCATAGAGCTCGTGTCCTTGATGTCATACGTGCTCGCTGGATTCCGACCGAAAAACCGGCGAAGTGCAGAAGCTGCACTAAAATACGTCATCTACGGCGGCGCGGCATCTGGAATCATGCTGGTCGGTTTCTCTATTCTCTTTGGGATCACCGGCACGACTCAGCTTTCATTGATCAATACGAGCATCATGGAACTCACTTCAGCCACAGCAATAAGCGGACTAAGCGCTGATAGTGCGGCGGCAATTCCAGTAGGACTCACCGCGGGACTCGTGCTTTCCTTCTGCGGATTCGCGTATAAAATTGCGGCCGCCCCTCTTCATATGTGGAGCCCCGATGTTTACGAAGGTGCCCCAACCCCTTTCACTGCATTTTTATCCACGGGACCGAAAGCAGCTGGTTTTGCGGCGCTCATCCGGTTTTTCTTCGTAGGATTCGCTAATCCTGAGCACTACGCAACGAACGAACTTCTCGCTGATGTAACTCAGTTGCCCTGGCCACACCTTATCGTCATCGTATCGATGATAACGATGACGATCGGCAATTTCGCTGCTCTTGGGCAAACGAATGCAAAGCGCTTCTTAGCTTATTCTTCCATCGCCCACGCAGGATACTCACTGATCGGTCTGGCTGCATTCAGTAAGTTTGGCGCGAGCAGCGTTCTACTGTACATGGCTTTCTATCTTCTCATGAACATGGGTGCTTTCTACGTCGTAATTTGGGTGAAAGAGCGAACCGGAACGGAGCTTATTGAAGGATTCAAAGGACTCGGACACAAAGCAGGAGAAGTCGCCGCGACGATGGCCATTTGCCTGTTTGCCCTAACAGGTCTCCCTCCCCTCGCTGGCTTCGTCGGAAAGTACTACCTGTTCGCGGCAGCTCTAGACCGTGGTCGAGCCTACCCTGCGATTGAGCAATGCGCGCCTGCGGTAAGAGACACCCTGGGAGCAGCAGACCAAATCGCTTGCTTCTTCAACGAAGGAACGATGTTTTACTGGCTTGCAGTCGTTGCTGCACTCAACAGTGCCGTATCGCTTTATTACTATGCCCGTATCGTTAGAAAGATGTTTCTTGAGAAGCCGGACACTAAGAGCGAAGTGGATTACACGGTCAGCGCAAGCGACCGAGCAGTACTTTTACCAATCGGTACTCTTTTGATAGCTGGTGGCATTTTCTGGACGCCAATATGGAACGCAACGGTCCAAGCAGTCGATTTTCACCGACCGACAATTGCAGAGATTCGCTACGAATCTGCTGAGCAGAAAGACGCCTCAGCCTCCAAGCAAAAAGCCGGAACTAACGACAGTCACGCTGTTGTCAAAGGATCGAAATAGACACCATTTCCTACCTCAACAGCTCATCTATTTTTATTGTGAGGCTTCACAAGTATTTGTTGAACTCGCTTGGAAAGCTGACCCTTATAAAGAAAAAGCAAAGTACGACCGACTGAGATAAGGTTCCCACGCCTTTCAAACGTATTGTTCGCTCTAATAAATAATTTAGACACTACAGCGGAGTGTGTAGCTATAAGTCACTTTTGAAGGGAATGAAGAAAGTCGAGTGAGCGGCCGGAGCCTGAGAGGACTACTTGTTGAGCGTTTCCTTCAACACCTGTGATGGTTTGAAGGTAAGCACGCGCCGGGCCGAGATTTCAATGTCTGTACCGGTTTGGGGATTTCGTCCAACCCTTGCTTTTTTCTCTCTGACTACGAAATTTCCAAAGCCAGAAATTTTGACCGCCTCGCCGCGAGCCAGTGTCTCTTTGATGGACTCAAATAGTAATTCGATAATGTCCGCAGAGTCTCTGCGAGATAAGCCGACTTTACTATAAACTTCCTCAACGAAAGTTGCTTTAGTGAGGGTGTTTCCTGTGACTGAAGAATTGAAATTCGTTGGCGTGCCGTCTGCCATATTATTACTCCTTGATTACCTCTACCATTTCCAAGACGGTTCGTCGCATTTCTGACAGTTTTCGTGCCAGTTCTGCTGTCTTAGAGGCTGAAGGTAGTCCTAATCCCAATTGATTTCCATCGGTTGCAGAGTTTTTAGCTCCATTTGCAACCGCTGCTATGTGGGCGGTGATTTTGTCGCTTTTCGCGGGCGATTTCGATGTTTCCATGCGTGGAACCACGGGTTTTCGTGATCCCATCGCTTTGGCCTTGCGCTCTTGACGTCGTGATTCCTTGATTATCTCTCGAGCGCTCGCAATGGTGTGGTGATCTTGATAGCGAAGCCGTTTGATGCGCAACAACATCACAACGTCTGCTCGTCGATACATTCTTTGACGAGAACTTGTTTTCGTCGGCTTAACCCAGCTGAATTCCGTCTCCCAATAACGCAGGACATACGGCTTAAGACCCGTAATCTTAGAAACCTCGCCGATTTTGAAGAACTGTTTAGACGCAGGGATTCGTGGATCCTTGACTGTTTCGAAGTCTTCATGCTCGGAAGCGGCCAAGTCATCCGCGCTCATCGTTACAGAACCGCCTTGCGACGTCTTTGATACGATGGAGGGAGCGATTGACGAAATTGAGGACTCAGCGTGAAAGCTCGCATCTTCGATAACTGAACTTTCAGGCGGTGTTGTGTCTGGGTATCGACTGTCTTCTGCGTTCGCAGCAATCGCCAGCTCTACAGTGGATTCAGAGCTTGATTCAACCGGTTCTGGGATAGGTAGAATTTCCTGTACCGGCCCTTTTACGGCCGCGGCTTCCGAAGTACTGCCAGCGTTCATGACGTCTGATTCCGAGCGAATTTCTGCGAATGCTCGGTCAGGATCGAAGCCCGAAAAGTCATCTCCAGCGTTTCCGGGCTTTCCTTGACGGCTAATTGAATTATTTGAGTGCTCGTTTCCCACGCAGGCCTACTGTGCCTCGCCTCAAAGTTACCGTCAAGATTGACAAATTCCGTTTTTGCCAAATTTTTAGTTGCCGCGACGTATTTCCGCTCCAACTTTTGTCTCAAGGGTTTGCTCTAGTACGCCCAAGGCTTGGTCGACGTCGGTGTCAGTCAAGGTTGTGTCTGCTGAACGATAGGTCATTCGAATCGCGATGCTTCGTTTGCCCTCAGGCAACCCCTTTCCTTCGTAAACATCGAAAAGCTCGACCGATTCCAGCAAATCCTGCCCTTTCGCCTTACGAGCCGCGCCGATAATGTCAGTCACAGCGACGGCCTTGTCGACAAAGAAAGACAAGTCTCGAGCTACCGAAGGATATTTCGGTAATGCCTGGAACTTCGCTACGCTGCCTTTGCGCTGCGAGAGAAAACCGAGGTCGAGTTCCGCCACGAGGACTTCAGGTCCGTCAAGGTCAAACGCTTTCGCCACGTCGGGATGAATGACACCGAAGAATCCAATCAACTGGCCATCAACGACGAGATCCGTCGCGTACTTGGGGTGCAGTATTTTCGCGTTCCCCTTTACACAGTCGTAGGCACGAATATCAAAACTCCGCAGGAGAACATCCAGGTGCGCTTTCAAATCAAAAACGTCAGACATTTCTGACCCGGTCGACCAGCTCTGGGGGTTCCTCTGACCTCTGAGCAAAACAGATAATCGAAGAGTTTCTTCAGGCAGTCTTCCCCTCCCCTTCGAGGCAGCAGAATCATCGGCACCCCACTCAAAAGTACGACCTATTTCAAACAATCGAAGGTCTGTGCGCATTAGGCTTTGATTCAATTTCGCCGACCGCAATTGTGCGGGAAGAAGTGAGGTACGCATAAATGCGCTTTCTTCACCCAGTGGATTGGTCAATCTCACGGCCGTAGAGTGAGCAACTCCAACCGCATCTAGCTGTTTGGCTGAATTGAAAGCCAGGGAGATCGTTTCATAATACCCAAGTCCTACCATCGTTTTTCGAGCTTCGGTCGACCAATCTTTTGCTGGTGCATGAGTCCAAACGGTGGTGGGCAAAGAGGGCATTAATGTGGGGATTTTTTCGTAACCTGAAATTCGAGCCACTTCTTCTATAAGGTCTTCTTCGCGTGCGAGGTCGACTCTCCATGAAGGTGCTTGAAACAACATTGCGCTGCTTTGTTTCGCATAGGTTCCCAATCGCTCCTGATGCTTGTTAGTCAAGTCGTCGTAAGTCTGAAGTTGAGTGAGCCCTAGCCTACTAAGAACGTCCGTAACTTCGTCTCCGTCAACCTCGCGCCCAAGCAGTCGAGCCGCTCTCTCTGGTCGAATATAGGCTTGAACGGGTTCAAACGCTTGTTCCACAACATCGATCGCTCCTTCGGCCAACTCACCACCGGCCATTTCCAGGACGAGCTGAGCGCAGCGTTCGATCGCGTATTCGAGAGCAAGGGCATCTGCACCTCGTTCGAATCGATGAGATGCTTCGGTGTGAAGGCCGTGTCGTTTAGAACTACGACGGATTCCGGGGGCATGAAACATCGCTGCTTCGAGCAAAATATCAACCGTTTCTTCGGTCACCTCAGAGTCTGCGCCACCCATAACACCAGCAAGGGCGACGGGAACCTTCGCGTCCGCAATGACCAAGTCATCCTCGCTCAATGTTCGGTCCACACCGTCCAGAGTGGTCATTTTTTCGCCAGCGCTCGCTGCTCTAACAATGATCTCTGAGCCATTGAGTCGATTTAAATCGAACGCATGCAATGGATGTCCCGTCTCAAGCAAAACTAGGTTTGTTGCGTCAACGACATTACTGATCGACCGCTGTCCAACCGCTTGTAAACGTCGAACCACCCATTCCGGAGAAGGTCCGACCTTTACTCCCTTGAGCACTCGACCGATATAACGAGAACAACGTTCAGGCCATTGGATGGAGATCTTCGCACAATCAGATGCATTGCCTGTACCGCTGGGGAGCTCCACTGACGGCGCAGGCAACTTGTAGTTGAAAGTTGCTGCCAGTTCTCGAGCAACACCAAGGTGCGATAAAACGTCTGGGCGATTTGGCGTGACCCCCAATTCGTAAATGATATCGTCTCGGCTCAGTGCCTTTGAAGCTTGAATCCCAGGCTCTACATCTTTCTCCAGAACCATGATTCCGTCGGACTCTTCGGATAAACCAAGCTCGGCTTCGGAGCAGACCATTCCGCTACTCTGAACTCCGCGAATCTTTCTCGGTTCAATCGTCAGACCAATCGGTAATGACGCACCGAGCTTAGCAAAGATGATCTTTTGGCCTTTTTCGATATTCGGAGCTCCACAAACAACTTTGTGGGACTCGCTACCGTCAAAAACCGTAGCCAGTCGAAGGCGGTCGGCGTTCGGATGCGGTTCCAATTCAGTCACCTCAGCGGTGACTACGTTTTCGAGAGCAGAAGCTTGGTATTCAATTTCTTCAACTTCAATGCCGACATCAGTCAGCTTTTGCTCTATCTGCTCGGGCGTCTCTGCGAGCTCAGGTAAAAGCTCTTTCAACCAATTCAGTGATGCTTTCATTTTATAATTGCTCCAAAAACCGCATGTCGCCACGGAAGAGATGGGCTAAATCATCGATGGACCACCTGAGCATTGCGACGCGGTCCACACCCAATCCAAAAGCAAAGCCCGTATATTTTTCAGGATCTATGTTGCAAGCTTCAAGTACCGCTGGGTGAACCATCCCCGCGCCGAGAATTTCCATCCAGCCTGACTGCTTACATACGCGGCAGCCGGCTCCGTCGCATACAGCACATTGAATATCCACCTCTGCGCCGGGTTCAACGAATGGAAAGAACGAAGGTCGGAATCTCACTGGACGTTCTCCGAACAAGACATTGATAAAACTTGTGAGTACGCCCTTTAGATGCGCGAAAGATACTCCCTCATCGACCCAAAGGCCTTCAATTTGATGAAACATAGGGGAATGAGATGCATCTGAATCACAACGGTAAACTCGGCCGGGGGAAATAATGCGAATCGGTGCGCCCGTTTTTTCCATTGCTCGAATCTGAACGGGTGACGTGTGCGTGCGAAGAACGAGGTCCTGAATTCCTTTGTCGTCCGGAGGTCGTGCAAAAAATGTGTCTTGCATATCTCTCGCTGGGTGATCGGGAGGAAAATTGAGAGCCGTGAAATTATACCAATCAAGCTCAACCTCGGGACCTTCGGCGACCTCGAAGCCCATGCGCGCAAAGATATTGGTCAACTCACTCACGATTCGATTGATAGGATGAATCGCACCATAGGGCTGAAGATGACGTCCAGGCATCGTGGTATCAACACGATCTCCGTGGAGTTCATCGTGACGTTTTTGGGCCTCGAGCGCGGCCAGTGCGTCGCTGAGTTTGGCTTCGAGCGCTTCGCGCACTCGATTCGCCTCCTGCCCGGCTTCTCTTCGCTGTTCTGCTGGAAGCTTGCCAACGGAGCGGAGCAGCTGCTTAAGCTGACCTTTGGGGCCAAAAAAGCTCGAGCGGATCTTTTGTAGCTCTGCCTCGTCTTTTGAGCCAATCGCCTTGTCGAGCGCCTCAAGAAATGACGTCCGAACCTCAGCAAGGGCTTCCCACTTGATTTCGTTCATAGTGTAGGCACATGACCGATAAACGCGATCGGCGTCAAGCTCATCGAGTCACGCGTCGAAGAAATGGCGCGATCGTCTCTATCAATCGCTGCATGGAACTGTGATTCACGTTATCGAGCGCGGGATTCAACCCGCAAATATCAAGCCCCAATAGTCGATCAACGTGGCGAACGCATTGTTCGAGACTCCTCTTCAGAAACGACCAATCGATTCCATCAGGTACAGAGCGCTCTACTGCCGTCATTAGATGCGGATCTAGCCCCGAGGCGTCGATAGACAGCGCAATAGGACCCATTTCGAGATGCCGTGACAACATCGACCGATACGAAGATTCCCCATCAAGCTCGAGACGCTCCATTCTCCACACTTCAATATTGGCCGAACGTTCATTAGCCAATACCTGAGCGCACTCTGGTCCTCGAACACCGAGTACCGAACATTGTTTTGCATTCAGGCCCGTGTCTTTCATCGCAGAAGCGATAGCTGACGTCTGTGGAAACATTCGTAGCGCCGCAGACAAAACCATTCGGTCAACATCTCCATCCCAGGTTCTAGAATCATCCTTTAGGGCCTCAGCGTCGTCAAACGCGGGTTCTCCTGGCCCTGCAAGGTCTAAGTGGGCATCGGCAAGAACCGCAAGCCCTACACCACCTTGGACTGGGCCAGCAGCCGCGAGTTGAGCACACATCGCAACTTGGTCACCACCAAGAATGACTGGAAAATTCCCTTCCGCATTCACGTCAGCTATGACCTCGGCACCGCTGCGAATCGCCGCGGCAATCTCTTCGTCAAATTTTAGAGGAGATTCGGCGACCTCTTCACGAGATGGAATATCGATCGATACCATCTCAGGACGAGCAAAACGCACACCTTCCCCTTCCAACATGTCCAGCATGAGGTCAGGAGCCCCACGCGTGCCCTCGCCTTTATATTTACCTCGCTCAGTTGTCGCGAAGTCGCAGGGAAATAGAACTGGCACGATTCGCATCGCGCGATAATCCATAGCCAATTCTGAGTGATTGGCAACACTTATTGATAGGTAAGGCGAAAAAAAGTAAGGAATCCAGCTTCGTAGACCGTCCGCCTGAAGACACTCAGCGATTTAGACTGCCGCGGGCTCATCGTACATCGAAGAAAGAATCGACTCATATTTTTTCGTGGCGTGCTTCCGCTTCAGTTTCATGGTTGGTGTCAGCTCATCACCGATTGTGAAATCCTTATCCAGTACCTCAAACTTCTTTATAGTTTCGTATTGAGCTAACTCATTGTTGACCGACGCAAAGATACGTTCGACTTCCTTCCTTACGGCCTCTTCCGCACAAAGCTCAGCATATTCCCCATCAATTCCAGCCACTTGAGCAAAATCTATAACGTTATCAGGGTCAATCGTAACTAAAGCCGTGAGATATTTCCGTTTATCACCGTAAACCAGAACCTGCGAGATCAGTGGGCTCGCAGCCTTAAGACTACCCTCAATGTTTTGGGGAGCTACGTTCTTCCCTCCAGCCGTGACGATAATGTCCTTCTTTCGGTCTGTGATTCTCAGATATCCATCGTCATCGATGATTCCGATGTCCCCCGAGGCAAACCAACCTTCGCCAATGAGAACCTCACGAGTCGCTGCTTCTCGATTCCAGTACTCACGCATCACTCCTGGTCCTCGAATGAGGATCTCACCATCCTCCGCAATCTTCACTTCAGTCCCTTCCAGTGGTTTGCCTACGGTCCCAAGCTTATTGAGATCCAGGCGGTTCACGGTCGTTGCCGCAGAGGTTTCAGTTAGGCCATACCCTTCAAGAATGGTGATACCAGCGTGATGGAAAAAGTGCGCCATCTTCTTCGAAAGCGGTGCCCCACCTGAGATAAAAAATCGAAGACGACCACCAAAAAGTGCGGTCAGCTTTTTTTCAATTTTTGAAAAAATAATTGATTTTGCAATATTGAGTTGGAGCTGAAACCACCAGTCGCCCTGCCTTCCTTCGTTTTCTAGAAGCGCCTTTCGTTCGTTGAGGCGAAGTGTCCATGAGAATAACTTACCGGCCAAGCCAGGTGCTGAGGTTCCCGCCCCTGCAACCTTCGCGTAGACCTTCTCAAAAATCCTGGGAACCGAACACATGACAGTAGGCCTCACTACCGACATGTTGGGAACGATCTGGGTTATATCACTGTCGATCGCCATTTTGTGTCCGCAGGTGAACCAGTAGCACTCGAGCACTTTGGCAAATACGTGCGCCAAAGGAAGAAAGAGCAACTGCACGTCATTCGTTTCAATCATTCCGTCGATTGCAGCGAGAGAAGTGCATTCGTACATCATGTTGGCGTGAGTCAAAACGACACCTTTAGGCTTCCCTGTTGTTCCTGAGGTATACAGAATGAACAGGTCGTCTTCACTATCCATGACTTCTGGCTCACAATGCTTGGGTGCTGACGACATAATGTCGTGATACCAGTGGTCTCGGTCAGGGATCATGTGTTGCTCTGTTTTATTGCCAACATGGTTTATAACAATGACTTGTTTTATAGGCGTATCTTGCTCAGATAGGGCCTTATCTGCGATGGATTTAAGTGGGATAATGTCGCCACGTCGATAGCCGCCATCAGCCGTAATGAGCAAGGTTGATTGAGCGTCTAAAATACGATCTTTTAATGAGGCTTCGCTAAAGCCACCAAAGACAACACTGTGGATAGCCCCAAGTCTTGCACAGGCAAGAACAGCCACCGTTAACTCAGGGATAAGGGGCATATATAGGGTTACTCGGTCCCCTTTTTTGACCTTAAATTGGTCTTTAAGTTGTGCGGCAAATGAGGAGACTTCTTGATGGAGTTGGGAATAG
>JAYZDF010000012.1:0-48579 GCA_036337945.1 Myxococcota bacterium
AATCGCATGCGTCAGGAGCTGAAGCTGCTGCGCATTAAACACCGAATTAGTTTATCGAAGGATTTTGGCTACAGGTAGATGGTAGAGAGAAGGTAGAGGTCAGCCGAAGCCCGAGAGAAACGATTCAAAACTTTGGAGAAAACAATGAAAAAAACAACAACAACACTACTAACTCTTATTGCTCTTATGCTCGTATCAGTTCCTGCATTTGCTGACACCGGCCTTGGAAGCGTTGCATTCAGCGCAGCGATGGTTATGGGTCTTGCGGCTCTTGGTGGAACCATCGGACAAAGCCGTGCGGCTTCTACAGCGCTTGAAGGTATCGCTCGTAACCCACAGGCTGCTGGTAAAGTTCAGACTCCAATGATTATTGGTCTCGCTATGATCGAGTCATTGGTTCTTTTCAGCTTCGTAATTGCGTTCTTGATTCAAGGTAACATCAAGTAATTTAGCGCATTTTTGCGATATATCGCCCGTGTAGCTCTTGAGCTTCTCTCTCATGGCTGCGCGGGCTTTTTTTATTTAATTACTTTTGTTGGGTTCTCAACGAAAGGTTTCAATGTAGCCATAAGTTGGTCCAGGCATTCAATTTGTGGGAAATGACCACATGAATCCAATGCATGAAATTTTGAGTTGGAGATTCGTTCGTGTAGTTCCTGTCCTATCCAGGGCCACACAACAACATCATGCTGGCCTTGAACAACGAGCGTCGGCGCTTTGATCTTCTCAAGCTCTGGTCGCCAGTCCAGCAAGCTGTGCAGCGAACTGCTTGCAGCTCGCGCAAACATTTTCCATCCAGCGCTACCTCGAGGTGAGGCCCACGCTGATGTGACGGTTTTCTCCAACGCCGGATCAAGTGTGTGACCAACCAAAAACCATAATAGTCGGACAATTGGCTCTGAGGCGGATCGAATATGAAATGGTTTCGTAAACGTTGTGACTAAATTACGAATCACGGAGGGGTGGGGCGTTCCTCCGGGTGCACCGATAACGACCAGTGCGTGAACAACATCCGGTGCTCGGATTGCTGTTTCGATGGCAGTGGCACCACCTAGAGAATTTCCCACCAAAATAGGACGAGCGAGTTTTAGGGCGGAAATAACATCAAGTGTGGCTGCAGCCATTCGGGCGGGTGGATATTGGCCGAGGGGTTTGCCACTTTTACCGTGACCGGGTAAATCGATGAGAACCACATGTTGTTGTGGTGGAAGTTTCTTTACCAGCTTTTCCCAGATGAGTACGTTCGCACCCCAGGGATGTAAAAGCACTAGGCTGGGTTGTTTTGGCGAGGCAACTCCTACCTCGGCGACGTACAGGTCGACCGCAGCTCTCTGCGACCAAACTCTTCTTTCTTTAGGGTAAGGATAATTGATCTCAGCGAAAGTTTGAGGGGGTATCGGAGTTGCACATCCGTTAAGAACGATAAAGCCGAGAACGGCGAGATAACAAGCAAAGCAGCGCGCCGACATAGAGCAGTTGTAGAGGTGATGATTGTGCAACGTCAACACTATGACAATGACATCCGTCGTCTGATTGATTCTGCGTATTACTGAAATTGATAGTGCGAGGGTTGGCAGTGTTTTGAAGATTGTGTCTCGGGTACGGCCAATCTAAAGCAGAATTGTTTGCTATCTCTGTTCTCCAAATGAAGAAGCTACCTTTCGTGGTCGTTGCACAAATCTCACGTTTGCCATTTTTATTAATATTTCCGAATGAAATCGGTCCTGCAAGTCTACCGTCCAACCTTTTTGGCCAGCCTTGCGGGCTTACACCTGCGGATGAGATTGCTTGCAGTCGAAAATAGCCGTCTTCAAAAATAACTTCCGGGCGCTGGTCTCCATCAAGGTCAACGATTGCGACTGGTCCGGTGATCTCTGAGCTTACGGTCACTGGGAATCCTCGGCTATGGACGCCTGAACTTAGATTCCATGCCCCAAAAAGATAGTCTAAAGAATCGATTGCGCCGGCTTGTGTATGGTTCTCGTCGTCGATCGTTGAAGCAGGAGTGACGAATTCAAAAGTTCCGTCCTGGTCTAAGTCACTAAGGCCAGTAAATCCGGGCGTGGTAAAAATGTTGTCGCCCTGAGTGCTTACTTTTGAGTTCACTCCTAAGTTTGCACGGTCATGCAAACTAATCGCTGTAGGCTCTGAGGAGTCTAAATCCGTAACGTAGACTCTTCCATCTCTGTATGAGAACACGATTTCGTCTGAAAGGTCACGGTCAAGGTCGACGATAAGAATCTGAGTTACATGTTCCCGCCGCTCTGAAATTTTATCCTGCTTGGTTGGTAGTGTTGCCACTGCCTCTGCTGTCAAAGTGCTATCATTTTGTTCTTGAATGATGAAAACTTTCTCGTGATTACTCGCGATGACGCCGGGCCTTCGTTTTGAACCAAAGTAACCAGCCGCTAACGGCCCTAAGAGACCTAAAGAGAGCGGAAGACCACTTAGGCGTTCTCCCAGAGCATTCCAGCCCAGCATGACTCCGCTACTGGAAGTCGCAAAAATTTCCGGACTTTCGTCGCCGTCGATATCAAAAATGAGAGGTGCGTAAGGAATGTTCGAAGGTACAACAAACGACACAGGAAAATTTAGAGATGGCTGTCCGCTAAATTCGATCGCTTCTATTTCGCCTGCATCGCTGGCTACGATAAACCGACGTTCGCCAGTACCACGGTTTATGGAGACGGAAAGATGTTTTGGCGCACCGCTTATTCTAAGTTTAGCGGGCCAGCCCGATAAAGGCTGCATCTCTGTCGTTATTGCGTGCAGCTTTTTATCTTCACCCATAAAAATTATATCATCCATTTCGTCATCATTGACGTCTAGAAGAATAGCGGAGCCAACGGGTGAGATGTTTGTCGCTTTCGGGAAGTTAGGCCAGCTGTAAAGGTCTGAATGCACAAATACGACTCTTCTATCTTGTGACCGAACCACATTTCCATTGATATCAACCTTGGTCGTCACACGAATGCTCAGTGCGTGCGTCCCCGCCATCAGCGGCGGTGATGTTGTATCTGAAAATAATCCGTTCGTAGGGATTTCGGTGATCGCGTCGATTTTTTCACCTTGTAAGACATTGCCTTGTGCGACGGGTTCAAAATCTTCAGGCGCTGCATTCATACCGATGGCGTAATCAATTTTCCACTCTACGGAATCGTGCCTCATATTCTGAATTCGCGCTGTTACGTCGAAGGTCTCTCCGAATGTCGCGTCGATATGACTGAACGAAGTAGGACGTGTAAGGTGAGCGACGACCGGTATATTTCGTTGCACGATAGCGTCGACTGCCCGTCGCGTATTTAGCTTTCCGTAACCCGTCTCGCGAAAATTTTCTCCCGAATTCTCTGGCCATATATTGACGGTGGATGATCTCAGAATGTGTCTAAGTTCCTCGGAGGTAAGAGGAGGCACTAAAGGATTGATTCCGCGTTCAGTGATACCGTTTGCAGCGGACAAAATCAGTCCAATTGCACCTGCGGAAATGCTAAGTCCTAGCTCATTACAGTCACCCGGCACGGAAATATCGAGTTCCGGCCCAAAGTTTTTACAAGGACTCGGCTGGCGAAAAGTCGTCGCCTGGCTAACTTCGACATGGTCTTTAGAAAGACTCCCAATGACAATGCTTGGTTTATTCGTCCACGACGAACGATACAATGCTTGGTGCTTATCTCCGGCATCTACGATAAAAACACGGTTTTCAGATGAAAGTTTCAAAAGCGTATCTGTAATGCTAGCCGTCTGGGCCAAGTTCCCTGGCGCCGGGGGATCAGATATCGGAAAAATATTAGCGTTCATGGCTGAACCATACCTGAGCGCACGGAGGTAGGTTTCCACGGATGTTTTTTCTCCGTCAGTGGTCCGCAGGGCAATGACAGTACATTTAGGGCAGGTGCCTGCGATATCCAGATTGTTATTCGCCTCTGCGGCCATTACTCTGATTTTTTTGTTGATGTGCTGATCTGTCCGAGTGCTCGAAGACACGTGAGCGTCTCCATCGATGAAATCCCACCCGCAAATATCATCGACCTTTCCGTTTTGGTCTTCGTCCTCGTTGTTTGCGTAAATAAGAAGTAAATCTTCTGGGTCTAATATTTTATTATTGTTTACGTCCCCTCTGTCCTGACGAAGTAAGAGTTCTTCATCAATGACCGTGTCTAGCGTAGGCGGGGTCGTGCCCGTCACTGAGGTGTAATCTAGGATATTGAATACACCATCTCCATTGCGATCATAATTCTGTGGGTCTGCGGACGACCTTACGGACGGTACGGGAAGTTCTTTTCGGTTTAGGTGCCAGCGGCTGACTAAATCGATATCGTTCCAACGAATATCTTCTACAAATACAGCCAGTAAAATGGACGGATCACCGATTGTTACGGACCAAGCTTCGTCTACATGAATACCCACACTTTCTGCGATTTCGTCCGGATTTGTCTGCGCTGCACACTCAGGGTGAAACCCAAAGAGCTCAAATTGCCCTTTACAGTTCGTGGAATTGAAATATTGAGGATCTCCGGGTTGGTTTTCGGGCCTTTCAAGCTCAGATGTTTGAATATCTACGGAGTGCAGGGGCCAATTGGGATTTTGTGCCACCAAGGTCAAGCACAGCGTGAGTGGAGTGATGCCCATCATTACAATGTTCCTATCATATTGTTGTCCCCGTGTTTGTCCACAATATGATAGCGTCCACCTCGTGGATTCACGAGTATATTGGGGAGCTCAGACCATTGATATACCCCTGGAGTCGTCTGTGGTTACGCTTGGTACTTTTGATGGGGTACACCGAGGACATCAAGAACTCGTCGCTCGAGCGAAGGCGAAAGCCAATGAATTAGGGGTTCCTTCGGTTGTTTACACTTTTGATCCACATCCAGCGGTCATCTTGGCGCCTGCAAGAGCTCCGAAGCTTCTATTAACGATTGAGCAAAGAGTCGCCTTACTCCATCAATTGGGTGTCGATGTTGTCGTTGTCGAGCCCTTCAATGCCGATTTCGCGGCTTTAGAGGCAGGCGATTGGGTCCGAACCTATCTCGTAGACAAGTTACATCCGCAGCACGTGGTTGTTGGTTTTAACTTTAGTTACGGGCGTGGTCGTGGTGGCAATCCTGAGATTCTTCTCGAGGAAGGAAAAGCTCTGGGGTTCGGCGTCGACACAGTATCGCCCTTCGAGTTTGAAGGTGAGGTTGTATCCAGCACGCGAGTGAGGAAGCTCATTACGAGCGGCGAGCTCGATATGGCTGCTCGCCTTTTATCAAGGCCATTTAGCATTTCTGGTGTTATCGAAAGGGGTGATCAGAGAGGTCGAGAAATAGGATTTCCGACAGCGAATTTCTCAGCGCCTCAGCGAGTGGTGCCTCCTTATGGTGTTTACGCAGTAGAAGTTGAGCTGGAAGGCTCGAAGCCTCTTCGCGGCGTAATGAATTATGGATCGCGACCAACCGTAAGTGAGGATGCAGCGCGCTGCGAAGTCCATCTCTTTGATTTCTCCGGTGACCTTTACGGACAAAGTATTAAAGTGAATGTTCGAGCCAAAATTCGCGATGAACAAAAGTTTGAGACGCTTGATGAATTAGTAGAGCAGATTCGCAAGGACTGTGAAGTCGCAAAAGGTCTCCTAAAGTGAGTCGATTGCTTGCGGTTTTGGGCAGGGATGTCTCTCGTTCTCTGTCTCCGCATCTTCATAATTCAGCGTCTAAGCAATGTGACCTGGATGTTCGTTATGTCGCTCTCAACTGTGCAAGCGACGAAGCGTTCTTATCGCTGCTCGAAGATCTGCAAGTATTAGGTGCTCGCGGGTGCAATGTAACAATTCCCTACAAAATGACAGCGCTGAAGGCTGCTCATGAGTGTACTCCGATGGCGATGAAGCTCGGAGCTGCCAATACGCTCACTTTCGAGAACAATAAAATATGGGCTGACAATACCGACGGCCCGGGTCTTCTGAGGGTCTTGGTTGATTACCAGCGAGACGAACTCGACTGCGTTCAAATTTTGGGCGCCGGCGGTGCTGCTCGCGCTGCCGTTTGGGCTGCCCGTGAAGCCGGTGCGCGCAAAATAGTTGTCACGGCTCGTCGAAATGCCGAATCCGTTGTCGAGATTGCGCCGGGAGTCGCGGCTGCAAGAACACTGAGTTCCGTTGAAGAAGCGACCCTCGTAATTTCAACGTTACCCAACAAGCAGGAGATCGCCGACAAGGCTCTTAAGTCTTGGATCAGTGTGTCTCAGCAACCTTTGATTTTGGACCTTGCCTACGGTTCTAGCACGTCATTGAGTCCTTTGGCGGCTCAAGCGAAGCGAGCTGGTCTAAAGGCGAACGATGGTCGAGGAATGCTAGTCGAGCAAGCAGCCCTATCGCTTTCCCACTGGGTAGGTGGGCAAGTGTCGGAGAAAATTAGAAAATCTATGTGGGAAGCCCTCGATTCTGCGGCGGATTAGATATTTTCTCGCTAACTTGAGTGTTTAAGCCGTGCCGACTTTTGACACCAAGTAGGGTCAGGAATACGATTTCCCCACTTATGCCAGGACGACTTGGAGAACTTTTAGTTCGCGAGAATCTGATTTCCCTGCAGCAGCTACAGGCCGCACAAGAGGAGCAGCGTTCCACCGGTGGGCGCCTCGGGTACAACCTAACCAAACTTGGTTATATTGAAGAAACCGAGCTTACTCAGTTTCTATCAAAACAATACGGCGTTCCGGCGATCAATTTGTCGGAGTTTGACATCGATGCTGAAGTCATCCGTCTTGTACCTAAAGAAGTTGCCCAAAAGCACCAGGTTGTTCCGGTCAACCGCGCGGGCGCCTCGTTGATTGTTGCGATGGCTGACCCTTCTAATATTTTTGGTATTGACGACCTAAAGTTTCTTACGGGTTACAATATCGAGGTTGTCGTTGCATCTGATGGTGCGATTCGAGAGGCAATCGAGAAGTATTACGGAGAAACATCTCAAGCAGGTAAAGAGCTCAGTTATGACGAAGTTATGGCGGAGTTTGATGAAGACGAGATTGAGGTTAGTGCTGATGACGAAGACGATAATATCGTCGACTTAGAACGCTCTGCTGAAGATGCACCGGTTGTAAAGCTAGTGAATCTTATTTTGATCGATGCGATCAAGAAAGGTGCTTCGGATATCCATATTGAGCCCTACGAAAAGGATTTTCGCGTTCGGTACCGTATTGATGGCGTGCTTTATGAAATGATGAAGCCACCCATCAAACTCAAGAATGCGATTACATCACGTATGAAGATTATGGCGCGTCTCGATATTGCTGAGCGTCGCTTACCACAGGATGGTCGTATCAAGCTGAAGCTCGGAAAAGGTCGAGAAATGGACTACCGTGTTTCGGTACTCCCTACGCTCTTTGGCGAAAAGATCGTCATGAGGCTCTTGGACAAAGGCAATCTCCAGTTGGATATGACCAAACTGGGCTTTGAGCCTAAGCCGCTCGCTGCGTTCAAAAAGAACATCAAGAAACCATATGGAATGTGCCTAGTAACGGGCCCTACGGGGTCTGGAAAGACAACGACCTTGTACTCCGCTCTTTCCGAACTTAATAAATCCACTGAGAATATTTCTACGGCAGAAGATCCCTGCGAATACAATCTGCACGGTATCAATCAGTGTCAAATGAACGACGACATTGGTCTGAACTTTGCATCTGCGCTTCGCGCGTTTCTTAGACAGGATCCCGACATCATCATGGTAGGTGAGATTCGGGATTTCGAGACAGCCGAAATTTCGATCAAAGCAGCGCTCACGGGGCATATGGTGCTTTCTACCCTGCACACAAACGATGCGCCTTCTACTGTTTCTCGTATGCTCAATATGGGAATTGAGCCATTTTTGGTCACGGCATCTGTAAACTTGATCCTCGCCCAGCGTCTGGCACGAAGAATTTGCGCGGAATGTAAAGCACCGATTGATGTACCGGAGAGCGCTCTTCTTGAAATTCAAGTTAAACCTCAAGAGATAGGTTCTTTCGAGGTTCAGAAAGGTCAGGGTTGCGCTACTTGTTCTGATACTGGCTACAAAGGCCGTGTTGCAATCTATGAAGTCATGGAGTTTGGTGATGAACTCAAAGAGTTTGTGATCAATGGTGCTTCTTCAGCCGAACTTAAGGCTGAAGCGATCCGGTTGGGTATGCAAACACTTCGTATGGCGGCAACAAATAAGCTCAAAGACGGCTTCACTACCATTGAAGAAGTAACTCGAGTAAGCGCGGCTGACTAGTCACGCTGTTAGGATTTACAAATGGCTCCAAGTCTACACCAGCTTCTTAAGGCTATGATCGAAAAAGGTGCGTCGGATCTTCACGTGACTACCGGCACGCCGCCACAGCTTCGAATTGATGGCTCTTTGATTCCGTTGAAGACTCCACCACTATCTCCAGCCGATACGAAGAAGATCTGCTATTCAATTTTGACCGATGCGCAAAAACATGAATTCGAAGAAGAAAACGAATTAGATCTGTCTTTTGGAGTAAAAAATCTTTCACGGTTTCGCGCGAATATATTCATGCAGCGTGGGGCAGTATCAGGCTCATTTAGAACGATTCCTTTCAAAATACTCAGCTTCGAAGAGCTCGGGCTTCCAAAAGCTGCCCAAGATCTTGCGAATAAACCAAGAGGCCTTGTTTTGGTCACTGGGCCAACAGGTGCCGGAAAATCGACGACGATTGCGTCGATGTTAGATAGTGTGAATACATCGCGTCATCAGCACATTCTTACCATCGAAGATCCGATTGAGTATTTGCATCCTCATAAGAACTGTATTGTAAATCAACGAGAAGTCGGCGCGGATACAGACTCATTTAAGAAGGCTTTGAAATACGTTCTCCGACAAGATCCCGACGTCATTCTGATTGGCGAGATGAGAGATCTTGAAACAATGGAAGCGGCGATGGTTATCGCCGAGACCGGGCACTTGGTTTTTGCAACACTTCATACCAATTCATGCGTACAGACGATCAATCGCATCCTCGATGTGTTTCCTCCTTACCAGCAAACCCAGATCCGCCAGCAACTAACCTTCGTACTTCAGGGCGTGCTTTCTCAAATCTTGATACCTAGAGCGTCTGGTAACGGACGAATCCTGGCCTGTGAGGTGATGGTTCCAAACTCAGCGATTCGTAATTTGATTCGAGAAGAGAAGATCCATCAAATTTATGGTCAAATGCAAATGGGTCAGTCCAAGTACGGAATGCAAACGATGAATCAATCTCTCGCGGGTTTGGTTCAACGGCGACTGATAAAGGTCGAAGACGCGCTTATTCGAAGTCAGGACCAGGACGAACTTCGTCAATTACTCGCCAACCCCGCCGTAAACTCTCGAAGATAAGTGATTACCCGTATTTTGGGAGCACTTCTTCAAGCGGACCGCGCGATTTTACAAATCCCCTAAGATTTGTAGACGTCAAATGCGTCGTACTTTTGCAGGTTTCGGTCGCAACGCGTACAATCAGAACCAGCCATGTAAGCTGGCTGCAAGGAGTGAGTTGAATGCCCGAATTCATCTGGGAAGGAAAGACGCGTGACGGAGAATCTCGACAAGGTACTATGGAGGCTGCGTCGAAGGACATCGTAATTGAACGACTGGCCGCGCAACAAATTCAAACTTCAAAAGTCAAAAAGAAGCCGGTTGAGATTCACATCAAAATCGGTACCGGTATCGGCACCAAAGAGGTGGTTGTATTCACTCGTCAGTTCGCAACCATGATCGACGCGGGTCTGCCTTTGGTTCAATGTCTTGAAATCTTAGGTTCCCAGCAACAAAATGTTCACTTTAAGAAGGTGATTGTTGCCGTAAAAGAAGATGTTGAGGCCGGTGCGACTCTGGCTGATGCATTAGGAAAACATCCCAAAATCTTTGATGATCTCTTCGTGAACCTTGTTGCCGCTGGTGAGGTAGGTGGTATCTTGGATACAATTCTCAATCGTCTGGCGACGTACATGGAAAAGAGCATGAAGCTCATCGGCCAAGTAAAGAGTGCCATGTTTTATCCGGTAGCTGTACTTGGTGTTTCTGGTATCGTGACTCTGGTTCTTCTTGTTTATGTAATTCCGGTATTCGAAAAGATGTTTAAGGATTTTGGTGGAACGCTTCCTGGTCCCACCCAGTTGGTCATCGATCTTTCGAATGGCCTGCGAGACAATGCTCTTGTAGGGATCGTTTCCACTCTCGTCACTGTATTTACCTTCCGCGCGATTATAAAAACCAGTCACGGTAAAAATGCTTTGGATAATGTTTTGCTTCGAATTCCTGTTCTTGGTCCTCTGTTCCGTAAGGTAGCGGTTGCGAAGTTCACGCGTACGCTTGGGACAATGATATCGTCCGGTGTTCCTATTCTTGACGCATTGCAAATTACGGCGCGTTCATCCGGCAATCAAGTCATCGAGAACGCCGTGATGTACACCCGAGAGAGAATTTCAGAAGGTCGTTCAATGGCCGACCCATTGGCCGAAACGGGCGTTTTCCCATCTATGGTTGTTCAGATGATTGCCGTTGGTGAATCGACGGGTGCGATGGACGCGATGCTCCAAAAAATCGCTGATTTTTACGAAGACGAAGTTGACGCTGCGGTAGGCGCCTTGACCTCTCTTCTTGAGCCGATAATGATGGTCTTCCTCGGTGTTGTTCTGGGTGGTTTGATTATCGCGATGTACCTGCCGATCTTCGATATGGCGAATACAATTAAGTAGTGAGTCAAGACCGAGTTTATTTTTCTGAACCCCCCACTTTACGTGCGCTTGCATCTCCTCCAGCTACCACCGTAGAGTTTTTCGATAGAGCTCTCGTTGAGCGAGAAGATCTGACCCGTAAGCTTACTCGAATAGCTGCGGTCCGAATTGCCCTCGTAACTCTGTCTTTGGGCGCATCGATTATCTTCATCGATTTATCTGCCGAAAGCGCGATGGAGGTTCATTCCGGGAAATATACCCTAATCGCTTTTTCTTACATCGTGTCTATTTGTTACATGGTTGCTTTACGTGCAAGCGCCAATGTTCATGCTCTGTCCTATGGACAGGTAGTCGTAGATTCGATTTTGGTCACATGGCTCGTCCTGATGTCAGGTGGGGCGGAGTCTGTTTTCAATATTGCCTACGTTCTTGTTGTTTTCGGAGCGGCGCTTACTTTATATCGCCGGGGGGCCATTATTGGCACGATGACAAGCCTACTTCTTTACGGAACGTTAGTTCTTGTTCAAGTCACGAACTCGATTGCCTTCTTACCCAAAATTGAAGCGAATGCCGCCGCTCTTTCCTTCATGATCTACTCAATCGGTTTTGGTCTGGTAGGTGCGCTTGCCAGTACCCTGGCTGAAACTGCGTCGAAACGAGGTCAGCTGCTGGCTGAGAAAGAAAGTGAGTTTGAGCAACTCGAAGAATTACAAACCTCAATTCTGAGATCACTTCCGGCGGGATTGATGACTCTCGATAACGACGGAACGATTCGCTACGCAAACGAGGCTGCTAGATCTATTTTACTTTTACGCTCACGCCAACTGATTGGTCAGAATCTACGTAGTGTAGTTCCCGCCATTGCAGAACCATGGACAATGATCGTCAAAAAAAGAGGGCTTATTCCAAATCCACGTGACCGGTTTGAAGGTGATTTTCTTCGCGGCGATGGTTCAGATCTCCGCTTAGGATTTTCTTTTGCTCCCATGACTACGCGTCCGGGTAACTTAAGTCTGATCGTTGTATTCCAGGATGTAACGAATGTTATAAAGCTCAAAGCAGAGGTTGAGCGCGCGGAACGTCTCGCTACGGTAGGCAAGTTGGCGGCAGGACTTGCCCACGAAATTCGTAACCCCCTTGCATCGATGTGTGCGTCGATTGATGTTCTCAAGACTGGAATTAATCCCAGCGGTGCAATGAAGCGCTTGATGGACAATGTTGTGACTGAAGGGGAGCGGCTTAACGAGTTAATCGCAGACTTTCTTCTTTTCGCCAAACCTCGGCAGCTAAATTTAGTTCGCGTCACCTTGAGTGAATTAGTCGAGAATGTTCTTGATGTTTATCGATACGATGATGCTCTTAAGTCCTGCGAAGTGAGCATGAGCTTAGACGAGGAGGTCGTAATACTCGCAGATACTGACGCGATTCGACAAGTGATGTGGAACCTCGTACGTAATGCAACGCAGGCGATGAAGAGTTTCCCAGAGGCCCGTATAGATCTGGTAACTCGCAATAATGGGGAATGCGGAGAGATTATCATTGCTGATAATGGACCAGGGATAGATGAAGATGTTCTGGCCCGAATTTTTGACCCCTTTTATACAACGAAGGGAGAAGATGGCACCGGTCTTGGTCTCGCGATCGTTCACTCTATTGTGAGCGCGCACGGCGGAAAAGTGCTCGTTTCAAGCGCGCCTCAGAAAGGAACCGAATTCGTTATTCAGCTTCCTCTTGCTGAAAGTGAGATACCCTTGCAGAAATCAGAACAATCCGCCGACCCAGCATATAATATTCGGCCTTCCCAGTTTGATATCTTGGGTGGTCCCCTTTAGGCTAAGGGCGTGGGACGGGTTCTCGTAGTTGATGACGAACGCAGTTTGCGTGACGTGTTACAGATTCTAATTTCTTCGAAGGGTCATAAGGTACAGACCGCAGCGTCGGTTGAGTCTGCACAAGATAAAATTCGTTCGGAAGATTTCGATTTGGTTGTGACCGATCTGCGTTTAGAACCTGATGGCGACGGTATGGACGTTGTTCTAACAGCTCGGGAGCAACCCGATGCTCCCGAAGTCATTGTGATGACGGCATATGGAACAAGAGAAAAAGCTCTTGAAGCTCACTCACGTGGAGCACTTTTTTATCTCGAAAAAGGGCCACACCTCGCGTCCGATATGTCTGTATTGGTTGCTCACGCCGTTGAGAAGCGTGCCCTAAAAATTGAAAACCAACATCTTAAAAGCACCATCACAGGTCCAAACAGATTTGGAGGAATCGTTGGTAAAAGCACCTGTATGCAGGATGTTTTTCAAGTCGTCAAACGAGTGGCCCCGACGCGAGCTAATATTCTTCTTATTGGTGAGAGCGGAACAGGAAAGGAAAGGTTAGCAAGAGTTATACATGAACAAAGTCTGTATGCCTCCGGTCCATTTGTGCCTCTCAATTGCGGCGCGATTCCTGAAAACCTCATCGAAGCCGAACTGTTCGGATACAAAAAAGGTGCGTTTACAGGAGCCGTGGCAGACAAGGTTGGCCTTTTTCACGCGGCCGAAAACGGGACCATCTTTCTTGATGAGATTGGTGAAATGCCACTTTCGCTTCAACCTAAATTACTTCGCGTCCTGCAAGAGCGCAAAGCGAAGCCGGTAGGTGGAGTTGAAGAAGTTGATGTTAATGTCAGAGTGGTAGCCGCGACCAACCGTGACTTAGAAGCTGAAATCAAAGCCGGGCGATTTCGTGAAGATCTATTTTTCCGCCTTAATGTCGTTGAAGTGAATGTACCCCCGCTTCGTGAACGCTTTGAGGACATTCCGCTACTGGTGAATTCCTTCCTCCAGACTTTCTCAATGGAATATCAGAGGAACATATCCTCGATTTCGTCTGATGCGATGAAGTTACTTCTGGATTTTTCCTATCCCGGTAACGTGAGACAGCTGGAAAATATCGTGGAAAGGGCCGTCGCGCTATGCATTGGTAACGAATTGACGACAGACCATCTTCCGAATTCGATGGTGCTACAGACCGTAAACGAGAGTACTAAGCCTATAAGAGTCGACAGTGATCTTGATTTCCCGGAAACAGGCATCGACCTTGATCGAGTTGTTGAGGATCTGGAATTGAAACTGATACGTGAAGCTTTGAAACGTAGTAATGGCGTCAAGACGAAAGCTGCCGAGCTACTTGGACTCAGTTTCCGCCAGTTTCGTTACAAGTTGAGTAAGTACAACCGAGAGATCGAGGAAATGGGAGCAGCACCAAGATGACTGAGGTAGAACAAACGTCCGGTACCCGAAAAGTTGTCGGAATCATAATTCTTAGCGTCGCTGTGCTCCTTTTAGTAGGCGGCGGAGCTTTTCTTGTGAGTCAGGGGGCAAATGGTTCGTCATTTGACTCGGTGGTGGCTAAGAAAGTCACAAGCGCAATCGCTTTAGGTCAGGATGGAAAATTTCAGGAAGCGCTCAAAATATTAGAAAATGTTGTGAAAACTCACCCTGATAATATCGATGCGTTATTCAACTACGGTCTGGTGCTTAGGAGTGTGAATCGGATTAATGATTCCGATAAAGCTTTTCAAAAAATTTTAGAACTTAAACCTGATGATTTCGAAGCCTGGGCAGAGCGTGCCAGCCTTGCAGTGCTGCAGAATGACCTAGACAGAGCGTTTGATTATCTTGAGAAAATTCCGGCGGGAGAAGGGCGACTGATACTGCGGTTACGCGTGGATGAACATTGGAAAAACTTAAAAGAGCATCCGCGAATGGAAAAAATCCGAGCGATTCAGGGCTTGTCTAACCGTGATTATGACTGAGTTCTTCGTAAAAACGTTCTTGAGCGCGAACCATTTCGTCTGCATCCCACGCTCGAACTCTTGACACATCATCGGGGTCAACAGGTCTAGTTTCCAGTCCTTTGTGTAAGGCTTCACTCAACAGAAGCGCGTTTCGAGAAGGAACAAGAAATCCATTCTTCCCAGAATGAATAATTTCAGGAGTACCGTCGACATGAGTACCGACAAATGGTTTTCGGGCGACAACAGCTTGAACAGCTACGCGAGGCAGTCCTTCAAAAATAGACGACAGAGCAATTATATCGGCAGCGCCCATAAGTTTCGGTACGTCTTGGCGCCAGCCGATCAATTTGAAATGTTCCTTAAGTCCCAGGCGAGAGATCTCTTTTTCAACTTCCGTGCGCAACGGCCCATCTCCAGCATACAGAATTACAATTTTAGGCCGCCGATTTCTAAGTTCCGCAATCGCCCGAACCATAGTTAGAGGATCTTTTTGTGGTTTCAGGTTCGCGATCGTTACAATGAGCTCATGGTCGTTAGGAATAGAGAATTCCTGACGAATATCCTCTCTTGAGTTCCGGCTTTCTTCGAAGAAACGATCGATATCGAATCCGGATCGGATCAAGGCTATTCTGTGATGAGGTCTAATGATTCCTTTCGCGCTCGCTTCATCGAGGTTCGCCCGGGAGACACCAATAAACCCATCTGTCATTCTGCCAGTAGCGATTTCGGCAGCGACATAGGTTCTGTTGAGGATAAACTTTTGTCCTTCGTGAAATGAGAAGCCGTGAATCGAGTGAATGACAGGCTTTATTCCGGCAAGCTGCCCAGCGATGCGTCCTAAAATACCTGCTTTACTACTATGCGTATGAAGAATGACAGGTCCGCGGCGCTTATATTTTCGAAGTAGAAATGTCATTTGTCGAAGGCATGCGGCATCCTTTTTGGGAGCAATTTCTCGAACCAGGTTTTCAAGCGATATGACCTCAGTGTTGGGCATGCTGTATGCGACGTGATCTAGATATCCTCCACTGCCGTGAATTAAGACCACTCGGTATTTTTCTCGATCGAGGTGCTCACAGGTATATAAAGTATTTTCCTGTGCACCACCCATCTCAAGTTTTGTAATGATGTGGACGACAGTAATCATGGCAAGCGAAAGTTTTGAAAGCGTTCAGGTTGGTCTTATTTATTTGAGAATTCGCTCGACAATATGTGTGTCATATTGACCTTCCACAAACTCTTCGTTCTCTAGTGCCAGTCGATGGAATGGTATATTCGTTTTAATCCCTTCGACAACAAATTCGCTCAGTGCGCTTTTCATGCGATTGATCGCCGCTTGCCGGTTGTGATCATGAACGATCAACTTTGCGATGAGTGAGTCATAATGCGGATGTATAACGCTGTCCTGGGTGACAAAGGTGTCGACACGAACGCCTAACCCGCCAGGAATATGAAACGCTGATATTGTTCCCGGGCTAGGAGCAAAGGTTTCAGGGTCCTCTGCGTTGATTCGACATTCAATAGAGTGCCCCTTCGGTGATAGAAAGTCTCCATCGTAGGGAAGTGGATTTTCTGCCGCGAGTTCAATCTGTAGTCGAATCAAATCTACACCTGTGACCTGTTCGGTCACGGGATGCTCGACTTGAATCCGCGTATTCATTTCCATGAAATATAATTCTTCATTCTCATCCATGAGAAGTTCAACGGTTCCCACGTTGGAGTAGCCGATGTGCCGAAGAGCCTTCGTAATGATATCACCCACTTCTCTGCGTTTTTTCATAGAAAGAATAGGGGAGGGCGCCTCTTCGATGAGTTTTTGGTGTCTTCGTTGTACTGAGCACTCGCGTTCGGCGAGATGAACCACGTTTCCGTGAACATCAGCGGCTACCTGAAATTCGATATGGCGAGGCTTCTGTACGTATCTTTCAATATAAAGAGCGCCGTTTCCGAAAGCTGTGATGGCTTCACGTCGTGCGAGTTCCAATGCAGTAGGGAGTTCTGCTTCGTCCCAGACGACTTTCATCCCTCGTCCACCACCTCCGGCTGCGGCTTTGATTATCAACGGACAGCCGACTTCGCGAGCAATCTGAAGAGCTTCTTCCTCCGATTCGACTTCGTCGCAGCCTGGCAGGATCGGTAGACCGGCTTCTTTCATCGTTGCTCGTGCTTCTATCTTGTCTCCCATCACTCGGATAAGTTCTGGGGGAGGACCTATAAATGTGAAACCACAAAGCTTACAGATATCTGCGAATTTTGCATTTTCTGATAAGAAACCGTACCCTGGGTGAATCGCGTCTGCCGAAGCCATTTCAGCTGCTGCGATAATCGACGGAATATCAAGATAACTTTCCGTGGGACTGGCGGGGCCAATACATACTGCCTCGTCTGCGAACTTCACATGCAGCGATTCCGCATCAGCGACAGAATGAACAGCGACGGTTTGGATACCAAGCTCTCGAGCAGCTCGAATAACACGAAGAGCAATCTCGCCGCGGTTAGCGACCAATATTTTTCTGAACACTTAGCCGACCTTGATCTTGAATAGTGGGTCGCCATATTGGACGCCTTGCCCGTTCTCGGCCAAGATTTCCACAACAGTCCCAGCTACTTCTGCCTCAATCTCATTCATCAGTTTCATTGCCTCTACAATGCAGACCGTTTGCCCTTGGCTGATCGCTTGGCCAACCTTAGTGTACGGATCTGCATCTGGAGAGGGTGCCGTATAGAATGTGCCGACAAATGGCGAGCAAATGACCTGATGCGAGTCATCAGAAGCGCTTACCTCATTGGTAGCTGCGCCTTGTTGGCTTGTTGCAGTTGGAGCTGCTGCGGCTGAAACTGGCGAACTTGCAACGACCGGGGAAATGTAATCGCTCGCGGCGACAGCCGTTGATTTTCCGCGCAGTGTGACGCGAACATCGCTATCTTCATAGGAAAGCTCACCAAGCTCTGATTTTTCAAAAAGAGAAATAAGCGTCTTCAGGCGCGTGACGCGAATGTCTGAGGCAGCAGAAGCTTTTGTTGCGCGAGGTTTCGCGCTCGCTGTAGTGGTCTTTCTGACGACCTTCTTTTTCGCGACAACCTTCTTCTTCGCGACGACCTTCTTCTTGGACGTTGATTTTTTCTTTGGAGCAGCCTTCTTTTTTGAAGCGGTCTTTTTCTTGCTAGAAGCCATAATTCTACTTCTCCTTGGTGATCAGCCGATTGCTGTCCGTTCCAAATATTCACCAGTTCGAGTGTCAACTTTCACTGTGTCGCCCTCGTTCATGAAGAGAGGGACTTGGACTATAGCGCCGGTTTCAAGTGTGGCAGCTTTGGTAACATTCGTTGCTGTGTCACCTTTAACGCCAGGTTCGCAGTACGTGATCTTTAGTTCCACTTGCTGTGGGATATCTACGGAAATTGCTCGGCCTTTCCAAAACATGATTGAGCAGCTCATATCTGCCAGCAAGAAAGCGTCTGTTCCACCAAGCGAAGCTCGGGTCAACTCAACCTGCTCGTAGGTTTTTTGATCCATGAAGTGGAACGTATCGCCATCATCGTAAAGAAAGCTCATGGTCTTGTCTTCGATTTCTGGATTACCGACTTTTTCACCGGAACGGTAAGTGACTTCGTTAACGGAGCCAGTCATCAAACTCTTGATCTTCGTTCGTGTAAACTGGTTACCTTTCCCAGGCTTTACATGCTGAAAGTCCACGATGACAAATGGTTGGTCATTGTGAAGAATTTTAAGTCCTTTGCGAAAATCGCTTGTGTCGAAATCAGCCACGCCTTGCGACTAACTTTGAAAGAGCCTTTAGTGCAAGCAGATAAGACATAGAACCGAAACCTTCGATGCGGCCATGTACGACATCTTCGACCATATTGACCTTTCTGAACGACTCTCTGCTGCCAGGAATGCTTAAATGGACTTCTATAACCGGTATCGTATTGTCTAGACTCAGGATTGCATCGCGAATGGCGACGGAGGTATGAGTGTACGCGGCAGCATTAAGGATGATTCCTTGGACCCGGTCGCGACAAGATTGCAAATGATCTACAAGGTTTCCCTCATGGTTCGATTGCAGGAACTCTATCCCAAGTGCAAGGGCGCTCGCTTCTTGACGCAATGTGGCATTGATTTCATCGAGCGTCTCCGTTCCATAAATTTCGGGCTCTCGAGTTCCAAGAAGATTCAGGTTCGGCCCGTGTATGACGCTGACGAGAGGGGCTTTAGAGTTCACGTTTAATTTCCGGTGCCAATATTCGAGCTAAATATCTCGCTTTTCCTATATTTCCGGTGGCCCGAACTGCGATGGCTAGGAAATATTCATCAGTTATTCTTCTTACCAAACATGTGAAACTTTCAGATTGCAATGACAGCTCTTCAAATTCTCCCATCGCCAAGTCAAGGCTGCGATTTTGGATGCGATTCACGATAGTTGAGAATTCTACAAATAGCGCATCGGAATCCAGTTGATATTGTTCCATGACGTCAACGGACGAGAATGTTTCGACTGATAGTCCGTCCAGCCCCATCACACTACTGACTAATACGTCAGGGCAGCGCTGACTGAGAGATTGTAAATAAGGAATGAATGCAGACATATCTTCGTTACTGTCGCGTGACGACAATCGCTCAAGTTGGTGAGGGCTAATTAGTGTGAGCAGGGGTCAAAAACAGGAGTTCGACAAGGGGTTGCGGTTTGTCCCGTAGCAGCACAAACGAGCGGGTCTTCTGATCGACCAAGGTAGCGACCAAGTTCAACTTTTTGGTTGACCTCAGAACTTTGAAGCGTCTTCCCGTCTGTGGTTACGAGTTCAAAAATTCCGCGCTGTCGAACAGGGAACGTACGAGAACCGGAGTCAAAACGCCCACCAGAAAGGTTGTTCTCGAAGCTGTAGCGACCGTCAAACATCGCGAATGGTTTGAAGCGTTGTACAGTTGGGCTTGGTGTGTTTGGTTCCTCGGACTGCACTAAGAGAGGCTGTCCGTCGTTTCTCGTGAGTACATCGAAAATATCTTGAAGGTTATTACACGCTGAATCTTCAACATCTGCGGTACTTCCATCGCAGTTGCTCATCGAGGTCTCCGTACAGCAAGAGTCGGCAAGCGTTGCGACTTGGATAGCATCATCTAGTTTTTCGCCGAATTCAGACGGGATGACATTTGCTGAGAAAACTCCTTCTTCTCCAGGTGCAATGGCGCTTCCACCAACGGGCACAATATCAAATCCAAAGAATGTATCTGGTTGCTGCGGGTTCCGACTGTCGATACAGAATCCCTGTTCTGTGCTGAAATGCGGTACGATGAGAGCTCCACCGCTAAACGCACTCGTATCACACTCCCATTGCACAGAATAACGAACGGGCGTTACCCGGTTTCCAATTTGGGAAAGCGCTGGCATCTGCAGGGTGCCCACATTGGAATCGAGAACCGTGAGGTTGTTCAAGACCCGAAAGTAGAGCGTCAGAGAATGGGATGCCGCCAAATCAAGGTAATTCGAAACGCTTGGTTCTCCAGCGTTTTCATAGGAGCAGGTGCCCACGTTCTCATCGAATGAGCCAGGTATCACACCTTCAATAATAACTGCGGCGTCATTAACATCGCAGGCGAGCAATCCAGAAATCATGAGTGCGCATAGTCCTTGACGAATCATTTTAGTCCTCCAAAGTGAATGAGTTCATCCACAATGCTATTCAATTGTAATCTCATAACGGCTGTCTTGCCCAGTTTTCGGACAATAATTAAATCGACATGCTGTCGATCACTCTTCTTATCTTGCCCGATAAACTGCTTACAGTCGTTCAAAAGTTGTTTTGGGGCCTCAATCGGTAATCCCACCTCAGATAACCCTGAAAGTATTTGGTCTCTTACTGCCTCGCTGGTCCAGCCCTTTGCGGCCGACAGACGAGCGATTGCAGCTGTTCCAAGAGCAACGGCATCACCATGTTTCATTTGAAACTTGCTGGCCGACTCTAAGGCATGACCAAGTGTATGTCCTAGATTAAGAAGTTTACGGTCGCCATTCTCGAAAGGGTCCGATGCGACGATCGCCGCTTTGTGAGCAATCGCCTTCGCAACAATCGTTGGACTCAGAGTCGGATTTTTTCGCACGGCTTCGAAAAGGTCAGGGTCCGAAATAATTCCTATCTTCATCACCTCAGCAAGTCCGGAGATATATTCCTCTTTGGGCAAACTCTCTAAAGCATCTGTATCCACAATCACATCAGTGGCAGGGTAGAAGGCCCCGACGAGGTTTCGTCCCTGACTCATATTTACAGCTGTTTTTCCACCGACGGATGCGTCCACCTGCGAAACAACTGTCGTCGGAACCATCACTAAGCCAGCACCGCGTCCAAGAAGAGCTGCTAATAGGCCTCCAAAGTCGCAAGTTGCACCGCCTCCGATCGATACGACCGTGCTTTGACGGCCGCAGCCTGCCTCAATGGCGGACTCAAGTGCGTCACCCAGAAATGACCAGGATTTTGTTTCCTCGCCGCCTGGAGTGATAATTTCGTGAATTTCAAGGTGCTCGCGAATTGGTTCGAGTATTTGGTCGATAAAATCACGCGGTACGTTCGCGTCCGTTACAGCTGCGATTGTTCGTTTAGGTTGGCCATGTAAAACCGCGCCCCGAACAGCTAATGGAATATTTCTTCCTATCAGCACTCTCGATTCCCGATCTCCTACTCGAGCATGAACCATATGCGTGTTCGTTGCGGCGTCGATGACACGTTGCGCGATACGGTCCATAGGCTCAACGGCGTCGAGTGCAATATCTACACTCGCGTAGCTGTCCTTTCGTTCTGAAAGCAGGGCGCCCAGCGAATCAGAATCGGCAAGTAGGGGTCGCTCACTATTACTTGTCTCTAAACGTTGTCGAATTGTCTCGATGGGCGCTTCGAGCCCCATGACCAGACCTCGTTTTCTCGCGGCGCGACGAGTTATTGTTGTCGTCAATGCACCGCCTCCGAGCGTTAACACATCTGTACTCGCGTCTAAACTCTCTAGAGTATCCGCTTCAAACTTCCGGAACACCTGCTCGCCGTCGTGCTGAAAAATTTCTTCGATTTTACGTCCAGCGTGAGACTCCACCAATTGGTCTAAGTCTTGCGAATTTAACCCGTGGTTCTCCGCGAGATATTTGCCTAGGGTGGACTTACCAACACCTGGCGGACCTGAAACGCTCACCTTCATCACGACTACGTCATTGACCGGACTTAGGTTCTAGCTCCCTGAAACCGCAGCACTGTCACGATTGATAATTCGTGGCGAAATAAAGATGAGCAGTTCTTCACGAGAGTCGGCGCGGGCTTGTTTCTTGAACAACCAACCCAGCACAGGAATACGACCAAGTAATGGGACGTAATCTTCCGTGTTGGATGCTGTTCTTCGATAGATGCCACCCATGACTGCAGTGTCACCGTCACGGACTAACATTTGGGTAGAAGCTTCTCGTGTAATGATACCGGGAGTACCGATATCGTCTCGACGATTCGACAGTTCGTTTTTCTTCGCCGAAATTCGAAGCATGACGTTTCCATCAGCAGTCACGTGTGGCGTTGTGGTCAATTCTAGATTCGCATCGATGAAACGAGTGGTTGGACCATTGGCCGTTACAACTGTAATCGGAACCTTCTCACCAGAGATAATTCTCGCCTCTGTGTTGTCAGTGGTTACGATTTTCGGTGCAGAGATAATTTTGGTTTTACCTTGTTGTTCAGCGGCTGAAAGACGAAGCGCTAACAATTGTGAACCGCCCGCAGACCCGAATACGAAACCAAGCGCACCACCTTTACCGGTACCGACTGGTGCCGGAAGGTTGATAGCGAAGTTATTGCCCTGCGGTAGAACACCACCCACAGCACTCTGGCCAACTTCTGCACCACCTTTGATGGCGATACTGTTCGGAAACTGAAGTCCGGTTTGGGTTCCGAACTGCGTTGCTAAGGAGGAATTACCACCCCATTGGATACCAAGATCCCTTACAAAAGCGGTCGCCGCTTCAACAATCCTAGCCTCGATCAAGATTTGGGGCGTTTGAGTGTCTAAGGTTCGTACGAGTCGCTCGACCTTCAATAGGACTTCGGCGATATCCTCGACGACTAATACGTTGGTTCGTTTATCCACTTTTACAGAGCCACGTTGTTCAGTCAGCAATGGAGCGATCTGCTTTGATAAACCGTCAGCATCTGCATAGTTGACAGGAATCAATCGGATAGACAGTGGGTCGAGTAGAACTTTCGATTCTTTCCTAGCAAGTCGCTCTTTTTCCTCTGCTACGAGTGTCGCGAGTGGTGCGACTCGAATGATATTACCATTTTTGGTCTTATCGAGAGCTTTTGATTGCAGGATGATATCGAGCGCTTGGTCCCAAGGTACGTTCCTAAGTTTTAGAGTCACTGTACCGGAAACATCGTCTGAAGCAACGATATTCAGTTTCGCGACATCGGCGAGAAGACGCAACACGTTATGGATCTCGGCATCTTTGAGGTCTAAGGAGATACGTCGCCCACGATATCGTTTTCTGGCGGTAAAGATTTGACCCGTCATTCCGGCTGCATCCGTAGAGAAGCTGGAGGTCGTTTGTTCCGCATATGGAATGACTTTTGCCTGCGCCACTTGTTTCTTGGTTGATGCAGGTTTTACGATCGCAGGGGCTCGCTCTACCTTTGCTTGCGGATTTGACGTGCGAAAGTCCCAGAAGATTCGGTTTCCTTTACGCCAGTGTCTATGTTCAGTCCCATCGTTGATTTGTGCGGCCAAAACGATGTCCTTTCCATCATTGTAAGTAGAAATCGCGTTCACTACATTTGCAGCGATAGCTGAGGTATCAAGCTTGCGAATGAGGCTTTTGGGAAGTTCAGCATTTTGCAGTCGTAGAACGGGCTGATTTCGTTCGCTGTCACTATCTTTTAGGATGGTGGCATCCTTAGATAGGTCGACAGTGAGTCGAACAAATCCATTCTTGGGTTCAAACCGAACATCTTCAACAAGCGCTGGTTTGAATACTTCTTCCTCTTGCGCTTCTTGTGGCTCTTCACGGGGAATCGTCGTTGCGCTTGTTGCGGCCTCAGCAAGTTCTGCCTTCGGCGCGTCCTTTCGCTTTTCTTCTCTTTTTTGAACGGGAAGTACAGCAATTACGAGGTTGCCATCCACAGCATCTACGTTGACTTCAGGGCGTTGCTTAGATGCTTTGAGATCTACGACCAAACGAACACTGTCTTTACGTTGCCCAATTCGAGCACGCTTTACAGCTTTGTGACCTACTTTGAGCTTCTGGAACTTAGGAAGAACCTTTGCGCCTTCGATGTCGATGACGACTCGCGGTGGATTGTTGAGCTCTAAGATACTGACGTCAGATGGCTTGGGAATATCGCCTTGAATTTTTGAAATGATCTTCACGCCGGACTTTGTGACCTTTTTCGTCATTTTACCAATGCGCGTAGGCTCGTTTGTGTGGTTGCTCTGCGGTATTGAGATAGACGCGAGTATTCGGTTATTCTCGCTTGTGACTTCAAATTGTCTTTTGCTATCGAGCGTAATTTCGACGCGAATGATTGAGGAGTTCTCATCGCTGATACGAGTTGCCTTGAGCCCTTGAATAGAAGGGTGAGCCCAGGCGGCCGGAGCCGCAAAGTCATCCGTCAATTTCGCATCATTAATATCGATAAGAATCCTAAATGGATCCGTTAGTCGAAAGACGGAGTAACTCGGCGTTTGCTGCGCTTCAATGAGTACTGCTGCGCCAGCCGTGTTCTTTTCCGTTTCTATTCGAGAAACAACGTTTGTTGCGTCATTTGGTTCCGCCAACGACGGACTACTTATGATCAATAGTCCTCCTAAAGCCGCCGACATCATCATCGCGTTTCGCATGTTTATTCCCTTCGTCAACATTTCGACATATCCTCTTGTTTTCGATGCTCGCATGATTTTCCGATTAATCAAGTTTCAGTTCCTCTGGCTTCGGGAGGCACATTGGAACCGTATTGGTCACTTTCCTACCCGTATAGTTACGGTATTCTTCTTTCACGACCACGCAATCCTGCGTAATCGTTGATACTCTTCCCCAGTTTTTCCCTATCAAGGTCCCTCGCGTGAGAGTATGACCTTTACCACTGGGGTCTTGCACCATTGCATACGGAGTCGCTCTACCCGTGATAATGGCAATCAGCTTAAGCTGGTCAATTTCGAATGTTTGCAGCTCGGTCGTGCCTTCTTGCTTCTCTTTTTCGTTGAATTCTTCGAAAAAAGAGCGGAATGGATCTCTTTTACCGATAGGAGAATATAGGTAAGCAACCTCTGGCGCGTCGGCCAATTCCTCATTGGCTTCTTTCGCTGCATTGGAAGCTGGCTTCGGCATCGTAGATTTCTTGTTTTTCGGCTGGACCGGCGCGTCGCCGCAGCCCGCTGCCAAAAACAAGCTCATGGCGCATACAAAAAGTCCGCCTTTTCGCAAATATGTATACGAATTCTTCATACTACTTACTTCCTAGCTCTGCCGCCTCGACGGCCTCCGCGGTTTGCCCTGCGTTTATTGTTCCTATTCCCCTTATTTTCGATGAATTTGAACGTGGTGGCTTCAAAGGTTGCTGAGAGAACGACTTTCTTATTTTCGAGTTTTGGATCTCTGAGCTTGATGGCCGAGACATTCACAATCCGGTCAAGCTTTGAGACTCGGTCAAAAAAGAGGGCAATCGAGTGATAGTTACCAGTGATCTCCATTTCAACTGGGATTCGAGCGTAAAAATCTTTTCTCACCTCTCCTTGGGGAGAAAATTTGGCCATTTGACAGTCTGACTGCTCAACCAATGTGGCGAGTTTTTGCAGAAGTTCTGGGATCTCAGATTGATTAGGAAGTTGCGTGAGCGCTTCGTTTAACTTTTGTTTCAGCCGTTCAACCTCGACCTGATAACGAGTTAAGTCTTTCGCGATGGCCTTCTTTTTCACGAGTTTCGCGTCGAGAGAGTCAAGTTCACGCTGTGCGTTTGTTGAGGCTTCATGTTCTGGAGCGACACCCAAAAAATAGCCTGCAAGAATGATAAGTGCAATCACACCTGCGGCTGCAGCAAGTCGCTGGACCAGCGGCAGTTTCGAGATTCTTGCTATTAATTCATCCATCTCTAATCTCCCTCTAAGCCGAGTAATTTACCGAGCAGGTAATTTGGAATTCATACCCTTTATCGGAAATTGATGTTTTGACCAGGATGATATTGTTGAAATACTTTGATTTCTCCAAAACCTTCATGAAGGCCGAAACATCTTCGTTGTTGAGCGCGTTGCCTGTGAACTTCACTTGCCCGTCAGCTTCAGACATTTCTGACAACCAAACACGCTTGGGTAATTCTGTTGCGAGGTCGTCAAGCGCTCGGACAGGCCCAGTCTTGCTCTTCTTCAGCGTACGAATGACAGAAAGCTTTTCTTCGTATTCTTTCTTTCTTTTTGTGTGTTGATTTACTTCGCCAATAATTTTTTCGAGACGCTTGAGATTTTCTTTTTTTGTTACGATCTGTGCTTGAAGGTCGCGTGTTGTCTTCGCCGCAAGCGAATACCAGGCGAAGCAAAGTCCCCCTGTGATGACAATTGCGAGTGCGAAGATAAACAGTTGTTGCTGAACACTCTCGCGTTTTCGTGTTTGCCTTACCGGCAGTAGATTGATGCGTATCATTTCTGCTTGCCCTCCTTATTTGTCCGACGGTGAGCGTAAAGCTAAGCCGACGGCGACACCCGCCATAGGAGCTACGGAGTTAAGATAGTCAGCGTCGAATCCTCGCGAAGACACGTCGAGATTACGGAACGGATTCACCACTTCAACAGGCACGTTCGTCCGCCTTTCTATGGTTTTGACCAGCGCCGGTATTTTCGCCGAACCACCGCTCAAGAAAATTCGCGCCAGATGTGCATCAGCAGAAGTTGCTGCATAAAAATCGAGCGAACGTTGAACCTCATTAGCGATAGCTTCCGACTCGGTTTGCAACACTCTCTCAACCTCTTGTGGGACAACAGCGTCAGCGTCGGCGCCACCGCCGAGTTTGAGTGCCTCAGCTTCGTCATAACTAACGTTGAGCGCTTTTTGGATAGCATCTGTAAATTGGCTACCACCGATAGAAATGTCACGGATGAAGGTTGAAACTCCATTTGCAAGTACATTTATATTAGTGACAGACGAACCAACATTCATGAGGACGACCGTCTCTGAGCGAGGTACTTCGTAATTGATTTCGAACATGTTTTGGACAGCAAATGCATCTACGTCCACGACAGTAGGCTGCAGCCCGGCTTCGATAATTACAGATGTGTAATCAGCGACCATATCTTTCTTGGCCGCGACCAAAAGTACGTCCATTTGTCCAGCTTGCGTTGATTCTGTATTGAGAATTTGAACATCGATATTCACGTCGTTGATATCGAATGGAATATATTGCTCCGCTTCCCACTGAATGGATTCTTCAAGTTCTTCCGGGGTCATTTGAGGCAGGTTGATCTTCTTGATGATAACTGAGTGCCCGGACACCGATGTTGCGACTTCCTTATGCTTGATCTTCTGGGCCGCAAATAATTCTTCAATCCCGTCTACAACGGCGGTTGAATTCATCAAAGCTCCATCAACGATTGCTTCGGGAGGCAGTTGCACCATCCCAAACGCTTGAAGGCTATAACTGCGCTTTGTCTTCTTGATCCAGCAGACCTTAATCGAGCCTGAGCCGATATCGAGTCCTACAGATAGTTTTCCTTTCGCCATGAGTTACGCCTCTTTCCTATTCGTCTTCATGGGTCGCCGAGCTATGACTAGCGGCGAGACCGATTCCCGGAAAAACATCGCGTTTCTCTTCCACGCGCTTTCCTAACGCCAAAATAATTTTCCGTTTCGTATCCATTCGACACTCGGCTCCATTCTCAATTCTTCCAATTGTTAGTGGAGAGATGCCGGCGCGACGAGCGAGCTCTGCTTTTGAAATCAAAAGCTCCTCTCGTAGTGCTCTCACATTATTTGTTCGACTCGATTTTTTCTGTCGGCTCATTGTTTCAGACACCAGTTCTTTCGTTCGCGTTGATGAAACATTCATCAATGCGTTTATGGGTACATATCTTGGTCATCTCTCTAACCGAGGTCAAGATAACCGAGAACTATAATTAAGTATAATTTTAATTCATTGATCACTAATTTGATGATCAAAGCATGATCTTTTTAGATAAAAGATTACGACGAGCTAGGATAAACCATAATCTTTGATCTTATAAAGCAAAGTTCGAGGGCTAACACCGAGAAGTTTCGCTGCTTCGTTTCGGTTTCCTTTGCTGCGTTTCAGCGCCCTCGTGATGATTTTTTTCTCAAGAACAGAAATTTGGATCTTCAAATTGAGATTTTCGAGTTCATCAGACGATCCATTTCCATCGTCTAGTCCTGATTGACCGTCTCCAAAGAATCGATCATCGAGGTCGGTGACTCCGATATTGCGTCGGTCTGAGAGTACGAATGCTCTCTCCAACGCATTTTCGAGTTCTCTGACATTACCAGGCCATTTATAAGCTTTGAGCTTTTCCATCGCCTCTGGTTGGACGCTTAGATTGTCGAGGCCAAGCCTTCGCTCGAACTTCTTGCAGAAGTGCGCGGCGAGCCCAGGAACATCTTCTTTTCGTTGTCGCAGGGGTGGGACATGAATGGTTATGACGTTGAGTCGGTGGTAAAGGTCCTCCCGAAAGTCGCCGGACCGAACCCGTTGTTCTAGGTTCCTTGAAGTGGCTGCCACCACGCGTACATCTACGACTTTGGACTTAGTACTCCCTACCGGCCGAATTTGATCTTCTACAAGAACCCGCAAAAGCTTGACTTGAAGCGGCACACTGAGCTCACCAATTTCATCCAATAAGATCGTACCCTCATGGGCTTGCTCAAAAAGGCCTATTCTATCTTCGGACGCATCTGTAAAAGCACCTTTTAGGTGGCCAAAAAGCTCGCTTTCAATAAGGTTCTCTGGAATTGCGGCACAATTTACCGCAACAAATGGTTTGTTTCGTCTGCTTCCTTCGGAATGAAGCGCGTTGGCTATGATTTCTTTTCCTGTGCCTGTTTCACCGGTCAAAAGCAGTGTTGTAGGAAAACTCGCGACCTTCTCTATGGTCCGAGCGATTGCTTTCATACTCGGCGCGTTCATGACTACATCCTTGAGTCTGATCGCAGACGATTTTCGAGTCGTTGTTAATTCGCTTGCAGGACGTGCCTTTTTTTCGTGAGCGATGGTCGTTCGCTCCATCATGAGGCCAAGCTTGATGGTTAGTTCAGCAGGTTCAAATGGTTTACTTATATAGTCGAACGCACCGCGTCTTAGTGCTTCGAGTGCGAGCTGTTTATCTCCATATGCGCTCATTGCAATAAAGGTTGGCGCTGCTTTTCCTAAAATTTGTGCTTCTTCTATCAGAGCTAGACCGTCCATGCCCGGCATTCGAACGTCGGTGACGCAAAATTGAAATTTTTCTCCTCGCTGAAGTATAGACAGAGCTTCTTGGCCACTACTCGCGCACCAGACTTGAAAACCGTCTTTTGACAATGAGAGGCTCAACATGTGTCGAATGCTTTCCTCATCATCGACGACCAAAATCCGCGGATTCTTCACAAATCTAACCTAGCATGACTGAGAAAATTACCCAGAAATTCGCCGGCCACGCTCAACCTGGTTTTCATCAGTGAATCAGGGCGTACGCGGCAATTCCAAGACGAACTCGGCGCCCGATTCTTCTGATTCGGAATCGGGATCTCCTAGGTACAGATTTCCCCCCATATTGAGGGCCATAGCTCGAGAGACAGCCAAACCGAGGCCGGTTCCTTCTCCTGGGCTTTTGGTGGTGAAGAATGGGTCGAAGACCTGTTCCTTCATATCGAGGTCGACACCTGGTCCATTATCCCGAATATGAATTGATTGATGGGTTTCTGACTCGAAGAGTGAAATTGTTATTTTCGGAGTTTCATGGCCCTTTAGAGCGTGGCCAGCGTTGATCATCACATTGAGGATAATCTGCCTGAATGATTCGGGCACGCCGAACGCTTGATGGCCATCGGTGGGGGTTTGAGTGATGGCCACTTGCATGAGGTCCGGATGATTCTTCAGCAGCTCAAGGACTTCAGCTAGGATTTGGGTGGTGTCGAAAAGGGTTCGTTCTTGCGGTCGATTATCGGGCCTTGCGTATGTAAGCAATTGTCGAATTGTATCGTGAATCCTTTGTAGTTCGGCGACGCACCGTTCGAGGACTTCCTCCTGTTCACTTGCTTCGAGCCCCCTTTGCACCAATGAAAGGTATCCTTTGACTGCAGCGAGAGGATTACCAATCTCGTGGGCTATCCCCGCGGCAACTCTCCCCAGACTCGCCAGCTTTGCCGCTTGATTTATTGCGGCCTGAGCCTCCTGAAGTTCTATATGTTTTTCTTCAACCTGATTTCGTTCTTCTCGTAGCGTTCGAATCGTGGTCCGGAATGCTTGTGCTACTTTTGCGACCTCATTCGGTGCGTGCTCAGATTCTAACCCAAGCTCTGCTTTGTGATCGTCTTCGACAAGATCCTGAAGGGAGGAAAGCGGTTTCAAAACGATTCGGTGAGAAAGCCAGGCAATCAAGCCGCCGCCAACTAATGCGAGTAGGACACTTAGAATGAGCAAAGAGCGAATTGTCTCTCGAGCTTCATTAAAGGCATATTTTGAATCAAGACTAGCAACGACCAAAGCGCCTTTTCGATTGGGTATACGCAGTACAAGCAAGCTCTTGGATTGTTTATCCGGCGCTTTGCGCAGCTCAGCCTGAAGAGCGCTCCATGAGTGTTCAGAGTCGTTTGCCGTTTGGGTTACGAGCGACAGCTTGGTGAAGTCATGGTTTTTATATTGTTTGAGTTTTGCGGCTATGGACCAATAATTAACTCCATGTAGTAGTCCCCGAAGCTGTTGTTCTGCGGTTTTCTTTTGTGATTGGCTATGGAGGTCAATCACGCGGAAACTTGCGTACGTGGTCAAACCAAACGTTGCGCCCAAGAGTACGACGATCGCGTAGATGATCAGAGACTGTTTGACCGACTGAGAACGCATGGCCATCTCGCCCCATTAAATGAAGGATAAAAATAGCCGTCGAAAATCGTCAGCCATCAAAAACGTAGCGATTGCGCCGAGGGAAAGAAAAGGACCGAACGGAACTGCGTTTTTAGGAGGAACCCATTCTTCTTCCTCTTCTTCACCGGTTTGTGGCACGGACGCCATCTCATTTGCTTCATCTATCGCGTTTGAGGATGTTTCATCGTCTAACGGTGAGATATCTTCGCGTTCGTGACTTTGGAGAGGGTTTGGTTCGGCTTCGTCCTGCTCTTCTTCATTTTGTTTCGAAAAAAGAAGGACAATGATTCCTATAATGGTACCGCTGACTGAGGACACTAGGATTGTTGGAACCAGCCCAATGGGACCGACAAAAGCCCCGATTGTTCCAATAAGCTTTATGTCGCCCATACCCATCCCTTCGACTCCTCGAAGCAAGTAGAAGCCAAAACGAATCAACCAAAGGAATCCTGCGCCCATCGCTGCACCGAGAAGTCCGTCATACCAAGGGACTTCGAATGCGAACGGCCGCAGAATACAACCGATAACGATGCCCGGTAGGCTGATTTCATCCGGAATCTCCCAAATGTCGATGTCGATGAAGGTAATCGCAACCAGCATCCCACACAGTATGACACCACTTAAGGTCGCCCAGGAGACACCAAACTTAGAACCGCACGCGGTAAATAGAATGGCCGTGAGCAGTTCCACGACGGGATAGCGGAACGATATGGGTGTCTTGCATGCTCTGCACTTGCCCCTCAGGATAAGCCAACTAAGTATGGGAATGTTGAGCCAAAAGGGAATCATATCCCCACATTTTGGGCATTTTGACCTTGGTCTAACCACGCTTTCTCCAGCGGGAAGACGTGCAATCACCACATTCAGGAAAGAACCTACCATTGCACCGAGGATAAATAGGTAAGTGAGCACAAGAGTTTTTGGGAGCGCTTCCAAAGTCGCCCCGAGGATAGTCTGAATGGGGTTCATCTCGCCAAAAATCGGGCAAAATAAATGAAGATTCTCAATTTAAGGGTAAATACCTATTTTTAGATGCGTATTCTGGTGTCAAATCCTGTCAAGGATCATATTTCGTCACTTGGTCGCCATTTCTAACTGACAAATTTTGTCAGCTGACCGCGTTTTTGCAGTGATCCAAACTTGGCACACTCGCTGCATAGTCTCTCACCCACAACAGTTATATTACGAAACGAATTACGTATTCGTAAATCAAAAAGGTAGAGAGGAAAAAACATGAAGAAAAACAACCAACGCAAAGGTTTTACCCTAATCGAACTCATGATCGTTGTCGCTATTATCGGTATTCTGGCGGCGATCGCTATCCCGAATTTCATTCGGTACCAGCTTCGTTCGAAAACAACCGAAGCGAAAGTGGTTATGGGCGGTATCAAGACTTCTCAAGAGTCATTCCGTGCGGAATATGACAACTACGTAGCAGCGCTTCGTACTCCTGACCTTGATCCATCGACGACGAAACAACCTTGGGGTGCTGTAGCTTGCCCAACCGATTGTAGCCGTCAGAACAACGTACGGTGCAACGAGTTCTCTTGCATCGGTTACGAGCCATCTGGCCAAGTATACTACCGATATCAATCAACTCGAACTGAAGCGGTTACGGGTGCGAATGGTCAGGTTTCAGCGGAATACACCGTTGACGCGATTGCGGACCTCGACGGTGACCAAGCAAATGGTGAGTTCACATACCGAACCACTAACTCTGTTGGTCAGGTCAACTCGCAGCTTCGTGCTGGTCTAGAAACAACTTGCCCGCAAGATGTTCCTGGCGGCGAGGTATATGACTGCCGACCAAACGTATACTAATACGCTTAGTTACAGTCTGACTCCGAACGTATAATCGTTCGGTCATAAAGGGTGTCTCGGTAAGAGGCGCCCTTTTTTTTTGCTTCCGGTCGAAATTTTGCCAGAAGTAAGGTAACGCCCTTGAAAGTCTATGCAAGCCGCAAAGATAATTCCCGTGGCCGTTGGTGCTGCGCTCCTCGCTTCAACAATTTTGGTGAGAGTTCAACTTGTTGACCCACAGGCAGATGCTCGGCAGAAGCAAATTGTAGATACGAACGTTCTGACCTCGCCAGGGCCTGAAATTATGAAAATCGCCGCGGTCGAACATCGTCACATGTGGGCAGATTTATTCTGGCTTGAAATCGTCCAACAACTTGGCACTCGTGAAAAAATGATTGATGCCATCTGGCCAAAAGTTCACCAATGGGCCCATATTGCGACGGATCTCGACGGTCTTTATGAAACGATTTACCGCGCAGTCTCGGTCCACCTGACTGTGTACGCAAAAAGGATAAAAGAATCCGATGAGATTGCTGAGAAGGGCTGGAAAAACATTCCAGATGCCTGGCAGCTCCCGCTCATGATTGGCTATAACGCTTATTTTGAAAGCGGAAACGCTGCTCGAGGTTCTGAGTATATCTACCATGCCGCTCGAATTCCGGGCTCACCTCGATACCTTCCAGCACTCGCTGGTCGCATGCAGTTTCACTCTGGCGACGAACGTGGTGCGGTTGAAGTGTTGGAAATGATGATTCCTAATCTTGAAGGACCGGCCAAGCGAGATGCTATCTATCGAATGAAGGCCATGAAAAGTGAACCGCGTTTGCGTTTGTTTGATGAGGCGTGCCAGCGATTCTTAGCTGATACTGGAACGACGGCGAAGACTGGAGAACAGTTGGTTGCTGCAGGCTACCTAAACGCAGTTCCAGCGGATGAATTTGGTTCGGCAATTGTTTTTAGCGAAGCAGACGAATGCTTAGCGATCACTGAAGAAATCGATATCAGAGAGGCCCAGGCCAAGGAGAGATTTCGCAGGCGTACAAGAGGAAAATCAAAATGATAAGCGTACAAGGTTTCAAGAAAACATTTTACGTAGGCTTTAGAAGACGTCCATCGGTTGCTGTGCGCGACATGACTTTTGAGGTTGAAGAGAAAGAGATCTTTGGTTTCTTAGGTCCTAACGGTTCCGGTAAAACAACCACGATAAAGGCGCTTTTAGGTCTTATTAAGCCGGATGCAGGAACTTTGAGTCTCGTGGGTCACTCCTCGTCTACTTTGGGATGGCGTGATCACGTCGGATATCTTCCTGAACATCCAACCTTTTACGAGTTTCTTACTGGATTCGAGCTCGTCACTTGGTTTGGCCGGTTGGCTGGGATGAGTCGTCATGAGTCAGAAACCGCCGCCAAAAAGCATTTGCATAGAGTAGGTCTTGAGCATGCAATGAATCGACGAATACGTGGTTATTCCAAGGGTATGTTTCAGCGAACTGGTCTTGCTCAAGCGTTAATGGGTGATCCAAAACTCCTGATACTTGACGAACCGATGACTGGCCTGGACCCCATTGGTCGAAAAGAAATTCGTGAATTGATTCTTGATCTTCGCGACGAGGGTCGTACTGTCTTCTACTCAACTCACATCCTTCCGGATGTAGAAATGACTTGCGACCGGGTTGCGATTGTCAATCAAGGGAAGCTTCAAAGAGTGGGTAAGCTCAATGATATTCTGAGTGAGACAACGAGAGGAGTAAGTGTCCGCGTCTCAAATGTTTCTGAAAGTCTTCTTGCGTCAATTAAGAATGAGCATCCCGATGCCGTTCTCGGTCAAGGTGATGCACAAATAGAGTTTGATGATGTCGAAAGAGCGAAGATCTTTATGGCAGATTCAATTCAAGCGGGTGCTCGTTTGGAGAAGTTTGAACCTCATCGAGATGATCTCGAAACGATCTTTGTGAGGTCGCTTGGAGGAGAGGAGAAAGCGTCATGATAGAGCGATTAATTGCCGTAGCGCAGAACACTTTTCGTCAAACGCTAAGAGAGCGTTTATTTCTGAACATTATTATCTTCGGTGTTTTCATGATTTTGCTGGCGATGGTTCTCGCAAATATTACGTTTGGCTACCCGGACCGAGTCGTACGAAGTATCGGACTTTCCGGTATCAGTATTGCGGCAAACCTAATTGCGCTTTTGGTCGGAGTGGCATTGGTTCATCAAGAGATTGATCGAAAGACCTTATTCGTTGTTCTCACTCGTCCGGTCCGTCGCTGGGAATATGCAGTAGGCAGATACCTTGGTTTGATGACGACCATAGCCTTGTCTCTCGTCGGACTCGGTTTGATTTTCGGATTCACACTGATCGTCGTTCGAGGAGAGTTACTTCTCGGTGATGTCTTAGCCATTGGCATGTGTTGGTTCGAAGCTGCGGTTATTGCCGGTGTTGCCATTAGTCTCTCCGCTTTTTCAACGCCGACTCTCAGTGCTGGGATTGGACTTGGTATTTGGCTAGCGAGTGCTACGACTGACGACTTGCTTCGACTGACTCAAATGGCCGGAGGAATGCCGCATCAGGTGGCCAAAGGCGTCTACTATCTTCTTCCTTCATTGTCTCGATTCAACTTTCGAGAGGCGGTGATTTATCAGCAACAAATAGACTCTGCAGATTATCTTGCGGCGTGTGCTTATGGCCTTATCTACAGCTGTTTTTTGCTTGTTCTCGCAAGTGTCATTCTAAGTCGCCGAGAAATGGTCTAACCGATAGTGGCCGGGTCACTTCTTTCCATTTTGTTGCTGACCGCTGCCTCGGTCAATACAAGCACGACTGCGGTGTCACCTAATAACGATAATTCACCAGTTCGTACCGTGACTGCTGGCCTTCTCTTGGGGTCATCTATCGAAGCAGAGCTTACTTGGTTTACTACCAAGAACATTCAGCTCGCTTCTAGTGCCGCTCTATTGGAGAAGAATGAAGGGGCATGGCGCGTAGCCGCCGACTTTTATTATCATTTTCCAAATACCATCGGCTCAGTCAGTAAAAATGCCGAAATGGGATTTTATGTTGGGCTTGGCGCTCAACTGGCGGGACAACGTCCAGATGAGTCCGTGTTACGGTTTGGGGAACGTGTCAGTTTTGGTCTTAGGTACACGCTTGATTCTGGAAAGTATGAAGCGGTAGCAGTTGTGGCTCCTGGATTATTACACCGCCCACGATTGCGAGCGACATTAGATGCGCTTGTCGGCCTCAGATTAGGCTTTTAGTCTTCGTTCACAAACAAACGCTTCATCCATCTGGGTCTTCGAATATCCAAGCCAAATCGTCCTGGTTCAACGGCTCCGTTGCTTCGCCCGATGGTTCTTCGTGTTCTTCGTAGACACGGGGCCCCGAATTATTTTTACTGTTTTGAAAATGTTGCTCGTGATCAAGGTTTTTAGTCAAAGTGGTTGAGCCGATTTGTTCCTCTTGTGTCGAGGCTGTCTCAGTGTAATTTCCAATATCCCTGGAGCGTGGTTCAAAAATTTCATCGATGACTCCCCTTAGTGCATCCTTATCGGCGGTTGTGAGCTCACCTTCTTCTGGATATTCCGCTGAACCCGCGAGCGTGTTCTTCGTCGAGGTGTTCATCTTCGAAGGAAGCTCATTATTTTGAGAATGTATAGCAGGTAAAGGTTTGATTGCATCACTGGGCGGTTCATTAGGCGCGAAAGCTTTGGGTTGGCTATTGTCTGGATTCTCGTAATCAGTCGCTCCTCCTTTTGGGCCAGTAAGGGCGCTCATGGCCTTAAAGTGGATAAGGTCTGCTGATGACATCAACGTGAGCGATTGTTCGGTAGTGGGAGTCATACCTTCAGCAGAGACAATAGGTTTGGGTAGCTCTAATTCGGGCTTGGGCCAAGCGTCCACTTTTTTCTCATCTCGTGGTGGATACTGAATCTCAACACTTTCTCCGGCGTAGTAATTTTTTGCCGGAGACACAACAATAGTCAGCGCTTCGATCAGAGAAAATCCTGCGCGGTTTAGCGATGCGATGAGTATATTGAATCGACCTGGCGCACGAAGGTGAAGTTTATAAGTACCAATGTCTTTGGCTGGCTCGAAGGTATATCCGGGGACACCACCTCCCTTTAGTGCGAAACTTCGAATCTTTAATTCTTCTGGGTAACTCAGCATCAATGGAGTGTCAGTGTCAGTGCGCAAGACCTCATCTTGTTTTTCGGACGCCGTGAATATTCGTCCGAAGCTGATTTTTGGAAGATGACCAGGATATTTGTTCATGATCTCTTCGATCACCTCTAAAGGATAAATATCGATAATACCGGTACCGTGCCCGAACTCTTTTAGAGCAGACCAACCAAACCGGGTGTCCGTCAAAGACAAAAACATAGAAGCCATGTAGGAAATAGCTTCTTTTCTCGTAGCGCCAGTATTTTTGCGAAATGCTTCCGCCAAAATCATCACATGCTTAGCATAGGCCATCGGTGAACCAAGCCGACGTTGTATCGTGTCTGGATTTACAAGGTTTAGGTCGCCAGGCTGTCCAAGTTCGTCTTCGTCAAAATATTTTGATCTTGGCCTATCTGAAATCTGAGCAGCATCTGCGGAATCAAACTCTTCAAAACGATCTTCAAATGTTTCCGATGATTCTTCGTGACCCGACTGTTGCTCTTCATCGCTTTCTTTTGAGTGCCGCAATTTCTTTATTTTTTTTCGTTGCTTTGTTCGGGCCGTAAGATCTCCGGAATCTTGATCTTTTCCGTTGTCTGAAAACGCGCTCCGATCGGGACGATGGTCTTTTGAGGCATCGGCATTCCGATAACTTATTGCTACAGAGCCTTCCCCGTCTCCTTCGCCGCGTAAGGCTTGGCGTTGGTCAGGGCCATCTTCCGACAACGATGAATCCCCACGCGTGAGGAACGGGTCCGGTCTTCGCGTGTCTTCGTAATCAACGCCGAGCATACCGCCTGCGGCGCCCTTAACCGTACGCTTCGTCAGCCCTTTTGGGCGTCCGCCTTTTGGTGGTGGAGTTGGCGGGGGGAGACCTTTTTTAGGAACTTTCACCCTGAACTCATCTTACCATTGGTTGCGCCAATACACGCGATCGCTTGGGTTATTGACCCAGTATTTTAAATACGTCACCTGAAAAATCTGCAATGATTCTGATATGTTGTCCTGAATTGACCTTCAGCTCCAAGACTTTTGCTGTTTTACGTTGTCCATCGCCTGGGATGAGCTTGAGTTCATGCCTCCCCGGTTTCAATTTGATCTTCAGTTTCGGAGTCACGCCGAAAGCTTGCCCGTCAATTTCGATGTTCGCCCAAGGTGTGCTCGTAACTGAGACTTGCCCGGGACCAATTGTTTTTCGGATCCTCGTTTCTACTGTTTCTCTCGGTGTTTCGTTCTGCTTCTGGCTTTTTTTTTGTTGAGGCATCTTTACGCTTGGTGACGTTGCTTGCTTAGCAGTCGCGTTTGATTTCTTTTCACTTTTTTTTCTGAGCGCCTTTTGTCGTCGTCTGAGTTGAGCTCTTGTCGATTTTTGTTTCCTCTGTCGAGATGTCTTCGCTTTTGATGGAGTATCTTCTTTCTTTTGGACCGGCGCGCTGCTTGTTTTCTTGTCATCAAACACAGCATCGGTGGCACGTGGTTTTGATTCTGCGTTCGCGCTGGCATTTTCATGTTTCTTTATTTTCTTAATAATCGGCTTTTTTAGTGATGGAGTGTCGAGCTCAATGGCAGCGGTCGAGACATCGTCGTCGTTCAAATTCAAGGAAAACGCAAAACCGACAAGCACGATAAATAAGGATGCGATAGTAATCCAAAGTGTTTTACTGCTTACTGCCTTGGAAGGTGGTGCAGGTTTTTGAGCCGACTCTACCTGTGCTCCAGCCTGCCCATGAAGTGGGGTTAGGGCTTCTGGTTGAGCCGCTTCTCTCACAAGAGTCGAAGTAGCGGTTCCCGCTGATTCGTATTCGGCACGCCCGAATGAAGTAATCTGTTCGACTCCTAAAACAGAAGTCGTTGGTCCTCCCGCTGACATTACTAGTTCTGCGAGTTCTTGCGGTCCAACAGTCACAAAAGAAGACGCTGCGCTTTGCAGAGCGTTGATTATTGATTCTGCATCATTCCATCGGTTGTCTTTTTTAAATCGCAAGCTCTGAGTAATGATAGCGCTGAGCGGTCCAGCCTCCGGCCTCGTATCTTCTAGTCGCAGAAAGTTCTCTTGTCTTGCCACCATGAGAATGTCGTCAATAGAAGCCATCTCATAAGGCCGAAACCCGCACAGAAGCTCATACATCATTATGCCGACGGCCCAGAGGTCAGACCGACGGTCGACCAACCCGCCTTGTAATTGCTCTGGTGCTGCATAGGCGATTTTGCCTTCGAGACGACCGCCCATCACTTCTGTTTCTGCTCGCGCGATCCCAAAATCGAGCAGCTTCACGGTTCCGTCGGTCGAGATCATTACATTGTGGGGACTGACGTCACGATGAACAACAGGCGCGATCGTGCCGCTAATCGTCTTTCTTTGGTGCGCATGATTCAGAGCTTCCAGAACTTTGAGGCAAATATGTACCGTATGTGAGACGGGTAGTGCGCCCAGCGCTTGGAGGAGCTGCGATAACGACAAGCCTTGAAGATACTCCATTGCAAAAAAGTACGTGCCATCAACTTCCCCAAAGTCATAGGTCGTCGCAATGTTGGGGTGATTGAGTTGAGCAGCTGTTGCCATCTCTTCGAGAAACATTTTCGCTGCGTGAGGCTTGCGCGCGATTCTTGGAAGCATACGTTTTAGTGCGACGGGACGAATCGCTTGACCCGTAGGACCAAGTTGATCGGCGAGGAATACTTCTCCCATTCCGCCTCGAGCAACGCGCTTACGGATGAGATATCGCCCATAGGGTAAACCTTCGAGACCCTCCTTTTGATTCTCTTCTGTCAATTTGCTACTTCTTTTTAGCCAGGTAATAAGGTTTTTAGCTAATTATTCTTGGAGTATTATTGATGTTTCGCTGGGCTCTGTTTGTATTTCTGTTTGCGACGGCAATGCCAGTGGCCGCGGAGCCATGTGTACAAGCCTGGAATCACTACAAGAATTTAGATGTCGAAAAAGCCTTAGAATTGGCCGAGCAAAAAACGGCTCAATCCGAATTGCCGCCCAGCCTTTGTTTACAGGTTCAAGCGCTCAGCCATATGGTTCTTGGTCAAACCGAGAGAGCAGGGGGCATCTTGCGGCGACTTTTCGATATCTATCCTGAGCATGTCATTGATGACCCCAGCCTCTCCCCGAGCATGGCGGACATGGTGAACAATGCAAGAGTGGCAAGCTTAGGTATAAAAGCAAATACCGGCGCCCAATGGATTGATTCGGCCTCGCTTAAACTAAAATTTATGATTGAAGGTCGTGTGTCCGAAACGCAAACGCTGCGTTACGATGCTCGGTTTCCTCAGAGCGGCGACCTTGTGAGAGGGGAGTTATTTCTGAAGGATCGCGTAAACACAGCGACCGTCCCGGTTATTTCTGGCGCTGACATTTCTTCTTTAGAAATTAATGGTTTGATCCGTACAAAAGACGGCGCAGTCATTCACCAGTTTACGGAACGGCTACTTCTTGAAAAGCGCCCAAAGCCTATTCAGCCCTCGCTGAAAAAGAACAATCAGCCGTGGTATAAAAGCTGGTGGCTCTGGACCGCAATGACAACCGTGGCGGTGGGGGCAGGGGTTGCCTCCTATTATGCAATTGAGGCTCGCAATCCAGATTGCCCTGGGGGTCTTGGATGCTTTGAGGTGAACCTTGACTAGTACAAGAGCGGCCTTTCTCTTTGTTTTCGTAATTGTTGTTGCTGCGTGCACTCCGAAACAACGTGCGCAGCTAAGTATTGAAGTCCATCGTGCAGGCTTGACCTCGATAGAGCTTGTTTTATTAACGTCCGATAACCAAGAAATTAGCCGTTGTCGTATCTATCCTGAATCTGTCGCTGGGGCATCAGATGCTTGCCCTTTTGAAAACGGAACAGACACTTGGTCTGGAGAGCGCCGAATGGGCGATAAGGCCTTAAGCCTTTTAGTATATGGCGACGTAAGCAGTAATTCTATAGCTGCCTCGGCCACCGGCTTCATTGGCGACCGTGAAGTAGTGACTGCAAGTGCTGATGCTATCGTATTTTCCGCCGAGAATACCGTGACGACAAGTCTGCTTTTACCAGACGTGACAGCGGTGAAAAAAGCTTGTTCGGTCGAATTCTCTGTGATTGCCGGCATGGCAAACTTTCAATCGGGTCCAGCTCTCAATTTAGTCCCCTCCAGTACCGGCCATGACCTTTTGTTTGCCGGTACGGGGCGCTTGACCCGCTATCGGTTCAACGGGGCGTTAGAGAAGATCTCGGATTGTTCAATTACAGACGTGGATACGCGGAGCTTGCCTGCACTCTGTAATGTTCGATCAGACCATCTCGTCGTTGGACCGATGGCAATTATGTCACAAGACGCAAAAGAATATGCAGCCGTTCTCTGTGAACCTGCGGGCATGAATGCGAATTCAGCTCTCCGCCTACATTTGGCAGAATACAGTACAGAAGTGTCATCGAGCGATTCTCTGTTTGCTCAAAACCTCGGTGACTCGGCAAGTTTGGCATCCCTCTCGCCGTTGGTGATGGGAAACAATTCGAGTTCGGATGAAGCAACGACTTTCGACTTGCTCGCTCACCACGCAGTTACTTCCACCTTTACGGCTCCGGTTCTACAGACAGTGAAACTTTCTGTTGATCGCGCTGCTCCTGTGGAACGAGTGCATGAGTTCAGTTTAGCGCGACCTGTGATTCAGTGCCCGGAGGCGAATCCTTGTACGAATCGAGTTATTCCGCCGTGCCGGCCGGATCGGATTCAGGTCCTTAGCCAAGGGTGTATTTATTGTAAAAATCCCAACATGTTCACTAATCCAGATTTAGCCTGCGCGGATGATACTGAAACACTATTTCAGCGAACTACCACTACTGACACACTCGAGTGTCTTCCCAAAGCTGAGTGTTCCTTTGAACAGAACCTTGGCAATGGGATCAATAAGGTCGTAGCTCCTTATCCGCCGTTATTTAGTCGAGCGAAAGACTCGAACGGAGCTGTGTCCAGCGCCATACTGACCTTTGGATATCCGGGTGGAGTTGGTGTCCGAGCATCCGGAACAGGCCGCACTGAGGAACGTAATACAAATGAAAAAGTGAGTGTTTTTCAGCCGTCGATCATCAATGAAGAGGGAAAAGAGCCGTTTGTTTTGCAAGACCTTGGCCTGGCGGGAACAAGAAATATAAGACTGAGCCGATTGAACTTGGCGGACCAACAAAGCCGATTGAGTAGGCCTACGAGAATATCTTCACTCTATCAGGATCTTAATTTTCCGAAGGCTTACGCGCTAGGAAAAACCTCTGGGGCATCTTCGCCGTTCGTGTCCTTCGGAGAGTTTTATCTTCGAAGAAATCCTACAACCAACGATTTTGAGACGGTTTTGATTGTTTCTATGCACGACTTAGATTCTCCAGCTTTTGAATCCGTTATTCGTACCGCCACGATAACGTTTTCGAGCTCATCTACGTCTAATGGTGTGCATGGAGTAGCTACCATTTTGTTGGGTAATATTGATGCCGATCCATCAGATACTGAATTGGTGGTCTATCAGCCGGAGTTTGGACGACAAATTCATGCCTTCAAGATGAATGGATCGACTCTCGAACCGGTTGTTGGTTTTCCGTTGGCTCTACCTTGGCGCGAGGTATTAGATGAGCCGCGAAAGCTATCTGTTTTGATGTCGGATTTGGATAAAGACGGTGCATTAGAAATTGTCGCGTTAGATAAGTCCCAGTTGCAGGTCTTCAGTCTTGGAATCGATAGTTATGACCCTGAGAATTTAGCTTGGCCGATGGAGCGTCGAGACCGTCAAAACTCGAGTCGATTTACAACGGCGAGAGATCCGCATCTCGATTAGTCCCATCTGACATCAGGAAACGGTCGGCCTGGTTTGGCCAAAAAATAACCTTGGAACAAATCACAACCGAGCTCTTTGAGGTGGTCGAGTTCTTCGACAATCTCAATTCCTTCGGCAACCACCATCATGCCCATATCTTTACAAAGCTCAGTCATTGAGCCGACCAGTTTCTGTTTCATGGGCATTTTGTGAATGTCTCGGATCAATGACATGTCCAGTTTCACGATTTCTGGCTCAAGCATCGCAAAACTCGTGAGTCCGGCGTATCCAGCACCGAGGTCGTCAATCGCAATTCTAAAACCCATCTCTCTGAGCTCTGCGATTTTTAGGCGAACGTCCTTAATAACATCCAAGGCACTCCGTTCTGTAACTTCCAATATAACCCGCGAAGCAATCTGAGAGAGGCGACTCGCGGAATCCATGAGCTGGGGATCTAGGAGGTCGCGTGGATGCAGGTTTACGAATAATGATATGTCGTTATCTATTTCTGAAATCGGCTCAGCAGCCCGCTCACGAATCGTCCTACCTAATGTGGTGAGTTCGTCTAATCGTTCAGCGGCGTCGATGATAGCACCGGGGTTATTTAGGCTAGGTTCATCGCTTCGAAGAAGGGCTTCGTATCCATAGATTGTTTGGTTTTTCAGCGAGACAATGGGCTGGTAGGCCATCCAAAGTTTGTCGATTGCGCGTCCGAGGCTTGCTTGAAGGCCGGCTCTGTCACCTGATGGCGCGGATTCTCCGACTAACTCCATTGCAGCTCGTTTCATTAATGCCATTTTGTGCAGTCGAATGCCTTTTTCTAAAACCTTATCCAGTTCATCGAAATCGACTGGTTTCGATAAGTAATTGAAGGCGCCGAATTTCAATGCTTGAATGGCGGTGTCAATCGTTGGTGCTCCAGTTACCAGAACAACGGGGACATCAAGGTCATGTCTGCGGATGGTCCCGAGCATCTCTATACCGGTCATTTCGGGCATGGAAATATCGCTGACGACACAGTTATATTCACTGGAGCCTATTTTTTCAGCGGCAATTCTGCCGTTCACTGCCGTGTCAATATCGAAGCCCATTGCGGAAAGCGTTCGCTTCATGCTCCTAAGAAGTTGAGCATCATCATCGACCACGAGAACTCGACCACGAGATGTTTTGGTTAGGGTTTGGGCTTGGTTCATTTCCGGCTACCTCTTTGCCTCACAGAACTTCAGTCCCTTTTGGGCCCCCACATTCTTTGAGTTGATTGACAGTGCCTTGAGAAAGCACTCACGTGCCATGTCAGATTTATCTTCTTCGATTAAGATGGTTCCAAGCAAGACATACCCAGCATCAAAACGTTTGTCGTTCAGCAACGCCCGAATCATAAGCAGACGGCAACTCGACTGAACCCGTGATTTTTCTTCTCGCGTACATTGATTGTCGTGCGCGGTGACGTAATACATTGTCCACGCCTGATAGAGCTGATGTCTGGTCTTGGGTTTGACGACAGCACACGCCCGATTGAAGCAGGATAGGGCTTTACGGAGTTTCCCTTGGCCTATTGCTTCCACGCCTCGAGTAAAGGCTTGGTCTGCGCTCGAACTGTAGTTGTTGTCTGTCTGCATCCTGACACCGGGCGTTTTAGCACATTGCCTTGCAGTTTTCCCAAAAAAGGCCCGAATTTGTCTTTACAGGTAATTCTGCGAGTAGATCACCCAACTGAAGTTTATGGCTGAGAGAAAGACGTTTTTCTTGCGGTTCACCCTAAGATCCATCAACATGTAAGCACACGATTTCGTTCGCCGATTTCGATACGAATTCTAGACCATGGGAAACATGAAAGACTTATCTCTTGCTCAACTCCGACAGGAGGTCGAAAGACTCAACGGCTGTTCTGATGACTATGAGAGGCTATCAACGGACAAGTTGGCTGATCGCGCACAAGTTCGTCAGCAGTTTGTTATGGTTTCCCGGGTGTTTCATCCTGATCTCCATATTAGTAAAAGTAACGAATTTCGGGAACTTACTGAGGAAGTCTTTATGCGCCTCAGCGAAGCAGAGCAGCGATTACGGAAGATTCTTCCGCCTGGACAAAAGCGAAGGGTCAGACGCGCTGTTTCCAATCCGTCCATCACCGAGACGAAGAAGACATCGCCTAACCAAAAACCAGCGTCCAAACAAAAACCAGCGCCTAAGCAAAAGCCGTCCCTTGCGAGAAAAGACGCCATTCCCAAAAATAAAGCGCCCTCAACTCTGGGTGAGCCCGTACCGGTTCGTCCAAACGCTCCTCGCGCGGTCACCAGTTCATCGGTGCCCAAGGCTTTCCTGAGGAGGATGCGGGGTGGTGAAGCGGCGAGATCTCCTCTGTTGGACACCAGTCCTACCAAAGCAACACCTAAACATGCGCCGCAAAGCGCTCAACTAAGTCCTCAAGAAGCTCTTGAGGTCGCATTTCAGCAGATGTTGCAAAATCCAGAAGATTCAAAGACCCAAGCATCTGCGTGGCTCCTTCGTGGGCAATTTGCACTCAAGCAAGGACAACGTGATGATGCCGTTGAATTCTTTCATCGGGCTTGTATGTTGGACCGAGGATGCGTTCCCGCGGTGACGGCTCTGCAAGAAATTGCAGAACCACCGTCGGAACTTGAGACTCGCCTACTGCAGCAGTTATTGGGAAGTGGAATATAGTCATGGGAACAATTATTGGAATCGATCTTGGAACCACAAACTCGTGCGTCTCCGTCATGGAAGGAGAGCGCCCGAATGTGATTCATAACAAAGAAGGCTCGAACATAACGCCATCCGTCGTTGCAGCAGGAAATAACTCGGAATGGATTGTGGGAACGCTTGCAAAGCGTCAAGCTGTTGCGAACGCTGAAAACACTGTTTTTAGCGTGAAACGATTGATTGGGAAAAAGTTTGATTCCGAGGAAGTAAAACAAATCAAGCAACTGAGTCCCTTCGAAATTACGAGCGCCACAAATGGCGACGCTTGGGTCAAAATCGGCCAAAAAAGTACGAGTCCTCAAGAGATTTCAGCTCATGTTCTTCGTCATATGAAAGAAATTGCAGAGGACTATCTTGGTCATCAGGTTGACGAAGCTGTGATTACAGTACCCGCATATTTCAATGATCAGCAACGTCAAGCGACCAAGGATGCAGGGAAAATTGCAAAGCTCAATGTTCGACGAATCGTCAACGAACCCACGGCAGCTGCACTCGCTTACGGAATTCAAAAAGAACAAGACCAAACCTTAGCGGTCTTCGATCTTGGAGGCGGTACTTTCGATATTTCGATTCTTGAAGTTACAGGAAATGCTTTCGAAGTTCTTTCAACGGCCGGTGATACCATGCTTGGTGGAGATGATTTCGATAATCGAATTGTCGATCATCTTGTAGACCATATACAGCGTGAATACGGTGTAAACATCGCCAAAGACGCCACGGCGCTGCGCCGTCTAAAGGAAGTTTCAGAAGACGCAAAAAAAGAGCTCTCTCAAGGTCCATCAACTCGCATTAGTGTACCTTTCTTGACGACTCATAACGGTGAGCCCGTGCATCTCGAAATTGAATCGCTGTCACGGGAGCTCATGGAATCCTTAATTCAAGACGAATTGGAGCGACTCAAAGAACCGTGTGAGCAAGCCTTGCTTGATGCGGGTCTGTCGCACGACCACATTGACCGAGTGCTTCTCGTTGGAGGTATGACTCGCATGCCTGCAGTGCAGCGAATGGTTGAGGAAATCTTTCAGCAAAAGCCGAAGAAAGATATGAATCCGGACCAAGTTGTTGCGATGGGCGCCGCAATTCAAGCGTCTATCCTTGCTGGCGACCGCTCGGATGCGGTCCTTATGGATGTCACTCCTCACTCTTTAGGTATTCGTGTGGTTGACGGCAAATTCAGTCGCGTAATTGGCCGAAATACTCGGATCCCTTGCCGTTCAAAGAAAACGTTTGCGCCTGCAGATAAGGACCAGGATTTTGTGACGCTGGAAGTTTATCAAGGTGAGGGGGCTTATGTTCGAGAGAATAAATACCTAGGCGAATTTCGCCTTAGCGGAATTCCGGTGCAGGAAGGCAAAGGAGACACCCTTATTCAGGTGACGTTTCATATCGATGTGGACGGTATTGTTCATGTGTCGGCAGTTGAGCCAACAAGCGGCATTGCGGCTTCTGTTTCTATTCAAGCCTCCGGCGGCCTTTCAAACTCTCAGCTCGAAGAACTGGTCGCTGATGCTTGATCACGTCACGAAGTCAACGAGCCAAACTGACGAGATTGGGAGCTAGTCCATGTCGTTCTTTGCATTCGTTATTCGCGCAGTTGAAATGATCGTGATCGTTGATGCGATTTCTAGTTGGATCGTTCGTGATCCGCGTCAGTTCCCTCGAAACATCACCTCGCAATTGACAGCGCCCTTGTATGCCCCGATTCGAAAATTGATGGGGAATTCTCAAGGCGGCGTCGATTGGTCCCCTCTCATTCTCATTGTGCTGCTCAATATCATTGCCAATTCTATATCTCGTGTTGGGTAGGGTGGGCTCAGGCCAAACCTTTATAAAGCGTTGAAGAAGGAAGATAGCATTGTGAAATACTCAAGCTACGAATCTATTCAAGGGCTTTGTGACCAAGAAGTCGCCGACTTATTCGAGTGTGGTGACGCAGCAGAGCGGATTTGGGCAGCTTGGACGCAAGGTATTAGATTCGGCCAATCGTTTTCGTCGACGTTCTCAGCCTACGTCGATATTGAGCCGAATTCAGGAATACGAAGACATCTTATCGTCATGCTGGCTGGTTTTTGGGCACAAGAAATGAGTGCAGCCTCTCACGATCTAAACGATGTTCGGTCGAATCACCCCTGTCAGAGATTACTTGAGGCACTTGCGAAGTTTGACCCTCACGAACGAGTGCGGGCAACGGCTTGGAAGCATTTAATTCGACTTCAATCGTTGATGCCCTATCAATGTGAAGATGGTCTATCAGATTGTTCGAGTGTGGTTCGCAAAACGATTATCGAATCTATTCAACCGGGATCCTTTGACCTTCCAGAAGAACAATTAGGACGCTTCCTTCAAGATTCTGACCCGGCGGTTCGAACTGCTGCGGTTGAAGCATGGACAACTTGTCAATCTCCAGAACGTTGGTTTTCGGAGCCTTTTGTCCGATATGTAGAAAAAGAAACGTATCGACCACTTAAGCGACGGCTGACAGTACTGTGTCGAATTGCTCACCGGGAAGATTTACTTGAAGACTCGCTGCAGTCCGAGCTTCCTTCGGTTGTAAGAAGCCAGTATTTACCCATGGTTCGAAACTAAAGGGCGATTGTTATTGAGCTTGTCTGCATAGCTCAATACACTTCTGCTCGGAATGGCCCTCGTTTCTATCGAAGAAATGACCTTACAGTACGGGAGTAAGCAGCTCTTCGATGGGGCATCTCTGGCGATCGAAAAAGGTGATCGTCTCGGGATAGTAGGGCCGAATGGAACGGGCAAAAGTACGCTGCTTAAGATTCTCTCGGGTCAGATTGAGCCTGATGGAGGACGAATTATCCTCGGAAAAGACATTCGTGTTGGCTACCTGGCGCAGGAACATGCTGACCCTGGTCAAGGAAATCTCTTGTCCACTCTGCTTGAGGCAGTGCCCGGAAGAGATGATGTCGAACGCAGAATTGCAGATATAGAAAAGAAATTTACGCAGACAACGGATGAGAACATGCAAATGAGCTTATCCCAAGACTTGGCAGACCTGCACGATCGACTGGCGAAGATAGAAGATCAATTTGCTCCTCATCGCGCCAAAACCATACTTGGTGGTTTGGGTTTCGAAAATGATGATTTTGAAAAGCCGCTAAAGGATTTTTCTGGAGGCTGGCGGATGAGAGCGGCTTTAGCGTCGCTGTTGTTTCAAGACCCCGACGTACTGCTCCTCGACGAACCCACAAACCATCTTGATATGCCCACGGTGGCCTGGCTTGACGCTTTCTTAGCCAGTTTTCGAAAATCTGTCGTCCTTACGTGTCACGACCGTGAATTTCTAAATCGAAATATAAATCGGGTAGCAAGCCTCGAGCTCGACGGTCTCAAAATCTTCAAGGGTAACTATGATGAATACCTGGTGCAGCGAGAGCTCGAATTAGAACATCTCGAAGCCAAGGCGCGTACGAGTGAAAAAAAGAAGAAGGAACTCGAAGCCTTTGTTACTCGATTCAAGGCCAAGGCAACCAAAGCTCGTCAGGCCCAAAGCAAAGCAAAACTTATAGAAAAACTCGAAGACGAGCAGGTCGATTTACCGCAAATTAGAAGAGCAGT
>JAYZDF010000013.1:0-22627 GCA_036337945.1 Myxococcota bacterium
AGCATTTGTTCGGTAGGCTTCATCTGTCACCGTCCATACTTTTGCACCGTCATCTCCTCTAATGGCGCGCAGAACGCCATCTCGAGTGAATGCGCTATCCGCGTAAGTATTGAATACGATTTCTGGAACGCAATCTAAGTCAAGATCAGCGACCATAGGAATCGATGACACTTGATAATATTCAGGGAGATCATCCGCCGCTGGAGTGACGTGATTCCAGCTCGGCGTGCAGGTGCTGGTTTGGCACATTTCCGCTTTTTGGCAGTCGGAATCGTTCATACAGTTTCGGAGTCGTCGACGACCCCAGGAGAAAAGCGGCACTGGGTCAAAAACACCTTTGGGAGGTTCGTAGGTGCATTCAGCATCGGCACGAACAGGCAGGCAGCGACCAAGTACCGGGTCGCAAAATTCACCGCTGGGGCAGGTGTTTTCCGAGGCTATTGTTGCGCAACCGGAGTTCATGCAGCGATTACCGAGTGTGATGCATTCGTCCAGGTAACAAATTTCTCCGTTTCCACAACACGTTTGTGCCGGGCCGCAAGGGGGAGCACCGCCGCAGTCCACTTGACAGGCTCCCGCGTTGCAAATTTCACCATCACCACAGCAAATCTCACCACACTCTTTGTTTTCAGAGCAACAGATACCGCTTGAGAGGCAGCTTTCTCCAGTTCCACAGCAAATTTGTGAATTGCCGCACCGAATCGTTTCACATCGGTCAACGCATTCGTTACTTAGACATTCTTGCCCTTCCACGCAGCAGTCCATACCGCAGCGAGTCCTCGGTGCGCTACAATCGTCCGTCACCGGTTCACAGACGCCGTTTGCGCATTTTTCATCGGCCCCACAGCAGACGCTGCCGCACCGTGTCTCAGAGCTTTCACAGCTTTGCCCCATCACGCAATCACCTGCGAGGCATATCTCACCGGCCGCACATTCGGCATCAGAAATACAGTCCAGTGCAGCAGAGGAGACTTCATTTTTGCAGCCGATAGGACTGCCGCTCATAAGAATCATAAAAGTAAAAAGGAATCCTCTACGGCGACTCATCATGCAATCACGATACTAACGGCGAGGTTCGCATAGGCAAAGTAAAACTTTATTTTTCCGGGTGTGGGTGAGTACGTTCGGTTACAAAACAGTGGTTCAGTTGGTTTGACCAAGCTCAATAGACCTTTTTTGGGCCGCATGTATTGCGGAATAAATGACTCGGTCGAAATTGTGTTCATCAAGAGCAGCGAGGCCCGCCATGGTTGTTCCCCCCGGACTGGTTACTTTTTCTCGCAGTTGTTGAGGTGTTTCTTTTGTTTCCTTTAGCAACACTGTTGCGCCATGAACTGTCTGGGTGACAAGATCCAAGGCTTTGCCCGCGTCAAGTCCATGAGCCACTGCAGCATCGACCATCGCTTCAATAAATCTCATTACGTACGCAGGCCCGCTTCCCGAGAGTCCGGTGATGAGGTCAATTTCTTTTTCTGGAACTTCAACACTCATTCCTAAGCGGTCGAACAATTCGAGACAGAAGTTTATATCATCTTCAGTGGCGTTAGAGCCCCGAGCAAGCCCGGTTGCGCCATTCTTGACCAAAGCAGGTGTATTCGGCATGGCTCGAATAAGCCTAACGGGATGTTCGGACTCTTGGGCTTTTTTTCCAATAGCATGCTCAATCTGCGCACAAGAGATTCCTGCGGCCACCGACATAAACAGTTTATTTTTTGGACTCAGTGACTCTAGCTCTTCGAGTACTTTCGGCATTTTTTGAGGTTTGACTGCGAGGACGACCACCTGCGCTTGCTGAGCAATTTCGAAGCACGAACGGCCAGAGCTGACTCCGAGTTGCTCGGCTTTTCGATTTGTGGATTCATCTGTTGAATTACGGACAAAAATCTTACTACCGTCGGTACCGGACTCGAGAAGCCCTTTAATCAAGGCGGATGCGAGATTTCCAGCCCCAATGAAGGCGAAGGTCTGATATTTTCGATTGTTTGTCGTTTCGCGCACGCCTTTGTCTTAGCGAAAGGCATCAAAGATGTCGATATCTACACAAATAAGTTGTGAATGTTCCCAGATGAAAGACGCCCTCGAAAAGACTTTTTATAGAGTACTAGATTATCTCGACCAAAACCGACGAATTGAGCTACACCATAAATATGGCAAAAACTCCTCAACTTGTATTGGCGTCCGCGTCACCAAGACGTCGGGAACTTTTAGAGTCGGCGGGTTTTCGTATTCTGGTCCAACCGCAGGGGGTTGATGAAACCGTTTTATCGAACGAAAAACCCAGGTCGTATGCCAGGCGAGTTGCTTTAGAAAAGGCGCAAGCCTGTTCACCGGAGGCTTCCCAAGTCGTTCTTGCGGCGGATACTGTGGTTGCTTTTGAGAACGAGATATTGGGTAAACCTGAGGACGACGAGCACGCCTTTCGCATACTGTCGACGCTCAGTGGTCAAATACATTATGTTCATACCGCAGTCGTGGTCCTGGGGATCGAGCAGCTGGTCGACGTTGTGACAACTCAAGTTCAGTTTAGAAAGCTCAGTGATGCTGACATTCAGCGTTACATAAACACGGGCGATGGAAGAGACAAGGCCGGGTCCTATGGAATTCAAAGCAAAGGTGGATGGCTCGTAGATAAAGTCACGGGATGTTATACGAATGTTGTGGGCCTGCCACTCCCCAGAACGATCGAGTTGCTTGGTCAATGTGGCGTACGTCATGACTAGCTTTAAAGAACGTTGGGAAAATGTATCGCGGAGAATTGAGGTAGCCTGTCGTGATGCAGGACGAAACCGTGACGAAGTAAAGGTCGTGGCAGTCAGTAAAAAACAGGCGATGGATCGTCTGAACGAAGCCTACGCGCTCGGCATTCGGGACTTTGGCGAAAACTACGCTCAAGCTTTGAGCCAGCGCATGGCTGAAATGCCTCCAGACATTCGCTGGCACATGATTGGGCATCTCCAGACCAACAAAGTGCGTTTGCTTAGTGATCGTGTTTTCTCGATACACACCGTGCATTCGGAAAAGCTTGTCCGTCGAATTGTAGGGGCAGGTGAGAGGCAGCATCCGATCGAATTTTTACTTCAGGTCAATATCGGGGAAGAGCCGCAGAAGTCAGGGGTAACTCCCGGAGAACTCCCAACGCTCTTAGAGGCTTTGCAAAATCAAAATATTACAGGATTAGAGGGACTTATGGCGATTCCTCCTCGGGATGACAACCCTCGCCGGTGGTTTGCTGCCCTTCGTGAACTGAGAGATCAAATGGCTCAGCGTTTTGAGTTTGCTCTGCCTACGCTATCAATGGGAATGAGTGCTGATTTCGAAGATGCGATTCGAGAGGGTGCAAACCTGGTGCGATTGGGCACGGTTTTATTTGGTCCCCGGCCATCGTAAGGGACGATTATTTGCGGCCTTACGTTCAATCGGGTAACTGATTATAAGGTCATGAAGCTCACACCGATAGATATACAACAGCAGCAATTCCGAACTGCACTGAGCGGCTTTGACAAAAAAGAAGTCGATGCATTTTTGGATCTCGTCGCGAGTTCTTTTGAAGAGCTGCTTCATGAGAACAACCGCTTTCAGGCTGAAGTCCGAAGACTTGAGTCATCCTTGGATGATTACCGAGAAAGAGAAAAAGCACTGAAAGAAACCATGATCACTGCTACCCGCATTTCGGAAGACATAAAAGAAGGGGCTCGCAAAGAGTCTCAAATTGTTATCGGTCAAGCCGAAATGCAAGCGGAACAAATCATTCATAATGCCCATCAGCGACTACTCCGCATCATGGAAGATATTGATGAACTTAAGCGTCAAAAAGCGCAGTTTGAAAGCGGACTTTCGTCTATGCTGAAGTCTCATGAAAAGCTCCTCAAAGCGATGAGTGAACGTGAGAACTCGATAGAAAGCGTCGAAAGTCTCGTATCCTTTCGAAAGAGTGAGGCTGAACCAAGTAAAAGCGGAACAGGTAAGTCCACTTCGCCCAGGGCAAAACTAAGTCCAGTTCCACGTAAAGAAACCCCCCAGCTTGATAGAGGAGAGACTTCGAGGCGAACAGCTTCGAAAAGTTCTTAGTCCTTACCTTTCGAGACAGTATTCGATACCCTAATTGCACGGAAAGATTAAAAGCGAGAAAAACCGTAGCACCCTCATGTGATGTCTTCAACCGAGAGAAGCAAAGAAGAATGATAAGCCAGACACCTGATTTGCTAATGAACGTAGACAGTAAGCCTAGCACAATCGAGCCGGTAAGCCGCAAGCCCTTAGAGCCTATTTCTTCTGCGCTAACGCTCGTTTGTCGCTCAAAGCGATACGATTACTTGCTGTATAACGAACATTCATTTCACGTTGGTTTATCTGCAGCAGAACAAGACTCCCGAACGCGTTCAATGATTTTGCAAGCTGACACCAAAAAATATGCGGGCGTGATAGGCTTAACGGAATCAAAAAGATTCGACGAGTGTCTTCGGAAGCTTGGTTTCGAAGAGGCCGGTCAACTTATTTTGCGGCGCCGATATCTAAAGCTGTTTCCTTTTGGAGATGGGCTTGGTGTTGGTCGCTTGAGTTTCAGAGCTATGGCTCGGTTTTCTAACAATATTCGTCACAGGATTGTCGAAGCGGATATTGATAACGATTCACTGGCAACTATGGCTCGAATTTATGAAAGATCTCAAAAACACTTTGGTTCAAACTTCTCGGTCGACCGAACAATAAACAGCCTGAAAAAAAAATATATGGGTGAAGCGCAAAAAGATCACTATGTGTTATTTTTACGCAAAGATGTTGGTGCCAAGACGGATTCTTATATCGTGTTTCGTGAACATACCGACGAACTAAACCGTCAGACGATGGTGATAGAAGATTTTTGGACGAGTAGGGGTGGTCGACGCGAGGTGGCGTGGCTTATTACCGAGGCATGTATATGGGCTTTGGGAACAGGCTTCTGCTGGGTTGATGATTGGACCATGAAGGGTAGTCGCGAACATGGAGTATCTCGTTTATTGGGTGCAGTGAGGCAGCAAGATATACGGCGAATCCTCGTGCGCAATTTCAGTGGGTCTCCTGCGTTGGACCTCAGAAACGGCTATTTTCGATTCAGCGATTTTTCGATTTTGGGAGATTGACCTCGCTGTGACGACTGATGATGATAAGAATGTGAGCGAGAAACGTCCTTATGGTCTAAAGATCATTAGGAATGCCATGGTCCCTTTGCTCGACGGACAAGGGAACTCTCGAGGTTTCGGACCCTATAATGGGGTCGTCGGTGCATGTAATATTTGCCCTGCTCGATGTTGCCGATATACCGTCAAAGTTTCGATTCCAGATGCTCTTAGGTTTTGTAAAGTGCTCGGTGTCCCCTTCTTCGCTGGGCTAAACCTTGTCGCAAGTGATTCTGGGCGTGCATTCACAGTGAGCTACGATTCTAGACTGTTTCCAAAGGTGAATGAAAGCGATTTTTGCGGCAAGGCTGAAATCGCTCTCAGTCGTCGAGAAGATGGCGGTTGCAGTCACTTAGTTGAAGTCGGGGGTTACGAGAGATGCGGCGTTTATTCTGCGCGGCCATCAACCTGTAGACTGTATCCCGTTGTGTGGGAATCAGAGGTCGCTCAAGGCGGGCCGCCAGTCATTTCGTGTCCAGTAGCGTACGGAATGACTCCTGAAATGGAGGAAGACTTTTATCGGGATGCTTCAGAATCGATAGAGAATTGGCAGCTGCATGATGAATTAGTCGAGAGATGGGAGATGAGTTCTGAGGATAAGTTTCCGCGCGACGCGATGACCTTTCTTAACTTTGTGTTGCCAGAAGCGGCGGAACGGTTAGGGATTGATTTGGCGGGGGTGCTTGATAGTGGAACCCCGTTTGAAAGATTAGCGCAAGCGATGATGTTTTCTAAAACTCTTTAGAATTTCCGTAATTCGAACCTTGGTCTTTTTCTGAAGCGCCTAAAAGGCGATGACGTATTCTTTTTGTATAAGCTTAATAATGATTTCAGCAGTCCCGGGGTCATTCGTAATCGCCTGGTCCAAAACAGGATCTAATTTGCCGTGATTATAGATAAGTTGGAAAATATCAAGCTCACTCGTGCTCAGCTCACTCAGATTTGCTTCTAACGGTTTGGAAATTGTGAGGTCACAAGATGAATCAGGAAGCTTGTCTGAAAGTAATTGAAATTTATCGAATGTGCTCTGAGCGGTACTCACTAACTGTGTAATTGGCTCTTCCAATTCGAATAAGAAATCAACATCAGGATCAAGAGGAACAAAGCGATAGGTACCCGATTGCCAGCCTATGACTCGAGATAGAGCTTTGTGAGGTCCCATGTCATCGCGATTTTGGTAGGTCGCAAAAAAGACATTGCCGTCTCTTACGTAAATGTCACCCAGTACTTTACCGGTGTTGAGTGCGAGTCGACCAGTCTTCTTGGCGCTGTTAAGTAAGGCAAGTAAGTCTGGAACGCGAGCGTCCTCTAGCAAACCACTCAACTCGTCTTTATCGTTGACTGGATTTTCAGGTAACTGTTGTGAAGGTGCCGTATTGGCTTTGTCACCTGAGGTGGATACAACCTTTAAGATGGAGGTCCCGATTAGTATGCGGTCGCCGACAGACAATTCGGCGGTTTTCTCTAGTCGTTCGCCATTCACGAAAGTGCCGTTCGTTGAGCCAAGATCTTCGATGGTCAGCACGCCCTGTGAGACCTGAATGATCGCGTGTTTTCTAGAGACCATGTCCTCGACGAGAACCATATCGAACTCAGACGCCCGCCCGACTACGAGTTCCTGGCCTTCGGGAATGGGGAACTCGCCACCTTGGTACTTTCCAGATAAGAATTTGAGTGCAAATTGCTCTTTCACGTAAATCTAGCTTAGTCGTCCTTTCTGAATGGTTCAAGCATTTCCAAATATACCGATGCGCGGTCGTGGACGGCTGCGTTTTCCGGGATGGCCTCTAGTAGTTTACGTGCTTCGGTTTGCTCATTCAGACGTATGCACACGAGTGCCAGTTCCAACGCGACAGGCGCATTAGCGGGTTGTTCATTCAATATCAGGTGAAAATGCTCTGCTGCTTCCTCGTACTCTCCCCGTTCGGCCAGTGTTTGGGCAAGTTTTCGTCGAACATCCAGAAAGTCGGGTGCTAACCCCAGTGCACGTCTATATTCTATGACGGCCTCACCGAGCAGGGTGGCACTCCGGTAAGCATGCGCCACCTCAGCATGTAAGTTGGCGATTTTCTGTCGCACAAGGTTTTTTGGAGATGTTTCTTGGTTTGCGGAGACTTGGCTAAGGACGGCTTGAGCTTCTGCGAAACGTCCGAGATCGTTATAAGTAATCGCCAGGGCCATTGCTGCTTCTGTATAGTCGGGGTTGAGTTCGAGAGCTCGCTCTAGATGAAAGCACGCATCCGCGAAGGCGTCCCTTTTATGAAGTAAATTCGCGAGCTTATGGTGTACATCTGGGAATGCGTCGCCGCTCAGTGCAAGGATCTCTCGATAGGCGGTTTCACATTCGGAATCGTTTCCAGCGGACGCGGCCTTTTGGGCGCGAACCAATGCTCGCTCTAGTGGGGTCATAGGAAGCTACATCCCAAAAGCTACCACGCTTTGAATAATCACGCCTAAAATTGACCATGAATTGCGTGAATCAACCATTGTCCCGCGGATTTACGCAAGGTGAACTCCAATTTCTCCAGGGTGCCGTCTTGATTCACTAACTTTCGGTTCGCTGTGGTGGTTGAGGAGGATTCTAGATGGTTTACTCGGTTTCCCGAAATATAGGCCCATTCCGTCACATGGGCCTGGTTTCTTGTGAGGTCCACGATGTAGCGGTCGGGTCTTAGTCTCAGTTTCCCGTTGAGTGCCTGACGAATACGGTCTTGCGCTTCAGTTCGATTCTCGTCTCCGTTGCGATATTTGGGATGAAGAGTCTTTGCATACGCCACCTCCGAATTGCTTTCGATGGCATCCACTCGCTTCTCCATGAGCGTAATAATATCTCGCACGTTGCTCAAAAGGCCGGAACGAATCTGATGAGTAGGCTGATGAATTACTTCTAAAAGTACAGGACCTCTAAACGCCCATTTATACTCACCGATCAATTGCGTATCAAGATGAGCGCCAATCATTTTACTGTTTGGAAAAGAAGCTCCCGATAAGACTTTTATCTGACTAAACTTCAGCCTAACGGAATCGAAAGACCGATAAATATTTTTGAGATCATGCAAAAGCTGCGCCTTATCTCCTAATGGGTCAACGTAGTTCTTGTGAATGAGCGCATCGATTTCTTTGATAGAACCTGATGAAATCATTTCTGCGATATGACTCACGCTAGCTGTCTGACTTTCGATGCAGGCGGAGGTGCAGACGAGCAAAAAAGCCAAAAGACGTCGCTTTTTTCGCACCATGATGTCGAATTTATACCTCAATCGACTCGATAGTGTCATTCTTCTTCGTGCTGTACTCCGGAAGGACTGGTTATTCCGCAATCTACATGGCAAGCTGGCCGGGAAATGGTTCGTGGCGAGATTGAATGGGAATTTTCGGAAAGTGAAGATGGCAGCGGGAGCTTTATGGCGACCAACAAAGCGATCAATCTTATTCGCCAGCATCTCACTCGCGGCGAAGTGGATGTTGCTCAAAGCTTATATGAAAGCTGTGCAGAAGATGTTGGTGATGAGCTGCTGCTCGAATTAGACGTCGCATCGACTCATCTCCAAAAGTCGCTGGCAAACCTTTTTTATCGTTCACGAGATTACCGACGAGCTGCAAAAACTTGTGTGCGTCTTGGAGAATGGTCTCAAGCTGCTCGAGCGTTTCAAGCTGCTGGCGATTATGCCGGTGCCGCGGAAGCGTATCTTCGTGGAGGAAACACAAAAGACGCTGCTGCACACTTCGAAAAAGCGGGGCACACCCAAAGAGCGATCGAGCTTTACAAAGACGGCAACAATTTCGGCCGAGCTGCAGATGTCGCGGCGGCAAGCGGCGATTTAGTCAGCGCGGCGAAAATGTGGGTCAAAGCAGGAGACCGAATGGCAGCGATTCGATCGTTATCCTCGGTTTCAGTCGGACACCCTAATTACGCTGAGGCTACAGCTATGCTGAGTAAAATGACCCCAGAGCGCACGACGACGCTGATGGAACGGGCGGCAACGATAGAGAATCGTGATACTGAAAATTCCCGTCCAGCTTTTCAGCCGGAGATTGAAAGTAACGATCCTTTTGGTGCGCTTGATGGTGCTGTTTTTGATAGGAACAGACCCGAAGCACGCTCTGTATCAATATCTCAGCTCGATCAAGTCACTCGACGAGCTGCCGCTAGGTACGTCACAAAAATGGAAGGCTACGATTCGCTCAAGCAATTGGCGCTTTTTGAGTCCCTCAGTCTTGACTCTATGAGGGCGCTTTATCACTTGGGAAACCATGTAAATTATAGACCTGGTGAAATCTTGATCGAGCAAGGCAGGCCTGGAGAAGCTTTGTTTATATTGCGTACAGGGAAAGTCAAAGTTTGTCTCATAAATGGCCAGAATGAGACGGTTGTCGCCGAAATGAGTTCCGGGGACTGTCTGGGCGAAATGTCGCTAATAGATGAAACTCCTACTTCTGCTCGAGTTGAGGCAGTTGAAGAAACAGTCGCCTTTGTTATTCGCCGGGATGCCTTACGGACATTTATGTATAGAGATGACCGAATCGCTCTCAAAATATACAAATCTTTTGCGGCTATTTTGTCGAAACGTCTCAGAACTGTCACAAAACAGCTGGAATAGCCAAGAGATCCTATCTTGACCTCATAGGTCCATGGTGTAAGACATCCGCCCAATGAAAAGAATCGCAATTAACGGATTTGGACGAATTGGACGAGGTGTGTTTCGCGCACTGAAATCGGACAATGTACAAATCGTCGCAATAAATGATCTAACCGCCGCAGAGACTCTCGCCCATTTACTTAAATACGACTCAGTACATGGTGCGTTTGACGCCGACGTTCGTACGGAAGACGGCCACCTCATCGTGGACGGCCGAAAGATTGTTATTTCGGCCGAAAGAGACCCAGCAAAACTCGATTGGAAAAATCTAGAAATTGATATCGTGATCGAGTCTACAGGATTCTTCACTGAAAGAAGCAAAGCTGCTGCCCATCTTGAAGCTGGCGCAAAGCGCGTCATCCTCTCGGCCCCTGGAAAAAATGTTGATGCAACGTTTTGCATGGGCGTGAATCACGAAGACTTTGATGCTGATAAGCATTTCGTAGTTTCAAATGCTTCTTGCACCACGAACTGCCTTGCGCCGATTGTAAAACTAATCAACGAAAACTTTGGTCTTGAGCATGGGTTGATGACAACCATTCACTCGGTCACTAACGACCAAAAGATTCTAGACCTCCCGCATAAAGATTTGCGACGTGCTCGAGCTGCGTTTGGTTCGATGATTCCAACGACCACTGGCGCGGCACGAACTGTTGGTCTCGTTCTACCAGAAGTTGTAGGTAAACTGGACGGCATGGCAGTACGTGTACCGACGCAAAATGTCTCGTTGGTCGATTTTGTTGCCCGAGTGTCACGTGATGTTACCGAGGAAGAAGTAAGGAATCTCTTCGTTAGTGCAGCAGAGTCTGGTCCTTTTGCGCCATTCATTGGTGCGAGCAACGAACCACTCGTGTCTATCGACTACAACGGAAATCAGAATAGCGCGACTATCGACTTAGCGATGACCAGTGTTATGGCGGACCGAATGGTCAAAGTCATCGCTTGGTACGATAACGAATCGGGCTATTCCAAACGAGTCGTCGACCTAGTAGAGTACGTCGCGGAAAAAGCACTCTCCTAAAGAGTCCTTCTACACGCTATGATTAACAAACTCGAAAGCTTAGATTTAAACGGTAAGGTCGTATTTATTCGTGTTGACTTCAATGTCCCATTGAATGGGGACCAAGAAATTACTGATGATACTCGAATACTCGCGGCCCTACCGACGATTGAATACGCGCGTAAGGCTGGAGCACGAGTTGTTCTCGCCTCACATCTTGGTCGACCTAAAGGTCAGGTCAATCAAGCCTTATCGCTTAAGCCCGTGGGCTCTCATCTGGCTAGTTTGTTGTCGCACCCGGTTATTTTTGCTGATGATTGTGTAGGAGACGGCGTAAAAAAGAATATTCGAGATCTGAAATCGGGAGATGTTTTACTCCTCGAAAATCTCCGATTCTATGATGCCGAAAAGAAGAGTGACGAAGATTTTGCCCGTGCCCTCGCCGATAGTATTGACGTTTATGTCAACGATGCCTTCGGAGCAGCGCATAGAGATCATGCCTCAACGGCGCATATGGCAAAATTTGTGCGCGAAAAAGGGGCAGGCCTTCTCTTAATGAAAGAGCTCGATGCGCTTCAGGGCCTACTTGCGGCACCAGCGCGGCCTTTTGTTGCGATTGTCGGCGGCGCGAAGGTTTCTGACAAACTGATGGTCCTCGATAATCTCGTTAGGAAATGCAACAGCATTCTGATTGGTGGGGCTATGGCGTATACCTTTTTGGCTGCGCTCGGAAAAGGGACCGGTACTAGTCGGGTTGAAGCTGATCGCGTCGGTGCAGCAGAACAGATACTCAAGGCCGCAGCCGCTCGTAAGGTTAAGTTGTTGCTGCCCGTCGATCATGTCGTCGCGGAGTCTTTCGATGAAAATGCATCGGCCGAGGTTGTAGATGAAATTCGCGAAGGCTCTATGGGCTTAGATATCGGTCCAAAAACTCAGGCCGCTTATTCTGATGTGATTCTCAGTGCGGGAACCGTGTTCTGGAATGGGCCAATGGGTGTGTTTGAGTGGGAAAAGTTTGCCGCAGGCACCAACGCAGTGGCTGAAGCTGTAGCGACGACGAATGCAACGACCGTTGTTGGCGGTGGAGACTCTGTCGCAGCACTGAAAGCGGCAGGAAAATTTGATCAAGTGACCCATGTCTCGACTGGTGGTGGTGCTAGTTTGGAGCTCATGGAAGGCAAGACCTTACCCGGTGTAAAGGCCTTAGAGGTATAGATACTATGAATCGCATCCCATTTATTTGCGGGAATTGGAAAATGAACAACTTAGTGAGCGATAGTGTCGCTTTGTTGGACGGAATTTTACCGAGACTGTCCGAAGTGCAGGGCGTCGAGGTTGGCGCAGCCCCACCAATGACATCTGTACATGCCGTCAGTAAACGACTGGTTGGCTCGGGCTTCGCCTTGGCTGCTCAGAATGTTCATCATGAAATGTCAGGTGCCTTTACCGGTGAAGTGAGCGTGGCAATGCTCAAAGATGTTGGTTGTCGTTACGTGTTGGTCGGACATAGCGAACGTCGAACACTATTCGGTGAGACGGACGACACCTGTCGCCAGAAGGTAAACGCATCCTTGCAGGGCGGACTCCGAGTCGTTTTATGTATCGGCGAGACTTTAGCCGAACGCGAAGGCCATCGAACACTGGAAGTGGTCTCCCGGCAACTGAATGTCGCTTTGTCCGAATGTTCTTCTGAGCACGCTGCGGATATCGTCGTTGCCTACGAACCCGTTTGGGCTATCGGAACAGGAAAGACTGCTACTCCCGCTCAGGCGCAAGAAGTGCACGCTCATATCCGTACTGAGTTGGCTAATAAACTCGGGCAATCGGCCGCGGACGGTATTCGTATTCAATATGGTGGATCGATGAAGCCTGCAAACGCCGCTGACCTGCTAAGTCAGGCAGATGTTGATGGCGGCCTCATCGGTGGTGCTTCTCTCAAACCGGACGATTTTCTGTCGATCTGCATCGCTGCGCGGAACTCGATCACGCATTCGTGATCATTTTAGGACCGCCTTGGACCCTCTTTTTTTAGTTGTGAGGGTTTATACTGCTGGACAACTTCCTTCTCTTGGGCGATGAGCTTCGGGCTCATGGAAACGGTTCTATACGTTGTTCATATTTTTGTTTGCTTGGCACTTATTCCAATCATTTTACTGCAAAGCGGTAAAGGTGGTGGTGTGAGTGCGGCCTTTGGTGGAGGTGGATCCTCAACCATGTTCGGCAGTCGTGGAGCGAGTAATTTTCTCACTAAGATGACGACAGTCGCAGCGATCGTATTTATGCTCACCAGTCTTTCACTGTCTTGGTACTCATCGAAAAGCGCTTCGGTCGTTGGTGATATCTCGACAGAGCAGTCAGCGCCTGCATCTTCAGGTGGTTCGACTGATGATAAAGCTGCAAGCAGCACAACAAATTAGGAACAAACAATTTTTCACGATGGTGATCGTTTCTTGACATCAAGAAAAGGGCCATCTAATTGAATCGCCCACACACGCGACGGTGGTGGAATTGGTAGACACACCATCTTGAGGGGGTGGCGCTGAGAGGCATGGGAGTTCGAGTCTCCCCCGTCGCATAAGGATATGAGAGCCGTCGGGATTGTATAATCTCGGCGGTTTTTTTTTGAACTCCCTCTCGGTAGACTACAGCTTCTCGTGCGCCATCCAGTGTCTTGGTGAGCGAAAATATTGAACAGGAGAATAGAACCTGAAGTTTGATACGCGCGAAGTATACAAACAAGCGTATCGTTCGACCTGCCTGCCAAAACAGCTATTGTCGTTGCCCTCTTTGAAGACGCTGCCCCAGTAAGGATTGTAGGCTCGATCAATTTCTGATTCCACGCGATCTCTTTGCTCAATGAGGCTTCTAAGCTCTTTCTTACTTATATCGATTTCAAGTCGAAGTTGCTTTTTGTCGAAATTTGCTCGGCCCTCTGTCTCGTCTCCATTTTTCACATTTGAAAGAAGTTTCTTTTGCGTGATTTCGTGTTCGAGCATCGACCGTTCTTCTTCAAGCGCTATTAGCTGAGATTGGGCGTCTCTTTTTTGCCTCGCAACACCGATTTCTTCTTCCATTTCCTCGAGCACTAAAGCGGTTCGCCAAAGGCTCTCTTTTTTCGAACGAATAATATCTCCATAAATATGATCACCAACGTATAAAATTTCCTCGCCTGGAACGTCGATAAATCTTTCAAATTCGCTCACAGAGCCGCCTTGAAAAATGAACTGTCGATCTAGAGCAGTAATTTCAACGTTCTCGACAACGTCGCCCGTTGTTTTGTCTAGTGCTAAGAATTTTCGATCCTCGTTAAAGAACGCCGGTTTCGACGCGCCAACGATCGTGAAATCAAAGTAATTTTGCCAAACCGGATATTCGCTCAGTTTCCCGTCGAGAAGGTGAGACATCGCCGCTTGCGTGTAAGGACCGTAAGAATTGGTAAGAACGAAGAGCTTCTTTCCGGCAGAGCGAAGCTTATGTAGCGCGACGGGTAGGTCCGGATCCTCTTCGATGAATTCAGCAAAGTTTGAGCGAATGACCGACTTCAGCGAGTCGTCGCGGTGACACTCATCAATAGCGCCACGAATATCTTCGAACAATTGACGAAAATCGATTCGTTTTCGTCCGAGTCGTAGTTCAAACAGGTCAATAATGTCCGCGTAAAGCACCGCCTCGGGAAGAGCGAACATCGTATCGATCCAGTGATATCTAGGACCACTCAAACGAATTTTAGCGTTGCGATAAAGAGATTTTCTTTCCTCTCGACTGAGTAGTCTCCGCCCGTGGTATACGCGGCCCACATGATTGTGGTGATCCATCTTGAAGATGTTTCCAGTCTTTTTATCGACAACGAGACCACGCACAACAAACGCAGGGTCATAGACCATTGAATCGAGCTCCGGAGGATAACCGTATTGCTTGATGAGCTTCTCTACCGTGAGTTTGTAGGACAGGGCTTCAATGCTTTGTTTCCGATATTTCAACAGTGTGTAGTCCATATCGAAACCAATCATTTGAATTTGCTCGAACCTTAGGTTTCGGTTAACGAATATTTTCCTCTGGGGAGAAAGATGATATTTTTCAGTAAAATCCATAGGTTGGTTGCTTATCGTTGCGGCCGAAGGTTCGACTTTTTGACCACTCATGCTATTGATACTACGCCTGAAAGCAAATCCGGGCGATAATATGACCAAAATGAATAAATTATTCCGATTTTCAAGCGTTAGCACCCGGTTATTCTTCTTTCTCTCAAGTTTCGCTGTGCTCGCTGCTTGTGACGAAGAGCCGGAGTGTACGGGGAATAGCCAGTGCGCCCTTGACCAAATCTGCCAGGCTTCTCGATGCGTTCCGCGACCGACGACGATAAATCGAGCTGTTTACTGCGATGGCGGCACTGAGATTTGTGCGCCAGACGCTGCAAACTCCGAGACTCCTCCCGACACCGGCGTAAGCGACTCTGGAACCATGTCCAGTTCAGACTCCGGCAGCACAGCTGCGGACGGGTCAAACGGTTCCTCTGTGGATGGCTCAAGCGGTTCCTCCACGGATGGTTCAACCGGGAGCGCTGACGGAAGTACATCCCAGAATACAGACGGAGGTCCTGGCTCCTCTCGTTGGGATGTTGGACCCTTGCCGATTATTGATGGTGGACCTGGCTATGATTCCGGTCTTTCTCCGCCACTCACCCTCGACAGCACTGGTCACGTTTGGATTTCTGAATTTTCGGACTTTGCGGATACGGGTGCCTACCTCTTTGACCGAAGTGGTGGAAATTACAGTGAAACAGTGCAAACCTTTGCGGTTACGAGTGGGTCATGTCGTGTGAGGTCTCGACGGGCTCTGAGTGGTTCTCCTACGGGTATACCCGCTGATAGTATCCGAATTGATTACAGTCTGAGTCCTCATGTACCAGGGCCTGCGGTGCTGACTTCGGCCAATAACGATGGGTATTTTCGTCCAACCGCTCCATTGCCGATGCCACCCGTATTTACGGGAAACTCACAGGTACGCTTTCAGTTGGTCGAAGCTCGGTCACAATCGAGCTCTGTCCCTAATCTCGAAGTGTTGGTGGATCCGCCACCCGTGCCCGCAATTACTGCACCAAGCCAAGGAACGTCGACTTTCTCTATCAGTGGGAATCCGCTGATCTCCTGGAATAAAGGCTTTGGGTCTGCGAATCGAACCATTTACATCGAACTTGCTGATTTCGCACGAGATACAATCCTCACTTGCGAAGTAGACGATACTGCGCGTCAGCTCCGCATTCCAGCAGCGGCAATCCGTGCTTGGTCTTTAGAAGGACCAGCGGCGCCCGCTCAATTAGAAATCCGCTATGATAATCGGGAAACAAGAACGGTCGTGACCAATACGGGCTTACCGGTGCAGGTGACTTTTCGAACCTCAGCCGGTCGAAGTTTCGCTTTGGTTCCTTGAGCTTTTCTCGCTGACGTGAGTCATTTGGGGTTACCGGCATGGGCTTGCCTCACGTTCAGGAACTCGATACATCGCTGGTATGGCTGAATTCTTACCGGAACAAGAACTTAACTTCTCGCAGGTCGAGTGTTTGACCAGCGCAATGTACGCGCTTGCTCGCGTTGACGGCGTGCACGATCGAGAAATGTCCCTGATTCGGGAATTCTACGAATCCTGTGCGACCTCAGATGCGCCAAGTCTGGACACCGTAGTGCAAGCAGGTGCGGATATCGAGCGCGCAAAGTCTCTCTTTAGTTCGGCAGCCGAAGCCGCTTTGTTCATGAAGAGCATGATTCTTTTGGCATTTGCGGATGGCACATACGGTAAGGAAGAGGACGCAATGATTCGAGAGTTCGCTGGAGCTCTGAGCGTGAGCGATGAAAATTTGGAATCACTGATTAGCAGCACCAAAGAACAAATGCTGGCGAGCCTGTCTCATTTGCAAAACGTCGATGCGTTAGCAGACGTCGTTCGTAATCTCTCTTTGAATTAGCTTCATCTACGACTCGCCAGGGCGTTCGAACTCTGCTAGCCAATCTAACGTGTTCAATCGAATGCTAGGAATGTTCTCCCAGGACATCGCTATCGATCTGGGAACCGCGAATACATTGGTTTATGTACGAGGCCGCGGCGTCGTCCTCAACGAGCCATCGGTTGTCGCCATCACCAAAGCCCCGAATAATAAAGTTGTTTCCGTTGGCCGAGCAGCCAAGGAGATGCTTGGTAAGACCCCCGGAAATATCGAAGCTATTCGACCCATGCGTGAGGGAGTCATCGCTGACTTTGAGGTCACCGAAGCGATGATGGGTTACTTTATCCAGAAGGCCCATCAGCGAAAGCATCTGATTCGCTCTCGAGTTGTGATTTCTATACCCGCTGGTATCACGGATGTTGAAACGAAGGCGGTCCGAGGCGCCGCCATGTCTGCTGGTGTGCGCGAGGTTCTCTTGATTGAGCAGCCTATGGCTGCAGCGGTCGGTGCCGGATTACCTGTCCTTGATGCGCGCGGCTCGATGATCATTGATATTGGGGGTGGCACTTCTGATGTTGCCGTCATTGCGCTTGGTGGAATGGTCACCTACGAGACTCTAAAAGTCGCTGGCGACCGGATGGACGAAGCGATCATTCAATATTTGCGCAGAAAAGAAAATATTCTTATCGGAGAGCGCACCGCCGAGCAAATCAAGATCACAACAGGTAAAGCGCATGCAGCTGGTCGAGACGAGAAGATGCAAGTCAAAGGCCGAGACCTTATCAGCGGTGTTCCTAAATCGATTAGTATTACGTGTGGAGATGTTCAAGAAGCGTTGACGGATACGATTCAGAGTATCGTCGAAGCTGCTAAGTCCGTTTTGGAGAGAACTCCTCCCGAGCTTTCTGCGGATTTGGCTGAGCGAGGAATTGTTTTAGCGGGAGGTGGAGCGAGTCTTGTTGGGCTTGATGTCACACTCCGCGAAGAAACAGGAGTGCCTGTGTTTATCGCTGAAGATCCATTGCTATCGGTTGTTTATGGCGTCGGGCAGGTGCTCGATGATCTTGATAGATATCGAGGACTATTGTTCTAGGGGATTGATTTGGCTGCTTCAAAAGCAAGGCGAACACGCGCGAATCAAGACCCGTTAGGACACCTCAAAAAGGATGGGCCATTACCAGTATATATTTTACACGGTGAGGAACGGCTCCTTGTTCAAGAAGCGCTCGAAGAACTCAAGTTGGCTGGCCTTCCGCCGACTGCAGTCGATTTCAACCTCGATGTGTTCTTAGCCAAAGACACGACCGCCACTAAAATTGCGGACGCCGCGCGTATGTTGCCAGCCTTTGCACCTCGTCGAATGGTCATCGTGAAAGATGCGGATAAGCTCAAAGCAGATACGTTGAATGATCTGCAAACCTATCTTGATGACCCCTCACCGACGACGACTCTTATTTTTGTTGGTCATAAGTTTGATGCAAGAACGAAGTTCTACAAATCCATCAAGAAAGTCGGTGCAGCCATTAAATTCGACCATCCAAACCTCAGACAACTCCCGCGTTTGATTCGCGATCGAGCCACTAAAATGAATATCGACTTGCGTGACGGAGCTGTTCACGCTCTCGTTGATTCGGTCGGCGCCGACCTGGGTGGCCTGGTGTCCGCTCTGGAAAAAGTCGCTCTTTACGTAGGACCTGACTCAGGCAAACCTGTTACAGCAAACGATGTTGAGTCGGTGGTCAGTCACGTTCGTGAAGAGTCTATTTTTGAGCTCACAGATGCCGTGGGTACAAAGAATTTGCCGGTGGCTTTCAAATTAGTTCATCAGATCGTCAATGTATCCAGAAATCATCCTTTGGCTCTCCTAGGATTGGTTGCGAGTCACTGGCGCAGACTCACGGTCACCAGAGCGATGTTGGCCGATCGGGCACCCAAGGGAGATATTGAGGCTGCATTGAGTTTGCCTCCTTTCGTAGTTGAGAAGATCATGCGCCAGGCACGGAATCAGACCTTGCCGCGTTTGGTTTTGGGTTTGCGAGCCATTGCGGAGGCGGACCAGGCATTGAAGGGTGGTCGTTTGCCACCTATTCGTGTCATGGAATCGCTGGTTTTGCGACTCTGCTAAAATTCTCCAATTTTCACGCATCAAATACCCTAACTCGAAATCACGGAACGAAGTTAACTGTCTTCCCCAAACTATTGTGTCGTTCGAAGAGCAGCGGAGTTCGTGATACTCTGTGAGCACATGGGCAGAGCTTGCGCCACACTACTAATTCTTCTCTTTTCACTCGGAGCCTGTACGAAAAGGTCCGAGGAATGTTTTACGACTCAGGACTGCTTTGACCAAGGAGTAACCTTGGGAGAATGCGTAAATGGTTCGTGCCAGAGAACCTGCGAAACAGATGAAAACTGCGCTTACTCCGATGCGTCTTGCCCTCCTGACGATGCCGCCTGCTTGAACGCGATTGAGGACCTGAAGAGCGCAAGCTTCATCTGCGAGGCTTTTGTATGCGTAGCTGGTTGTCCTGATGTGGCCTGCTCCGATGGCGCTACTTGTCGTGACGGTCGATGTGAATATTTCTCTGAAAGCTTTGAAGCTTCTCAGAGCGGGGACTTCGTCAATCTGCAGTCCTTGGGTTGGAATAATATCGACCGAGACCTTCGCAATACGAAGTTGATTGTTGCATGGAGTGGAGGCAAAGGCTGCGACGCGGTTGGGGATATTGATCGATGTGCAGGTCCTGCAGGAGAGGGGGAGTATTTTGCCGTTCTTGAGCGTAGTCAAGCAACACCCCGTGCTCCGCGGGATTATGGCATGACTTGCCGAGCTTGTGCCTGTTGCCTTGCTTGTCAGGACCCACTAGCTCGAACGTCAACTACGAGTGTTTGCCCTGGCGTTATCTATCCCGAGGTAAGTGTGTGCACCGAAAGCATCTTGCCTGAGTGTCAGACGATTTGTGACACGTGTTCTCAGTGTCCTCAAGAACCCACCGTAGCAGATTCGGCTGGGTTAAACGCCTGCGAGGCGAGGGTTGCTCCGCAAACCTGTGACGCCTGTATTGCGTACGATCAGTGTCTCGCATCAAAAGAAGCCGAGAACCGGCCGTGCCCAGGCGATGCAGCTACGTACCCAGAATGTTCTGATGGTGATCCTGCATCCCGTACTGCGGTCGATTGTCAAAGATGTTTGCTCAAGGAGTGTAGTGCTCTGGAAGACAATTGTTTAGCATGCAAAAAGGCCGCAAGTCTGAAAACATCGAATCCTGACGAACCAGAGTTGTGGAGAGATTTACAAGCGACTTGTGATGCCCTTGAAGCGAACGCTTGCTATGAGGTGCCGAAAAAAGTCATCCGAACGGACCTAACATTCGACGAGCAAGCTTTAGAGTCACCAGAGATCGATTTGGGTGCTGCGAACACGAAGAGTCTCATCTTGGAATTTCGCTTCGTCGCTTTCGATGTTGGTGATTCCTTTGTACGCGTGATTCAAGGTACCCCCGAAACAGAATGGATAACCGAGGAGCAAAGAGTGGCCGTTCAGTTTTGCGGTGGCAATTGTCAGATAGCAGAGAATTGGAAGGATGCGACGGTCAGCTCGCCCTCGCGACCCGCAAGTTTTCCAGCTGTAGCCCAAAAGAACAATAACTTATTGTTTGGCGAACAGAACCAGAGCGACTGGACGATAAACACGATGGTCGTTTCGCTGCCATCTGAGATGGTAACTCAAACCTTCCGCTTTCGATTTGTTCCTATTCTGGGGCAGGACGTGAGAGTAGCAATCGACGATATTTCTATTCGCGAGGTAACTCAATGAGACTGTCAACTTCGAGTTTAGTTTATCTTATTTTTGTAAGTATTACGTTGAATGCATGTAGTGCAGCTGATTCAGAACTTGTCGTTAACTTAGACGTATCTTCAGGTTCTCTACTTGATCCTTTTCAACGAATTGAGAAGGTAAGAGTCCGAATAGATGGTCCCGAGCGATTTGATGATGCGATCGTTGACCTTCAGGATGGACAACAAACGGCGATCTTTAAGAATTTTCCGCTGGAAAGCGACGTGAGCATTATTGCCCAAGGTTTTGATAGTAACGGTCTCGTATCTGCTTTCGGGCAGTCAGAAGAATACAAAGTAAGTTCGGAGAATGAAGCAGTCTCTATCCCTTTTAGGCGACTTTTTGCGTACGTCATTCACGATTCGATTTGCGATGGTGGATGTAAGTCTGGACAAGCCTGCGTTGATACGGGTGAGGGGTATAGTTGCTCTGCGATTGATAGTTTATGCGATGTTACGTGCACCGATTCTCAAGCGTGCGTCAGTTTAGCCACAGATTCTCGATGTCTCGAAACGTTTCAGGGAGAAGACTTAGGTCCGGAAAAAATATATGTTTTGGATCCGCAAACTAGGTCCGTTGTTCAGTCTCTAAAATTACCTGTCCCGAATGCAACGGCATCATCGATACGAGCAGACCGAGGAAAGCGAATACTGGTGACATTTGAAACTGATGAAACCGCTTACCTTGGACTTCTGTCTCAAAAAGATCATACATGGAAAACTTTCACTTTGCCTCGGCCGAGCGACATCGCGCTTGCGGGTCGAAATAATCTCGGCGTAATTGCTGGCCAGGGGCGAATTTCCTTTATCAATTTAGAAACTGGCGAAATTGAAACACAAGGCGAACAGGCGACTGCCGGAAGAATACTTGATGGCAGCGTAGGGGATGGAGGCCGAAAAGCTGTAATTGTCATGAGCGGTCAACCAGGCGTACTGTTGGTTGATTTTGAAAGAAAGGAAATTTATCCTCCAGGACAAATTGAGGGCGCAGCCGGTGTTGGCGTTTCTGAAGATGGACGTCTTGCGTACATTAACTCTTCGACCACGAGACAAGTGAGAGTTTTGGATTTACGAACCGTTGGTTTGAGTTTGCTTCAGGGAGAATTTTTTGGCTCTCCAGGAATATCAACATTTTCTCCCGCAGTGTCAGGGCTCTTAGGCGTGTACGTCAATGAGGATGAAAACATTAATCGAGTTATCGGTTACAGCGTGTCCGGAAGAAGAGCCTTTGAGATGGGGAGTGAAGTAAACGTATTACCTTTTCCACGTGGTATCGCGAGCGTACCGGGAAGCAACCGAGTGTTGATAGTGAGCGCGGGGACTTCAACGTTGTCCGCAGGTATGACTATTGTTGATCCGAATTTAGAAACTGGGCTTGAGGCGAGCACCACAGTCTACCCCCTTGATGTTGATGACTCTTACGTGAACCGCGCGAGAGAAGTATCTTTTCAAAGATATCGACCGGGTGATGTCGCGGTTACATATGGTCGATAAGAATGAGCGAACTTCAACAAGGCGCCGTTGAGGTCGCCAAAATACTTAATGATGCCGGATACGAAGTTTTTTACGCCGGCGGAAGTGTACGAGATCTGCTTTTGGGGCTTGAGCCAAAGGATTTTGACTTAGTTACAAGTGCGAAACCAGAAGAGATCGACGCACTCTTCCGCAGAACAGTATTGGTTGGAGCGAACTTCGGTGTAGTGAGGGTTCTATGGTCGAAGCGTCGAGAATACGAGGTTGCTACATATCGCCGCGAAGGCAAATACACAGACGGCCGCAGGCCTGATGAAGTCATTTATTCGGATTCAAAGGAGGAGGACGTTCAGCGCCGAGATTTTACGATAAACGCCTTACTCATGGATCCGTTTACTCAAGAAATTTTCGATTTCGTATCTGGTGAAGATGACCTTTCGAAACGAAGAATAAGAGCAGTCGGTCACGCCGAGACGCGTTTTCAAGAAGACCGCCTAAGGCTTCTTCGTGCGATTCGGTTTGCGGCACGCTTTAACTTTGAAATTGAAAATGAAACGTATGAGTCTATCTGTCGAAATGCGCAATT
>JAYZDF010000014.1:0-13201 GCA_036337945.1 Myxococcota bacterium
TTATTGTAGCCCAAGTAGAATAGAACTTCGTCGTTTCTTCGGTAACGCGGGTACTCGTTTAGCACTTTCTCGTAAAGTTTGAGAGCATTCTGCTTAATCAACTCAGACTGTCGCGTATAATTTCGTTGCGTTGGTTCACGGCCTTTACGGCCTGAGTCAATCCAATTCGTGTAGTCCTTCTCAAGCTTGCGCATTTCAAGACCGTAATTGAATTTTGATTTTTGCCAGTAGAGCTCCGCCAGTCGGAAAATCATCTCCGCTTTGCGGCTCTTTGGCGCTTTCGGAATCAGCTTCTTTAGTTCTTCGATCGCTTCGTCACGCTTCGCGTCGGCCTGAGCAGACTTATCGAATTTCTTAGTATCAATCGTCGTCTCAACTTTGAAGCTTGCCGCACCTTTACGCGCGAGCGGATCTTCTTCTTTCTTCTCAGCTTCCGGCTCTGCAACAGTCTTCTTCTTGGCGGCCGCCGATTTTTTCTTCTTTTTGGACTTACGCTTTGCCCTCTTCTTCCTCTTCTTACGCTTCTTCTTTTTCTTTTTAGCTAAAGCTGCTGGAACTTCAGGGAATATGGTCGTTGCGGTGAACGTGCCAACTGTGAACAGCGCGATGAGCATTGCGAGACGCGCTGAAAAAATGATTCGAATTAGTGCTTGTATGTTTGCCATCGAGATACCTCGGAAATTCTTCCTTATCCTCAACTCAGAGGCTTTGATGAGAAGCCCGGTCTTTTTCGCACACAGAATGTGATCTCTGTCATGCGTTGGACAACCTCATCTCGGCTTATGCGGTTTACCCTAGTCTACTCAAAAACCTCGGGAATACACTCGTTTTTAATCGAGTGTTCATAGAAACCAAGTTCATCAATCCAGTACTCTCCTAGGAAAGCCCAGTATTGAAAACGCGCATTAGGTACAAAAGGTCTAGGCCCTCTTGCACGTGGCCCCTTGGTAATGTCCTTACCGGCCTCGAGCATTTTTCGCTCCGCGTCGGCCGTTTCAAATTTGATGATTCGAGCTTGATTCAAAAAATCTTCAAGAAAGAGAGATTCGCGGCGGACTTGCTCTCGGACGAGGTTGCCCGTCAATTGAACCCATTGCGACTGCTGGTCTTTCAACAGCTCAAGTAAGTACGCTTTGAAAGCGCCCTCTGGAAAGGTCTTCGTTGCTCTCTTCAGTTCATCTTCAACACTGATCACAACCTGACGGAATTTATTGTAACGTCGGTTAGAACTAATCTGGTTTCGGATTTCATTAGGGAAGTCTTTGCTTCCTTTTTCGATCATTTCTACCATCTCGTAGTCGGTCAACTCACCTTGCAAAACGGGATTGAGCTGATTTGCCATTGGCTCGTACATTTTGATGAACCATTCGAGAGCCTTACGAGCTCGGTCAAAGTGGCACAGCTGAAAGTAAGTCGTAGCTTTGAGAACCCAAGACTCCGCACGGTATCGATCATCAAAGTACGGAGATTGGATTGAATGAACCATACCAAGCGCTTTTCCGAACTCGGCATTCTGGAAGTATGCCCAGCCTGACTCGAACATTGAGTCATACCAGTCATCAGAGAAGCGAGGAACTGACTCGTAATATTCGCGACTCTTTTGCCAATCACCTTGGGAATAGTATGCGCGAGCCTTACCGAGTAGCGCCAAACGATAGAGCTTTTTGTCTTCTTCGGCATTTTGACCCTTTAGAAGTTTTTCAATTTCTGAAAAGTAACCAATTGCCTCTGAGTAATCTTCCGCTTGTTGTTCAGCAGCAGTCTTCACACTCATAATTGCGAGGAGGTATCGAGCTTTGACGTAAAGCGCGGACTTATCAGATACAGCCAAGAGGAAATCGCGAGCTTCGGCGTAGTTTGCTCGCCGATGAGTCACCATACCGATCATGTAGTTGATCGTGTTCAGGACGCTCGGTTTTAGTTTCGCAAAGTCCTCAGAATAACCACGATTGATAAGCGCAGGCACAAGTGTGTCATCGCCCATATCAATCGCAACGCGCATCAGCCCTTCAGTGGCCTTTAGAAAGTAAGGATGCGCTTTTCCAGCGTTGAACACATCACCGTAATATTGAAGAGCCGCCGCCTTATATCCGGCTTTGTAGAGAGATTGAGCAATGTAATACTCAGACTTTACGCGAGAATCTGGATCTGAGGAGTTCTCGATAACGTCATAAAATAAAAACGCCGCTTCTTCGTGGTTGTCTTCATTGTATGCCTGAATTGCACGGTCAATGTCTTGAGCATTGGCCTGGCTCGCGCTCACAATGAGTCCGAACACAGCGGTCAGAAAGATAGGAAGTTTCGCTAGCTTTGAAATGGTCATGATTAGTTATCCTCTCCACCGAACAAGAAGCTCGCACCGATTTGGACCAACACGTTATTACGGATGGCATCGGTATATTTCTGCGTAGAGTCGTTTTTGTCAGGGCTGTATACTCGGGCTGGAGCAATCCAGTCTCGCGCTTCAATCTTCAAAGCAACTGAGTTCGAGAAGGAGAACCGAACACCACCAGAAAGCGTCCCCATAAGTTCAACTCGTGACGGTTCGTAAACAACCTTATAAGCGTCTTCCGCATTGCCTGTTGTTTCAACCATGTCGCAGAAAGTCTCTGCACCGAATACCTCTGGGTCTAGGCGAGTAGCTGGTGTGCAACTTACGCGTGTCTGACCAATTCCGAGCCCGACGCCGACGTAGAACGAGAAATTACCTAGTGCTTGGTCAAAAATTTCAATCTTGCCGTAGATCGGCGACCACTGTGCACCGAATCCGAGCCCCCAAAGCATTTGCGTGAGCTTTGCAATTTCTGGAGTCAATTTCTCCCCTCGAAGGATCTCTTCAGTTAGGGACGACTCCGTCGGAAATAAATAGGTAAAGAAGCCTTCGACTGCGAAATTTTCATTGATGTGATGAGCCGCAGATGCGCCTGCTCCGATTGTTTGAACAAACCGGTCTGTAAACGTGAAAGAAGGAAGGATAGAAACTTCAAACTTCTTATTCATAAGATAGGCTTTTCGCTGAACCGCATAAATCGTCTCTTCATCATCTGAGACGCGTGGGAATTCAGCCGAACCTTGGTCACCGGCAGACTCTTCAGTCTTCGTAACCGCTCCTTCGCCCTCAGATTCGGACGATACCGGTTGCGCAAAACCGGTTGATGCGAAGAGAAATAAACCTGCAGTGCATGATAATAAAATACGTTTAGACATGTCTAATTGCCTCCAAATGCGAATTGAACACCACCTTGGAAGTGAAGGTTGTTCGTAATCCCAGTGCACTCTGTGCATTCACCGGCATCAGGAAAGAAATAATCGCGTAGCTCAAGACGGAGTGCGACGAGCTTGGTGATGTAAAATCGAAAACCAATACCCACATTGAAAATTGCGCCGACCGAGGTGTCGTAACCGGTGGGCGCACCGGTCGCATCCGAGTTTGTGACTCGGCGGAGTCCTGTGGCGCCTGCACCTGCAATGATGAAAAGGTCGTATGACGGGTCAAACTCGGCCGCGAAGGACATTTTTCCGTAGAACGGCACTAGCACGAAATTCGCAGTCCCAAACCAGGTCGTCTGATACAAATCTGAAAGCTGTAATTCACCGCTTCCTTGGGTCAACAATCGGATCTGAGCCAAAATATTGGTCTCGGCGCCGTTGAAGAAGCCCGCATCGATTTCCAAGCCCAAAAGGTCTGAAAAATTGTATCCATAGGTAGCCGCGCCACCGATTGACTCAATGAACTTGTCAGCCATCGAGCTGGAGAATAAAACGCCAACTTGGTGCCGCGAACGACCGCTGAAGCGTTTATCTATAAGTACTGGCAACAAGGAGGGATCTTCTCCACCTTGAAGTGCAAAGGCACGCTGTTGAGTTAGCGCTGAGCCGATCAGCGAAACCGCAGCCGCAGCCAGGGTGATCCGTGTGATATTTCTCATATGTCTCATGGGCAGTTAGCAATAATTTCAGCATGCTCGACACAATGTGCCATGCAGGATGTCTTATCGCATGGCCGGGGTAGCAGGAGCTGGCTACAGTGGCAACAAGGAGAGCACAGGATACGACATAAGTCGGAACTTGTTCCTATAGAGAATACCCTCCACGCATGTCTCAACCCCTCAATCCAAGGGTTTATACGCTATACATTGTGCATTTACGGGGTCTTGCCGCTCAACAATTTGGGTGTCAGCTTCATTTCAGTGACAACGACAAAGACACAGAAGCCACAGCGCAAAAGACGCCGCGGCAAAAATAAGCGTAATAACCTCGAGCCGATCCGTCACCGAACCCAACTCGATCTCAACAAGCCTTCAGATGTCGAGCTCACGGCCGCCGAGCAGTCCGAAATGCTCAAACATCTCAAATTTATACGAAAGTTCAAAGGAGCACTAAGGTTATCCCTTAATGCAAACGAAGATTTACTCATAAACCAGGTCAAGGCTCCGACAGACCGCGGGATTTGCAAACATCTGCTTGCGAAAGTAGATGGTCCCGCGATCGACCGTGCGTTAGCCCGCGACTCCCTACGTACAAATCACCCCGAACGAGCACGCTTTCTCGCGGGTGTGGTCAGGCTCCGCCCTAGCCTATCAATACTGCTCTCCTATCTAGAAACCTTATCAACCATCGACGAACGCCGAGACGCTGCTCAAGGATTCGCGCTGACCGTTAACACTATCGATTTCTCACAAGTGACTGAATCGCAAGTCACGAGAATTCTGACTGACCTAAAAGCGCTGTTCGAGCCGCATGATCTCATTCAATCCTTTTTCGGATTGATGGACAGTCCAGAGTTTCGCGAGGCGCTTGCCTCTGCCAAAGGAAATATTCCAGTCGCACTGTATGCTACCTACGAATCGTTGGAAGCTGCATATCGCTTCGTCATCGAAGGCCAGGTTCCAACCGAAAACGAAGACTGGGAAGTTCTGCAACAAGGTGTCAGTGACCTGTTAAAAGTTCCGAAGAATATACTCAAGACCTTTCCTGTCACCGCAAGACGAAAAATTGTTGAACTTGCTTCCTCTGGTAGCCTCAACAATTTCTTCGACAAACAACCCGAGCAAAAAAAAGCTGCGCTTTCGACGACTCGATTTTTATTCGAATCGTTACCCAAAGACGATTCTGCGGTTGCAGCACTTCGGCGCCAACAATTCGAGCAACTCTTGAAGTCAAAACATTTTGCGGAAGGGGAGAAACTTCTCGCGCAGATGGCACGCCAGGGAGACAGTGGCGGATGGGTAAAGAAACGACGTGAAGCTCTGTCTTGGCATAACCTCGATGACTACTTCATAAAGGGGGGCGTACCCAAACACGCGCTAGAACTTCGCGAGGCGCTATGGACAGAACATAATGCCTTTGTTTGGATACTCACAGGACCGGTCGACCATGCTGGTGAACTCAGCGCGCGAGCAAATCTACAGTCGAGACTAACCGTTGCTGGATTGTCTACGATTCTCGATCACAAGCTTTCTAGCAAAGGCCCTTATTACCTATCATTCCCAAAGGTCGGCCAAGTCCTCGATTCTAAGAGACCTCCGAAGTCGAAACGCGACCAACTAAAATATGCCTGGAGGGGCGTGCAACTCTTACAAACATTAGGTCTTTTATCCGTTGAAATTCCCGATATTTTACCAGAGCGATGGCTGATGAATAGAGGAGCGTCCGCGGACCTTCAGCTGTATAAGTTAGAGGGGATCAAAAAGTCTGACCCAGCCTCGGCGTCAATCGCCCATACCCAAGCCGCACACGAATGGATAAAATGGGTCTTTCAGCATACAGAAGAGCTGTCGTTACGTTTTCAAGAACAGATATTTAGTAAGGCACCACTGCCGGTACTCGCACAAACGATTGCTCGCGAGCAAATTCGCTAAACTACGCGTCTTCTTACGTGTGATCTTTTTGACTGCTCAGCCAAATAACTTTAGCTCGCATCGGAGTACTCGCGCATGAGCGCTAACATATCGCTGACCGCTCTTTCCATCCCGACGATCATAGCGCGGGCGATGAGGCTATGACCTATGTTCAGCTCAGCGATTTCTTTGACTCCTGCGATTGCACGCGTATTCACATAGTCGAGCCCGTGGCCAGCGCAAATATCAAGTCCTAGTCGCTTGCCCATTTTGGATGCATCAACAATTCGTCGAAGCTCGTCGCTTCTTCCAGCGTCGGTTGGAGCTTCCGCATATTGACCCGTGTGTATCTCTATCGCGTCCGCATCGAGTTTATGAGAAGCGCGCACTTGGTCAAGATCAGCATCGATAAAAAGACTCACTCGAATATCAGCATCACGAAGGAGGCGAATCGTTCCCTTAAGGTTTTCTTTCTGAGCAACTACGTCAAGCCCACCTTCGGTTGTTAGTTCTTCTCTCCTCTCGGGAACCAAAGTAACAGTATCAGGCCTAAGCTCAAGTGCAATCCTCACCATTTCCTGGGTAGCGGCCATCTCAAGATTCAGAAGAGTGGTTACTGTTTTACGGAGAATTTCAACGTCTCTTTCTTGGATGTGACGACGGTCTTCACGAAGATGCACAGTGATTTGGTCCGCACCTACTCGTTCTGCGATCATGGCCGCTTCGACGGGGTCCGGATAACGCGTTCGTCTCGCCTGCCGAATCGTTGCAATGTGGTCTACGTTTACTCCCAGTCTTTGTCGCATCAGTTCTCGATTTCCTTCTTCAAACATTCGGCGATCTCATGAGCAAAGCGGCTGGTCGCATCGGGTTTCGGCCCTTCAACCATCACCCGCGCTTTCTTTTCCGTGCCGCTGTAACGCACGAGAACGCGCCCTTCGGCGGCCAGTTCACTCTCAATTTTGGAGATGAGGGCCCGCGTTTTTTCCAACGTATCGAGTGGAGGCTTAGCCGAAACGTTCACATTCACTAATTCTTGTGGCACCGGCTCAAATACTTGCGCAAGCTCAGATAATTTTTTGCCACTTCGCACCAAGACTTCGAGAACCCTTAGCCCCGCAATGCAGCCGTCACCCGTTGAAGACATATCCAAAAAGACCAAATGACCAGACTGTTCACCACCGAAGCCGTACCCTTCGCGCCGCATACACTCAACGACGTAACGATCACCCACATTGGTGCGGACGACTTTCCCACCAAAGGGTTGCAAACTGCGCTCAAGGCCACAGTTAGACATGACGGTAGCAACAACTGTGTTTTTGGGTAGCAGGTTTTTTTCAAGAAGGTCTTTACCACAAATGGCCATGACGGCGTCGCCATCGACCACATGTCCCTTTTCATCGACGACTATCAAGCGGTCAGCATCCCCATCCAAAGCGAGGCCAAGGTCAGCACTTGTTTCAAGAACCATTCTCTTCAGCCACTCAGGATGAGTCGCGCCGCATCCCGCATTAATGTTGCGACCATTTGGGTCGACACCGATTTTAACAACTTCAGCACCGAGCTCTTCGAAGATTGCAGGGCCGACTTTATACCCTGCCCCATTCGCACAATCGACAACAATTTTAAGCCCATCCAGGCGTAGTGAACTGTCGAAAGAAGATTTAGCGTATTGGATATAACGTCCCCGAGAGTCCTCGAGCTTGTTGGTTTTACCAATTTTTATCGCAGTCGGCCCCTTACGAACTAATTCCTCAGAATCGAGCATTGATTCAATTTCTGCTTCGATACCATCATCTAGCTTGAAACCGTCTGGGCCGAAGATCTTGATTCCGTTGTCTTGAAAAGGATTGTGCGATGCGCTGATAACGACGCCAGCATCGGCCCGCATTGTTTTCGTCAAAAAGGCAACCGCTGGTGTTGGTAAGGGCCCAACTAGACAAACATCTACACCCATAGAGCAAATGCCGCTCGACAGCGCAAACTCCAACATATAGCCCGATACTCGAGTGTCTTTACCGATTACAATCTTGTGGCGATAATCACCGCGCAGACTCATTTGCGCGATTGCGCGACCGAGTTTCAGTGCTACTTCCGGGATCATGGGATATTCGTTTGCTACGCCACGTATCCCGTCTGTCCCAAAAAGTTTCCGAGTAACTTCTACGGGTTTATTCACAGTATTCCCGTTCAATCACAGATTCGGGCACGGACGCAAGCATCCACAACTGCCAGCACATCCTTGGTTTCCTCAACATCATGCACCCGCACTATACTAACTCGCTGACTCGCAGCTAATGCAACACTCGCAGCGCTTGCCATCAGTCGGCCATCGACCGGTTTCCCGGTGAGATGCCCAAGAAAAGACTTGCGGCTCGTCCCGACAAGTACGGGTAGCCCGAGCGAATTAAAGTCCTCCAGATTCGCCAAAAGCTGACAATTTTCTTCAACGGTTTTCCCAAATCCAAACCCTGGGTCGATCATCAAATTTTCTTTTGGGATGCCAGCTTGAACTGCGAGTTCAACCGACTGAGAGAGAATTTCACACACGGCATGCACAACTCCACCCTCGTATGTCCACTCGCCTTGCTGCATTCTCCTGGGAATATCGCGGGTTTGCATTATAATATACCCGCTAGAATATTTGGCTACGACCTCGCGAATGTTCGGGTCGAAATGGCCGCCTGAAATATCGTTGATCACTTCAACGCCCATATCGAGCGCAACTTGAGCCACTTTTGACTTATTTGTATCGACAGACAATGGGACTTTTCCTTGCAAGCCCCTAATCACAGGAACAATCCGCCTTAGTTCTTCGTCTTCGGAAACCAATTCGGCCCCGGGTCTAGTACTTTCCCCACCAATGTCAATAATATCTGCACCCTGAGCGCGCAACTCTAGCCCCTTAGCGATGGTAAGGTCGGGCTCGACAAAGTGTCCGCCATCGGAAAATGAGTCGGGCGTAACATTTAGAACCCCCATCACCAGCGTTCTGCTCGTGTATTCAGGGAAAAGATTCTTCCAAAAGGATGACATAGGCCTAAGCTACATAAGTACAATTTGAGTGGCCAGTAGATATTTTTATCTTACATAGGGCAAACGACCTACGACAAGTCGCATCCCATTCGTCAATATAGAATACAGATGAGCGGCAAACCTTTCGCACCGATTGAAGATCTGAGCCTTCGCCGCGCCGCGTTTGCTGTCGAACAGATGTGTCCTGGAGGAATAGAACGCGAAGGTTGTGGGGTCGTTTCTCTCGACGACCTGAGGCGAGGTCGACGGAAGCTCGACGGCATCTTGAAACGGAACGGACTCAAGGCCGAACAAAAGCAGAATTACGAAAATCTAATCAAGAAGACCCGAGCCCTCAAAGAGTTCATCATCACTGAAAGTGCTCAAGCTGCAATCTATCTGGCTCAAAAGGAATATCGCCTTCCGCCGAGATTACGTAGTGCGGCTATAGAGATTGATTTTTGCTTTGGGGATCGCGACGGTCAACTGAGCGCTGAAGATATCAATGAAGCTCGAAGGAGATACGGCATGGTTCGCGGACCCGTAGGCTGGAATCGGATTCTTCTTACGGATGAGATTGAGCGAAGATTATTTCCAAACCGCACGCTGAGCACGACAGAGGGCTTGAGGCTACTCCCTGAAGACTGGCTGACAGACCGACCCGACCCTTTATCACGGCTAAAGAAAGTGATGACTCATCTGGACGATGGCGCTCTCGCACGAACGTATGCGGATATCGCGGCGAGACTCGCAACGCTCGCCGAAAGGGACCCTCGGTCCGAATTATCACAGGTCTTCGAAAGCGCACTACAAACCCTTGCTCAAGAAATCCGCTCGCGAGACAGCGTGAGACCAACAATCACCGACATCGCTCGAATCGGATGTGAAGATCCCGAAATCAAGGCGGCTCTAAGCACTCCCATCGAGATGTCGCGCAAACTTCGACCAGAATCGTTGATTTCAAAATATTTGAACTGATGACTTGATATCGGTCGGCGCGAAGTTGCGGAGCCTGCGGGATATTTCACCCGCACACGCCGAAGCTTTGGAAAAAAATGGCTGAGAAGCCCTAGGCGGAAAACGAATTAGGCTTCGCCGGGATTGGGAGGAGGAAAGGCATCCAGGATACCAGGACGCTCCTTGGTTTCTTTTGCTTTCTTTGCGTCATCGGCGGCACGAACCTGCTCTGGCGTTTGCAGATGCTTTCGCTCTGGCTTCGGACGCGAAAGAGGTTCACCAGCAATCAACTGATCAATCTCTTTGCCATCCAAGGTTTCGTACTCGTGCAAGGCGTCGGCCATACGTTCGAGCTTGTCGCGATTATCTCTCAGCAAGTTCATCACACGCTCATATTGATTTGTGATGATGCCGCGGATTTCATCGTCGATTTGCTGCGCTGTGGACTCCGAATAATTATCGGCGGTCGCCATTTCGCGCCCAAGAAAGACTTGCTCATCTTTCTTACCGTAGGCGACGGGGCCGAGTGTCTCACTCATGCCCCACTCGCAAATCATTCGGCGAGCCATATCTGTCGCGCGCTCAATGTCATTACCCGCGCCGGTCGTAAAATCATTGAAAATGAGTTCTTCCGCCGCACGGCCGCCCATGAGAATACAAATGTCGTGGAGAGCTGAGGTCTTGTTCTTCGAATAACGATCATCTGCGGGAAGTTGCTGAGTAAGCCCCAGAGCACGGCCACGTGGAATAATCGTCATTTTGTGCACCGGGTCTGTACCCGGAAGCAGGCGAGCCACCAGAGCATGTCCTGATTCATGAACAGCTGTATTCCGCTGCTCCGCCTCACTCATGACCATCGATTTCCTTTCGGCACCCATGATGACCTTATCTTTCGCCTTCTCAAAGTCGACCATGCGAAGTTTGTCTCGATCTTGATGGGCCGCAAGCAGCGCCGCTTCATTCACAAGGTTTTCAAGGTCTGCACCTGAGAAACCGGGCGTCCCGCGAGCGATAACTTCAAGTTCGACATCTTCATGGAGCGGCGTTCGTCGACTATGCACTTCAAGAATGCCTTTACGTCCACGTACGTCTGGTCGAGCAACAACAATGCGTCGATCGAAGCGTCCGGGGCGAAGAAGTGCGGGGTCGAGAACGTCAGGACGGTTCGTCGCCGCTACCAGAATGACCCCGTCGTTCGATTCAAAACCGTCCATTTCGACGAGGAGCTGGTTTAAGGTTTGTTCACGTTCGTCGTGACCGCCACCAAGACCGGCTCCACGATGGCGCCCTACCGCGTCGATCTCGTCAATGAAGATAATGCATGGCGCGTTCTTTTTGCCTTGCTCGAATAAGTCACGAACACGGCTCGCTCCGACACCAACGAACATTTCGACGAAGTCTGAACCCGAGATAGAGAAGAAGGGCACAGCAGCCTCGCCCGCAATCGCGCGAGCGATAAGAGTCTTACCGGTCCCGGGTGGGCCCATCAACAAGACGCCTTTCGGGATTCGACCACCAAGCCGAGTAAATTTCTTAGGGTCGCGAAGAAATTCGATAATCTCTTCAACGTCGTCTTTCGCCTCTTCCACACCTGCTACATCAGCAAACGTAATCTTATTCTGGCTTTCGTTCATGAGCTTCGCCTTTGATTTACCGAAACTCATCGCCTTGCCGCCGCCCGATTGAAGCTGACGCATGAAGAAGAAGAAGATGGCTACCATGAAAATCATAGGCAACCAGGTAATGAGAATTGATTGCCAAAAGCCACCTGTCTCTTTCTCTACGACCTTGAATTGTACTTCGTGTTCCGCGAAGAGCTTTTCAACGGAATCGGAGAAGACACCTACCGTTTTAAAGGTCCGATCGTCTTGCAGCTTCCCGCGAAAGGTTGCCGTTTGCCGCCCAGTCATTTCGACGGTGACCTCTTTGACGTTTCCTTCGACCACGTGCTTTTTGAATTCAGCGAAGATCGGGTTATCTTTTGGCGCTTGTTGGGTGTCTACGATCTGGTAGATCATGTAGAACATCAACAGGAGTGCGCCCCATAGAACGATTGTCTTTTGGCTTTGCCTCATATTCTTACTTCGTGACGACCGATTTCCGCTCGCCTTCTCCTAACTCTATGCTTGCAAGTCCTTAGCTCGACCGCAAGATTACTGTCCAGATGTTCGACACATCCAAACATGCTTCGTGTCTTCAGTGACCAGGGCCCGTGCTGATCTCACTAGCCCCGGCACCCAAAGCACCTGTTCCATCTCGTCAACCAATACCATGAATGTCGCTCTTTGCTCTCGGGGTATTTTCGCGTCTACGAATACATCCTGAAGCTTTTTACGTCCGACCATTCCCAATGGCTGTATCCGATCTCCGGGCCTAGGGAATCTGATATAAACCCTAACAAGCTCGGAGGCATCAAATACCGCCGTGTTGGCATTGGCTGGTAGGCTTTCTCCAACCCACTCTCGCCTCTCTATGTGAAAGGCAGAACGGCTATGATCAATAACTTTTGAATTCGGTGACTTATTCACCTCTGAACTCGAAAATCTGCTTAATTTCTCAGCGCCTTTCTCCGACGACTGTGTTTCACTCCCATTCAGTTGTTTTCTAATCTCCGATGCCAATCGCGCGAGTCGCTGCCGCAATCCGCTTCGATACCGGGTTTCCATTAAGGGGAGGAGCTCTTTGCGAATTCTATTTCTCAGATAATGAGGTTCACGGTTCGTCCAATCGTCCCTCCATTTTAGATTTCGAGATTTGGCATAACGAAGAATTTCATTCTTGGAGATATCGAGAAGCGGACGGAGAACGTCATCTCTTGCTGGGGATATCCCTGCTAAAGTAGGCCAATGCGTCCCCCTGACCAAATTGAGCAGCACAGTCTCTGCTTGGTCGTCTTGATGATGAGCCGTCAGGATAAAATCAGCGCCCGCCGCCGTTTTCTGCCTGCGGAGCGCAGCATACCGAGCGGTTCGAAGCGAAGCTTCATCGGTCGGTCCAATGGGTAGTCGCGTAGCAAGAAACTCGATTCCTTGCGCGTTACACCAAGTCTCTACCCACTTCGCATCGCTAGAGGATTCATCTCGAACTGCATGATCAACATGACCAACCACCACAGCCCCGAGTCCTAGACACTCGATAACAGCATCTGCAAGAACCATCGAGTCGATGCCGCCTGAGCACGCTACCAGAACTCGCTTCGCCGAATGCTCAATAAGAGCGGACTGAACTGCCGAGAGTAGCACGGCTTTAATGTAGCAAAGTTCACGTTAAATACGAACGCCAAGTTGATGAATCAACCTGGCGTTCGCGCATAGAGAAGGTCCCTTACGGGATTGTGGAGGTTTTACTGTTGCTGGGCAATACGAACCGCAAGCTGTGAAGCCACTGGC
>JAYZDF010000015.1:0-70849 GCA_036337945.1 Myxococcota bacterium
ACCGCGTCTTGTAATCCTTTTTCCGTAACCACCGAAGTTCCGGCGTAACCACTTCCACTTCGGTTTCTTAGGGTCACCATAACACCGCTGTCTTCATCTGAAGTGACGGGTTGTAACACGTTCTGTCTCACTTCGAGGCGCTGCGTTTTTTCAGTTACTACTCGATAAGAATAAAACTCAGCATCTATCGAGGTTTCATCAAAAAACTTGTCTATCTTTTGTCGTATCAAGGTTAACTTCTCCAGTAGCTCATTTTGGCAATCTTCTTGTCATGTTTGATTTATCAGTAGTTCTCATCGCTGCAAAGTCGGCCTTTCAACACAATTCCTCGATCGAGTGGTTCTATGTACCGTCACATTATGTTGCTCTAAAGCGAGAATGATGGTTCACCCAGAGCAGAGTATGGACAAAGGAGAAAAACCAGTAACCATAGTCAACAAGCTGGGTCTGCTTACCTCAATGTTCGGCATCGTTCCGATTGGCCTAGCATTATCGATTGGCGCTCTCATGCAGATCGACCAATCTGAAGACAAAATTGGTGGTAAAGGACTTGCGATCAGCTCTGTGATGCTGAATTTGCTGTGGATTATTGCCTTTTGCTTTCTTGGACTCGTCTATCTACCGATGAAGCGCGCGGAGCCGTATCAAAAACAGGTTCTTGGTGCTGAAAGTTTCATGAAAACATTGGTGAATTCGCAACGAGAATTCAAGACGAAACATGGGCGTTATCTGAGTCTGCGAAAAACCCCTCATATCGAGGCAAGAGAAAAACCGCAAGAGTGGGATGCAAAACCGTGTCCCGCGTCCTGTCTCGCGGGTAAACACATAGACTGCACGGAATTTTCCTGTCTCAATGTCAAACCGCCAAAAGATGCAGCTCGCTATCAATTCGCGTGTTTCGCCGCGGCCAATGGGCAGGAGTTCAGTTGCGGAGCAAAGGCTGATTTAGACCAAGACGGCGTGGCAGGCTCCTTTACCTATCGCTCAATCACTCCTCCAGCAACGACGAGCACCCTAGCAGACGCCCTCAGCCAGTGTGCTGCAGGAAAACCGTTACCCGCGAACCAATTGTATGGCTGTAACGGTCGCAATTTTTAGACCGCTCAGGCCACTGCGTCAATCTTCAAAATATTGAATACACACTTGTCGAACCCACCCGAAATTGCTTTGCTCCCGCTTGAAGATGGCGACTATTGAAATTACCCGCGAAAATTTTGAGGCCGAAGTCCTCCAGGCCGAAAAGCCGATATTACTCGATTTTTGGGCTGGTTGGTGTGCCCCCTGTAAGCAATTGTCACCTATCTTGGAAGAGCTGAGCGAGGAGTTCTCTCAACACCTGACCATTGGGAAGATCGATACCGACGCTCAACCAGAGCTGGGTCAGGCATTCAGGATCCAATCACTTCCAACCCTGATATTCATGCAAGGAGGCCAACCCAAAGATGCGATTCAGGGTGCACTTCCCAAAAAAAACCTAATCGCCAAGATCAAAACTTGGATACCAGCTTTGGTAGGTCCAGAAACGACCGCGGAAGAGCTCTCGGCAGAACTCACAGCCAACCCTTCTCTCGTTGTTTTTGATATCCGAGCGGAGACTCATTTTGTGCGAAGCCATATCCTCGGTTCACAGTGCGTTGCCGCAGAAGAAATAGAAAGCAAGCTTGCAGAGAGAGGTGGAATCGCGTCGGCCGTGCTCGTTTGTCGCACCGGCGACAAAAGCCTAGAGCTCGCGAAACAGTTGTCCGAAAAAGGACTCCCAGTACGTGCTCTTGTCAAAGGGCTACTCAACTGGGAAGGCGATGGTTTTGCAACCTATTCATCTAAAGAAGAAAAGAGGCTACAGCAGTCCACCTAACGAAGCCAGCTATGCACGTACTTCTCCACGAACCAGAAATCCCCGGAAACACAGGGAGCATCGCCCGATTGTGCGCAGGGACAGGTATTCAACTTCATCTTAGTGGAAAGCTTGGGTTCTCGTTAGATGCGAAGCATGTTCGGAGGGCGGGACTTGATTATTGGCCAAATGTAACGCTCAGCGTACACGAAAACTTCGAGGCGGCGATGACTAAGTTGGGCGATAAACGGTGTTGGTTGTTTTCCGCGAAAGCTCAGCGCACGATATGGGATGTTGAATATTCGATGGACGATGTATTTATTTTCGGATGCGAAAGCAAAGGTCTACCGGACACAATAAAATCTCAATACCCACAATCACAGCACCTGCGGATTCCAACGAATCGCTCTATTCGAAGTCATAATCTGGCGAATTCTGTTAGTATCGTCATGTATGAAGCCATTCGGCAAAATCGAGGGCAATTCAAAGAGATAATCTAGATATCAGAGTCTATTTTTGGCCGGTGACAATCAGCGTTCCGGACCATGTTGGGCTCGGCGAAAAGAGCCAGTGCGAGACCGAGTTAAGACCTGCAGCCTCAAAGGCTGAACACCACTGTTCAATACTCAAGGTGGTCATGAAATCGATGTTATACTTTTCTGCCCAACCCAAACTTGCTTTATTTTCGCTATAATGATCGACGCCAATGATGAGTCTTCCCTCAGATGCAAGCCATTTTTGAGCTATATGACTAATCACCTTTTGTGGGTCACGGAAGTAATAGAAGACTTCCATGGAGTGCACGAGATTGACCGGTTCTTCTGGACTCCACAGAAGTAAGTCTTCATTGAGATAGTTTCCACTCGGGTCAATTTGCTTCGCTCTATCAATCATTCCCGTGGACGCATCGACACCCACGGCAGAGTTACATCTCGGATGAGAAAGCATTTTTCGAACCACCCAGCCATTTCCACAACCAGCGTCAACAAAAGAGAGCGGTCCATCGCTCGAACCAAGCGCATATCTAAGCATATTATCGACGGCCAGTGCGTGACCGTCCGCCATTTTCTCAGATTTACCCTCTTTCGCCCATTCGCTAAAAACATCAATCGCTTTTGCCATATTGTGTAAGTCCTAACCGATGAAACGTGACTGGCTCAAGTCGGAATCGACACATGGGCAGACGACTTATGACCTAGGCGTTCTTTATGTATGCCTACAAGGGACATTCATTGACAACTTGGCGGGTCTGGTTGCTTGCCACAACTGTCGGGAAAGTTTAATGGGATCACGTATATTTCTACAGCAGTTACAGAAAATAAATCCGGATTATCGTCCGGAGCGGTGGGTATTTGTGCCCTACGACCAATTGAACGATAAAATTGGGCCGCTTCACGAATTCCGCAAACAGCGCCTGGGAATCATCCTCATTGAGAGCAACTGGAAACCGAAAAGGAGACGTTATCATAAACAAAAGCTGGTACACCTGCTTTCTAACCAGCGTCACTTCGCTCTTGAGCAAGCTTCACTCGGTATCCGGGTGGAATATATCTTCGGCCGAGATTCATATGGGGAGATCCTCCGACAATTTACAGCCAAGCATGGCCTTGTCCACATGGCAGAGGCGGCCGAGCGGGAACTGAGAAATGACCTCGCCGTCCTAGAGGCCCAAGAGCTCATCATGGTCCACCCTCATACCGGCTGGCTCACAACAGCAAAAGAATTTCAAAAGGCCGCAGATAAAAACGGGAAATGGCGGATGGATAAATTCTATCGCCTGGTACGGAAGCGAACAGGGATTCTCATGGATGAGGATGGAAAACCCACTGGCGGGCAGTACAGTTTCGACGATCAAAACCGAAAACCATGGAAGGACGAGCACTCGGTGCCCAATGTACCTACATTTAAGCCTACTGAGATTACGCTTGAGGTATGCGACCTCATTGAGAAACACTACGCCGAGCATCCTGGCGTTATAAGTGCCGAGCGAATTGCAGCGACTAAGGAACAAGCTCAGAAAGTCTGGAAACATGCGAAGAAGGAATGCATGAGGCTTTTTGGTGACTTCGAGGACGCAATGACACTGAAGCATCGGCGCTTGTTTCATACTGGCCTTTCGGAGCTAATGAATATACATCGCCTACTTCCGGACGATGTTGTCAAAGCCGCGCTCAAACTCGACATACCGATAAACAGCAAAGAAGGCTTTATCCGTCAAATCATTGGATGGCGCGAGTTTGTCTATCATGTTCATCGCGCGACCGATGGCCTCAGGCTTGATGGGCGAGGTAAAAGAATTGAGTATCCAAGAGGACAGTTCCTACCCGCCCGATATACTCTTCCACCGGTTTTTTGGGGCACAGAATCTGGTCTAAAATGTCTTGACCAGGCTGTCCTCGAGGTCATGGAGGATGGATACACACACCACATTAATCGCCTCATGATTCTTTCGAATTGGGCCACTCTTCTCGGGATCAATCCACTTGAAGTCAGTGAATGGTTCTGGTCTTGCTTCACGGATGCCTATGAATGGGTCGTCGAGCCAAACGTACTCGGGATGGGTACTTTCGGTGCAGGAGACTTAATGACGACCAAACCATATGTCTCAGGCAGTGGTTACGTGTCAAAAATGAGTGACTACTGCAACTCTTGTCATTTCAATCCCAAAAAGAATTGCCCGATGACACCTTTGTATTGGAGTTTCCTTCATCGCAACAAAGAGAAACTATCAACCAATCCAAGACTAAAGTTAGTTATGGCGTCGGAGAATAAGAGATCGGACGACAAAAGAGGCGAAGACCTCAAAACCTTTCGCCACGTTACGGAAATTCTACAACGGGGCGAACGGCTGGCTCCATAGCGTCGACGGGATATTCATTTGTGAGCGGAAACATCCAACTGGTTTGGTTTAAGCGAGACCTGCGGCTTTTAGATAACGAAGCCGTATATCGAGCATCGCAACTCGGTCCTTGTATCTTTTTATATATCATCGAAGAAGAGATTATAAACTCTGAAGATTGCAGCGCATTTCACTATCAATTTATTCGTGATTCCTTGGTCGACCTGAGGCGGTCACTGGAGAAGGTAGGGGCGACTCTACTCATTCGTCGAGGTTCATGTCTCGAAGTTTTCGAGAAGTTATACGAGTCGGTCAAAATTCAAAGGATACACAGTCACCAAGAAACAGGAAACGACGTGACCTACCGACGAGACCAGAAAGTGAAGGCCTGGACGAAGCACCATCAAATCGATTGGATAGAATACCGTCAACATGGCGTCGTCCGGCGCCTGAGCAATCGCAACAGTTGGTCGTCGCAGTGGCTACAACTTATGCGAAAGCGCTCTTTTTCAGTTCCGACACTTCGAGCATCCACAAGCGAAATTAAGTCCGAGCGAATACCTGAAACTCACGAGCTTTTTTCTGATAAGCCCCCAAGTTCATCCTGGCGAAGTGGGGGTGAACAAAATGCTTATGAAACTCTTGAGACGTTTCTGGAATCTCGGGGGAAGAACTACCAACGTGAAATGTCGAGCCCTCTCACCGCACAAGAATCTTGCAGCCGCCTGAGTGCCTTTATAGCTTATGGAAACATCTCGATGCGGACGGTTTTCCAGAGGATTGAGCGCCAAAAGCGAAGGCTTCGTAACAGTGAACAGAATCGGCAGTATCAAACCAAAGCCTGGCTGAACTCGTTGACCAGCTACGAAAAGAGGCTCCGGTGGCATTGCCACTTTATTCAAAAACTTGAAGATGAACCGAGGATTGAGTTTGAGAACATGTCCCGGTCTTATGACGGGTTAAGAGAAAACGAATTTAATAATGAATTCTTCGATGCTTGGAAAAATGGAACCACTGGGTTTCCGATGGTGGACGCCTGTATCCGCTGCTTACAGCAAACAGGGTGGATAAACTTCCGAATGCGTGCAATGTTAGTGTCTTTTGCCTCTTACCATCTATGGCTACACTGGCGACCCACCTCCGTCGCCCTCGCCCGCTGGTTTACAGATTATGAGCCCGGAATTCACTATCCACAGTTTCAAATGCAAAGTGGTACCACCGGTATCAATGCACTAAGAATTTACTCACCCTCGAAGCAGGTAAGAGACCATGACCCTGAAGGCGTCTTCATCAGACGTTGGCTACCCGAGCTTGAAGCTGTTCCACGGGAGTTTATCGCTGACCCATCGAAGATGAGCCTTTATGAACAGCAACGATTGGGTTGCATCATCGGCAAAAATTACCCTTCACCTATCGTGAATGAACTTCGCGCGATACGAACAGCCCATAAGAAAATCGGTGAAATCAGAAAGCAGTCTGAGTCAAAAGCGGAAGCACGGAAGGTGTTTGTAAAACATGGAAGTCGGCGAAGACCTCAGCGTAACAATCAAATGCGAAGAAAACGGCAGCTCGGCTTTGATTTATAACTAAGACGAGCACGGAAGGTTCTACCATTCGACAATGGTTTTAGAGATCTTGAAATCAGTCGTAATCACCGAAAAATGAACGCATTGGCCTTTTTCTAATGAGGCACCGCCCGCTGGACCATCGTGAAATGCAGTATTTTCGTTGCCGCCCGGTACCGTCTCTCCGTAGCGTACTGGAGCGCTAAAACCAGCTAATCCCTCCGCTTCAACGACAAAATAAGCGTCACCACCGGAAATTTTCTGACCGGGGCCACCGGGAAGATTCGCACTTGGGCTCGTTACATATAGTCCCAAAGCCGGAGTTGTTCCCCAAGAAATTGAAATTCCGGAATCAGTTCGGTCGATCTCAACCAAATAGTCGCCAGTGCTTGCTGGAGTGCAAATTGTAGATGTTGGTACCAACTTATCGATCGAAAAAGACACGTTCGGTAAATCGAATCCGGGACCAGAGAGCGTGAGAGTTCCAGCTGCAGAGTCAACTACACCATCTCCGTCTGTATCTTGGGCCTCTGCTTGGAGTGCGGAGCCATTTCCAAAGGACGGTCCAACTGGAACGGGCAAATCGTTTGTCATCAATTGAGTACCGCTAACAATAAAAAAGTCGTTATAAATGAGATCTTGGCCGAAATCGAGTACGACTGATGAACCGTCTATCTGTGGCTTTGCCTGAAATGGAACAACGGAAGCTAAGGTTCGGTTTGGATCAAACGTCTGCGTCGCGAAATCAAGAGCGGGGTTGTTAATCGTCCATGTATATTCACCTTCTAACTTCAGCAGTGCATCTGACGATGTGATCATCGTCAGCAACTCTTCACGAGCAGCCTTACCAGACTGTGAAAGAAAGGACGAAGGAATCGAAATTCGGTAGGTCGATTGCGGCGCAAGAGAGCTAGATGGGGTGAGCTCAAGGTGTCGACCGTTTACGTTATAGGTCAATTCGATAACACTATCGTTCGCATCTACCAAATTGATCTTTGCGAGGTTTTCGGCAGATGAATCAACGGGATAACTAAAGGTAAGTATGATGGGCTGAGACCGCGGAAAGTTTTGAGCGCTATTGGCGAGATTCGTCGACAAAACAAAAAATTCTCGTGCCGTGATTTCTTGTACATACCGGACAAGAAGGCTTGTCTCGTCGGAAGAAAGAGAAATATTGAGATAATCTAAAGCGCCGGTAACAGCATCTCTCAACGTTCTCTTCGAGCCGTTTTTATACCACGCGCCGATACGCTCCAGATCAATCAGTGATGGAACATCTGTTTTACCTTCCGTGAAGCCATTTTCGAATGCAATTCGGCTTGTCGAAATTGGGCCCGGATGGCAGCCAGCGCACGAAGCTTTACCCATAAATATGTCTTTTCCTTGACGGCCGAGCTCGGTCAGTTCCCCATTCCTCTGGGTCCATTGATTTGCAGCTGGAGGCGGCATCAGAGACGCAAGATAATCTCCAAGTCCGACCGCTTCACTTGTTGTTGGCCGAGTGTTCGTTGTTGCGCCACCTACGTAGCCTGAGATCTTTATGCTTCCGACGTACCCGTCCCATCCGATTCTACTGGTTCCTTCCCCCCACCGAATAGGACGCGTGAGTTTTTGATTCGTGATTGGTCCAGCGTTCCAAATGACTCCATCCGAAAGGCCCTTCACATGACAGCTACTACAGCTACGATTATTCCCCGGCCCATCTCCTGCCGTGTGAAAGATAGAATAGCCTAACTTTTCTGAATCTGTTCGTGAGTCGTTCAGAGAAAGAGCATGGGTACGTTTTGTGTTATCAGACCCCAGCTGTATTAGCTCCTTCGCGTTGGAGGCATAAACCCAAGCCTCTCCATTAACGCAGACAACAGCACGAGGCGTATCGATTCCTGTAACTCTATCAATCTCGTTAAGCGTCTGCTTGTCCAAGACAACAACGCTATTTGAAGACTCCGCCGCAACGTAAATAGAAGAACCGCATAACGCAAAACCGTGAATGTTAGCCGCCGGGCCCGTTGATGAAGACTGACGAGTTAGGTCAGTTTCATTGAGACGATCTGCCATCCCCACTTCCGTTTTCAGCACGACGAGTTCATGCTGGAAACTTTCAACTGCCGGATCATTGAGCTGGCCTTCAATATCGTTCGTGGTTGCACTCATCCAAAGTTTCCTCGATTCCGCATCGAAAAAGAGGTGATTAATAGTGGAAGCAACTTCCAACATGTATCCGATATTTTCCATTAAATTGACATCGATGACCGCAATATCCTTTTCCTCCGCGACATCAGTATCAGGGTATGGGAATTGTTCTGTTTGACCGGAGCGATGAGAAGCCACATATAAGCGCGCATTCTCGGCATCCAATGCCATAGCAAGTGGGTCAAATACTGCCGAGACTGTTTTGATTAATACTTCTTTACTGAGATCAACAATCGCTACCGAACTTGCACCACCTAAGCTCACATAGAGTTTCTTCCGTGCCGGATCCCAAACTAAATTATTGGGCTCGTCACCCACCCAGATGGTTTTTTGGAGTCTACCAGATGCCGCATCCACTAAGCCGATGCGGTCATTTGCTTTCTGAGCAACTACCACGAGGTCTAACTCTTCAATAAACACAAGGGCGACCGGCCATGGTCCCACTGTGATCGTCGGCAAAGGGCTACCGTCAGCGATCTTATTTCTTGCAATTTCCGGTGAATACACACCCGCAGTCCAAAGCTCATCACGAACCTGAACAACCGCAGTCGAAGATGGGTAATAGTTATAATTGTGAAAAGCCTGCTCAGTGTGCGACACCGCCTTTGCTGTCCAAGCCACGTCCGTATCACCGCCGTCACTTCTCAGATGAAACTCATACGTGCCGGCTACATCGGGAATGAACTCCCAATAGGCATCGTCGAAAAATGGGATGGATTGACTTGCATTAGGTTTGGCTGTCAGATTCCAGGTCAGTTTCGCGTCGCGACAATCATCTGAATCAACGAGCCGGGGTAATATTGCGTTGTCTCCAAGAACAATCCGATTCGACTGCTCTGGAGTCATCTGGGGAGTTAGGCATTCGTCAACCTCAATGGACGAGCATGCTGCGCCCGCGAGATACAGAAGAAGAACTGAAGAAAAGTGGCGATATGTCAGGGGTGTATTCATGAAAATACCTCGAGAGCTCGATTTATTCGCTCGGAAAACCAATACAACCATGCTTTGTACAAGTTTCGTACAAATACAATCAAATTCTCGAAGAGAGTATTAGCCCAATAGAATCAATATCTTAACGAAATATCACTTCAAAATTCGGGCGCATATTCCTTCTCAATCATGGGGAGTACGTGCCTGAAAACCCGTACATTAAGTTTACAATTCATTCGTGACTTCTCGATAAATTACCGTAGATTCCCTGTTTACGACGGTCTGATTGCGCTTATGTTAGCAACGTTCAAATGAAGACTGACCTTCTCGCTTTTTCAGAGAGCCCTGCCCAACAGGCGCTCGTGAATCTTGCCCGTTTGACCTGGAATCTCAACACATCCGTTGAGTCAGTCCAACGTCTTCAAAAGAATCCACCGAAACTCATTGTTATTGATGACGAATCACTCTTTGTCGACGGACTTTCACTTGTTAAACAATTTCAAAACTTCGAAGATAGTCCAATACCTTGTCTATTTATCCGTCGAGCGGCTGAATCGATCGACCTAAATATACTTACTCAAATAGGAATCCGTTGCCTACTTCATCCAAGAGATTTCAGCGGATTATTCCAACAAATTCAAAAAGAACTTACGCTTCCGGAAACGAAACTTTCAATGACCGTTTCAGAAGTGATTGCGAGACACGAAGAAAGTTTTGAAGCATTAGACCCAGTCTTACATTCTGGTATCAAATCGTCGGTTCTGGAGCAGTGTATAAGTTTTCTAATCTTTTCAAAGCCACCTCATGAACGGCAACATGCCTTTCAAGCCTTTGTTGAAAACTCAAGCTCACCTGAGTGTAGAGATATAACAATAAAGTTGTGGTCCAAAACCCAATCCTTAGACTTCTCCGAAATAACCCAGTTGCTGGGCTACCCCAATCAGTCACTGGACGTAACACTCGGGCTTCTGAGCCAATTGAGAAAGTTTCAATTGGGACCAGAGAGGCTTTCACAGCTTGAATCTATCTTTAAACAATCCCAGAAAATCATCCAAGCCGACCTGCTAGACCTGATCCTTGGAAACCTAAGGAAACTAAGTCACGTAAGTCGAACATCGGTATACGAAGAGCTTCAGGGCGGAAGGCACACAACTCAAACAACTTGGTCAAAAATCCAAAGTTTGATTGCCAATGAATCAGCGCGAAAGACTCAACAAAAAAACAAAACTACAGTCGATGTTCTATTTAACTCCAGCCTTTCGGCAAAAGACCGGATAGGTATACTCGGAGACATTGGAGATGATCTCGCCAAAGAAGAGTTACAGGCGGCACTCGTTCGTTTACTTTGCGATAAAGATAAATCAGTAGCACTCAACGCACTCACTATTTTGCTGAGCGAATCGCATTGGACGGTGAAGCTCGCTGAAAGAGTAACTCTAGATCAACAAATCCCAACAGACTTCAGACAAGCAACTCTACTGTCGACAATACAAAGGGCGCCCGGTCGTGAACTGCGAAAGCTTGTCGACACACTTATCAGCGATACCTCGTTTCAAAATGAAGCCATCCTCCTCAAAGCGTTACAACTCACTGGAGATAAGCAACATGAATTTCTCGAAATCATTTGTACTTCGGAAAATTATCCAACGAAATGGCGGTGTTGGAGCCTTCGATATTTGAGCAGCCAAAACTCATCGAAGGTGAAGCAAATTTGCGAGATTCTTCATAATCAAAGCGAGAGAAACCTTCGCGGCCTGGCGTGGCGAATTTATCTCTCGTCTGCTGAGACGCTGCAACAGCTGAACTATGAAAGATTCTCTTCCCAGATTCCGATAGAGCACCTTCAAGATGCGTTAGACGGACTTGCGACTCAAGCAGCTTGGGCAACTCATATCCTCTTGCCTCTCGCACAAGATAATAAACAATCGATCCAGGTGAGACAGAGGTCACTTTCACTACTACAGTCTTCAGCGACACCGTTTCTCCGGGCAAATCAAATCAACGAATTGCGCGAAAGACTGAAGGCACTCAAAAAAGTCTCTGAGCCGCACCATAAACCACCGCCTCTACCCAGAAAGGACGACGAAAGTTTTGCGAAAACGCAAGAAGCCGAACCTGTTTCAAGTGACTTACAAAACTATATTCCGGGAGCTGACTTTACAAAACCTGCTCCTGCTCGACTACCGTCTGAAGCTATACAGCCAGTTTCTGAGCACAGTGATGCTTTCAAAATAAGCGCTGAGTCCTCGGACCTTTTCGAAGATATTGAAGCTACGAAGACTCAAGAAGAGGATGCACATAGAACTGACACCTCTTCTACCGACTACAATCGCTTACTCCACGAAGCCCTTAGCTCTCAAGATCACTTACTGGAAAAGCTAGGTGACCTCGTAAAACAAACTGAGTGCCCAGACGAAATAAGATGCAAGGCCCTCGAGGCTGCTTTGGCTATCGCACCGCAATCAGAGGATACTCGTCAAATCATCGAGGTGGCCATACAAAGTGGAAAAACGGAATTGCAGCATCAAGCACTAGCGCCAGACATTCACCAATCTGGCTGGTCTTTAGAAACTCTCAGAAACGCCGTCTATGATTTAGGTAATGATATTAGCGTGAGAATACGTGCCCTACGTTCACTGCAATCTTCTTCACTGACCAAAGAACAATTTACTGCGGCTTGTGAGCAGTTATTCTACGACTATGATGGTGAGATTCGACGCTCAGCCCTCGAACTTGTCTTCCCGTCTATTCGATTCGCCCACTCATCAGACGTAGAAAACCAACTCATCAATCTAAGTGAGGAACATCCTTCAAGCCGCGCAAGGTGTTCCGCTGCGCTCGCGCTTGGCGCCTTCGGCAAACACAAAGCCTACGAATATTTGAAAAGAGAAAAAGGAAAGCTATTTAAAAGCAGTGATTTTCGAAAGGCTGCTAATCAATCAATTACCCTTTTACAACAACGCCTCGGAATTAATAGCGACGATTAGTTGAAGTTGCGGCTTTGCAGTAAGTTACTCAGTTCGCTGGAGCCGCGACGACGGAGGTCGTTTCTTGGCTGGAATCTGAGACAGCCGTAGGCTCTTTTGAACCTCGGAAATCATTAAAGATAGAGTAGAGAACGGGCACCATGATCAAAGTGAGAACTGTTGCTACCCCGAGCCCAAAAATAACCGCTACGGCCATCGGACCCCACCAAGTCGCACTTTGAGAAGCGGTTATCCACTTGAACGCTCGAAAGTCGAAGGACAAACCGATAGCCATCGGAATGAGACCAAGAATAGTCGTTATCGCGGTCAACATCACCGGGCGTAATCGCGTGTACCCAGCTCTAATGATCGCATCTTGAACGGATAAACCTCTTTGTATGAGTTGCTCGATATAGTCCAACAACACAATTGCGTTATTAACCACAACCCCAGCCAAGGAAATGACCCCCAGACCTGTCATCATGATACCGAACGGCGTACCGGTGACCATAAGCCCCAAAAAGACTCCGATAAGCGAAAGCACTACCGTTACCATCACAATTACAGGAATATCGTAGCGATTGAACTGGCTCACGAGCACTATCAGAATCAAAAAGCCAGCAATGACAAAAGCCCGACCCAAAAATTCTGATGCAGCCTGCTCTTCATCTTGTGCACCGCCAATTCTCGCGCTTACTCCGTCAGGTAGGGTTGTTTTTTGGTCGAGGAACGCCTGAACAGCCTGACGAACGGAGTTGGGATTTTCGCCTTCTTTTACATTACCGCTTATCGTGACTACGAGGTCTTGGTCTATATGCCTAATTGTACCACTCCCGCCAGAAAGCTCCTCGAACGCGACAGACGACAGAGGGACTTGAAAGGTCTTAGGGCTCGTATCAATTCGGCCCGGGATCCGAAGTGCCAAGACCGCTTGAAGATTGTCACGATATTCGGGCATAAGTTCCACCTTTACATCGTACTCATCCTCTCCATCACGTATACTCGTCGCACTTGTACCAGCAATTGCCGTTCTGATGGTGCTTGCGACCCCTTGAGTACTCGCGCCTACCCTTTTGGCTCGAGCACGATCAATTCGTAGTTTCATTTCGGGCCGTCCTACTTTGTAGTCATGTGAGAGTTCAGCAATACCATCCACATCCTTCAAAAGGCTTCGGCGAAGGGCGACGGCGGCTTCGCCGACCTTGTCGAAGTTGTCTCCGCTGACCTCTACTGCGACATCCGCCCCAACAGGTGGCCCCATCCGTTCTTTCTCGATTTTTATCTCTGCACCCGGAATGAGAACAAACTGCGCACGTAGTCGATCGATGGTTTCGGTCGTCGGCTCAACCCGAATTTTTTCGCCTTCTTTCGCTGTATTTTTATCAGGCAAGAAGTCCACGGTAATACGAGCTTGCTGAGGTGCAGCTTGAGAACCGGACAACGGATCTCCTCCGCCAGCAATGCCGGTTTCTGCAACGTACACATCTACATTTTCTTGGGCTAATAATAGATTCTCGATTTGCCGAACCAGTTTATCGGTCGCCTCCAGATCAGTACCGTCTGGAGCACGAAGAGAGATTGTTGCACGATTGGGCTCGGTTTCTGGAAAAAATTCAACACCGTGGTTCAGAGCTCCGTAAAGAACAAAAGTACCAACGAAAATTACCGCGCCAAGACCTGCAACGAGGTATCGTCGCTTAATCGAAAGTTCTAGCAAGCGAACATAAGACTGCATGAAGCTGGACTGCGGATTAATCGGCTTGGTTTCGTCGTCTTCTACCGTTCGCGACGCATCAATTTTTACGTACTTTGAAGTAAGGACGGGAAGCACACCAATGGCGACCACCAAACTAGCAATGAGTACAACGATGATGGTTTTGGGCATGTAACCCATGAATTGCCCCATTATTCCGGTCCAGAAAACAAGTGGGAGAAAAGCGGCTACCGTTGTTGCCGTACTCGCGATGACCGCAAGAGATACTTCTTCAGTACCTTTCACGGAAGCCTCAACTAAGCCTGCTCCTCTTTCGGCGTGGCGGTAAATATTTTCGACGATGACAATCGCATTGTCGACCAACATTCCCAAGACCAGAATGAGTGAAAACAACACAATCATGTTCAGCGTGAAACCTAAAACCGCGAGCACAATCATTCCGAGCAACATAGATGTTGGGATCGCAAAAGCGACAAAAAGACTGTTGCGTACGCCCATTGCAAAAAGGAGTACCGCAACGACTAGAATCAACGCGGTGATGATTCCGTTTTCGAGTTCGCTCACCATGTCGTTGATCATCTTCGATTGATCTCCAAGGAAACGAAAGCGAACAGAAGCTGGCCAACTTTTCCCGTTCGCTTTTTCCTGGGTAAGTCTTTTTACACCGTTTACGACCTCAAGAATATTTGAACCAGTCCGCTTACTCACTCCAATGGAGAGCGCGGTTTGGCCATTCATGCGGGCGTAAGACTTTCTTTCTTCGTACCCATCAACGACTCTTGCGACATCTCTGAGCAATACAGGTCGGTCACCTACTCTTTTCAGCGCAACAATCTCTAGATCCTCAGCTGTCTTAAAGTCACCGGGGACACGTAAAAGAAAATTAGCATCGCCACTACGAATATTCCCGCCTGGGATATTGACGTTCTCGGAGCGGAGAGCGTTCGTAACGTCATCGAGCTTGAGCCCCAATTGCGACAAGCGAAACGGATCAACCTGAACTTTGATTTCGCGGTCCCTCGCACCTGTGATGGTAGCATCGAGAACACCCGACAGCTTTCGGTAATCTTCAGATAGTTCGTCGCCAAGTTCCTTGAGTCGATATTCGGGGATATTTCCAGCCAACGTTACAATGACGACAGGAACATCGCTGAACGATATCTCGCGGACAGAGGGTTCTTCGACATCGGCGGGGAGCTTTGTTTTCGCACGATTGACCCTGTCTCGAACTTGCTGCAGGGCGTCCTCAATAACGACCTCGGGCTCAAATTCAAGCGTGATGATACTCGCACCCTCCACCGATGATGAAGACATCTTTTTGATGTCTTTCAACGATGCAAGTTCGTTTTCGAGAGGAGTGGTCACAAGGCTCTCGATATCCCGCGGTGACACTCCAACGTGAGGTGTTGAGATCAACACGACGGGAATCTTCACATCCGGCGTTGATTCGCGGGGCAGATACGAAAAGTATACGTAGCCTCCGAAAAGTATGACCATGAAGAGGACCAGACGAACAACCGCCTGCCGATTGATCAAGCCAAGGATCATTGGGCTTTATCCCCCTCAAGCTTCACAACAATAACATCGTCCCCGTCGTTGAGTTCTCTATGTCCACGAATGATGACTTCGTCGTCTGCCTGGATACCATCAGCTATGATAACTGAATGACCGCGGAGTTTATCGATCTTTAAAGGTCTCCATTTCGCTTTTTTCTCTTCGACGACAAAAACTCCATTTCCGTCTTTACCTGTCACTAAAGCAAACTGGGGAATCGCAACAGAGCGTTCATTGCTCTTGCTGCTAATTGTTACGGTTCCTAGCATACCCGGTCTTAGCGCATAGCTTTTGTTGGGCACGTCAATTTCAGCAATAAAGGTCCTCGTTTCAAGGTCAGCTGCCGGTCCAACTCGGCTCACCTTTGCATCAATTGTAGATGCGCCGCCATCAAGACGAATAAGAGCTGGAACACCTTTCTTGATCCAGCGAATGTCGCGATCGGAAACCGAGACCGTAACTTTGACCGAGTCCGTCTTTTCGACCATTATAACCATTTGCCCTGGAGCCAAAACTTCTCCTACTTCCAAGTTGGTACGGCTCACTACACCATTAAAAGGTGCGCGAATTCTCGAGCGTCGCGCATTTATTGCAGCAAGGCGATGTCCCGCTTGTGCTGTCTTGAGTCGAGCTGATGCCTGAACTTGCCGAGTTTTCGGCATACTTTCTCCAGCGGTTTTTACGAGTTCCATCTCGTATTGAGCCAGTTCAAGATTGGCTTTCGCTTGAGCTAACTGAGCATCTGCTACATCGCGATTAACCCAGGCAAGTTCCTGTCCTTTTTTCACTCGGTCGCCTCGCTGCACGAAAAGTTTCTGCACAAAACCACCTGTCGCTGAAGCGAGGCGTGAACGCCGCGAACTTTCGACTTCTGCCGGCAAACGCAAGGATAAGGTTTGTGACTCTGCGCTCACGGTCATCGTTTCTACCCGAATCGCGTTGGCATTAATACCGGAACTCAATGCGTCTTTGGGCTTTGCTGCGGACGCATCGTTCGATGGACTTTGGCAGCCAGCGAAGCTCAGCACCGCCAGGGAAATCATCAATACACTTCTCAGCCTAACCATAAACACACCTATTCTCCCGTTGTGACGAACTCTGTCAGTCGCCCCACGGCTTTTTTCATCCGAAGTTCTGCAATACGAGCTTTCACCTGGGCATCTATAAAACTCATTTCCGCTTCGCGCTTTGTTTGCTCACTCTCGAGCAAGTTCTGCGCTGTAGACTCTCCAATTCTCCGAAGAACCTCTTGATCTAAGAGTGCGGCGCGCGCGGCACGAACTCGTTTCTCTGCAGCCGCTGTGAGTCGACTTGCTGTCGTCAATTCAGAAAGGGCACCAGATACTTGAAGCTTCACCATATTCTTGAGGCCTCTCATGTCTTCTTCAAGCGCTTCGATGGCTACTTTTGCTTGGCCGGTTCTCACCATTTCGGTCAGAAACGCGTTGGGTGACCACGCAATGACCGCTTGAATGGCCCAAGTTGTTTCAAACTCCCCAGAAGGTGGGAAGATTCGATTATTGGGGTTCGCTGTCTCGATATTCCCATCAATAGAGAAGCTTGGAAATTGTCCGCTAAAATGGAGGCGGCGCTGATTTTCCTGAATCTGCTGGGCGACATCGAGCGCCTTTAGTTCTGGGCGATTCGAAAGAGCATCCCCATATGCTTGGTCAAAACGGGGTCGCGCTTCGAGTAGTGATTTAGAGATATCAAAATCGAAACGAGGTAGGCTACTGCGCTCGCCATACCCGAGCGCTAAAGCAAGTTCGAGCTCCATCAGTTGATTCATGCCCTCGACCTGGATGAGTTCAGATTCGAGCGCGGCTACCTGAGCTTCAAGCGCAAGAATCGCGCTCTTGGTACTGGCACCAGCATTCACTAAACGCGATAAATCAGTAATGCGACCATTCAAAGTTTTTAGGCCTTGTCGCATGACTTCCGCCGCCTCACGGGAGGCAATCAATGTAAATGCTCGAGAAGCTACAGTTTCTGCCACCGCTTGGGTCTGTTCCGCGAGCTGAGCTTCTTCTAGGTCCAAGGTAAGGTGGACAATCTTGTACAGAGCTGGACGTCTCGAAATGTATTCCATGACCGGAATTGAAACCGAGGCTTGAAAGGAATAGGTCTCAAGAAATTGAGGGAAGACGACACCAGGGGCTAACTCGGGAAAAACTTCCTCAGAGAGCTTGCGAAAGGTTCCGGAAACTTGAGCTCTTGGTGCGAAAGCGCTCAGCGAACGGTCTGCTTCATATTTAGCGGCGCTTCTCTCTGCGCGCGCTCGACCTAAAGCGGGTGATTGCCGGACAGCTTGGCGCATCAGTTCTTGAAGGTTTATCTTTTCCGGAACTTCAGCCAGGGCAGTCGAGACGGTGAAAGCCGAGGTCGCGATGAGAGCGACTGTTGCAAATACTGAGTAGTTCATGCTGACCAATCCCGGCGTCGAAACACCTTGAAGCGACGACCATAAAGAAGCGAACCTAAGCATTCGCATTCCCATGACACAGCCTGCGGGGTTTGTAGAACGGTTTGAACTAACATTCTAGCGAAAAATCATAACGAAGGGTCCGTGGATCCTGATCGCCTTTCATGGCATTTATCAGGTCAAAGTCGGCGCAGAGTGTAGTTTTTCGGCTCTAAGAAAACGAGTTAACCCTAAACAACCAAGGTTCATCTTGCAGGTGGCAACTCACTAAAAAACGTAGGGAATGAACAGTTTCGAACGCGCTTTGTAATCAGCGAAGTCCTCGTATCTTGATAGAGACTTGTCTTTTTTCAACATGTTCGGAAACCAGATGATGACTACGAATAAAGCAAGCGCACTCAATGGCGCCCAATGCATGGCAAGACTTGAAAAGCCTCCGTAAATGAGCAGCTCTCCAAAATAGTTTGGATTTCGACATTTCGACCAAAGCCCAGATTGGATTAATCCTTTCTTATATTTGAGCTGGATATCTTTATGCATGTCGGAAGCAAAGTGAAAGAAAATGCCGAGTCCCCATGCCGCGACGGCTGCTCCGAGCAGCCAGGGAGGAGCTGATATGCCCTGAGAAGTTATCCACCAAGGGGCGATCCAGTACAGGCTCAATCCAGCCCAAATGAGAAGAGCGTATGGAATACCGCAGGGCTGCTCCCACTGCCTATCAGGAAAGGTGCGGCTTTTGAGAACCCAAAGGATTCCGTAGGTTCCATGAGTCGCCAAGTAGGTCCAGGCCGTGACGTTATCCCACGCGGAATAAAAGGCCATACAAGCCAACACGAACAAAGGCGTCGCTCCTTTGTGAGAATCAATAAAATGCTTTTGTCGGATGGTCATTATTCTATTCCTAAGGCCTTGAAAGGTCGCCAGAATCATCATCGCAACCCGCAAAGTCAAGCGACGACCACCTTTTTTGCTTGGTTTTCCCCTGAGTCTGGTTTCAAGTGTAGATGCCCGTGCAGGAAATAAAGGACATAACTTTGGCGAACCCATGTGTTGTGGTCGCCGGTGCCGCCGGATTTATAGGACAGGCACTCGGTTCGCATCTGCATAAACGATATCGACTCATCGGTCTTTCGCGCTCTGAACGCCCAGCACAAAACGGGTACGAAGAGTTTCGCCAAGTCGACCTGTTTTCATTGCGCGCCACCGAATCGGCTCTAAAGGGAGCGAATCTCGCGATTTATTTGGTCCATAGCATGATGCCCAGTGCGCGACTCGTTCAGGGCGATTTTCAAGACCTAGATATCCTTTGTGCAGACAATTTCGCCAGAGCCGCTTGTACGAACGGTATCAAACACATTGTGTACATTAGTGGCTTAATCCCTCCAAGCGATGACCTTTCTGAGCATTTACAAAGTCGTCTTGAGGTCGAGAAAGTACTGAGCTCCTACGGAACGCCCGTTACTACACTTCGCGCAGGGATGGTTGTTGGGGCTCATGGTTCGTCCTATCAGCTACTCGCACGATTGGTGAAAAGGATTCCTATCTTGCTATGTCCTTCATGGACGCAGACATTGATGCAACCGATTGCAATCAACGATGTTATCACCGCAGTGTCCCAAGCTTTAGAATTCGAATCGCCCGAGACCCACAACTACGATATCGGAGCACCGCAACAAGTGACGTACAAAGAATTGATGCAAGAGGCGGCAAAGTCACTGGGCCTTAAACGAATCTTTATTTCAGTTCCATTCTTCTCTCCGGGCTTTTCTCGATTATGGGTGAGCCTAACGACAGGAGCACCCAAAGACCTTGCCGCGCCTTTGATTCGGAGCATGGAACACCAAATGCTTGCGCGTGAAGATAACCATGCGCGGCTTCCGGTTCGCGCATCTACAAGTGTCAGCGACATGCTCTTGCAAGCTGCAAAAGAGTCGGAAGACAAAAAGTTAGTCCCTCGCGCATTTCAAGCGACGCAAACCTCTGCCGAAGAGTCAAAAGTCTGCTCTGTGCAGCGAATGAAACTCCCCAACAAAGAGAATGCTGAATGGGTCGCCCAAGCGTACTTTGACTGGCTTCCAAAAGCGCTGCGGGGCTTGATTGCAATAAAAGAAAGTGAGGATGGCAGTGAAATCTTTTTCAAGATTAAGCTTACAGGACATACGTTGCTTGGGTTACGGCGTATGCCGGCAAGAAGCTCAAACGACCGCCAGGTCCTGAAGGTTACGAAAGGATTGCTCGCAATCGAATCAGACCGCGGGCGACTCGAATTTAGACAAGTTCTGGATTCACGAACGCTCATCGCATCCATTCAAGACTTTGTTCCTCGCCTACCCTGGTGGATTTACCGGAGTACTCAAGGGATTTTTCACAAATGGGTGATGTTCCGCTTCCGTAAATACCTAAAACGCCTACATCGTCCGGAAGGATAGTTAGGAAAAGCTAATTTGGTGCTTTTGCCGAAATCCTGATTCTACCGCGAGAATCTCCAGCGTAAGTTGTCCATTGATATCGAGCGTATACTCTTCTCGAATCATAGGTCCTTCACCATTTATTCGAGTGACCTCAAGGTCGGAAAGAGCATTTTTCTTACTGCGAAGAGAAACGTCAAAAGGAAAATAAAATTCGCCTGCAAGAGACAGCTCACCTTTGGGTGAACCGTCTTGTGCGACCGTTGCACATTTCGCAAATCGATAGTGTCCAATATTATGCGCAGCTCGATACTCACGAGTCTTAGATACGGTCATCCCTGAACCAGGTTGCACGCTACGCAACTCTTCGAAAATTGAATCGAAACTTATATCGTCCCCAGATTTTAATTCGCGAAAAACACCAAAGTGTGAAGATTCGAGTTCGGACACTTCGACCGACTGAGCTGGGTCAAAAGCAATAGCCAAGCCAATCGCAATTGATGCGGCAGGATAACTTGTGCGCCGGACTCTCTTGGAAAACTTCTCACGGAGCATGCGTCCGACTAATGGCAGCGAGCTCGCACCGCCCACAACATAAATGCCGGCGAGTTCTCCAGCATCACCAGCGACCTGTACAGCCAAATCAATGGCTTCTAATAATCGAGGCGAACACGCATCGTAAAAGTCAGCAACAGAAACCGGATATAACTCTCCTTTGAGCTCTACGGCGACTTTACGGGTGTTCGGGCTAATCGATTCCTTCGCAAATTTGCATGATTGCATCAATGAAACATATTCGAATGCAGTAAGAGAATCTTTATCTACTCCTGCTTCACTCATCACCAACTTCGCTAATTCTTGGTCGAAATTATCACCGCCAAAATCGTTGATGCCCGCATGATTCAAAAGTTCGTGATAGCGATGATTAAAGGCCATCAACGACACATCGAAGGTACCTCCACCTAAATCGAACACCAGAAATTTTTGCCGAACCGAATTGAAAGTTTTTCCGTGACGATCTGCGTATTCTACGCCTGCGGCTGCGGGTTCGCTAAGAACACTTATCACGTTCAAACCTGCCGCCCGAAAACCTTCAAGAGTCCAAAATCGTTGCCAGCTCTTAGCGTCAGCAGGTGTCGCCAAAATAACCTCTTCAATCGGTTCGTCTTTCGGATAATTCGACCTTTCTCTTAGGTCGCGAATCAGCGCCTGCGTGAATCCGCTGACCAGGTCTAAAGGCGATATCTCAGTACCCCCGATTTGGAGCAACCCACTGGGCTTGCACAAAAGCCGCTTGAAAGAGCGTACGTAGTTCCACTCTTCATCGCCAGCCAAACCGGCGGCTTCTAAGCCAAATACGATTTTGCCGTTTTTCTCTGCGCACACGCTTGGATAAGCTTCACTGGTCACGCCATGGTCATCGACGAAGGCAACAACAGGATAATTTCCACGGTCGCACATTGAAACGATGGTGTGGGTAGTTCCGAAATCTATTCCTAATCTCACGGGCCGCAATTGTTCAGAAGCAGAGTGTGTATGCAAGGTTCTTCACGGAATTTAATTGCGTTTCTTCGAACTAAACCGGAGGTGAGCAAGTAGACAAATTTTGTCTAAGTCTGGAAAGTTAATTTTCGCGGGTTATCCCACACAGACCTCTTGACACGCGGGACAAAAGTTAGACGAATTATCGCAGGTGTCGGTCTCGCAGCATGGCAGGCTCACGCCCGGGCTGGTCGCCCCATCGCAGTTCTTGTTGAAGTCTCGGATCTAAGTCAGTGGGCACGTTTGGATCGACCGTATTTATGTCCGCTCTTCCGACAAGAGAGATAGAAGAAGAATACACCTCGATAGGCCAAGACTGTGGTTCTGCATCCGCGAAAACAACCTCGAAATTACCTGCGTAATTGTTCTGTAAGATTATGGGGTCAACAATTCGTGGATTGGTTACCAACGTCCCTGATACTCCCAAATACGCGTTGAGCCCTACTTCCAATGTGATGGAGCGATGAGCAGGAAGGACAAACGCTTTCTTCGGGCCCTCAAACGTAAACCGTGTACTGTTATCCGAAACGATGTTGAGTTCTAAAACGCTGGCATCTACCGAACATATATTCGAGAGAGTCACAGTTTCGCTGTAGAAAGCTCCGCTCGCGACGTTTCCAAAATTCAGCGAGTTTTTATCAAACGTGACACAACCTGCATGAAGTGCATCGATGCCTTCCGGCTGTGAAACGGCGGGCGGGGTTGCTTCGACGATAATCTCTGAAGCTGACGCTTGCCCGTCATTATTAGCAATGACGGGTTCTCGTTGACTCCCGTTAGATGGATCAAAACTCACCTCTCCGCCACAGCCGACCAACAGCGTGATTGCCGTTGAAAATGACAATAATAAGGGGTTTTTAGCGTTGATATATTTCATTTCATCTCCCGAATTGGCTCTATGCAGATATCCTTTTTCGTCCTCATCCAAAGTATCGGCAGATACGGACTCCTAAATAAGTCGAGTCCGACGCTTATTTCCGGCTGAATAGAAAAACTCCGCAGTAGAAATCGTTCGAGAGGAGAAACTTCAATCCTTATGCCAATTGGCCAGGTTCCCGAAACAACGAACGATCCATTCCCACTAAGGGTTTGAGGGGTCTGCAAAAGACCACAAAGCTGTGGCTGAAAAGAAACACTCTTCACAGTTTTTTGAGAATCCAACAAATCTCGCTCGGCCCCCTGCTCTGATTCAGGGTAAACATCGTCCGCCTATCGCTATGAACCGAAAAATGGACGTTTTGGGCGTTTCAAGGGAATCAATGGTCGATTTCAGTTGTAATCTCCGCTCAAAACGTTCAAGAGAGCGGTGGAGGGTTTCAATGAATATCACCGAACGAATTAATCATGGGTTAGACTGGGCGGGCGCCGAATGGGTTATGTGGCTGCTCCTCATCCTTTCCGTGCTTACCCTAGCGTGTACGCTTGAACGCTGGCTATTCATGCGCTCACGCAAACCGGAGCTCGAAGACACCTGGGCTAAACTCACCGGACTTTTAGACAGTGAGGACAGTGACCAAATCACTGCGCAACTTAGCGAAGCGACTTCCATGGAAGAAGTGGTCGGGCTGAGTGTACTGAACGAGCGTGGTCGCTCTCCCGAAGCACTTGAAGATGTTGTCCAGGCCGCCGTCACTGCGCAGAAACTCAAATACAATCGCGGTTTAAGATTTCTTGCCACAACAACCAGTAATGCACCATTCATTGGCCTACTAGGAACTGTAGTCGGTATCGTACAGGCTTTTGCAAAACTTGCAGACGTTGCACCTGGCGCAAATCGTTCTCAATTTATTATGGGCAGCATCAGTGAGGCCCTGGCAGCAACGGCGATCGGTCTCCTCGTGGCGATTCCCGCCGCCGCCGCCTACAACTGGTTTCAGGGGAAAGTAGATGATTGTGAATCACGCTCACTGATTTTGAGTCGGCGACTCATCGCGAAGCTGAGGTAGTTATCATGGCAGGCGGAGCACCATCCCAAAAAGGGCCCATCGCAGCTATCAATATCACACCTCTCGTAGATGTGATTTTGGTTCTCTTAATCATCTTCATGGTCACAACAGAAGTAATTTCTGAGGACGATAAGGTGATCGGCATCGAACTACCTATTGCCGCTTCTGGTGACAACAAACAAGCGGCCGCTCCATTCACGGTTGTCGTCACCAAGGAGGGAGGTTTCATCACCGACGGAAAACCAGCGACAGAAGAAGTCGTCATTCAGGCTGCACGAGAGGTTGTGGCAAAAAAAGGGCCCACCGCTGAAGCTGTGGTAGCGGCAGACAAAGCCGCCAGCCACGAAAGTTTCGTAGGACTACTCGATATCCTTAGACAAGCCGGAATTTCCAGATTCGCGATTCAAACAGATGTCCCAAGCCAATCTAAATAAATACGACGACCGCGGTCAGTATGCCGCCCTCGTTATTTTTTCTGTTCTGCTACATGCGGCAGTGGTCTTTGGTTTACCTGAAGGAGAAGCCCGCGCTGTCACGAATGTCTCTAAACGACGAGTGCAAGCACGACTCATCGCGCCGCCGCCTCCGCCGCCGCCAAAGGTGGAAGATCCCAAACCTGTCGAGACTAAACCAGAGCCCCCAAAGCCGAAACCAAAGCCCAAAGTGGTCGCAAAAAAAGCTCAAAAAGCTCAAGCGCGAAAAGGACGAAAAAAACGTCGCCCTGCGCGAACACTGACCGCAAAAAATGCGGATGCTATACCTAGTGAGCAAGCACCTGTTGCTGTGGTGAACCCCGAACCCGGGAAACTAGGTGCTGTAACCGACCTCGGCGATTGGGATCCCGATGCAACGGATGAAGAAGTAGATCGCGATTTCGATGATAGCGCCGTTGAATCGGAAGAGTTCGTGCCTGCAAAGGTGGAGACGGTCCTAAAATCTCGCAAAGCAACCTGCAAAAGGTGTAAGAAGCCAGTTTTTCCAGAGGACTCAACTGCTGTGCTACCCGCTAGGGTAGTGTTGAGTGTCCTGGTACGAGCGGACGGCACAGTATCGGAAGTATCTGTTGTTCTAGGAGACGACGAGCTCTTGAACGAGGCCGCAAAGCAGGCGTTACTGAGTAGCCTTTTTAATCCTGCGATCAAGAACGGTGTCGAAGTATCCGACCGTATCCCGTTCACAGTGGAGTTTAAGTAATGAGAACCTCTGTCAAACAGCTCGCAGTTGCAGCTTTTTGCCTTGCAAACGCAGCCTGTATGGAAGGCGCAGGCCCATCCTTACTCACCAGCCCAAAAATCTTGGCTATGCGAGTGCAAACTTCTAGCACCTCAACCAGCAGTACCTCTAGTGCTTATCTCATAGATGCCGTAGGCCACGAAATAGAAGAGATCACTTATAAGATTTGTGTTTCACCGTGGCTTCCTGATGAACAGGGCGTCAACTGCTCCAGCCTCGAGTTTCCACTACCACCAGGCCCGGTACCCGATTCGACGTTCATCGACCTCGACGCCTATTCGATACCTGACGATTATCGAGCTCGACTTGAAACGCTTTATATTCGAGCAGATGATACCAGTGGAAACGTTGTTCCTGCTATTTTCGAATTAGAACTTAATGGGCGAATCGATAATCCTGAACTGGAGTCGATCTCAATTAATGACGAACCCGCAGAAAACTGGTCACCCGCGGTTGGAGAACATACCGTATCCTTGAACTTTCGTGACGGGTACGATCCTACAGGTACCATCACGTCTTTTTTTACAACCGAAGGTTCGTTCTCACCCTGGCGATCGTTTGACGGCCTTCCTTCAACTCTTACGATAGAAACGGAACCCGCGAGCCTCAAAATTTACGTCATTACTCGGAGACCAGGAGAAGGCGTGAGTTGGGTCACTAAGGAAGTACAACAATGAGGCGCGGAAATTACCTGCATGTTGCAGTCCTCGTGATTGCGCTCGGACTGAGTTCGACTGCCTCTGCACAAGAAGCTACAAGTGAAGCCGCCGCAGAACCCAAGAAACCAAGAGTCGTACCTCCAAAACTTAATTCACAACGGCCGGTCGTAGAATGTGCTGCCCTGCCCTTCGATTCGAAAGAAAAGTTCAAGGTATCTCTAATCGTCTCGACAGAAGGCAGAGCCGAAGAAATTCAATTGGTGAAAAGTAGCACCACGGCCTGTAGTGATTTGGTCATCAACGCGGTAAAAAGCCTCTCGTTTTCGCCTGCTCTAGTAGATGAAAAGCCTGCTGCTGTTCGAATTCGATGGACTGTTTTAGTCAAGGGACCGCCGAAGCCGAAGCCGCCGCCGAAACCCACCTCAGATATCGAGGGGAAGTTACAGGAACGAGGTAGCCGGCAAGTCTTACCGGGCTTAGTTGTGAAACTATTACCTTATAACGTACAGGCTATCACTGATAAAAACGGTGTCTTCGTATTTGAGAGTGTTCCTGAAGGCCCTGCTACTTTGCTCGTCCCTTCTTACGACCACGAAGAGTTTCAGATTGAAGTCGAAGTACCTATTCAAGAAAAGCTTGTGCTGAAATTACAGCCACTACCGAAAAGTAAGTACAGAATCTCAGTAGAACGTCAGCGACCTGACGCAAGTCGAGTGATCGTAAGCGCAAAAGAAGCCGCTGAGATCCCGGGAGGTGCCGGTGACCCCGTTAAAGTTATCGAGGTAATGCCTGGAGTGGCTCGGGTTTCAGCGGCCGGACCCAATGCGGGTCAGATCATTGTTCGTGGCTCCGCTCCGGAAGACACCAAAAACTTTATCGATGGCCTCCCTTCGCCCCAGCTATATCACTTTGGAAATCTCTATTCGATTTTGCAAGAGGTCTATATTGATACTGTCGACTTCCGAACCGGAGGCTTCTCGGTTGAGTATGGCGATGCACTGGGCGGAATTCTCAATCTGACGCTTGCGCCAATCCCCACTGACGGCTCTCATTTTGAAGCAGACGTGAATGTCTATCACACGTCGATCGCGGGTTCGACGACGGTCGGGGACAAATGGGCTGTCTCAGCTGGTGTTCGCCGGAGCTACATTGACGCCATCCTGCCAGCCATTCTCGAAGGGTCTGGAGCTGGCGCTGACCTCATCGCGGCGCCGGTCTATTACGACTATCAAGTGAGAGCAGATTATAATCCAGACCCTAAGGGGCAACTAAGAATCCTAGCCTATGGCTCGGACGACAAACTCGCTGTCGAATTTGCGGAACCAGCTGCCCAAGACCCACAGACGACTGGTTTTGGAATCAATCAAAAAGTTCACCAAATACAGGCGTATTACGAGTATAAATTTAGCCGCGATTTCAACCTCTCCGCTGGAATAACAAGTGGCTATCAGGGACTTCGCTTTAATATCGGTGAGGACCGAACCTTTAAACTAAGAGTGTGTCCGTTGGTCCTTCGATCCGAATTTGGATATCGGATATCGAATAAGTTACGCCTACGTGCCGGCGTATTGGGAAGCACGCAAAATGCAGGTGTAAAACTCAACCTACCCCGACGAGGTAAAGAAGGTCAGGTCGACGATAATGGAGCCGGCGATGAAGTCTTTAATATCGACGTGATCGCATGGCAAAATCGTTTGGATGCATGGACAGAACTTCAATACAATCCCGTAAAGACCGTGGGTCTAATCGTAGGCGCTCGCTCGGCGAATTGGCTTGGAAGCTTTAGTGATTCTGCAGCTGAGCCCAGAGTGACCTTGTATTGGCAAGCACTGGAGAATACTCAACTGAGCTTTGGTGCTGGTCTCAATTATCAAGCTCCACTTCCCGATGAGACGGCAGACGAGGTTGGGAACCCAGACCTTCTCGCCGAAAGGTCAATTTACAGTGTCTTGGGGTTGAAGCAACAGTTCAGCGATATTTTCTCCTTCAATTTACAGTTCTTCTCAAAAGAGTTGAGCAGCTTAGTTAGCCCGGTACCATTTGACTTCGAGAATCCAAACCAAGTTCCCTATGATAACGAAGCCACAGGCTCAGTCATCGGTGGTGAAATTCTTGCGCAACTTGCGACCGAACGATTTACAGCGTGGCTCTCGTATAGTCTCTCGCGCTCTGTAAGAACCGACCGTCCAGGCGAACCCGAGAGACTTTTCTCTTTCGACCAAACGCACGTGTTGAGTTTTGTATCATCCGTAATCTTCGGAGCAGGATTCAAAGGCGGAGTTCGAGTGCGATATTCAACAGGGAATCCGTTCACGCCTCTCACTACTGGCTATTACGACGCATCAAGCGACGTTTACGTGCCTCGTCCCGTAGGCTCGCCATTGTCTGCTCGACTCCAAGACTTCTTCGCTCTTGACGTTCGAATCTCTAAGGAATTCCGATTCGACAACTGGCTACTTGAAACATACTTAGAAGTGAACAATGCAACGAACCGTGAGAACGTCGAAAACGTCGGCTACTCATACGATTATTCAGAAAGGTCAGACATTAATGGACTGCCACTGGTCCCATCTTTTGGGCTCAAAGCTGTCTACTAAACATACCGGGGGAAAGATGACGAAACTACTTACAACATCGGAAGCCGCTAAACTTGCTGGCGTAGCGCCATCGAGTATCAAGCGATGGGCAGAACAAAACGTGCTCCCTTGCGTGAGAACAGCGGGCGGGCATCGTCGGTTCGAACTGAAAACGTTACAGGAATTTTTAGATAAACAAAGCCCCGCAAATACCAGTCCAACAGACCACGACGAATTCATTGAACTGATGATCGCCGGTAAGGAAAAATCCGTTGTCTCGAAACTTTATGCCCTACTAGAGGACCTCAACGCTTGGTGCCACGTTGCAGACGCAATGGAGCCTGTTCTTGCAAAACTTGGAACACTTTGGGCAAGCGGTGAGATTAGCGTAGGGCAAGAGCATATGGCGTCGGAGACATTGTCTCGCTCCATAATCCACGTCACATCGGCACTGCCAGCAGCAGGGCAGCCAAGAAAGTGTTTACTGGCAGTCGCCGAAGGCGACGACCATGAACTAGGACTTCGACTCGCGGATTTGTGCGTTCGGGCAAGACAATGGAAACCGGTATGGTTGGGTCGATATACAAGTACAGAGATTCTTATAGAGCACTTAGGTTCCGAAAAATGCGACTTGGTTGCACTTTCTGCTTCACGATATTCTATCGATGCGGACACTCTCAATGGAATAACGAAACGACTCGAAGAAGCCTGTCGAACGCACGATGCTCAACTTGTTCTCGGTGGAAGTGGGTCTTGGCCAATGAATCTGAACTACGCCAAACGCATACGCAGCTTTTCAGAATTTGATGGAATTTTGGGCGCAAGAGAGAAAATGAGTAACTCATCTTCTATTTGATTTCTCTTCTAAAACCCCGGGATGTCTTGGATGACTGCAACCCCAAGATTAAAGCTGTCCGTAGCAGCCGTGTTCACGCCCCAAGCACGGCGATAATACGACGCCGAAAACTCAATATAGCGACCGACGCGTACAATTGCGCCAGCACCAACGTCAAGGAAGCTCGGATTAAGGGTCACTTCTCGCAGCAGAAGGTTATCAGTTCCACCATAGTCTTTAGCGGCTACGTTTGGGTCAACAGCCGCCACACTGATACCGATAATTCGGCCTTTTTGGGTCGCATAAGCCAGATTCGCCGATGCAAAAACGAGAACACTTTTACTAAGACGTTGACCAATCTTCATCATTGCCAATGCTTGATCTCCTACATCCGCAAGACGCAAGTTATAACCAAGATTCGCCCTAACAAAAGTGCCTGTCCGATAAGCATGGCCGAAGAGCATGCTTATAGATGCATCAAGTTGCCCGTCCCCAAGAGTGACATCATCTTGAACGTTCTCAGGTCGAACATATTGTCCGACATTTTCCGCAAAAGACGCAATGGAGGTTGGACGCTCTCCGAATGTACCAGCGGGAGCGTTATAACCAGTCGGAGTTTTCAATCGGATTTCGGTGGCCATCGCAAAGGGCCGCACAAACCAACGAAATCGGGTTGCTAAATTGAAGTCACCAACTCCGACGACAGTTTTATTCAACTCAATCACATTCTCTTGGTAGTAGTCGAGAGAACTTACGTCTGAATCTTCGGGCTGTGGAACCAAGAGAACTGAATCTGATTGATATGAAACAACCGAGAAAGGCAAAGAGAGCTCAAACTCTAGCCAATCGGTAAAACCAATTCGAGCATATGCACTCATCCCAGCCGAATCATATTGTCCTCGGAGAGGAAACTTTCGTGCGGCCCCTTCATCAAAGAACTCTGAATCGGCCGCTTGATGGTTGAAGTTTGTACCAAACACAAATCTTCCCTGAGGGAGCGTCCACGGAGAAGCTTCAGCAATAGAGTTCGAACATAAAAGTAAAGCTAGGCCTAAGCTGTATTTCGTTTTCATTCTTCTTCCTAAAAAGAGAAAAACTCTTCCTGATCTGAGGATTCGTCTTTCGGTTTTTGTTCCTTAGTTTTTGAGCCCTCCGGCTCAGCCACGGTCTTCTTCGTAGCTTTCGGGTTCTGTTTCACTGATTTTTTCTCAACCGTCGTGTTAGGTTTTTCGCTCTCATTTTGAGCAGAGGTTTTATCTAGTTGCTGCGGTGTCTTAGTCTCCTGCATTTCGACATTTGCTGCAGGCGATTTATCCGCATTTTCTGTTGCGGCGGTTTCTGTTGGCTTTTCAGCGGCTGAATCAATCGTATCGCCAGAAGAGATTTGCTCCTTAGCAACGTCCTGATTTAGCTCTGTATCCTTCTCCGTTTTCATTTTCCTCGTCATCGGAGAAGGCATTATCTTCGATTTCCTAATCTCAGGGATTCGTTTCGAGTTACTCCGAACCTTCCGAGAAGTTTTCGTCGGAGCTAAGATTTTGTTTTCAGCATTATTCGTTTTGACTGTCTTCAGTGCTGGTCTTGACGAGTCCTCATTTGTTGATTCAACCTCCGCGTTTGGTAAGGAATTTTCATTGGAATCTTTCTTTCGGCTGTTAGAGAGAATATCTGGCTGAATCTTGTTTAGCTCAACTGGCTCAGATGTGACCTGTTGTAAAGAGAACTGATAGTAACCAATGCCCAGCACTACGGCCAGCACTAAGGCTGCGGCCAAAGACAGCATTCCTGTTTGTTTGTCTAACTGTTTTGGTTCCTGAGTTACAGTTGCCTGGGGAAGTTGTGTAGGTAAAGTGCTCGGCCGCTGAAGGGCTGACTCTCGTCTTTGGAACTTCTTTGCTTTTGGAAGCCTCACCACATTTCCAGAAGAAGAAACATGAATCAAATCACCCGTTGTAGAAGAGGGAGAAGAATCTGAGGCATCTTTCATCTCGCGAATATCACCGGTCGACTGTTCAGGCGGAATTTCTTGTTCGGAAGCATTACGCGATTGAGTAGACGAGTCTTGGTCATGGCCCTGAGGTGCACGCGCAAAGTTTGTGTCAATCGGAGAAGCAGGTAACTCTCGAGGAGACACGAACAAAACACTGAGTTCCGTTGAGGTCTCTGTCAGTCGAGTCCATGTACTCTCATCCGCTATGAGACGCTCAAGCTCATCCCTCAGCGTCAAGGCATCAAGGCTCCGCTCTTCAGGTGCTTTTTGAAGGCAAATTTCGACCAGCTCAATGAGTCGCGATGGAATTTCAGGCCGAGGGGCGATTGGCTCGTGCGGAGTCGCACAGGCCTTTAGTACAATATCGTAGGAGCTTTCGCCCATGAATGGCGGGTGTCCTGAGATTAACCAATACAGAATCACACCCACGGACCAAATATCCGTTCTATAAGTTATACTCGCGGTCGCTCGGGCTTGTTCGGGCGACATATAATAAGGCGTTCCGATACTGACTTCACCCATCGTAGCAGACGGCTTGTTTTGTTCTTTCGCTATTCCGAAATCGAGAAGCTTCACTCTCTCGCTCCCGTCACGAAGTGTTTCAATGAAAATATTTTCCGGTTTCACATCTCGGTGAATCACGGAGGAACTGTGCGCAGCACTAAGTGCATCTAACAGCTCGTAAATAACGAGCAGGCTGTGTCCAAGGGAAATGCGTCCGTCTGAGACCCGAGCTCCGAAGGTTTCACCCTCCAAAAATTCCATTGCGAGATAATATCTGCATGAGTTTTCATCGAAACCTGCGTCATGAATCTGCGTTATACCGGGGTGTCCTATTCGTGATGCTGCGGTTGCTTCACGGTTAAAGCGCTGCAACCAAACTTCACTGTCGTTAACTTCTCGAGTGAGTAGCTTTACTGCTACTCGCTCTTCAGTCACGAGGTGACGACCCTCATAGACTTCGCCCATCGCCCCCGCTCCAATTTTTGAGAGTAGTTGATACTTACCAACAATCAACTTCTCCCGATTGGCTTCTTGATTCATCTCTGTCCCTTGAAACTCTCTTTACCGTTCACGTCATTACAGACCAAAGGGCTGATTGGATACTGTGGCGCGACTATGACTCCCAGCGCCTAAATGATACGTCTTCGTCTTAGTAAAAGAAAATAAATGGCGAACAATAACGGCCAATTCTCTATTCCACTGACGTTTTGGCAACCACCCGAGGACGTGTCCTTCTCCAGACAGGCAATATCCTCGGGTTCGACGATCACCCCCTCTTCGTGAAATGTTTGGGTCTTTTCAATCCAATAGGACGCAAGAGCAAAATCATCTTCAGAGAAGTCTTCAGTTTCGCCTATAGCGACCCAAAGTTTGCCAGATGTGTTGTCTGGGAACCACGCAACTACGTAGCCCTGGCCCGCCTGAGGCAAAGTCAAATGCGATTCATGCATGATCCAAGATTTCGTGCCGGTAAAAAACTCGAAGAATGGACGACCTTCAGAGACCTCGGAGGTGTCGAACACCTCGACGCCAAAGCCTTCAGGCAGTGCGAATGGCAGAGGAGTAGAGGCCTGAGACACGGAGGGGAGCCCAGGAGCCATGACAGCTATTGTTGGACGACGTTCCCGAAGCCTTTCTAGCTGAGGAACGCCGAGCTGCACGAAAAGCTGTTGTCCCGGCTGAGTGGACGTAAATGTGAGCCAGGTCTGGGATGACTCGCAGGTGTTTTCTTTGTACAGAACCATCGAAATATCAATATTATCAATAGCATGCGCAGTTTTCAGCTCTCCGTTACCCCCATCAGCGTAGGACGGCTTATGGGCCCAAACCTCGGCGCTGTTCATATCGAAGAAACCCGTAAGTAAGACGAGCTGTATACAAAGAGAAGATCCGACGGCGACACGCATATTCAACTCGTGAAACCCGTACCATGAAAAAGCAACGAAGAAACAAACGGCTTGACGAAAACGGACCTAAATTTTTTCAGCCTCCCTGTATGGTGTTTTTCGGCTCGGCTCCGGGAGTGAACTGGGAGCCACATTTGCAAGATTTCGCACCAGCTGATAGCTGGTTTCCCTAAGATGAATGAAAATACGGGCAAAGCCCAAGAGAGTCCCCTCATTCGGTTTTTTGGTGCAGTAGAACGCCTAGGTCAGAGATTACCGGATCCACTCACTCTTTTCTGCGTGATGGCCTTGATTGTGGTCGTCGTTTCGGCTCTTTTCTCCGGAGCGAGCGCGGAGGTCATTCAGCGAAACGGGAGCAAAGTCGACCTTCAAGTAAAAAGCCTTCTAACCTTCGATGGCTTTCGCTGGATGCTTCTATCAGCGGTCGATAACTTCATAAAATTCGCTCCGCTTGGTCCAGTTCTTACAGTCATGATCGGAATTGGCGTAGCCGAACGTACCGGTTTCATCGCAATGGGCTTGCGCGTGCTTGTCACCCGCGTGCCAAATACCTTTCTAACTGCCACGGTCGTGTTCGCGGGTGTAATGAGTTCAATGGCTGCAGATGCCGGCTATGTTGTTCTTACCCCGCTCGGTGCTTTACTTTTCGCGAGTGTAAAACGACATCCTTTGGTTGGATTAGCGGCAGCCTACGCAGGGGTCTCGGGCGGTTTTAGTGCGAATTTGTTGATCACAGGTTTGGATCCCATGCTATCAGCCCTGACTCAACAAGCTGCCCAATCTTTAGATCCTCAATACACTGTCAATCCTGCTTGCAATTATTATTTCATGGTCGCTTCGACCATTATGATCACTGTCGTTGGAACCTTAGTGACCTCAAAAATTGTAGAGCCAATGCTTGGCGAATGGGACCCGTCTCTAGGAGACGGGGACTCGGAGAGCGCTCCTGATAAGCCTACGCCAGAAGAAACGAAAGCTTTCGGTTTGTCGTTTACTTTAGGAGCGATCGTACTTGTTGGCGTCTTGCTTCTCGGGTTTATTCCCGGCGCTCCATTGAATGACCCTATCAAAGACGGTCAACCTGCAGTGAATGCTTTAAACTCCTTTTTCTCTGCCATCGAGATTTTGGTCGCTACGATATTTATTATTCCCGGCGTGGTTTTTGGAGTTATGACAAAAAAGATTACATCGGACAAAGATGTTGCGAAAATGATGAGCGACACGATGGCCTCTATGGGTGCGTATGTGGTTCTTGCCTTCGTTGCCGGCCAATTTGTTGCCTACTTCAACTGGACGAATCTGGGAGCCATTACTGCTGTCAAAGGCGCCGGGGTTCTCGAAACAATCGGACTAAAGGGCGGAGTGCTCATGATTGCCTTTTTGCTCGTAGCATCACTCATGAATTTCCTCGTTGGCTCAGCTTCAGCGAAGTGGGCGTTTATGGCACCCATCTTTGTTCCGATGCTCATGCAAATGGGTCTCAGTCCTGAGGCAACCCAAGCCGCTTATCGAGTTGGAGATTCGATCACGAACATCATTTCACCACTCATGCCGTATCTGCCGATCATCATCGTGTTCGCGCAAAAATACGACCGAAAAGCAGGCATCGGCACCATTCTGGCAGCTATGCTTCCGTATTCAATTGCGTTTCTGATCGCTTGGACGATTATGCTACTGGTCTGGCTATACACAGGTATACCACTAGGACCAGGAGCCAGCGCCTTCTACGGAGCAGGCTAAAAACCTGGTAATTTCAGAAGTTTAGGAGTTCTATAAATATTTATCACGATCGCCGCAACTAATCCCATCTAGGTACGAAAATAACCACATGAAAGCAGATCGGTCGAATACATCCGGAATTTCACCAGTTCAAACTAACATGGACACTGCAACAGCTGCTCCTGCGAACCAAGCGCCAAGCCGAGCACCCGGGGCCCCTGAGAAGCCTGAGGGATACGTTACAGGTAGCTCATCCAGCACGCAGGCACTCCGAAGCACGGGTCTGTCTCCCGTCACGGTCCGTATGAATGCGGAGACAACTACACCCACCAACAAACCTTTTCGCTTTTCAAAACATTCGGGTCCCGAAATCAGATTTCCATTGACGCCTTCTCAGGCAGCAAAACTTGCAAACTCCAATGCCGTGAGCCCTTTTCTCGAATCCGACCAAAGGGTTGTAGTTCGGCCCAATTTTTTGCCTCTTCCAACACATCCTGGCGACCCCGGTTTTTGGAAAGAATTCGAAGACATCGTAGATTTTCAAATCGCGAGACGGAATGGCGACCTTGCAGCCGAAAGTATGGACCTGCCGAAAATTTTCAACGGCTATGACATGGACGAAGCCTCGCAAGCCGTGCGCGCAGATTTTCCTAGCAAATGGCCGACCGCCCTCACAGAACAGCTCCTCGCAGAAGGCGCGAAAATCGATAGAAGTATCATCCCAGGCAAAACGAACGCGGAGTTCGTTGATGGTCCGGTTTTGCTTGCGCGCATCATCGGTTGGGCTGTTTCCGAAGTGTCACCCTCAGCTTTCGCCTGCAAATGGAGTCAGGGACGAGCTCGTCCGGAATCAGTAGCCTGGGCAGTCAAAAACGGTGAATTAGATGCACCTGCTCACATCAAAGCAAAAATAGACGAAATGAACCTCGCTCGACCTGAAGATTTTACTGCGTATGAGGAAGGAAGCCCGCGACACCCGAGCTGGCCTGCAATGCACTCCGCAGCTTCATGTGCATCGCTGTATCTCGGAGTATTACTAGACCTAACACCTGAACAATTAGAGGAAACAAAGAAAGTTGATTGGGCTGTTGCTAAGTTTAGAAGTTTTGCAGGAGTCCATTACGATACCGACAATCGTGCAGGACTGGCGCTAGGACAAGAAGTCATAGCGCAGGAACTCCCAGAGGTTTTGAAAAGATTCGGAGCAGATCCGGACGCCGTTCGAGCAAAGATCGAAAAAGTCCGGCATGACTGGTACAAGTACGACACTGAGACAAAACCAAACTTATAATTAGTCTCCGCCCTTACCTTACCCGCCATTATTTCAACGGGAGCTATGAAGTGACACGAAGATTACTTTTGTAGCCAGCGCCTCATTCTTTTTCTACTTCTCGAAACGAGCGATTCTCGCTGATTTGCTTCAATTCATGATCCAGCGTTGAAAATGAGTAACGAATACGTAAGAGACACCACCATATGGACGTCACGGTTGTTACAGAAGATCGCTACACTTTTGAGAAGAGCAGCCCAAGCGATTGGTACGGGGAGCAGGTACTTCTCGAGGATCAATTACTGATTGCTGCATTAGAGAAACGTCAGCTGACTGTGAATCGCAAGAGTTGGAGTGATAAGAACTTTGACTGGGCCGGTACTCGCTTAGCAATCTTTCGTTCTACGTGGGATTATTTTGACCGACTCTCCGAGTTCACAACCTGGCTGTCAAACATCAGCCTCAAGACACAACTGATGAATCCTTATGATCTGATTCGTTGGAATATGGATAAACACTATCTCGAAGATTTATCTACAATGAACATTCCCGTTGTACAGACAAGCTTTCGAGCGCAAGGTTCAACAGCGAATTTAGCCTCATGGTGCAAATTAGTTGGGGGAGATGAATGGGTTTTGAAACCGGTTGTCTCAGGAGCCGCTAGAAATACATTTCGCATCAACGCATCGACTATTGGCAGACATGAAAGCATTTACCGCGCACTCATAAGTGAAGAGGATATGATGCTCCAACCATTTCTCTCTTCTGTCCCCAAGCATGGAGAAGTGAGTATCGTGGTCATAAACGGCTCAACAACGCACGCAGTATTGAAAAAGGCCAAGGCCGGTGATTACCGCGTGCAAGACGACTTTGGCGGAACGGTACACGCGCATATTGCAACTCCCGAAGAGGTAGACGTTGCGCAGAAAGCTGTAGCAGTGTGTGAACCCAAACCTCTGTATGCTCGAGTTGATTTGGTACGTGATAATTTGGGATCCATTGTCGTGTCAGAACTCGAATTGATTGAGCCAGAACTTTGGTTTCGCAATAACCCAGAAGCGGCAGAGCGCCTCGCGGACGGAGTGTACAACTATCTGACTTCAGGCTCCGCTTATTCATCTGTAATTACCTAGACGTTCGCTGCACGTTCAACTACAGAACATATATGAACAAGTCTGTAGACATTTTTCGACGTGTCGCTTTTGCTGAAGGCATTTCATACCTCGTCTTGTTGTTCATTGCGATGCCGCTAAAATATGGATTGGATATGCCGCTCGCTGTCAAATATGTGGGATGGGCCCATGGCGTTTTGTTTGTGGCTTACATCGTATTTGGCGGACTCGCCGCCCTAAAAGATAAATGGTCCCTTCAATTTTCAGCCGTTGCTTTTATTGCTTCTCTCATTCCCTTCGGTACCTTTTGGCTCGACAAGAAATTAGCAAAAGATTCGTAACGTAGAATCACTGCACGATGAATCTGTACGTGAGGTTAATCCTCCCGCTCATAACCTTCTTAGATTTCGGTAGAGCATGCTTATAATTCGTTTGCATATAACCACTCATCATAAGGAGACTTCCAGAATCCAAATCGATCCTGTGACTCGAGTCGTTGTCAGACGCCCGCGAACGAATAAGAAAACGCCGAGAAGCGCCCAATGAAAGCGAGGCAATAACCGGAGTCTCTCCAAGCTCTTTTTCATCATCGCTGTGATAACCCATAGAGTCAGAGCCATCGCGATAGTAATTGAGTAAAACGCTATTAAACGGAGTTTGAAACTCTTCCTGCAATCGAGTACGAATGCGATGCAGCTCAGGCAGCCATTTCAGCGGTTCGTTTTTAAGTCCTGAATACGTATAACAGGCGTCTTTATCTCCATACCAGGCCGTGAGGCGTGGTTGCGGAATCCATCGCCCCATAATGCGAATATTTTCGTGTTTCCAATGAACGTTTTCAAGAAGACGCTCAAACAACTCTTTTGATTCATTTGCCGAAAGCCATTCAGGTAAATAATGGCAGTCAGAGCCATCCTTAAGTGGGATTCTTATTGATTGGCCGAGGTTCACCAACTGTCTCCGTAAACTTGAGTTGCAACCTCGTACGTACCCGCATAAGCGGTCACGCTGCTTTGAATTGGTTTTGCGTACCCCCCGCCAAGCGTGAGAACGATTGGGAGACGTTGCTTGTGGACCGCTTCTAGGACTAAGCGGTCACGTTCCTTTATTCCCTCATGCGAGAGCTTCAATCGACCAAAGGCATCTTTATTGAGAACATCAACGCCCGCTTGATAAAAGACGAGATCGCAGTCGAAATTGTGAAGGACATCGGGCCACACAGAACAAAGCGCATCTAAATACTCATCATCACCGATTCCGTCGTGCAAAGGCACATCTAAATCAGAAACTTCTTTACGAAACGGAAAATTTTTTGCGCCATGCATCGAGAATGTGAATACAGAAGGGTCGTTTTGAAAAATCTTCGCGTTACCGTTACCCTGATGGACATCAAGGTCTACAATTAACACTCGTTTCACCTGGCCAGTATATTGAAGCTCGCGGATTGCCACTGCAATATCGTTGAATACACAAAAGCCTTCGCCTCGATCTTCAAAGGAATGATGAGTCCCTCCTGACAGAGCGCCCGACACCCCCATCTTCATAGCAGTTCGAGCCGCTGCGACGGTTGCCCCCACTGAAGCGAGACATCTATTCACAAGTTGTTCGGACCAGGGCAAGCCAATCCTTCGCTGCGCAGAAGGATCGAGGTCTCCGGTCATGAAAGCATTAACGTAGGTCTGCGTATGTACCCTGAGTAACTGCTCTTTTGTGGCTAATGGTGTCTCAACAAAGTCATCACGATGGATGATGTTGCGGCTAATAAGCTCCTGGCGCAGCATGCCATATTTGCTGATAGGGAACCGATGGTCCGGCGGCAAGTCGAGCGGATAGCAGTCTGAATGGAAAACACGCACAAATCTGGCCCGGTCACCGATATAGCACCAGGAAATTTGATTTGTCGCAGAAACTCTGTGTTCAATTCCAAGTGTTTCCTTAGGGAGAAAGTCAGACACCACACAAAGATAAGGGTTTATACCCTTTTTCGGGACAAAATTGAGCCTCTCTAGTCGCTCTGTCGTACTAAAACCGGCCTAATTGTGGTACAAGATACTACCTTTCAAGGTATTTTATTGAGGACATACAATGCCAATTCGTAACCGCCCGCACTCGCCCACGCCACCTGGATCATCAACCGGATCCACGCACCAGGAAATTTTCCAACGACAACTGGAAGAGGCGATGACCAAGGCTAGCCATGAGAATAAGCCGATCAATTACGAGACACTAACTCAGCTCAATAAGGCCGCAGGCGCTCAAGGTCCTGATGCGAAAGCGGCTTTCAAATCCATACTCAGCGCTGGAATCGAATCGGGAAAAATCGGCGGGCGTGAACTCAAGCTCAGCCCCAAAGCATTGCGTCGAGCACTTATCATTACCGAGCAAGCAGCACGCAGCACGCAAGACGCCTCAGGAGACTCAGTCCTAGTTCTCGGCAGACCGTCTAAGCTCAGTAAAAAAGCGCGAAATGAAGTAGGCGATCGCGCAGCGAAACGTCTGCTCGATATCGCTACTACCCACAAGGATGTAACCGGTACAGGTCAAGAAGCAGCTGCTCAGGGAGACCCACGTATTACGGCTCGCAGATCAGCAGTTGCAACATTGATTGCAAATAAAACGGGTGAAATCGTAGGAATCTCTCAGCTGGAAGAACTAAGTGAACATGTCAAGAATGACGTAAAATGGCTCTTGGCCGCTGAGCGAACAGACTTCAAGGTCGACGGCGATCATGACCAGTTCTCATGGGCGAAAAGCAGCATGTCGAACTCTCGAGCAATACAAAAAGAGTTCGAAAGACGCGTCAAAAAGGGGCGTGATCAAGCTAAAGAATTCAGCAATGGGAATAAGAAGGCATTCGATGTTTCTAATGGAAGTGTCGTTGGCCTTGGCTACATAAACGAGCCGACAACAAAGTGCGATGCACTGGTAGATACTCTCCTTCAGTTTCGAGCGAGGACGGATTTAGCGAATCAGGAAGAACGAAGCTGGGGCAATGCCAACACTCGAATGGACCTCATTGGTCCTACCCTGGTCGCGGAGCAACGTATTCTCCTCTCGACCGCAGAGCTTGATACCGATGACCCAGAGAAAGTTCGAGAATATGCACTCTTACGCCAAGTCATCTCGTCTCATCCAACGAGTACCGTAAATGGTGTTTTCGAAGCTCGAAATGCGGTGGGTGCTCTCTTTATGGACGGAGCATCAAACTATTCAGACAGCAAACACGAAATGGCTTGGTTGAAAGAGGATACACCTCCGGGTGCATCGACATCAGCGTATAAAGCAATCCATCACAATTTCTCTCGAGATACGCCAAACAATATCGCAATTATGATTGGCACTTGGGTCTTCGCACCGGGAGCAGTTGATGGCGAAGACATCAGCAAAGTGAAGGACCGGGCCCAAGTCTTCGCCGCGCTAACGGGAGCGATGATTCGTGCCTCCAAAGGAGACATTGAGTCAGCCAAAGAGACCATCGAAAATTTAAGTGCAAACAGCGATTATAAGGCAATCGTTGAGCCTTTGGACAATCAACTCAAAGGAGTGAACGATAATAATGTAGCCGATGTCATCGAGACATTTCTCAGCTCTCACGCGAAGAAACCGCTTATCGGCGGTAAGCTTGAGGACCGTCTCGCAAAACTCGCTGAGACGGCTTCAGGGACAAGCTTTTGGCAATTCCGATCACAGCGAGACTCTCTGTCGAAATTGACCGGACCCCAAGGAGAGGCTCTAAAGCCACTCTTTGATCAGCTCAAGGATAAAGAGCAGCAAGAATGTAAACCGATCATTCAGGCATTCTTAGATAGCCAGGATAAACCTCTCCCCTCAAACCTTCGTGCGAACCTAGATTATTTCGCTCGTCTATATCGTTCAGTTTGTGATTCGCAGCCATCAGCAAGCTCGTTGGAAAAAGACCTGTTTCGCGCGGGAACCGCTTGGCCAGAAATTGCTGACGTTATCGCGCAATTGAAACAGAACAACAACCTGGCTGCCTTGCAGGAACTGGGCGAAGCCAGACTCGCAATGCAAAAATCGATTATCACTGCACAGTCTGGTTTCGAAAGGCACGAAAGAATTAAATTTGATTCAGAGCTCGCTCGGCTGACCTGCACTGAACTGGGTGCCGCAGTTGACCGAGTCGGTCAGCTAAAAACGGATGGCGAGAAAGTCGAAGCACTCGTTGCGGTGCAAACGGCTCTCCGGTCCGCAATTGCAAGTGGACTTCACGAAATAAGAGACACAGAAGATCCAGCCTCAACTAAAGGAAAAAGCCTTCCTGAGGCCCTTGAGATTGTTGAATCGGCAATCAAAGACGGTCGCATCGGTGAAAAAGATTACCGTAGCATGATGTCCGAAGTTTACGTCTCTGTGGCACGAACTGTTCAGAACATGCGTGCTTATGTGGACTCTCGTGCCGGCGCGGTCGCTGGAATGGGTGCACAACTTGACCCAGAGTTTATGGACCAGCTCGTCAAACAAAGCCCGCTTCATTATGCAACCGCACTCGCAGAGAAAGGCATGCGCGCGGGATTGAAAGAAGAGATAGGACCGCGTCGAATCGCAAACATAGAAGGAATGCGCGTCTTGAACAGTATCGGGCCTGTCGTATTCCGTTCCGTTGTCTGCGCCGAAAACACAAAAGAACTCATCAAACTCCAGCCTGACAATGACGCTATGTCTATCATCTATGGATTAGAAGAAAAGAAGATGGTGGCTGTCGGCGGACTTGTTGTCGATACGAAAGACGCTCCTGGTGGGAATAGTCATCTCAACATGTATGCGATGAACAATGGCATCGCAGTTCTTGCCCTTCCTGAACTTCGAACCAAGTACTCTGAATTTTTGACGAACGCTCAAAATGAAGGTGGAATCTATGTCGATGATCGAAACGGCGAATTTCAAATGTTTACGGTTGATCACGCTAAAGAAAAAGGTTTGATCACCGACGCAGACCTGCCGCGATTACGACCGGGAACAAATAAAAAGATTTCGTACCTACAATCTAAAGGGCTCGGAGAGGGCTTCGAAGTGATTGAGAAGCATACCGCTATGGTATCTCCTGATCGACTGACTCGTGAGGTTGAACTTTACGTTCCAATGAATGAAGTCAGTGGCGTCGGCAAGACCTGTACTTCTTTTGACCAACTTTCGGAGCTAGGGATACATGGTCGTCATTTGGCCGGAGAAAAAGGTCTGGTATTGGCATTGCTACGAGCCGACCCAGAGCTTGCACCGTATGTACCTGATGGCTCTATCGTTACAACAGGTCGTTGCCGAATGCTCCTAGAAGAAGCAGGCATCGCTGCTGATTGGGACAAAGTATGGCTAGAAGACCCAAAAGTTGGGACCGTAGATGAAGATAACTTCCTGAAGTCTGCCTTTTACACCGATGCCAATTATCGCGCACAATCACGACAGCACCTTCAAGATTTGACGAAGAATAAATTGGAAGAGTTGCTGTTAACCAAAGACGGGAACGGAGAAAAGCAACTCACGGCTGCCGGTGAAAAGCTGTATGCCGAGATGGTTAGCAATCAAGCACTCGCTGATAGCGATAACTGGATTACGCGTTCAAGTTTTACAGGAGAGGATCGACCAGGTAAAAGCGGGGCCGGACAATATGAATCGTTTCCGCACCTAAAAGACCCGGTAAGTCGTGTAGAAGGTGTCATTGGCGTTATTGAAAGCACCTGGATGCCAGAGCCCATCGAAAACAACGTCTCCGATGAAATTAACTTGCAGCACATTATGCCTTCGGTAGTTGTTCAGCATTGCCTAAACCCCCAGCACTCCGGTGTGATGATTTCGCGCGATATCGAGCATGGCACTCGCGGGCAAGTGTACTATCAGCTCGTGAAAGGTTTTGGTGGCGGAGTTGAAGGCGGCAAGACCGAAGAAGGAACAATCACCGCCTCAGGCCATCGAGTTCAGGTGAGCTATCCGGGCGAAGAAAACGGTCTCGTTGATGATGCCGCTCTCAAAGAATTGAGAAACATTGTTTTGCGAGTTGAGACACTTTTCAATGAGGTGATCGAAAAAGACGCGGGACACGCCGTAGATATGGAAGTGGCCCGGGTTGATGGCGAGTGGAAAGTCGTTCAAGCTCGAGTGATTCAGCTGGATAAGTAAGGAGAAAGACGTGCCATACACAGAGACAGTCTCAGAATTTTTCGACAGACTCAAAATACCCACGAACACAGCAAATACTGGCTCGGTGCAATTCGAAATAGAAGACGAGAGCACATATCACTTGAATCTCAAAACCGGAGACGTCTCGACGAAAGCAAATGCTGAAAAACCGGCGGTCATCGTTCGTGCGCGTGCCTTAGACTTTATGGCCCTCATTGAAGGGAGAATGAGTATTGAAGACGGATTGCTCACGGAACGCCTGCATGTCGCGGGAGATATGTTAAAAATCACAAATATACTTACAACATTACGAAACACGCCACAGAACTAAGGCGATAACGAGCACACACGGGGAAATACAATGAGTTGGAGCGAAACAGAGCACAAATTTGCCGATGCTTGGGCCATTCATGGAAAAAGAGACGGAAATCCATGGATGTGTGGCTGGTCAAAATCAGAAGAATCAGCCAATGCTGAAAAGAATAGATTACAAAAAGCAGAAGCAGACGCTGAGTTTTGGGTCATGCAGATGACAGAAGACGAACTTGAGACATTTAAAGCTGCAGGTCTTTCACCGATCGACAACTAGAACAAGGGATAATAAACATGCCAATAACCGTAAATAAACCAGCCCTGAAATCATTCTCTGATTCACTCGTTGCCAGGAGTCAGCAAGACGCTTCGGCAAAAGTAGACGCCCAAGCACTCGACCAAATTATTTCAATCGTCGGTGACACCTCGGATAAATCAAGCAGTTCAATTGCCGACACCTTGAAGTCGAGCAACATGTCGGCTCAAGAGAAACTAGCGCTCGCCAAGGCCGGTATGACAGACTCGGAAAAAGATGATGTCATTGCCCTCATCAACGACGCACAGTTTGCAAGCCTGCTGGACCCAGTATCATCAAATTTCCTGAAAGCACTGGTTGGGCTGGAGCCTCTTCAAGCCGTGGACCAAGTCGGTGGTGTTACAGCAGCAAGCGCTGTCGCCCAAAGTCCACAAATGGAAGCCGTGAAAAAGTTCAAAGGGCTTGTAAAGTCTGGACAACTTTCAAAGTATTACGATGCAGCGATTGGCATTGGCGACGCAAACCTCAAAGACGAAGCGATGAAACTTTTCGAAAGTCTTCCCAAAATAACGCCATCGGCCACTGCCGACGACTTTGTCGCTCTAGGGCTTTGGACGACAAAGCCACGTGGAACGGAAGCAATGCAGAAGTCTGCACGCTTCTTGCCCGGGCGCCAAGTCATCACCCCATGCACAATCAACGCAGACACTGGTGCCGGAAGTAATTTCTTGAGCTATAAAGAAGGCGGGGTCGCAGGTAAGACGTACCGTGCCACTCTGGCCGGCGAAATAGGAAATAAATACCTGGTGAAGGTAGACGGTAAAGACGAGCCTATTGAAGTCCCGAAAGCCAAGATTCACGAACTCAACCAACCTCACCTTTTCGAAGGCGATAATATTAGACTCGGGAAAAATGTAGATTACGGCAGTCCCTTCATGAAAGCCAAAGTCGCCGAAGCAGCCATCAAGATGGATGAGTTAGTTGGAAAGCTCGACTTTACCCAAAAACACACAGATAGCGGAAATTCATTTGTTTCGATTCTATCGAGAGGAGCAGGCGCAAAAGAGACATCGGCTATTCAGCGTCAGTGCGTCAAAATCATCCATGACGTGATCGATATGCTTTATCCAAGCCAAGGCGTATATCAAAGGCCCGGGCGTTCGTCCGACCGAGATGCTGGACGCCAAGCGGTCAAGGGAATCGGTTCTTGCTACATTCAAGCAGGTGTCATGGCTGGAATGTTAGCCCCCTTCAGCAAGCCCCTGGGAGTAGATGTCCAGTTCATCAGCGGAGGCGTGTATCGAAACACTCGTTCATCGGATGACCCCGGTCGACAGTTTAGAAGCTACTCCGGTCAAGCACATGGTTGGTTACAGTTGACCTACCGGCCTTCAATGGAGCTACGAATTTGTGATCGTACCTGGAGCCAACCAGACCACCCAGCCGATCGAGCATACTCTAAATGGGGAGACAGGTATCCTTCCGGAAACTACTGGGGAATGAAGACCCGACCTGTTTCTGATACTGATGTAAACATGTCTGGAGATGTCAGTGTGGATACGTTCGACCGTCAATTTGGTGTTCAGGGCTCGGACGGCCGCGACAATCATATGTCGAGAACGCAATAAAGGCATTTTCTATCCTCGACGTCATCTCAATCGGTGTTTGCTCGCCCGACCATTTCGTGTCATCTGGTTGGTGTGAAGGTCTTCATAACTGGCGCATCTGGATTTCTTGGTTCCGCGGTCGTAAGGTCGCTTTTGCGCGATAACCACGAGGTCATAGCGATTGTTCGGCCGACATCTCAACGCAAGCACTTGGACCAGCTGGGTGTCGAAGTCATAACGGGCGAGTTAACTGATACAGCAAGTCTCCATCGTTCTATGAATGGCTGTGAGGGGCTTTGCCATATTGCCGGCGCAGCCGGAAGCTTCTATCTCGACGAAGACAACTACTATCAGGCAAATGTGGTAACAACCTCACACGTTTTCGCTGCCGCGAAACAGGCTGGTATAAGGCGCTCTGTCTATTGTGGCAGTGTGGTCGTTCCGCAGCGACTCGACAGTCCCTATGGCTTATCGAAGCGGCTCGGTATGCAAGTTGCCATGGCTTCTGCGGACGAAAACTTCGTCGTAACAGCCGTACACCCCTCTGGGATGATTGGACCAGAAGACCGCAAACCAACCCCTCTTGGCCAGGCCGTTATTCAGCTTGCCGATGGAAATATGCCGATCACGATAGGTGGTGGCTCAGGCTACATTGACGTGGATGATGCCGCTGATATGCACGTTGCGGCAATGGTCCGGGGAGATAACCTTGGAGAGTATATAGCAAATGCTGAGTACTTTGATAATCGAGTTCTTTACAGAGAACTGGCGAAGTTCACAAGTCAACGCGCACCTTTCGTTTTACCCATTGAAATTGCTCAGTTGTACGCAGCTTTTGATGAACCTCGAGCAAGAAAAGAAGAACGCTCACCAGTCGTGAGTAAATTCACAACGAGTTACTTGGCGCAGGGCAAAGCAAAAGACCTCGATGGAAAAGCTGACCGAAAACGACTAAATTTACCACCCGCGAAGCCGGTCTTAGAGTCTTTTGCCGATGCTCTCGAATGGTTTGAAACCAATAACATGCTCGGTAAAGAAGAAGACTTTGGCCCCTCTCGCGCCTAAGATTTTCTAGTCTTCAAAGAATCCTGGGCTGTTCATTGAATCGACGATTTCATCAGCGGTGATACCGCCCATTCCCACGCCTCCTTTGACAGAGGCCTTCGCCCTGCCGATGTCAATTCTACTCTTTGCACTAACCTCGAACCTATTGGAATAAGAACGACCAGAGGCGAACTGCGATATAACCAGTTCTCCGTAACAAGTCTCCGCATCGAAAGTACGCTCAACGAAACTGCGATAAAGCGTTACTGAGAATTGATTGGTTGACGATACGAAGTTTTTTTGCTGGCTGCTTCATTGAGGCAGCAATCGGTGGCTATAAGACTGCATCTCGCCAAACTCGAGGTACAATTCTTACTTTTTCTTGTGCTGATAATGCTTCTTCATTTTCTCGAGTTGCTCTTTGTATTTTTCGCAGGGGTCGAGATTATCGACTCTAGGCGTAAACCATACGTAATCAAAGCGGGCCACATCATAGTCTTGCGGATGATCTAGGTCTTTGTAGACCTCAACAAATCCAATACTTATGCTCTCACCGCCTAGATGGTTCGGTACTCCATAGTCTTTGCGAACGTGTCCGTTCCCAGCCACTAACACGAACGGTTTGTTGCCGGATTGCTCTCGAAGCTCTTTGACCATCCAATGGTCTTTGAATCGCTGCGCTGCGGTCATCATTGCAACCATACTTTCATTGGCGTAGCCGCAGTGGGACTTTGTGATATCATCAACGAGATTATCGAGCCCTTTTTGTGAAATAGTACCCCAGGTGTCGACGGGTTGTTCCTTCACGGACCGGGCGATGCCCATGAGACGCTTTCTCGATGGATGTACAGCGAGCACTGAAGAATTGGCACGATAGACCGCTTCAAAAAGCGGAGCATAGACTTCAAATTTTGGCCAGCCACTTTTACTCCACCTAACAGCATCAGCGAATTGTTCGACGCGTTTGACTGATTTGAGCGGTTCCTTGTCTGGTTCATCAAGCATTTCAAATCCAACCACGACCTCTCGATATTTGGCGATTTGTGAAACTACCCAGGCCTGCAGCCGGTGGTGGTCGGAATTATCGTGCCTTTCTCCAAGGAGCACATGCGAACTCGCCTGGATCTCGCCGGCAAAAGCCTTTGGGGTAATAAATTTTTGCTCCGATTCCGACCAGATGAGTCCAACCAGGTGATGGTCGCGAAGCTCGGGAGAAACCCAATCATTGAGTGACGGCGGGTCAACCGGAGTCGGCGCAGATTCGGAGACTTGAGCGCCCAAAACAATAAGTAGGGCTCCGAGGTAGGAAGAAACCGGAAATTTCACACCTTGGAAGTTCAACCTGAACACCTCAACTGTCGAGAAATAAGAGCAAATTACCATCCACCCCAAAAAAAAGTCTCGTTTCCCCAAAATATTCTTTATTTCTTCGGGTTTTACTGACAAAACTTTCAAGTCAGCCCGGCGTCGCTCGGAAAGCACTTAAAAAGGAACTTACTATGTCAAAATCGTCAAAACTCTTATTCATTCTTACCCTTAGTGCACTTGTTGCTGCATGCGGAGATGATGTGAAGTCATCGAGTGGAACTGGTGGCTCAAACAGTTCAAGCGCAGATGCTGGCGCAACTCCCGTCGTCGACGCAGGCTTCCCAGGTCAAAACGAAGACGCCGGAACCGAGATGGACGCGGGTACTTCAGGCGGAACCGTAAGTGACGAATGGTCCAAAGTTTGTAGCGACGATACGGAATGCGGAACTCCGACGGACTTCTGCGTAAAACAACCCGGACAAAGCGAAGGTTATTGCTCTGTTCGTTGTTCCAAGACCGCCGAATGCACCGAGTTGAATCCTCCTGCGGATTGGACATGTAACGCAGTCTTCGCAGCCTGCGATGGAAGCGATTTCACTTGGTGCGGACCTTCTAGCGAAATCGGGATGGGCCCGATCAGCGAATGTGAATAGTGGAGCCTAACTGAATAATCGCACCCGGATGATTGGAGGAGAAATGACGAAGTTTCAACTCAATGGAAAGCAAGTTGTCGTGGAAGCAGACCCGACAAAGCCTCTGCTTTGGGTTCTCCGTGAGGATCTTCAACTCACTTCAACGAAATACGGATGCGGAATTGGTCAATGCGGTGCGTGCACGGTTCTGGTCAATGACCGGGCCGTGCGCAGCTGCGTTACCCTGGTAGGTCAAATCGACGGCCGTAACGTACGCACACTTGAAAACCTCGATGACAGACTGGGTGCTTCGCTCAAAAATTCTTGGGTAAAGCATTCGGTCCCACAATGCGGCTTTTGTCAGTCTGGCCAAATTTTAGGTGCTTATTCTCTGCTCAAGAATGAGCCACAAGTGGCCGCCGAAGAAATTCCCACCAAACTGACAAACATCTGCCGATGTGGAACTTACAAGAGAATTCACGAAGCCGTCGAAAGTGTCGCCAAGGGTGAAGAGTAATCTCATGATTTTTCAAACTGATCGGCGAAGCTTCCTGAAATGGTCCGGTACGGGGATCGTTAGTCTCGTTATAGGGTGTCGGTCGAAAGATGATATCGCTATGATGCCCGACCCGGGAGACCTACCTCCGGAGGAGGTTGAACGGATCTTTCAGCCTCTTACGACGTGGCTGAGAATCGCGAACGACGAAACCATAGAAGTCGCAGTTCAAAAGGCCGAGATGGGTCAAGGAGTGCATACAACGCTTCCACTGATGATTGCTGAGGAATTAGATGCAGACCTAAGTAGGATGGAGGTCAAGCTGGTTGGAGAACTGCCACCCTACTCCATTCCTGGCGGTCTACCTATGACCTACGGAAGCACCTCTGTGAGTTCGACGTATGAAGCTTTCCGACAAGTAGGAGCTGCCGCTCGTTCTGTCCTAATGAGTGCCGCAGCAGCTAAGTGGAATATCTCTACAGAGCAAATAAAGACAGAAAACGGTAAGTGCATTCATCCAAACGGTGAAGTGCTCACTTATGGCGCGCTAGTTTTAGACGCCCAAAGCCTGGATATTCCTGAAGACGTTCAGCTAAAAGACCCTTCAGAATTCAAGCTCATCGGCCAATCACAACCCAGACTTCAAGATTCACTCATTGTAAGCGGACAATGTTCTTATGGCGCTGACGTGCCGCTTCCAGGGCGAAAATTTGCTGCACTTCGACATGGCCCTATCATCGGTAGTGTCCCTGAAAACGTTTCTAGTCTGAGCAGCTCTAACCCTGCTGTGTCATCCATCGTCGAGCTCCCAAATGCTGTCGCGGTTGTTGCTGACAGTTTCTGGACAGCAAAAAAAGTCGTTGAGGAACTTCCTATTGAGTTTTCTGAACCTCCTGAAAGTGTAGCTTACAGTTCAGACACAGACGAAGCAGAGCTAATGCAAGCCGTCGAATCAGATGGCAAAGAGGTCCTAAGAGTTGGAGACCCGGATACCCTGAACGGTACTGATTTTACTGAGCTTTCAGCAAGCTACTTTGTACCGCATCTGGCTCATTTTCCAATGGAGCCAGTGACGGCGACCGCACATGTGACGGCAGACAAGGCCGAAGTATGGCTTCCCACTCAATCTGCCTATTTTGTGCGCATGAAGGTTGAGTCCGTCACTGGCCTAAAAGCAGAACAAATAACGATTCACCCGACGTTCATCGGAGGTGGGTTCGGCCGTAAAGCTGATACCGACTACGTCGAAGCGGCAGTTCGCATCGCAATGGAAATTGATGAACCTGTAACGTTAATTTGGTCACGAGAAGAAGATACGGCTCGGGACAGATTCCGACCAGCATTTGCGGGGCACTTAGCGGGCTTCCTTGATAGCAATAATAACCTTGCAGGATGGATTGCCACAAACGCCGGGCCGTCAGTCTTAGGTTTTGGCGAAAGCGACCCGCTCTCTATTCAAGGTTTCAACGATATCCCCTACAGCATTGATAATGTGCAAGTGAATCATATCAATCGTGAAACAATCGTTGATGCAGGCTTTTGGCGATCTATTGGGCATACCCAGAACACATTCTTCGTAGAAAGCTTTTTAGATGAGCTAGCGTCTGCAGCTGACATAGACCCTGTCCAGTTCCGACTAAAACTTCTAGAGAATAACCAGCGCGTCCGAACGGTCCTCGAAAAGGCCGCTAACTTGGGCCGCTGGGGTCGGCCATTTACAGACGGAGCATCTCAAGGGGTGGCTGTTTGCGCAGATTATGGTTCAGTTTTAGCATTGGTGTGTGAAGTAACCATCGATGAAGAGCGCAAACTGATCAAAGTTCACCGATTGAGTGCTGCGGTCGACTGCGGCTTCGCTATCCAGCCGGATGGGGTTATGGCTCAAGTACAAGGCGGACTATTGTTCGGTTTGAGCGCAGCACTGTACGAAGAAATCACAATCAAAAACGGAGTTGTCGAACAAAGCAACCTGAACAATTATCGGATTTTATCACCGGCTGAGACACCTGATATCGAAATTGAGATTGTCAATAGCGGTGCCAAAGTGGGCGGCATGGGTGAAATTGCCGTTGGTCCAGTTGCTCCTGCTGTCGCAAATGCGGTGTTCAAAGCCACGGCAAACCGAGTACGTCGACTTCCTCTTTACAAAAGTCTATTCACCTAATTGGGAGTCATTGCTGATGCCTCATCGCTCAATAGGCAAACTGTCTTCTTGAGACCATTCCCACCACGAACCATCATAATTTCGAACACTGGAATAACCATAGTGGACGAGAACAGCTTGAACGAAAGCGCTCCGTACACCCCCGGTGCAGTACGTAATGATCTCAGAGTCTTCTGCTAGCTTTAGGTCTCGCAGAACTTCACTCACATCTTTGCGAGACAGAATTGTGCCGTCATCCCTCATTAGTCTCTTCCAAAAGAGGTGTTTTGCGCCAGGAATCCTTCCCCCTCTCTTTGAGAAATACGGTGTCTTGCCCATATATTCGCCTAAAGACCGGGTGTCCAAGATACTCATGTTACCTTTTCTAATTTTGCTACGAAGCTCGGATAAGGTTATTCGGACGGTGCTGCTTAGGGTCCATCTCGTAAGCCGAGCGGACGGTCGGTTCGCTTGAGTTTGCTTTCTTTTAGCGTTAACCGGTAGCCCCTGAGAACGCCATCGCTCAATACCTCCATCGAGAATGGCTACATCTCGAAATCCGAAATATTTCAACATCCACCAAATTCTTGCTTCCTCGCCAAATCCTCTATGCGCATCACCGTAAACAAGAATCTTATCTTTAAGACCTAAACCAAGCTGAGATAATCGCCTCGCTACACTTTCAGACTTCGTTGAAACTTTACTGTTTCTTCGAATGACCCACAGGTTTAATGCCGTGGGTGTCCCGTGCTCAAGAAATTCACGCCAGTCAATTTTTATAGATTCAGGCAGGTAGAAATTATTGTGGTCATCCGTTCGGGCATCGAGAATCGTCAGTGATGCCGGATCATTTTTCAATCTTTCATTGACGTCTTTGACAGATAAGAAGACCGGCGTATTTATGAGGGTCGCAAAGATTAGCGATGGTAACATTCGACTGCTTCCTAGTTTTGCTTAGATTTCAACCAAAACAAATCAGTCTTCTTCTAACGGCCATCTCATAGAAAAAGTCGTTCCTTTGGGCGTATTGTCTTTGATTGAAATGGTGCCTCCAGAACTACTGACAATAGTGTGGACTAATGCGAGACCCAGTCCTGAACCACCTTCCTTACTCCTGGTCGTGAAAAAGGCTTCAAACGCTCTTTCGCGCGCTTCAGGGTCCATACCGACGCCGGTATCAGAAAACTCAAGACAGCACTCAATTTGTGGCCCGGTATCGTCAATCCAAGTTTTCACTGTAAGTGTCCCGCCTTCTGACATAGCCTGACCCGCATTACCGGATAAATTGTTAATCAGCTGGTGAAATGGGCCTACTGATAACGATATATGGGCAAGCGGTGCTGAAAGTTCGAAAACCAGTTCAGATTCATCACCGAGCATCGCAGTGAGCATAGTCTTCGAGGCTCGTAAAGTGTCATCAAGTGGAACGGACTGACCCGCATTTTCTATGGTCTTACCCAACTCTTTGAGCTGTCTTGTAAGGTGGGTTGCTGCCTTTATTGCTCCATCAATCTTCTCTAACTGCTTTTCAACCAGCGGGTGGTCAATCGTTTCGAATATCGCTACGGAGCCGGCTATCACATTCAGAATATTGCCGTAATCGTGAGCCAAACCACGGGCCATACTTGCCCGACTCGTGGCTTTTTCAAGAACTTTTTGCGCCTCTACTCTTTGCTTGAAGTCAGTCAGCTCAAGAATTTGTGCGAATGCTTCTTGGGGGGTATTGGAATGATCACGAACGAGCGACAAGGCCATCATCGTGTCCACGTAGCTACCGTCTTTTTTGCGAAAGCGTTTCTCAACTTGAAACTGGGTAATTTCACCGGACAAAAATTTATTCGCCATGCGAAGTTCCGATTTCCGATCTTCTTCATCGCTCAGGTCGCCGACCCCTCTCCCGATCAGCTCGGACTTTGAGTAGCCCAGGAGTTTTTCAAAAGCCGGATTGATATCAGTGATGCGACCCGCCAAATCAGACCTCGCCATACCGATCGGAGCATGGTCAAAGGCCAATCGAAAATGGTCATTGGGTTTCATATCCAATTCGCTGGCTCGGTGCTCTCGCTGAGTGGCCCAAACGAGTTCTGTAAGAAAATTCCGGAGAGGCTTGGCCGGTGCATCCGGAAGAATCCGTATTAGCGATTCAACGCTGATTTCGCCAGCCTGGACTTTTTGCATCACCTTCGATGCAATCATCGGCTGAAACCCTTCACCAAAATCGACCCAGAAAGTTTGTACACGCTCCGTTGACTCCACAACGACCTCACTCAATAGTCTAAGTTCTCCATTTGTCTATGTACAGAGACAACTAAATAAGTCCTATCATTTACCCTCAAAAAGATTCGCTTTCTCCGTGAATAAGACGCTGCTACATATGGGCGTGTGGAACAAAAACCTAAGAGTGATGATGTAACTCGCGCACCAGTCGCAATGACGATCGCTGGCTCTGACTCGGGCGGCGGAGCAGGGATTCAGATGGACCTACGAGTGATGTCGTCACTTGGTGTCTATGGATGTACTGCTCTCACCGCGCTGACCGCGCAAAATCCCAACGAGGTTCGCAATGTGGTTGGCCAAGATGCAGAGTTTGTTTCAGCACAGGTGCAAACCGTCGTCGATCATTATGAGGTCGCAGCGATCAAAACCGGGATGCTTTGGTCACAGAGTATTATCAAAACAATTGCCGAGTTTGCAGCGAGCAACCACGACATTCCGTTCATCGTTGACCCAGTGATGATCGCAACGAGTGGCGCGAAGCTCGTCACGGAAGAAGCCATAAAGACGTATAAAAACGAACTGCTTCCCCTCGCGACATTGATGACACCCAATCTAGACGAAGCCGAAGTTCTTCTGGATGGGCATTCTATCCAAGAAGACAACATGGAAGCAGCAGCGACAATGTTACGTGAACGGTACAAATGCGATGTTTTGTTGAAGGGCGGACATCTAAACGGTGATCCTTTCGATGTCCTCGTTTCAGAAAACGGAGCGAAATTTTTTCAGCACGTACGAGTACCTAAAGTAAATACGCATGGAAGTGGCTGCTGTTTGTCCGCAGCGATTACCTCATATATCGCGCTTGGGAGCGACATCGAAACTGCCGTAACGAAGGCCCTCAACTTTTTACAAAAAGCACTACAGACACCCATAACTCCTCAGACCGGAGATAATCCCGAACCTTTTCTCGGTGTGGAGAACGCCGCGCGTTCAGCACAGGTCTAAGGCTGCTCTAGATGCTTATCAAACCACTGTAAGGCCGCCTTGTGCTGCCAAGAATGAGCGCCTTGGTGTCTTTCTAAAAGAGCGCGCGTCTGTGAGTTGGATAAGCTATATCCTCTGAAAATACTCTCGAATTCCGAAATGGCTTCGGCTACTGGGAACATTTGATCTTTCTCACCGCTGACGTATAAAGCCGCTCTTGGAGCAATCATCAAACCAATATCTGCCTTGTCGAACCAGCGAATGAGTCCTGGTACGTACTGACATATGTCGTGCTGACTTGTCAGAAAGCGACCTCTGTATGAGCTTAAAAACCCCTGCACGACGACTGCAGCAACTCGCTCGTCCATGGCAGCGTGAAACATGGCTACTTGTGCTCCAAGACTAAGCCCCGCAACACCGACCTGATTGGGACGAAAGCCATAATGACGTACAATAAGATCGAAAGTTCGGACACTATCAGCAATGTAGGTCGCTACGATACTGCGACCCGTCATCAACGCACTTCCGGACGCAATCACGTGCTGCAAATAGACGCCAGAATCTCCAAACGTTCTCATATCGGGCGCAACAACGAAAAAATTCGCTTCGGCAAGTTGGTGCGCCGCTGCTCGATGCTGATCTTTTTCTTGAACGAAAGGAGGAATACCAGCGACGGCTTTTTTGCCCCCGTGACTATGGCCATGCCATAGGAGGATTGCCCCTCGAGTCTTTGATACATCCTTCGGTCTATATACAAAGGCCGTTGTCTTGAAGCCTGGCTCAAGGTGATATGATATTTCTTGCCTTACAAAGCTATTGAATTGAACCGTCTCAAGAAGTTCAACCCTAAAGTCCGTCATCGCATGCGCTTGATAGTTTAGTACTTCTAGAAATTTCGTTCGCGCAGCCCTCTGCCAACTTCTGAACTCAGTTACTTTATCAGATTTATTCCACGACAAGACGGGCGTCGTAGCACTGATACTCGCCTGACTAAATTCAAGAGCATTCCGCGTCACTGCAGACGGCAAACGGGCAGCAGAGTTGGGAGTAGTCGAATGCGAACATGACAGAGACAAACAGACCGCAAGTGGCGACATGACGCGGCATCTTCGGTCTACAACTTGCCTGAAATGCTTCATGCCTACAAACGACAGCCTACCACTTTGCGATTGTCAACTGACCGACGAAATAAATCGATTATTCAACCACGCCAGTCTTCTTCAACGACCGCAACAATTGTTCCCAGCGCTGCTCAAGGCTTCCTGTATAGCCAATGGACATCCTGAGTAGACCAGGAGAAATCCCAGCAGATTCAAGTGCCTCATCAGTGAGTTCACTCGAAGTAGAGCTCGCAGAGCATGACATCAAAGTATCAAAATATCCCAGACTTACCGCCATGAACCCAAAGCCCTCGCTGTTTTGGAGGTCTTCCATAAGAGCTTCAGCGCGTTTGCTCGTTCCGGCGTCAATGGTCAGGAGACCGCCGAATCCGTATTCAGGACGTCCAATCTGTTGGAAAAGCTCATGGTCAGGATGTTCTTTGAGGCCTGGGTAGCCAACAGTAACTCCCAGCTCTTGGAGACGTTCCGCGAAGACTTGGGCTCGGCGCGCGTGCTCTACCATCCTGAGGGACAGATGTGGGACTCGCAGACTAATCGAATGCGCCATTTGCGGGTCCATAGTCGGCCCAAGAATCATGAGCGGTCCGTAATGCAAATCCATTAGTGAGCCAATGAAGTCTGACTTACCGCACACCGCCCCGGCAATGAAGTCACTCGCGCCATTTACAAATTTTGTGAGTGAATGAACAACAACGTCAGCCCCATGGTCGATCGGTGTAATCGCAAGTGGCGTGAAAGTGTTGTCGACGATCAGCTTAGCACCGTGTTCATGAGCAATCTCCGCAAGCTTAGGAAGATTAGCAATACGCAGAGTCGGGTTAGACATAGACTCCACATAGAGAACCTTCGTACGCCCTTGAAAGGCTGACCTCACAGCCGACTCGTCAGACAAATCTACGAAGGTAGTTTCGATCCCACACTTCTGTGGGAAAAACTCAGCAAGCATTGCCCAAGTTCCGCCGTACAATGTATTCGACGCCACGACATGGTCACCCTGATTGAGAACACCAAGCAAGGCGCATGAAATGGCGCCCAGCCCGCTTGCTGCGCAATAACCAGCTTCGGCTCCTTCCATGGCAGCAAGTTGTCGACCCAGCACATATACTGTCGGATTAAAGTGGCGACCATATAGAAAACAACCACCTTCGTCTGGTCCGAGTCTTCCTTGGAAAATCTCCGGCATAGTACCGGCCTCCATAACCGTGAAAGTCGTCGAGGCCTCAATCGACATGTTCACACCGCCGTGTTCACCGAATTCGTGCCTTACCGCAGCCAGTCGTTCTACTGGGTCTGTCGGTAATTTGCTGTGTTCCTTTTTTGGCATATGCTGAACTCCTTGAGTGGTTCATGCCCCTTTTCGGAGAGGAATTCAACAAAGGCTAACCCGACTCTCGAACCATAAAGCGAACTTCGACGCATGGCGTCGAATATATTTAGAGGTGCGGCTTGTACACGCTAGTGATTCTCCCCATACCGAGGACCCAAAACGCCGGTGGAAGTGTCTCATTCTAATCACTCAGGACTTTCAAAGCCGCGTGGTCTCCTTGAGATATGAGCCGTAGAAGTTGCGGAACCTGATGAAGCTTGATCATTCGGGTAGGTAGATTTCTATCAAAATGACAGTATGCGACTGGCGATTGCGAGCGTTTGTTCACTGAGGAGTTGTACATGACGAGTAGACCGTCTGCTTTTCTCTGTTTTGAAGGAATCACTGAAATCGAATAATCACGTGACCGTTTTTGACCCAGTTTCGATACTTCAGTTTGTAACTCAGCAAGAACAGAGTCTCTGCCCACTCCATCTTCTATTTGAGCTATCGTCTTTTCGCAGTTACGTTTGAGCTGTAGTCCTTCCCATGAGTTCTTTGTAAAGGGTCGCTGCGGTATCCATGCTGCCTGATGAGCGATTCCAACCGTACTCATCGTAGTCACGAAGAAAAGAAAGATTAGGCTTGTGATACTCGCAGACCAGGAAACTTTCCATTGAGAAGAGTCTTCACAGGTGTGTCGGTATAACCAACGACAAAACGAATGGAGAACACCAGCGAACACAAAAGTCACCAAAACGAAGAAAGACAGCTCTCTCCAATTAATCTCTGCCGTGAAGACAACATCACGAATAAATCGGAACCATCCGAAGAGAAGAGTCAAGATCACACTGAATGGAACGATTAACCCCAGACCAAAAATTAAAAAACACAAGACTAAGAACACGGCTGTTCCGAGAAATATTTTTCTACGCCGTGTCACGGTCGCTCCCTGAATGAGTCAGCAGACAAAAGTTTGATTTCTCCGTCAGTAAAGAGAACAAGTCTGCTCTTTTTGTACACATCAGGCTCCCAAGCCAACGGCTTTGTCTTTCCAATGAGACCTTCGGTGCTAAATCGATATTCAAACCTCATTTTACTTGGATGAAGTGTGAAAAATAAATCCTGAGTGACGGTGCTAGAAAAAGCGTTAAGAGGAATTTTTCCGTTATTCTGCTCAGCGTGTTTCCAAATGGCATCTTTGAGAGATTTAAGTTTTTGCCGTCTCATAGCCAACAAGATTTCATCAGAGCTCTCAATAGGGGCCACGTTATACGTTAGACCGTTTTTCTCCCAAGCTCCCGGAGTAAATAATTCTCTCGCACCAGAGATCATGCTGAGTACGATGCTCATTCCGATACCGACCAGAAGCGTTAGAGAAAACGCGCGGCCAAGACTGATACTGGGCAGGAAAGAAAAATCTTTCTTCAGATGATTCCAGAGGCCTCTAACCAAGAACGCAACGAGTAACATCAAGAACAAAAAAAACGAAATTGTGTCGAGTCTCATACGTGCCCAATCAGACAAGTGAATAACAGGCATTCCTGCGATCGCGTTCCCCGCGCCAACAAAAATGCTTATCGCCAGAGAATATGAGAAAACAAATTTCTTCATTCTATGTCGTTTCAAGCTCTGGAGTTGTCCATTATGATCAACACGTTATTAATAGCGGTTCAGGAAGTTCCAGACAGTTCGTGCGGTTGTTTGAGAGCCGATCGTGTCGGGCCACCCGTGGCCTTGTCCATCAAGCCGATAGTGCTCGAGGTGTCCGTCACCACTACAATTACTATACACAAAATGATCAGCAGTCCCCTCCGACGACTGTGACTCCTCTTGGCAATTATATTTTGTTGACCAGTATGTCAGTAAGTCGGGGATATTTCGCATCGGACCCACTTCGCTCCATGATTTCCAATCCCATGAATCTTGGTAACTGATGATTCCATCTTCCGTTCCATGAATGTGCATAATTGGAATATTTCTGGGCTGGTTGCATGAGGCCACATTGACAGGCATGGTCCCAGCAAATGACGCCAGGGCCGTCAATTCATCGCTCATCTGACATGCCAATTCATACGTAAACATGGACCCCAGTGAGTATCCAATTCCATAAATCTTACTGGCGTTCACATCATGGTTCATCGAGATATCCTCGATGATTTTTCTAACATACCTAATATCTTGTTCTCGCTCGGATGTTGTATTGAGTTGCCATTCACCTTCGTTTCCATCCACCAATACAGCTTGAGGCAACACTAAAATAAATCCGTTTTCCGAGGCGAGTGTTTCAAATTCTCTTTGTTGAGGAAACTCGATGCCTGCTCCGCCCCCTCCGTGGAAAGCCAATAACACAGGCGCACTCGTCGAAGTATTTGCGGGTACGAAGATATGGTAGGAGCGCGATTGACCGTCTACGTCGATGCTGACAGCCGGAAGCTCAATCGATGCACCACTGCAGCCCGAGCAATAAAGAATAAGCATGCTCGTGAACGAAAGGAAAAAATTTTTAGTACAATTCAACATTGAGCGAAATTATAGACTGAATTGCTCAAAAAATCTCCATATCACCGTGGCTGTTTGCTGTCCGTCAATAAAATCAGGCCAGCCATGATCGACACCTTCCAGGCGGAAATGCTCTACACGAACGTTATCCTCGCAATTCTCATAGACATACCTCATTCCATCTTGCCGTTCTGCGTTACAAGCAAACTTCCTTTGCCAGTGGTCGACCAAACCCGGAACGCCAAACATCCTTCCTACTGAATCCCAGTTTTTCCAGTCCCAAGAAGTGAAATAAGGAATGATCTGATCTTGTGTGCCATGGATATGCATGATCCCGATAGCTGAAGGATCAGCGCAATCACGATGGTTCATAGGCATACTGCCAGCATACGAGGCGACAGCGGCAAACTTCGTACTCAAATGACACGCAATTTCATAAGTGAACATTGAGCCAAGAGAATAGCCTGTCGCGTAGACTCGCGTCGTATCAAGGGCAAAGTCTGTTGCAATATCCTCAATAAGTCGCTCCATAAAATCTATATCCTGTCGATTTGAAGAGCCTGTGTTTAGTTGCCATTCTCCCTCGTTTTCAGGCCGTTGTTGAGAGATGGGACGAGCAACAACAAAGCCTTCACTCTCTGCTAAATCGTAAAAGAGTTTTTCTTGAGGAAAGGGGTAAAAATTGCCACCGCCACCATTGACCATAACGACCAGCGGTAGCGCTCGCTGCCTTGCGACCTCAGGGACATACAGCAGATATCGACGAGTCTCATCACCAACAAGAACTTCGAAAGTCTCAGCCTTTGGTAAATTATCAACCTCTGTCCTCGTTCCACTATCGACACTCGTCGATGGAGTCTGATTCATATTGCTTTGAACTTCCGGTGTAGTTTCAACTTGATTGGCGTCAAACAAAGCCGTCCGAGAACAAGACGACGCGAGCATTGTAAACACACCTAATACTAAACTGACCTTCTTTAGATATACAAAGTTCGTATTGAACGGCTTGAGTCGCACAAGCTAAATATAAGGGGAGCTAGACCGAGGAACAATCAGGACTTTCCAGCTAGGGAGAGTATCTCACGCTTTGAATTCCCATAGAATCTCCGTGCATCTTAACCGACAAAATCAAAGTGCGAATGTCCAACATTCGAAAGGTATTCCACTGGATACTGCTGAACTTGGCAATCTGTTCGACGAAGATATCGAGGCAATATCAAATGCGTTTATAGCCAAAAAGTAGGTATCTCGTGTTTCAGTGCAGGCTTACAGTTCACGAATGACCAGCCCGGCTCTGTAGTGTCATGTTTTTTTCGTTCGAGTGATAAATACGACGTAAGCGAACAACACCAGGCCGAAAGACACCGTAAGCCAACTACCGGCTGCGGGATCAGCGTAATAATCGCTGACCCATCCCGCACCTAAAGCGCCCGTGGATTGTGCTATTGAAAATAAGAAAAAATCCAGTGCAACCATTCGTCCCAGCAAATGGTCGGGTGTTGCTGCTTGTAGCTCGGCTGTCGAAACGACCCAGTTGTGTCCTTGGCCCGCTCCCCAGACAAAAAGAGCTGTAAAAGAGATCCAAGCAATATCAAAACCTGCGAAAGCCGCGGCGCCGAGCATAGAAAGCATTGCACCGACGTGAGGATGGCGCGGAAGAACCGAGCTAGGAACTAGCGGACCGAGCCCCGTCCCGATAGCTCGAACAGATTGCATGAGACCTAGAGCGATGGCTGCTGACATCGCACTAAGCCTTGAACTGGCGACCATATTGAGTGTAACCCACGCCCCTGCACTCGCAAGCAAAGGCGGAGTCTTGGCAAATACCATCATCATGACGCGGGGCCGCTCTTTCGCAAAATTATAGGCCTGCATCATCTCTTTGAGACCGGGTCTCGGTGGAGGTGCATTGCCCAAGTCAGGCTGTAATCGAGGGAGCTTCCACGCCACTGTCGCGGCGAGTACAAAAGTCAAAGCATCGAGCAGAATTGCACCACTCGGGCTCAAATATTCTGTGGCAACGCCGCCAACGGCCAATCCCAATGTAAACATGACCGACCAGGTCAGACCCAAGAGCGCGTTGGCTGGTCCCAGTTCCTCACGGCCAACGATGGCTGGAATCGCTGCGGAGCGGGCAGTGATGCCAATACTGGAAATGCATACGCGGACAAATAGTGCGATTTGAAGCCCCAGTACTGAGCCTAGTTCTGCAATTCCCCACATTCCCACAGTGATCACAGAGCTCACAAGGTAGGCAGCCAACAATAATTTACGCCGGTCGAATCGATCAGCGAGAGGACCCGAGATTGGCGTTACCAAAGCAGTAGGAATCGTGTGGGCAAGAAATACGAGACCGATAGCAAGAGCCCCCTCGCCTTTGTCCAAAGTAATGACAGCGATGGCAATATAGCTTAGCCAATCTCCTATCAGCGATATTGTGTGACTCAACCACAACCGCCTGAAGTCTCGATTTTCGAGAACAAGACGTCTAAATGTTTGGATATTTCCATCCATAATTCTTATCGTACATATCGATTTCTCAAATCCTGCAAAAAGCTGACGATATCAACTCCTGAAACATATCGTTTCTCAGGCTCGCGCAGATCGACAAAACTGATATAGATGTTCATTTTGTCGGTGCCAATACTACTTTTGATCTTCAATACGCCGATAGTCAAAAAAGACGAACTCCCAGACGGGACTTGGGGAGTCGTAGACACGAAACATTGAATCCAAAAAGCTGTTCCACTACCATGCTTGAAGGTCTAAACGTAACCGTTGTGGAAATTGCAAGTGCGCCCGTGCCTTTCGATCAAGCGATGTATGATCTTGCCCAAAAATGTTTAGATCAATGGCCTCAAGGAAAGCAGCGGAAGTATTTCACGAAATGGATGAAGAACGCTCTTGAGACAGTTCAAGCCTATGACCCGACGTGTGAGAGAGGTGCCGCACCTCGACCCAATGAACCTTACGATCATCGCTACACATTCAAATATCAATGCAGCCAGACAGAGCTGACTCAAATTCTTGAGGCGATCACCTTTACCGGTTCCTAGGAACCATCTCAGATTAGAGAGCGCCGCGATACACAACCTCATTTACCCTGCAAACCAATCATCGCCGAAAAGAATGCTGATCTTCACAGACCTGAAGAAAGGAAGAGCGTAAGTTCAGTGTTGCGCGACCTGAAATCAGTCGCTATTTAGGAGTCGTGAACGTCGTATTGCTCACCATGGCCGTGTTCTTCATTACCGTCTTGGCGATGGCGACCGGAGTGATTTTGACCCGCGGAAAAAAGCAACTCCAAGGATCATGTGGCGGACCCGCATTTAATTCCGCATGCTGTATGACGTGCCCAGACAAAGACGTATGCGATGACGAAAAAGTACTGAACCACACCGAGGACACATTGGTCGAAATTGGTGGGTCAAACAGTTCTTGCTGAAGTTTTACGACCACTACTTGATTCGGTCGGAGCTGCCCGGAAAGTTTGATGTTCGAGTAACATCAAACTGATCTCCCTTTTGATGAACAAATAAAGCCGAAACCTTTGGAAAATGTACAAGGGATTTTTCGAAAGCTTCTTGGCCTAGGACCATAGCGGCGGTGGCCAAAGCATCCGCCTGCATACAATTCGGCGCTATAACTGTCACAGAAACCAACGTATGTAATACAGGCGCGCCCGTGCGTGGATCTATGATGTGATGATAGCGCCGGCCTTCCCGACTAAAAAAGTTCCGATAGCTACCACTGGTTGCCATCGCACCCTTCTCAAGCTCTGCGGTCCCGATCAGTTCGAGTCTGGTCGCTTCGGGCGTAGGTCTATTTATGCCCAACTTCCATGGCCTGCCTTTCGCATTCATTCCCTTAACGGCAATTTCTCCGCCAATTTCCACCATGAAGCGCTCAGCACCCGCTTCTTCAACGAGTGCGGCAATCGAATCAACGGCATAACCTTTTGCGATGCCCGATAAGTTTATCCGCACGCGAGGATCTGCTTTTTGGATACCACCATTTTCGGCGGTCACTTTGTCCAGTCCCACATACGGTTTGAGTGAGGCAATCGACTCCGCAGACGGTTTATTGATATGACGACCGGTTTTATCAAACCCCCACGCGTCGATGAGCGGACCTAGCGTGATATCGAACGCCCCCTGTGTCTTCTTACCAATGTCCAAGGCACTCGACACCACATGGAAAAACTCAGCCTCCACGGGAAAGCTTTTTGTGTCGCCGCTTTCATTGAACCGACTAATCGCACTCTTTGGGCGATAGGTAGACATGAGGTCATTAATGGCCTCAAGCTTCTGATCGAACTGCGTTTGCAGGCCGCTCCATTCGGTCTTATCTTGCTCGTTCTCGACAACAAGCTTTACGAGGTAGGTTGTGCCCATAGTCTCGCCGCGAAAAACAAGTTGTTCAGCCGGTTTTTGAGCGACGAGGCCAGGGTTGGAAGATCTAGGGGATATCTTTTCTGGACGCCGGATAAACAAAGCGACGAACAGAGCAAGGACGAATAAGAAAGGGAACACGAAGCGCCTCCAGGCGGACGCTTCGAGTTGTGGGTTGGAAGGCAAAGATCAGCCTCCGAAATCATCAAGCGCAATATTTTCCATCTCGACACCGAGGTCGAGCAGCATATTAATTACGGCCTGATTCATCATGGGTGGGCCGCACATGTAGTATTCACAATCCTCTGGAGACGGATGGTCCTTCAGGTAGTTGTCATACAAGACTTGGTGAATAAAGCCTGTATAACCTTTCTGAGCACCCAAAGCTTGACGTGTGGGAGACTCAGGGTCGTCCCATTTGTCTTCGTCTGTCAGGTCAGACAGGGCCAGGTGCCACTCGAAGTTCGGATTATCAGCTTGAATCTTGTCAAAATGGTCGACATAAAATGCTTCGCGGTAGCTGCGAGCTCCGTACCAGAACGAAACCTTCCGATCGGTTTTGATACGGCGGAATTGATCGAAGATGTGTGAACGCATAGGTGCCATACCTGCGCCACCGCCCACGAAGACCATTTCGTTTTTGGTCTCTTTAGCGAAAAACTCACCAAAAGGACCGGATATGGTGACTTCATCGCCAGGCTTCAAACTGAAAATGTACGAAGACATGATGCCGGGAGGCACAGCTTTCCACTGATTGGCTGCACGGTCCCAGGGAGGGGACGCCACGCGGACATTCAGCATAATCATGCCCTCTTCTTCGGGATAATTTGCCATCGAGTACGCTCGCGTCACATGCTCTTCGACGGTCGAGACGAGGGGCCATAAATTAAATTTGTCCCAGTCGCCCCGGTATTCTTCGCCAATGTCGAAATCCGCGTATTTCGCTACATGAGGTGGACACTCAATTTGAATGTATCCACCAGCGCGAAATGGAACCGATTCGCCTTCCGGCAGTTCAAGAACGAGCTCTTTGATGAAAGTCGCCACGTTGTCGTTTGAACGAACCTTACATTTCCATTTGCGGACACTGAATACTTCGGGCTCGACCTCTATATTCATGTCAGCTTTAACTTTAACCTGACAAGAAAGTCGACAGCCCTCGCGTTCTTCGCCTCGCGAAATATGCGTCTTTTCGGTAGGCAAAATAGCGCCGCCACCATCGTGGACGTGAACCTTGCAAACACCACACGTTCCGCCACCGCCGCAGGCGGACGGAATAAAAATCTTCTGCGCGGCGAGAGTGTTTAACAAGGTTCCACCAGCTGGCGCTACGATGGGGTTATCTTTGTCGTCATTGACAACAATGCGAACATCAGCCGTATTAACCAACTGAGAGCGCGCGCCCATGAGAATCGCTACAAGGGCCACAATCATAAAAATAAAGACGGCTACGCCGAGTCCTGCAGTAAGCATATCTTCACACCTTCCTTAGAGTTGAATTCCAGCAAATGCCATAAAGCCGATCGCCATGAGGCCAGTCAGCATGAAAGTGATCCCAAGTCCGCGTAGGCCTGGCGGTACATTACTATAACGCATTTTTTCGCGCAGAGCCGCGAGAGCGATAATGGCGAGCATGAAGCCCATACCTGAGCCTGCGCCAAATACAACGCTCTCACCGAAGCTGTAATCACGTTCTACCATAAACAAAGAGCCTCCCAAGATTGCACAGTTTACCGCAATCAGAGGTAGGAATACCCCCAGTGCTGAATAGAGCGCTGGAGCAAACTTATCAATCGTCATCTCGACGACCTGTACCGTTGCAGCAATCGTCCCAATAAAAGTGAGAAACGTTAGAAACGAAAGGTCAACGGTTGCGAAGTCGGGGCTAAGCCAAACCAACGCACCTTCCTTGAGGAACATGTTGTACACCAAGTTGTTGATTGGTGTGCAAATGCCTGAAACGAATACAACGGCAAAGCCTAGGCCGATAGCGGTATCAACCTTCTTTGAAACAGCGAGAAACGAACACATGCCCAAGAAAAACGCGAGGGCCATGTTTTCTACAAATATCGCTTTTGCAGCGAGACTCAAATAATGTTCCATGACTATGCCTCCTCAACCTGGTCAGGCTTCCAAGTTCTGAGTGCCCAGATAAAGCCGCCGATAAGAAAAAATGCCGCAGGAGCGAGCACCAAAAGTCCGTTTGGTTGATACCAGCCGCCTTCACTGACAAGCGGTAAGATCTCGATTCCGAATAATTTTCCTGAACCGAATAATTCGCGGAACAATCCGACGAGAAGAATGACGAGACCATAGCCTAAGCCGTTTCCAATTCCGTCGATAAAGCTCCGTGTTGGAGAATTCTGCATCGCGAAAGCTTCCGCACGCCCCATGACAATACAGTTTGTGATAATCAAACCTACGAAAACCGAGAGCTGCTTGCTTGTTTCGAATAAGAACGCCTTCAAAATCTGGTCGGTCACAATCACCAAGGAAGCAATAATCGTAAGTTGCACAATAATACGAATGCTTGGCGGTATGTGATTACGAAGTACGCTAACCGAAAGATTGGATAGAGCTAGTACGCAGGTCACCGCAATTGCCATAACCGCTGCGGTTTCCATTTTCGTCGTCACTGCAAGAGCCGAACAGATACCCAAAACCTGTAAGGCGATAGGATTATTATCAAACAGTGGGTCAATAAGAACTTCTTTTGTTTTACTCATTTCGATGTCCCTCCTTTGTCACAAGCGATCAGCTCGCTTGCCCCACGACATTACGGATGTACTTTCCAAAGCCGTTGTCGCCCATCCAGAACCGAACGAGGTGAGTCACTCCGTTTCCTGTGATCGTTGCGCCCGATAAGCCGTCCACTTGGTAAGGATCTTGTTCGGGTGTTCCAGCTTGACCTTTTTTGACTGTAATTTTTGCTTCGCCCCACGAGCTCACACTGCTTCCTTGCGGACCAAAAAGTTTCCGTCCAGGCCATTTTGCTTTCCACGCAGGATTATCTACCTCTCCGCCAAGACCGGGCGTTTCGCCGTGCTGATAGAAAGTGATGCCTTTAATGGAGTTTCCGTCTGACTCGAGAGCTAGATAGCCGTAGAGTGTGGACCATAGGCCCTTTCCTTCAATAGGAAAGATGTATTGTTCGAGCTGAAAGCCTGCTCCACCGGTTCCCATTTCTTTTTGGGACACCTGATAGACCATTGCTTTATTGGGAACTCTGCGAACACCTGCCAGGTTTTTAGGAGCGTCTGCGCTCTGGGCGGGGTCTTTCTTTGCTTTTTGTTGGTCAAAGCTAGCCGCATCTTTCGTCGCTGCCTGATCGACCTTACCTGTCTTCAAGTCGACCACGACGAGTTTGATTCGTTTCGAAAACAAGCTCTGAATTTCGTCGGAAGACGCTGTATCTTTGAAGTCAATACCTGCTACTGAGAGTACTTTTTTCTGACGATCTAACACTTTGTTTAGGTCCTGCTTGTCTTTGAGACCCACAGCCGACGAGGAAACAATCACGGCGCAAACGAGACAAACCGCTACGCAGAAACCGAGGATATATATAACGCTGTTACGCTGCATTTCGAGCTAGCCTCCGTTTGATGTTCGCCTGAACAAAGAAGTGGTCGATGAACGGCGCGAACATATTCATGAATAGAATAGCGAGCATCATACCTTCGGGGTAAGCAGGGTTGACCACGCGCACTAAAACGACCAAGACGCCAATCCCCAGGCCATAAATAAGTTTGCCCATATCGGTGAAAGCCGATGACACGGGGTCAGTCGCCATGAAGACCAAACCAAATGCCCAGCCGCCAATCACGATGTGCCAGCCGAAAGGAACCGCGAACATGTTATTCGTGTCAGACTCGATACCATGGAGCATTGTCGCCATGATGAATGTTCCTGCTACAACACCTGCCATTGTTCGCCATGACGCTACCTGAGTCACAACCAGAACGAGAGCGCCGAACAAACAGGCGGCGGCTGAGGTCTCGCCCATAGAGCCGGGGACAAAGCCCAAAAATGCATTCCACCACTGCTCACCAAAAACAGCGTGGCTTGCGAACGTTTCCGCTCCAGCGGCGGCTTTACCCAACCAGGTCGCTCCGCTTACCGCGTCTGGCAAAGTGCTGGCGCCACTCAGCGCTGCGAGGTCCGCCGCAATCCAGGGGCTGTCCCCAGAAATTTGAGCCGGGTACGCGAAAAATAGAAACGCCCGAGCAGTCAGTGCCACATTCAGCACGTTCATGCCTGTTCCGCCGAAAATCTCCTTACCAACAACCACGCCAAACAAAATCCCCAGCGCGACTTGCCACAGTGGAATTGTAGGGGGCAAAGTCAAGGGCAAGAGCATACCCGTAACGAGAAAACCTTCGTTGATCTCGTGGTTGCGAGCCACCGCGAAGCCTGCTTCTACCAAGCCGCCAACTGCAAACGTCACGATAAAGACGGGCAGAAAGAATAGCGCACCGTAGGCTACGTTCGAGGTGAAATTCGCGGGGTCGTGGGTGAGACCCAGCATTGAAAACAGCGATGTTTGCCATACGTCCAAAGCACCAGCGCCGTTCGATATCGCTAAATTGGCCTGATAACCCGTGTTATAGAAGGCCATGGCGATACACGGGATCAAAGCGATAACAACCATAATCATCATGCGCTTAAGATCCAGCGCTTCACGCACATGGGTCGTGCCTTTATTAACCGAACCAGGTGTAAAGAGGAAGGTATCCAATGCCTCATGCAGAGGATAAAGCTTCTCAAGCTTCTTGCCTTTCCCAAAGAGTTCTTCTTGCTTTTCAAGCAGTGATTTAATGAATTCCATTAGCCTTCCTGCCAAATATCAGTAAGGACTCCGCGAAGAGCCGAACCGTAATCTTCTTTACCGGGGCTCACAAATGAGCACAGGCCTAAATCTTCCTCGTGAAGTTCTAGGCAACCGAGTTTTTCTGCGTTCTCAAGATCTTTCATTAGTAGCGCTCGCAACAGGAACGTTGGCATGACGTCCAACGGCATTAGGCGCTCATACATTCCAATCGGAACCATGGCTCGGTGCGAACCGTTTGTGTTCGTCGTGAAAGCCCAGTTCTTTTTCGGAAGCCATTTCGATGCAAACGCGCGAATGGTTGAGAATTGTTTGAACCCGAGGCTCATCCATCCCAAAAAGACACGTTCACGATCTTCTGCAATACACGAAATCTGTTGATCGTAGCGGTTGAGATAATCGCAGGCTTCATCTGTAGAGTTATGGCCGTACAAAACTGAGCCTGAGATAATTCGGGACTCTAAACCTTCCGCCAATTCACCTGCGGTAAGCTCACGCAAACTTGCACCAAGTCGAGTTCTGATCAATCTAGGTGATTTGACCACTGGTCCCGCTAAAGAGACGACACGAGAGGTATTCAAAATTCCAGTGGTTACCAGTTCGCCGATGGCGATCACATCTTGAACACCAAGGTGGAACGCATGGCGTTCACGACTGACGGGAGCCAACATGTGAATATGGGTACCGGGAAGCCCTGCAGGGTGCGGGCCGTTGAAGGTCTCAATCTGAACGCCGGCGACTTCGCCATCGGATGAATTCCATGAAGAATCTACACACAAAAATACCGAGCCCTCTGTGAGTGTTTTGAGGACAGTCAATCCGGCCTTCAAATGCTCGCTCTTGCCTTCAGTAATCGATTTTATCGATGGCGCGAGCGGATTCGTGTCAATCGCGGTAACGAAGACGGCATGGCACGTATCTTTGATACCAGGAACACGACCATGTGGTCTGACGCGAATCGCTGTCCACAGACCGGACTCAGACAATAGCGCTCGCACTTCATCACCAGACAATTCTTTAGGTGCTTTCGAATTGTAAGATTCGAATTGAACTTGATCTTCGGAGGCGAACTCCCCTGCTTTTTCTGCCTCGCTCAATTTGATAACAAGGGACCGGAATAGACGTTTGTCGCCGCGATGAATCGCCACGATTTCTCCCGCTGCAGGTGCAGTAAAGTGAACACCTTCGGATTTTCGATCTTCAAAGAGAAGCTGACCGCGCTTTACTTGATCCCCGACCTTCGTGTGCATCCTGGGTTTCATCGTTGGATAGTCGTGACCCAACACTGCCACTTCAGTGACCGAGGATGCATTTGAGACCGCCTGCTCTGGCTGACCAGTAATTGGCAAGTCGAGCCCTTTTGTTATGACGTGATTTCCCATTAAATTATCTCCCAGTGGTAACGTCAAGACGCAGCGTCAGCGGTACTCGTTGGATCGAGTCCGTGTAGCGTACCGAATTGACCCATCCGGCGATGGCGAACATCGAAATTTATCCGATGAGCGCACAACACTTCTGCCCTCTAATGCAGGCTGCTTTGGATGGCAACTCAATTGTAATCAGGCAAGAAATCCCGCGACTTAGGTGTCTGGTTGTTCTCGCGAAACACGAACTTGATAAGGCTAACAATGGCTTTCCCCGGTTGAAGTCATAATCGGTGTCTCCGGGTTTTACGCGGGGCACGTAAATGAACTCAAAACAAAAAAAGGACCGGGGCTGGTATCAGTCAAGAGATCCAATCCGGCCGACACCAAATCAAACCACAATTGATCTGTCTCTGGGCTCAAGTACTTTCCTAGCCTGGTGTGAAAGTACTCATAAAACCCGAAGCTAAGGTGCCGGACAGCCTTGAGCTTCGATTTGCTTTAGCATTTCTGAGTATTCCGCAGATGAATATTGATACTCGTTCGCGCATACCGACCATCCTCGGCATGTCGGCGTTCCGACGGGGAAAGGAGACTTAAATAAACCAGGCCCCATCGCGCGACCACAATAGCGCCAAGAACACTTTGTATCCCAGCGAACCGGCATAAGCGATAAGCCGATGAAACCTGCGAAAGAGGCTACCGCCAAGAGCGCCGCCCCAGCTCGAACGAGCTTGGCAAACCAGGAATCTCCAGAAAACCGCTTTTGCAAACTCTCCGCTCTCCAAGCACCTAGGCCGCCTACGATGAGGTAAACGAATAGCGACCAGTTCCCACAAAAAAAGCTGAGAAAAAAGTTCGTCAGAACCAAGCCGGACACAAAAACCCAGGCCCACTTGAGGCGAACAATCATCACATTTTTATCAACATGCTTAGACATCGCAAAAATCCTTTAAGACCAGCCACCCAAAAATTGAGCGGAACGAATATTT